>CAJTTH010000013.1:0-43446 GCA_910579125.1 uncultured Oscillospiraceae bacterium | reverse complement strand
GTAATAACCGCCCGCAAAGCCGTCCCACATCTTAATGTAATCAAACTCGGCAGTTTTTTTCAAGCCATCGCGGTAGAACGCGCAAGCCTTTTCACAAAGCGTTTTGCCAAGCCCGTCATAAAACGCCTGATCCGTTTCGTCAAGCGTTTTTATATCATCTTCGTTAAAGTACTGCGGTATATCCCAATACGCCTTTAGACGCTTGTCATCGCGGAATTTGTCAAAAACGTCGGTGTACGTTATATGGAGCAGCTCCAACAGCTCGGTAAAGCCCATTCGCTGAATGCCGCGCATAGCACACCAATAGCAGTCGTATCCCCAGTTGCAGAAAAACTGCTCAAAGCCGCCGTTGTACATATCCACGACCAACTTCCAGAGCGCCGCTATCTCCTGTTCGTCACTGTCAAGCTGCCGCAAATCGCCGCAGCACTGATACACCAGCTTTTTGTTAAATTCTATCGAGTAATCGTCCCATTGCGTAACGTGGTCTTCCATAGAATACACTCCCGTAAAATATTATTTTTTCGGCGGTCTTGTAAGGTAACTCGGCTTGACAAAAGCCTTAACAAGCCACATCGGCAGCTTGTGCGCACTGCACATCACCCATACCGAGACCGCCACAAACGCCGCCCACACCGCCGCGGTTATCCCGAAGCCCAGAGTTGCCGCCCTCTTGCCGTCTTTATCGTCGCGTTCACAGTCCTCAAGCATACCGTTGGCAGTTCCCGCCGTTTGTCCGTTCGAGGGAATATCACCGCTCTCTGTGAATTATTTCATAGACAGTGCCGCCGGCAATGCACACAAGACCGAAAATAAAAAAAGGTATTCCGAGGTGCGGCAGTCCTCTTATAAAACAGAAGATCGCAGCAATCAAAACTCCGATACCGCCCGCTGACATCTTCTCAAAAAATCTTTTATTGAACCCCGACCAAAAGTTATTCATGCGTTTCTCCATAAATTATTTAACGACCATTAGACTTTCCACGTTCATATCGCGGCAGCCCGTAAGACTGCACCCCTTTTCCTTTGCGTAGGCTATGTAGGCGAGAATATCCTTTGTTATCCGCTCTCCCGGGGCTAAAATGGGAATGCCTGGCGGATAGCACATCACAAACTCCGCGGCTATGCGCCCAGCCGTTTCCGCTATCGGGAGCGGAATGTTCTCTGCGTAAAAAGCCGTCTGTGGAGGGAGTACAACGCTCGGGTTAATGTATTCGTGATCGTACAGCCCAACGGGAGACCGCCCGTAAAGCCGCTTTATCTCCGAAAGCGCGCTTACGAGCCGCTCTATTTCCAGCGCCCTGTCGCCGCCGGTGATTATCGCGAGAATGTTGCCGATGTCGCCGAACTCTATCTGAATATCGTACTCATCGCGGAGCAGGTCGTACACCTCTATCCCCGCCAGACCCATTGCGCGCGTATGCACCGAGAGCTTGGTCTTGTCGAACGCGAAGAAATCCCGTCTGTTGCAAAGCTCCCCGCCGAACGCGTAATAGCCGCCGAGGGCGTTTATCTCACCGCGCGCATACTCGGCGAACTCCACGGTTTTCGCGTAGAACTCCCGACCGTGCAGCGCGAGATTTTGCCGCGCCAGATCGAGCGACACCATAAGCAGATAGCTCGCCGAGGTGGTCTGCGTAAGGTTTATGACCTGCCGCACGTAATCGGCATTCACGCCCTTGCCCATAAGCAGCATTGCACTCTGCGTGAGTGAGCCGCCCGTCTTGTGAACGGACACCGCCGCCATATCCGCGCCAGCCGCCATTCCGCTTACGGGCAAGCCGCCGCCAAAGTAAAAATGCGTTCCGTGAGCCTCGTCGCACAGCACAAGAAGTCCGTGCTTATGCGCTGTCTCCACGATGCGCTTCAAATCCGAGCATATTCCGTAATATGTAGGGTTATTTACTAAAACCGCCTTGGCGTCGGGGTTTTCGAGAATAGCCCGTTCAACCTCCTCGGCGGTCATTCCGAGGGGTATTCCGAGCTCCCTGTTTATTCCGGGATTGACGTAAACGGGCACGGCTCCGCACACCACAAGCGCGTTGATAGCGCTCCTGTGGACGTTCCTCGGGAGTATTATCTTCTCGCCCGACTTGCACACGCTCATCACCATAGCCTGGACCGCGCCCGTCGCGCCGTTCACGATGAAAAACGCGTTCTCCGCGCCGAAAGCGTCCGCCGCCAGCTCCTGTGCCTCCTTAATAACGGAAACGGGGTGACAGAGATTGTCAAGCGGTTTCATTGAATTTACATCATTTTTGAGGCAGCTCTCGCCCAGAAAATCCGAAAGCGTTTTATTTCCGCGCCCGCCCTTGTGCCCCGGCACGTCGAACTTGACCACGCGGTTCGTTTGGTACTCCCCGATAGCCTCGTAAAGGGGAGCACGATCCTGATTTAATTTCATGGCATTCACATCAATAAATATTCATGCCGCTGAATATCTCGATCATTTCGCGGCGGAGATTGTTTGTTATCGCAAGACGCTCCTGCGGGTGAACTTCGTACACGTCCGTGTTGAAAAGATAATTCTGAAGTTCTATCTCCTTGATAAGCATTTTTGTATGGAAAATATTGGACTGATAAACGTTTACGTCCATTGCGTCATATTTCGTAAGCGTTTCGGGATCGATATATTCCTGAATAGAGGTCATTTTGTTGTCCATAAAGCACTTTCTGCCCTCCACGTCGCGTGTAAAGCCGCGCACGCGGTAGTCTATAATTATAATATCGGAGTCAAAGCTGCCGATAAGGAAATCCAACGTTTGCAGCGGAGATATCTCCCCGCAGGTCGCAACGTCAATATCTACCCGAAAAGTGGAAATTGCCTTGTCGGGGTGATATTCGGGGAACGTATGCACTGTAATGTGGCTCTTGTCGAGATGAGCGTTCACCGAACAGCCTGCGGACTGAAAATAATTCAGACCCTTGTTGCACGAGCCGTCGATGTGCTCGGGGTCAATGCTTCCCTCGGCGAACATAACGTTTACCGAAGCGCCCTGAGGCTCGTAATCCTGTTTGGAAATATTGAGAACGGTAGCGCCGATCCTTTCGGTGACGGCACAAAGGATACCCGTAAGCCTCTCGGAGTTGTACTGCTCGTCGATATACGCTATATAATCCTTCTGCTCTCTCTCACTTTTTGCATAGCACACGTCGTAGATATTGAAGCTAAGCGTTTTTGTGAGGTTGTTAAAGCCATACAAAGCCAGCTTTTTTTCCAACCCTAACATCATTCCCTTCATACTCTGCGGGCGTTTTTCGCGAACGTTTTCCCCGCAAATTTATTAACCGCCGATATGCCGTTTTTACACATAGTTGCAGTTATAATGATTATATCATATTATGCGAAAAATAGCAATAGCTTTTTGGAAAATTATTTTCACGCGCGAAAATGGTGGGAATTGCTCCCGCGGTCTCCGTGCAGAACGCAAAAAGGCTGCAAAAAAATCTCAAATCCCCTTGAAAAAATCACAAAAATGTGGTAAAATGTTTTTTGTGTAAACTATGACGAAAAGAGAGATAAAATGGCAGAGCTTAACTTTAAAAGGGGACTGAAAGACGGAGTGCCGATAGCGCTCGGGTACTTGTCGGTTTCGTTTACATTCGGCATAACCGCCGTAAATACGGGAATACCGCCGATAACGGCGATACTTATCTCGCTCACCAACGTAACGAGCGCGGGGCAGGTCGCCGGTATCGGCATAATAGCGGCGCACGGAGGGTTCGCTGAAATGGCGCTCGCACAGCTGATTATCAATATGCGCTATGCGCTGATGAGCCTTTCACTCTCGCAGAAGCTCGATGATAAGTACGGTCTGCTGCACCGTATAACGACCGCGTTCTGCGTGACCGACGAAGTATTCGCGGTCGCGTCGGGAAAAAGCGGCGAGATACCCGCAAAGTATATGTACGGTCTGATAACGCTGCCGTATCTGTTCTGGTCGGGCGGAACAGCGGTCGGAGCGTTTCTCGGCTCGATACTCCCCGATATGATAAAATCCGCGCTCGGGATAGCGATCTACGGTATGTTTATCGCGATCTTCATTCCGCCGTCAAAGAAAAGCCGCGGCGTAACCTGCGTTGTTGTAATGTCTGCCGCGCTGAGCTGGTTCATCTACTATCTGCCCGCGCTGGACTTCATTTCAAGCGGCATTTCTATAATCATCTGCACGGTGATCGCCGCCGCGCTGGGAGCGCTTCTGTTCCCGCGCCGAGAGGAGGAAGCCGACAGTGAGTGACGCGCTTTACCTGTTTATCAGCGTCGCGGTAATGGCTCTGGTAACATATCTTATACGAATGCTGCCGCTCGCGGCGTTCCGCAAAAAAATCAAGAGCAAATTTGTGCTCGATTTTCTGTATTACGTTCCGTATGCGGTTCTTGCAGCAATGACTATCCCGGCGGTGTTTTACAGCTCAAACAGCATTTTAAGCGCGGCTGCCGGATTTCTGGTCGCGGCGGTGCTGGCGTTTTTCGAGCGCGGACTTCTCACTGTCGCGGTCTGCGCCTGCGGCGGAGTGTTCCTCACGGAACTTCTGATGAAATTACTCGCGTGATCTGCAAAAGGAGGAACAATGAAACTAATGTTTGCGTCCGATATCCACGGCTCGGCGCTGTGGTGCGGAAAAATGCTGGAGGCGTTCGAGAATGAAAGACCCTCAAAGCTCTGTTTGCTCGGAGATATTCTTTACCACGGACCGCGCAACGATCTCCCCGAAGGTCATGCGCCCAAGGAGGTCATAAAGCTGCTGAACCCGTATAAAAACGCGCTCCTGTGCGTTCGCGGAAACTGCGATACCGAGGTCGACCAAATGGTATTGGAGTTCCCCGTTTTACAGGAAAGCGCTGTCGTTTTCGCCGACGATGCCGAATTTTTTCTCTCGCACGGACATCATTACAACCCGCAAAATCTGCCGCCGCTCAACAAGGGCGCGGTTCTGATAAACGGACACACGCATATCCCGAAAGCGGAGCTTGTAAACGGAATACATTGCCTGAACTGCGGCTCGGTCGCCCTGCCGAAAGAGGGTACTCCGCACTGCTATTTGATTTACGAAAACGGAGTTTTTTGCTGGAGACAGCTTGGCGGCGAAAAATTTATGAAGTATAATGCGCTGCAGTTTGCTTAATTTATGTTGCTCGCTATTGTTTTGTTTTTTTGATTACAGAAACTCCTGGCGTCCGGAACAGTAAACAGACGAAGGACAACGTTCAAACATACCACAAAGGTAATGCGACCCAGAATTTAAATCCACCGAAAAATGCTGAAAGGGCGAATCAACTTCGTTGACCATGAAATCCGCATTTTTGTCGAATTTTCTCTTTACCCCTACCCGAAGGGTGTCCTCTCGCAACCGTGCGTCAACATAAAATTTTAAAGAAACGAAAACACAAGAATCAACCTAATAACATAACCATCAGCTTAAACAAATGTTTATTTAGTTTTACCTCGGGACGAAAGTATTGACAGCAACGCCATTCCTATTGGGAACACCACTGCGCAGAGCACTCCGACACGGAGATCGCCGCCCGACATATCGGCGGCAAGCCCCGCGAGCGCAGGACCTGCTGCGCAGCCTATATCTCCCGCAAGCGCGAACAACGCGAACATCATCGTACCGCCCCTCGGGAGCGCCGCCGCTCCCTTGCTGAACGTTCCGGGCCACATTATCCCGACCGCAAATCCGCAGACCGCGCACCCTGTCAAGCCCGCAAACGCGTTCGGCACAAGCGCGATCAGCAAATACGCCAAAACGCACAGCACGGCGCTTGCGGTCATTGTTCTGCCAAGCGGCAGCCGCCCCGCGAGCCTTCCGTGAAGCGCCCTCGCCAAGCCCATAAGCACCGCGAACGATGCCATTCCCGCAAGGTCACCGATCGTTTTTGATACTCCGAGAGCGTTCTCGCAAAGCGTCGACGCCCATTGCGACACCGCCATTTCGCTTGCTCCCGCGCATAGCATCATCAAAAACAAAACACGGAACGAGCTGCTTTTTACAAGCTCACGCAACGACATTCCCTCCCCCTCGGGAACGGGCGTGTTTATCGGTACAAACAAAAACAGTACGCCGTCCGCAAGCGGCAAAAGTGCCCATATAAACGCGAGTATCCGCCAATTCTCAATCCCGAAAACCGTGAAAAACAGCGTAGACAGCACAATTACCGCAACCACTCCCCAGCAGTAAAACGAATGCAGCACGCTCATCATCTGCTCCTTGTTGTCGGTCGGACATGCCTCGACTATCGGGCTGACAAGCACCTCAAGCAGTCCCCCGCCTATCGCGTATAAAAACACCGCAATCATCAGTCCCACAAACGGACTTGGCAGTATTTCGGGCAGCACACCTAGCGCAATAAGTCCCCCGATGCTCAGTCCGTGCGCCAGCAGCATTGACCTCCGATACCCAAGCTTCTCCGCAAATCCCGCCGACGCAAAATCAACGCAAAGCTGCACAATAAAGTTAAACCCTATCAGCACTGTGATCTGTGAAAGCGGTATTCCGTAGCTTGACTGAAACGTCAGAAACAAAAGCGGCGCAAAATTATTTATCACAGCCTGAACGATATATCCCAGAAAGCACGATATGATCGTATGTCTGAAAGTGAATTTCATATTTAACCCCCAAAAAAATCCGCTTGGAAACGTGCAACACATCATGTATTTCACGTTACCCAAGCGGATAAACTTTTATTGCCATGGTAATACCCGCGCCGAATTACGGCGCTTTAACAAATCAAAACTGCTTGACGCCTTTAGCCGCAGCGCGAATCTCCATAATGCCCGTTGCGGGATAGAAAAACTGCGTCCGTCCATAGTCAAGCCCCGTGTCCTCTGCGAGAATAGGGATACGGTTTGCCATTAAAATTTTCTTAACGGCAGCGACGTTACGCTCGCCGATGTTGAATTTATCGCTCGCGGTCGCGAACATAGTTGCCCCTCCCGCGATCTTCGCTTTCATGCGCGCCTTGCTTGCACCCATGCTCTCCATCTGCCGAATGAGCATGGGAATAGCCGTATCCGCGAAACGCATGGGCGTAGACGCGCCGTTTACGCCCGAAGTGCTCTCGGGCAGCATTATATGCGACAGTCCGCCGATACTTACGGACGCGTCCAATAAACAAATTCCCACACACGATCCCAGCGCGTAGGTCACAAGCACGTCAGGTGCTCTGCAAACCTTTAAATCACCAATACCAATCGTAATATTACTCATCAATTAACACCAAGTTTTTTCATTAGAATGTCTAGAGATTCCATTTCGGGAATCAGAATGATGCTTGAATTAATGCTCACACCGTCGATAATGAAACCGTCGTCAATGAACAGAACCTTGTCGCCCACCTCCGAGAATTCGGTCATCGGCGCGTTCATAATCGCGCCCATCATGTCAACGGTCATTGACGGAACGTCCATTGATACCGTAAAGCCCGCCAAAGCCGCCAATGCGTTCAGATATGAGCCGCCCATGATATTGCCCATTTCCTTAACTGCGGAAAAATCCGTTTCGTCCATCTTAAGCACGTCAACGTTATCCTTGCCCATAAACGTATTGACTACTATCTTCGCGAACGCGTCCTCCAACAGGAACATTATCATACCCTTGATATCGCCTTTGAACGTAACAAGGATACCGGTAATTACCTTTTCGGGACCGCCCACCTCGTCAATAGCCGCCTGATAATCGAGAACGCGCACATTCGGAACGTGCATCGTCACCGGCTTTGAGAGCATTGCCGACAGTGCCGATGCCGCGTTGCCGGAGCCGATATTTCCTATTTCCTTTAAGCAATCAATTGCCACGGGAGAAAGCTCCTCAAAATTTTTCAGCATAAAATCACTTCCCCTCTGCCGAAAACCTCGGTTTTATCATCTAATATTATTCGCGATCCTTGCAAGCTCGTCGGAAGTTGTAACAACTCTCGAACTTATCTGATACGCTCTCTGCGTCTCGATCAGCTTGACCATTTGTGTCGCAAGATCGACGTTGGATACTATCAGCGTGCCCTGCAGCTTATCCATGGTGTATATCCACTCGCCGTCAGCGCCCATTTGACGGCACGCAACAGCCTCGCCGCTTCTGCCCGTCTCAAGATAGCGGTTAGTTCCCCAAGCCTCAATCCCGTAAGGATTCGGGAACTCAAAAACACCCACCATTTCCTGCAGCTCGTCCCAATCGACGTTGGGAGTATACTGCTCTCCATTCGCAATGAAAATTCTCTGATTATCAAAACCGAGAACATACTCGCCCTGATTTGTCGCCAGATACCAGTTCCCGTCGTCGGCCTGAAGCACGTCAAAGCCCGTGTTGCGCGTGTATCTCGTAGTCCCGTCCGCGCCCTGCACCGCGAAAAATCCGTCCGCGTTGCCGAGCGTAATATTTGAACCATCCACATTTTTTACAATGTTCTGATTAGCAGCGCCGATTCCCTCATAGCGGGTACGGTCGTCGGTAGTCAAATCGGCGGGGTTCGCAAACTCGAACACTCCCACACGCTGCTGAACGTTCTCCCAATCAATGCTGTAATAATCGCCGATATTCGGAGAAATTTCAATACGGCTGCCGAATTTGTCAAGTATATACGGAACAGGCTCGCCATCGGCGCTTGCGCCCGCAAGATAGTACTTTCCGCCGTCCTCGACAACGACAAGATTTTCTATCGTTTCAAACGACTCCGCGCCCTCGGAATTACGTACCGAATACTGCCCCTCGTCATTATACTGAACGCGGCTGAATACGCTCTCGTCAACATCAGCGAAGGTCGGAGCGCTGAACGTCAGCTCGATCGCGTTCATGTTGTTGTCGAGCACATACTCGCCATCGGACGAACCGAGATACCACTTGCCCTCATACTCCATTATGGAGAGCACCCCGTCGCGGGTGTAGTTCACCTTACCATAATCGTCGCGTACCGCGAAATACCCGTCCGCAGAACTTAACACTGCGGAACTGGGGATCGTCTCGTCCGGAGCGGTGAAGTCCTTATTAGGATCCTCAACCGCAGCGGGATCAGGAGTCACCGTGCCGTCATCGTTTGTTATTGAACCCGTGCCGTTGTATGTGTAACGAATGCTCTGTCCGTCAGCATTGTTCAGCGTGAACGTTCCGATCTGCTGACTTACCGCGTTCCAGTCGATACCGTTTTTGACAGTGTACTTGTTGACCTCTTCAAACGGCACTACGATGCGGTTCTTGTCGTAGTCGAGAACGTATTCACCCGAGCTCGACACCAAATACCACTCTCCGTCGACCTGTGTTATGGAAAATGCGCCGTCACGCGTGTAGCTAATGTCACCCCATCGATCCTCGACCGCAAAGAAACCCTCGCCCGCTATCGCAAAGTCTTGCGGACGCTCCGTATACTCGAAGTGCGACTCGCTGAACATCAGATCGGTTTTCTGGATATATGTACCGTGACCCGTCTGCCAGTCGGGCTGCGGCTCTCTCTGCACGTCGTAAATACAGTCCGCGAAGGACGGACGGATAGTCTGATATCCTACGGTATTCACGTTCGCAATGTTGTTTCCGTAGATGTTGAGCGCCTTAGCCTGCGCTATCATCGCGGATTTACCGGTGTGGAACGATATGTTCATTGGTTATCCTCCCTTAAGCCTTCTTGCACAGCGATGCGGTCGACTGATTTACTTTGTCGTGAATCTGCAGTATTTTGCTGTTGGTTTCAAACATTCTGCTCGCGTTCATCATCATTGTCAGTTCGTAGTTGTAGTCGATGTTCGAGCGCTCCAACGAGCCCTGAACAATGTCAAATCTCAGATCGGCGGGAACAGGCTGTGCGTTCACCGACGAAAACAAATTCGCGCCGAATTTGGCAACGTCCGCGTTCGGGTCTATGTAGCTGAGCGCCAGCCTGTCGATAAGCTCCCGCCCGCCTTGATCGTTGGTTTGGTAAATTCTGCCGTCAACGTCGATAACGAAATCCTTGTTTCCGATGTAGATCTCGCCGTTCTCGCCAAGGACGCGTCCCGAATTTGAAAGTGCCAGATAGCCCTCGTCATCAAGCTCCCAGTTGCCGTTTCTCGTCAGCATCGTCTGACCGTTGTATCCCGCGATGTTGAAGTAAACGTCGCCCCAGATAGCCACATCAAACGGGGATTCGGTCTGCTCGAAAAAGCCCTGCTCCAAGTCCGTATAAGTGGAATCGACATAAGTATGACCAAACGTTCCCGAAAGCTCCTGACGGTGCTTTACAAGTATCATGTGCTCGTCAAATCTGTCAACCAGAAGCGTGTCGCGCTTGTAACCCGCAGTGCTCGCGTTCGCGAGGTTATTGCCTATGGTATTAAGTCGGCGCTGATTTATTATCATTCCGTTACAAGCGTAATAATATCCTCTGTTCATACGGTTTCTCCTTTAATGTACGGCTCGAGCTTTGCCTTAAGCAGCAAGACAGCCTTTGTATGTATCTGACAAACGCGGCTTTCGGAAACCCCGAGCGCCTTTGCGATATCAGAATATTTCATATTTTTATAGTAGTAAAGCGTGATGACCTGCCGCTCCTTTTCGCGAAGATCATCCACCGCCGAAGCAAGTTCTCTGCTCAGCTCCTCGCGGAGCAGAGAACTGTCGGACGGAACGTCAACCGAAGGCTCGTCGATATTGTCCTCGTAGAGCAGCTCCTCAAACGAGAGCGTTATCGTGCACGAGCACTCCGCCATTTGCTTTAAGAGTTTGTCCTCATCTATTCCGAGGTACTCCGCCAACTCCACAGTCGTAGGCACTTTCCCATTTAAATTATACAACATACTGTTTGCTTTGTCAAGTGTTCTGGCGAATTTTCTCACATTTCGCGGTATCCAGTCCTGACGGCGGATATAGTCGATGATAGCGCCTCGTATTTTCAGTGAGGCATACGTTTCAAATTTTGCGCCTTTAGCGGGATCAAAGCTCTCGATCGCATCCATAAGCGCCAGTACGCCCTCATTGATAACGTCGTCGGTCTCTCCGAATTTGACGTACATATTACGCATTGACATCGCGCATGAGCGCACCAATCCCATATTATTGAGCACGATTTCATTGCGGAGCGCAATATCGCCGCTTTGCTTGTACAGAGCGATCTGCTCGGAATTATTATTTTCCATTTATTGCGCCACCCACCTCTCTACTCTCGGTAATAATATCGGGAATTATCATAGGCAGTATACTTTTATCCCGCCATAACCCTCGTCGAAAGCGAAATATTTCCTATCGCTTGTATCTGCGCAGAAGCGTCGATCTCGCTGTACGAAAGCACGGTTATATTTGAAATGAACTGCTCCGTCAGCTTTTTGAAGTAAATTCTCACTACGGGCGATGTCAAAATTATTACAGTCGGTATAACGTCCTTTATCTTGTCGATCTCCTCGTTGGTCGCCGCGACTATACTCTGAATGAGATCCGGAGCCATCGCGAGGTAACTGCCTTGCTCGTTCTTCTTCACCGAGCTTACGATCATATCCTCGATCTGTGTGTCAAGCGTTATCACGCGCAGCGAATTCGCCTCGGCGAAACGGTGCGTAATGGTGCGCTTGAGCGACTGACGAACATATTCTGTCGCAATGTCGATATCCTTGAGCACGTTAGTGTGGTCGCCGAGAGTCTCAAGAATTGTCTCCATGTCGCGTATCGGAATGCCCTCTTTAAGCAAGTTCGCCAATACTTTCTGTAAATATCCCACAGATATAATTTTCGGTATAAGATCATCAACAACGATCGGGTTGGTTTTCTTGACGTTCTCGATCATCGTGTTGACGTCCTGACGTGAGAGCATTTCATGGGCGTACCGCTTCATAATCTCCGACCAGTGCGTTATCATAACGGAAACGGGGTCGATAAGCGTGTATCCCGCAACGTCCGCCATTATCTTCTTGTCCTCGCTTATCCACTTCGCGGGCAACCCGAACGCTGGTTCTACCGTGTCGATACCCTCTATCTGCGTGGTAACGTCGCCGCTGTCCAGCGCCAGATAATGATCGACCAGAATTTCGCCGCGCGCAACCTCCTCGCCCTTTATTTTGATAATATACAAATTGGGATTTATCTCGGGGTTATCCGTCATTCGCACGGACGGAATGACCATACCCATATCCATAGCGAACTGCTTTCGGAAGATGACCACGCGGTCGATAAAGTTACCGCCGCTCTTTTCATCGACGAGCCGCAGCAGCGAATAACCGAATTCCATTTCTATCGGCTCGACGTTCAGCAGCTTGAAAACGTTGTCAATGTCGCGGTAATAGTCGTTGTCGGTCTTCGGCTTGTCAAGCTCGGCCTGTTCCGCCTTGGCTCGCTGAGCAAGCTCAAGCTCTGCCATTTTCTTCTTGTTTCTGTCAAGCAGAACAGCGCCCGCGATCAGCGCAACACCGAGAACCAGCAGCACATACCAAGGAAATCCCGGAATAACCATCATAACCAGTACTACCATACCCGCGATCAGCAGAACGAACGGCTGTGCGGTGAACTGCGATTTGATGTCGTTCATAAGGCTGTCGTCGCTTGCCGCGCGCGTTACGATCATACCCGTAGCCACGGAGATGAGCAGCGCGGGTATCTGCGAGCACAGACCATCGCCGACTGTCGCTAGCGAATATGTGTTGAGAATGGTGTTGAAATCACCGCCGCCGCGCACCATTCCGATGATAACGCCGCCTATGAGGTTCACGAGCGTCGTGATGATAGACATTATCGCATCGCCCTTTACGAACTTCGTAGCACCGTCCATAGAGCCGTAGAAGTCCGCTTCGCGCTGAATATTTGAACGGCGTTTCTTGGCGTCCTCCTCGTTTATCAGACCCGAATTCAAATCCGCGTCGATCGCCATCTGTTTACCGGGCATAGCGTCCAGCGTAAATCTCGCCGCAACCTCGGATACGCGCTCCGAACCTTTGGTAATAACGATAAAGTTTACCAGAACTATGATTATGAATATCAAAAAGCCGACGATAGCGTCACCGCCCATTACGAAGTTGCCAAACGCCTTGATAACCTCTCCAGCATACCCCTCTCGAAGTATGCCTCTTGTCGTCGAAATATTCAGCGACAAACGCAGAACCGTAGAAAGCAGCAGGATAGTCGGGAAAACCGAGAACTCCAGCGCCTCCTTAATGAACATCGTCATTATCAGAATGATCAGCGAAAGCGCTATATTCAGCATGATCATAAAGTCTAGCAAAGCCGCCGGAAGCGGAATGATGATAGCGAGAACTATGAAAATGACAAACAGAACCATGGAGTTGCTGAGGATCTTTCTTATCATGCCCATATTCTCACGCCCTTTCTTTTGTTATTTTATGCATGTAAACTCTTATTTTTTTCGCGGTAAACGGTCGTAAGAATTTCCGCGACCGCGTTGTATAATTCGATCGGAATTTCCCGTCCGATGTCGACCTCCGCGTACAGCGTTCTCGCGAGCGGCGGGTCTTCGATGCACATTACATCGTTCTTTTCGGCGATCTCCACGATCTTCATCGCCAGATAGTCCTTGCCCTTGGCTATGACCTCAGGCGCGCGGTTCTTGTCCTGATCGTACCGCAGCGCGACTGCGAAGTGCGTAGGGTTACGAACGATAACGTCCGCGGAGGGAACCTCCTGCATCATACGGCTTTGCGCCATCTGCTGCTGCCTTTGCTTGATCTTGGACTTGACCTGCGGGTCTCCCTCCATTTGCTTGAACTCTTCCTTGATCTCCTGTTTTGACATTTTGAGCTTTTTCTCAAACTGCCACCACTGGAACAGAAAGTCACCCGCGGCAACAAACACCAGCAAAATACATATCAACATTACCATGTCAAAAATGGACAGCCCTATATAAGCCAATCCCTGCATGATACCCGTATCCACAAGCGACAAAATTATGGGCATACGGTCGGATATCTCGCTGTAAATAAGATACGCGATAACGATGACCTCAATAAGCCCCTTCAGAATGCCGACTATCGCCTGCATTGAAAACAGCTTTTTTATGCCCTCCAACGGATTGAGCCTCGAAAATTTGGGCTTCAGCGCTTTCATCGTGAACAATCCGCGCGTCTGTGCAACAGTCGGAATAATTCCCAGAAGCATCGCGACAGCGCAAACCGGCCCGACGACCATAACGACCAGCGTTACCATTCGTATTATGAGCGGCATAAAGCTCTCCGCGTTTATGTCGTAGGTCGCGCTGTCCTCATAGATAAGCGTACTGAACGAAAGCAGATTTTTTACAATAAACCCCGCCAGCAGCCGCACGGAAGCAAATATTCCGAGCACCGACGCTGCGGTAACTATCTCCTTTGACTGGAGTACGTTACCCTCTTTCCGCTGATCCCGCCGCTTTTTCGGGGTGGCTTTTTCGGTTTTTTCTTCGCCTGCCAAATCCACCACTCCTTTTCACGGCTATATATCAAGGCTAACTATTTGTCTAAACTATCCAACCCTCAATAATTTCGTTCAGTCTGCCAAACATAATGCCCATTATTTTATCCATGAACTCGCTGACAATGCCGCAGCTTGCCGCCAGAACGACAAAGCCCACAAGCATTTTAATCTGAATATTCAGCACGAAAACGTGAATAGTCGGAACAGCCTTCATCAACACGCCAATGCAGAACTCGGTTATCAGCGAAGCGGCTATAACAGGCATCGCGAGTTTCAAGCCGAGCGTAAGCACCGTTTGAAAATAACGCACCAGAACGTACAGAATATTTATATTGAAACTCGTGTACCCCATAGGAATACTTTCGTAGGAAATTGAGAACAACCGAATGTAACTCAAGTGTCCGCCGACCGCAAAGAAATACAGCATGAACCAGTAGCTGTAATATTGCGTGCTCAAGCCCGCGTTTCCGAAAGTCGGATCGTAGCTTTTCGCCATTGACAAACCAAGCTGCATATCCGTTACCTCGCCCGCCATTGAGAAAACCTGGAGCATAAGGTTTACAAAAAAACCCAGTATTGCGCCGATAAGCAGCTCCTTCGCCATATCAAACACAAACGGGAACAATCCCGCAGGCATGGTGTAATCAAAATCTCCCGCAGCCGTCATAACGACAGCCAGCAGAAGCGACGCGCCGACCTTTATCGCGTTTGGAACTCCTCTCCGCGAGAATATGGGGTTAAAGGTAAAGATACCCGTCACGCGCATGAGCACCATTATCAAAACGATAAAATTCGTCTCAATTATCGTCCATACTTCCGACACGGCTCGACCTCTATGTTATCGGGGTCTGCGCCATCTTCTCAAAGATGAAATTGACGAAATCAATGCATTCGTTAGTCATCCATGGCGCGAGGAAAAAAAGCGTAAGCCCCACCGCGACCGCTTTCGGCGCGAAAGAAATCGTCTGCTCGTGGATCTGCGTCGCTGCCTGTAAAATGGCGATAACAAGACCCACTATCATTGCCACAAGCAGCACAGGCAGCGCCAGCTTGAACGCCAGCATTATTGCCTCGTGAATTATCTCCATTACGGTATCCTGTGTCATAGCAAAATCCTCTCAGCCACGCTACAAATTATAGCTTGTAACTATCGATCCTATCATCAGATTCCAGCCGTCCGCCAGCACGAACACCAGTATCTTGAACGGCATTGATATCATCGCGGGCGGCAGCATCATCATACCCATCGACATAAGCGTCGAACCGACAACGATGTCAATTATCAAAAACGGCAGAAAGATCATAAAGCCCATCTGAAAAGCCCTTTTCAGCTCTCCTATCATAAACGACGGGATTATGACAGTCAGCGACAATTCATTTTCCTTGTATTCGTCCGTCATTCCGCCCTCGGGAACTTCCGTTTTGGATAGATCAACGAAAAACTGAAGATCGTCGTTTGTCGTCTGCGCGAGCATAAACTTCTTCAGCGGCACTGAAGCGCGCTCCAGAGCCTCTTGCGTCGTGATCTCCTCGTTGGCATAAGGCTGATAAGCGATCTCGTTTATCTCGCCGAAAACAGGTGCCATAATGAATATAGTCAAAAACAGCGCCAAACCCGTCAGCACCATATTCGGCGGAGTGTTCTGCGTCTGCATCGCGCTGCGCAGAAAACCCAGAACGATGACTATACGCGCAAAACACGTCATCATAATGAGCATTGACGGCAAAAGCGCTATCAGTGTCAGCAGAATGATGATCTCTAACGGTTGCGACGCGTCCACGCCGACTATCTGCTGCAATAACGACGATCCGGGATCGCTGCCCACGCTTTGGTCTGAATTATCCAGATACTCCCCCGCCTGCGGTTTGCTTTCTGAGTCACCCGAACCCGACGTATCCGAGTTGCCCGAGTCGGCGCTGCCGGAATTACTCTCGGAAACGCTTGTCGATGTATCGGAGTTTGCCGCCGCGTATGATGTTGCGCCCGCAAAAACAAACGCAAAAAGTATTGTCAAAAAAAGCGAAACGGCAAACTTCAGCACGAGCTTTTTATCCGTTTCAAATAAACGCTTTATCAAAAACTCTACCTCCGTTATTTTTTCCGTTTCATATTGTCCAGCACCGTCTTGAAGCTCTCCTTGAACGACGGAATTTCACCGGCCGCCGCGGTCAGTTCGTCTTCGGTCTGCTCGAGATCGCATATCTTCTCGGTATGGCTTGACGTTACGCCCAACACCATACACTTCCCGCAAACGCTCACCAACAGCATCATTTTGTCGGGACCGAGATTTATGCGCTCCAGAATTTTCATATTCTTGCTGTCGTACACGGAAACGCGGGCGTTGAACTTTTTCATTATCCAGAACAGCACAAATACAAGCGCCAGAACGCCAATAAGCGCCATTATCATTTGAAAATATTCCAAACCTACGCCTCCTTAACGTCTCTCACACGATTTTTCGGTCGGCATATAACCGAAATTTCCCAAACCGTCCGAAAAAAACGCCAAAAGGCGGGTAAATTTCCCCGCCTGTGTAATATGCAGAAATCAGCCGAGTACCTTTTTTACAGTCTGGAGAATTCTGTCAGCCTTGAAAGGCTTTACAATAAAGTCCAGAGCGCCGAGCTTTATAGCCTCGACAACCATTGCCTCCTGACCCATTGCGGAGCACATAACTACTTTAGCCATAGGGTCGCCTGCCTTTATGTCCTTCAACGCGTCAATACCTGTCTTATTAGGCATGGTAATATCCATGATAACGAGATCAGGCTTCTCGGCAGCGTAGATCTCGCATGCAATAGCGCCGTCGGCAGCCTCAAGGATATTAGTATAGCCGTTCTTGGTCAAAGTATCCTTGATAAGCATTCTCATGAAAGCCGCATCGTCCACCAGTAAAATCTTCTTGTCCATTATCTTCTCTCCTTGATAAATTATTTAAGGGTTTATAATTTATTTTATTCCTTGCCAAGGCTGTCCATAAACTTCGACTTGACAATTTCTGTAATTCTTACAGCGAAGTTGTCGTCGATAACAACGACGTCTCCGCGGGCGATAAGATTTCCGTTTACCACAATGTCAACAGGAGCGCCTGCCTGACGTTCAAGCTCGATTATCGTACCCTGTGTAAACTCAAGTATATCCTTTACCTTGCGCTTCGCTGTGCCAATCTCCACGCTTATCTCAAGAGGAACGCCCATCAAAAGTTTAAGGTTGTCCTTCTGATCTGCGGGAATACCGAAATCCATTGCGTCGAACTGGTGAAGCTGCGCATTCTGGATATTAACGGGGGGAGGAGGCGGAGGATAAGCTCCGTATGCCGCGTATTGGTTAGGATAACCATATCCTCCCTGAGGCGGCATTTGATACATAGGCTGCTGCGGTATTTCGCCCATAGGCATCTGCGGCATCTGAGGCATCGCCTGCACGGGTGCAGGTGCGGGAGCCGCTGTGGGTGCGGGAGCAGGTGTCGGCACAGGTGCCGCTGCAGCCTGTTCCTCTTCAGCAACCTGGAATTTCTCAATCATCTTGCTGGAAAGCGTTTTAGCCAACGGCAGCGATAATACCGACATAAACTCACTTTCCATAACGCCGTCAATCGTCAGATTAAACGTGACTGCAACCACCGTCTCGCTCGCATCCATTTCGCATAGGTCACCGAAACTTGCCTTTTCGATAATGTAGGGAGTCGGAACGGATATATCAACAGTCATTCCGAGTAAGTCGGAAAGCGCGGTAGCCGACGCGCCCATCATCTGGTTCATGATCTCGCTGACAGCGCTTATGCTCATCTCATCAAACTCAAAATCGGGGTCAATTACCAAGGGATTGCCCAACAGCTGATTTAAAATAAGCTGAACGTCATTCTGCTTGAGAACCATCATGTTCAGACCGGTAATGCCTTCCACATAGACGATCTTTACGCATATCGCCGGTTCAAGATTGTCGTAGTTCAGATCGCCGACATTGACTACATTGACCTTAGGGGTGGTTATCCAAACCTTTGCATTAAGAAGCTCTGAAACTGCCGTTGCCGCCGAACCCATGCTTATATTAAGGATCTCGCCGACTGCGTCAATTTCATACGAGTTAAACTCAATGTTCTCGTCATTTCCATTAGCCATCAGTAACTATACCTCAATTCTCTATAAAATTTTCAATCATAACTGCTTTTTTATTATTGTATGTTCCGAGCTTGCCGTCACACCAGTTCCTTTCACCAACCTTAACCATGATGTTTTCGCTGATCTTCTTGTCAAGCGGGATAACATCGTTGACCTGCAGCGTGAGCACCTCGTACATATCCAGATTGATCTCTCCGAGAACCGCCTTAACGATAAGATCCGTCGTGCTGATACCCGTCATTATGCTGTCCCGACGCTCCGCCTCTCGCGCGGCATCGGTCTTTCTGCGCGATCCCGAGTATCTCGGAATAAACTTGCCCATTATCTCATCAAGATTTATCGCCGGAATGCAAACGGAAACTATAGATTTTTGACTATTTATCTCAACCTCAAGGGCAACGATGATTACCGTGTCTTCGTGACCGATCGTCTGAACGACTCTGGAGTTAGTTTCAATTCCGATGAGTCTCGGCTCAAGATCTATGTGCGTCAGCCACGGCTCTTTGAGAAGATCCGCGAACGACCGCATAATATCCGTCATTATCGTTATTTCGATCTCGGTGAAATCACGCGTAACATCAGTGTATTCACCTTTGCCGCCCAGCAGTCTGTCGATCATGGTATATGTAACCGGATTGGAAACCTGAACGATAACATCCGTCTCGCTGATCTCATCGTTCTTGATACCGAGATCGACCATACCCATTATTACATAATCGGGCAGAGCATTGTTAAATTCATTGTATCGCTGCTCCTCAATATTCAACAGGCTAACACGGCAGTATAGTCTCAACTTACCCGTGAGATATGAAGAAAGCAATCGCGCGTAGTTCTCGAAAATACTCTCAAGAATTTTAATTTGCTCTTTGGTGAACTTCTTGGGAGCACGGAAATCGTATTCCTTGACCTGCGCCTCCTCAGTTTTCGTAACCAAAGGCTCAGCGCCCATTGCGACGCTTTTCAGCATCTCGTCTATCTGCGCCTGTGTTAATACGTCAGCCAACTATATCACCTCTGCGTAAATTTTATTCGGACTTATCTCCGCCGTTTTCCTCGGCGCCGCTGTCCGTACCTCCTCCGCTTTCGGTCGAGGCGATAAACCGATCTCCGTCAACCGCGCCGGGACCCATTACACCGTTCTGTGTTGATCCGCCGCCGTTGTACTTATCGTTAATAAAGCCGATGATCTTATCAACAGAACCCTCCGGCAAATTTTCATAATCGGGGTTCGGCTTTGCGTTAACATCAAAAGGAGTTGCTCCCAAGTGATAGTCATGGTTAAGCATATCCATAAGCACCTTGGGATCCGTCTCATCCAGATCCTCTTTCAGCAGCCGCATCTCAACACGGCGGTTTTTCTGCAAACTCTCCGGATCATCATTCGAATAGAGCGGAGACGTGTTGCCGTAGCCTTCGGCGCGGTACTTACTTTGAGGAAGAACCTCATAGCCTACCGAATACGCTTCGCCGCCTATGTTGATGTCCATGTAGTTGAGTACGCTCGCTGCTCTCTGCGAGGACAGCGACCAGTCGCTGACCGCGGAAGTTCCCGCCGAGGTGTGACCGGTCACCGTAAGTGTTCTTATATGATCGTTCATTGCATGCAACGCGGGGCAGATATCATTTATGATTTTTCTTCCCTCGGGCTTCAACACATAGCTGTCGCCATCAAAGAACACCTGCGAATTAAAGCGGATCGTAAAATACGCCGCGCTGTCCTGAACCGAAATATTGTCCGAAAGATTGTTGTTTTCAATATACTCGGCGAAGTACTGATAAAGTTCGGCGTAGCTCTGCGGCATTTCGCCATCGCCGCCGCCGGGATTAAGATCGTCCTCGTTTCCGCCGTCGCTGTCGGTGTCATTGTCGTTAGGCTTGTCAACGACCGTGTTTATGACCTTTCCGCGCATCTGGAACGCCTGAACGAAATATTGTATTTTAGTTTCATCAAGATTTGAGCATGCGAACAGCATAACAAAGAACGTAAGCAGCAGCGTAACCATATCCGCGTACGTATTAAGCCATTCCTGCGAGTTTCCCTCAGGTTTTTTAGGCGGCAGCTTTGCCATACTTCAGCACTCCTTTCCGCAAACATAGCTATCCATTAAGTAATTATACCATAAATCCGCGTAAAATGCAAATACTTTTTTCGATTTTTTTATGTGAAAACAAGATTATTATGAAAATTATACAAAACAGCTATACAACAGCCGTCTGTTTTGTTCGTTTGTAGTCACTTTTTGTCCGCCGCATGCTGGCTCTTCGGCAGCATAAACTCGAGTTTCTCCTGGATATATCTCGGGTTGGAGCCGCCCGCTATCGCGAGAACTCCCTCCTCTATTATCTGCATACACAAAAGCTCGTCGTTATGAACATTCTGCAGTGCGCTTGCGATAGGCGCGAATACTACGTTCGCGAACAGAGAGCCGTAGAACGTCGTGATAAGCGCGACCGCCATACCACCGGTAAGCGCCGAGGTGTCGCCCGTCGTCAAGTCCAGACCTTTAAGCATGTTGATAAGTCCGACCAGCGTACCCAGCATACCGAACGCGGGGAAGATCGAAACGCCCTTTTCAAAGAATGCGCGACCTTGGTCGTGACGCTCACACATAAACATTATGGTATCGTCCAACATTCCGCGAACCTTTTCGGGGTCGTTCGCGTCGACGATCATCATAAGACTGGACTTCATAAATGGATCCTGGCACTGGTTCGCACTCTCTTCAAGCGCCAGCAAACCTCTCGAACGCGCTACCTGCGCGTACTCGACAATCTCTGTGATATACTTTGTGGGGTCGTACTTCTTGGGCTTTATCGCCAAGCCGAGACGCTTACCCACGCCTTTCAGATAGGACATCGGGAATGAACCGATAAGACATCCGATAGTACCGCCGACCGTGATAAGGAGCGACTGCACATCGACGAAGTTCATCATCAAGCCCATATCTACACTCATTTTTTCCATATCGAAGACGATACCGAATACGACCAGTCCAAAAGATATGACCCAACCAATAATAATTGATAAATTCAAAACATATCCCTCACTTCTGTGTTTTTATATGTAATGTATTTGCTCCCGGCGAATCCGTTCGCCGCAGGGATCTTTATGTCAAAGGTCCATTGTTCTTGTCGCGCCAACGCAGACGCGCCTTTCTATGAAGCCTGGTATTTTCCAGAATTTTATTTTGCAGCTCGTTCATATTTTCGCGAACTATGTAGCTGTGCCCGTTTTCAAGAACGATAACCGTATCGGGCGTTTCGTTTACCGTTTCGATGAGATCCTCGTTCAGCATAAAAACCTTGCCGTCGAGTTTAGTTAAAAATATCATAACATCCTCAAAAATCGGCTCACTGCCGCAGACCGCAGCCGGTCCGCGGCGAGCCGTAGTCACTTAGTTAATGCTGTTAATTATCTCTTAAGGCTGAGCAGCTCCTCAAGCATGGTATCGGAAACCGTTACAACACGGGAGTTTGCCTGATAACCTCTCTGGGTGGAGATCATGTTTGTAAATTCGTCCGCAAGGTCAACATTGGACATCTCAAGCGAACCGCTGAGCACAAGACCCGCGCCGTCCTGACCTGCGATGCAGACTCTGGGCTGACCCGAAGCGACCGTTTCCTTGAAGTTCGTGCCGCCGACCTTGGCAAGTCCGTTGGGGTTGTCGAAGAGCGCAATGTCAACGCGTCCGAGGGTCATATAACCGTGAACCGCGTGATAGCCTATGATCGTACCGTCGTTCTGGATAATGAGGTCGGTAATGGACTTCAGCGGCTGCTCCGACCCGAGACGACCGTCCTGAAGATTGAAGGTGGAAAGGCTCTTTGCGGTCTTGGTGAAGAAGGAGTCCTTGCCGCCCTCGGGAGTAACCGCAGGGTTGCCGCCGAAGAACTTGTTTCTAACGCCGACGTTCCAGATGTTGGTGTCGCCGACCTTCTCATCGCGCTGATTACCCGGATCACCGGCGATCTCACGTCCGTTTTTATCATACCAAACAGCAGCGCCGCCGTTTACCGAAACGGTATAATAACCTGCGTTATACTCGGTAGTAACCGTTGTCACTGTGTTGCCCTGATCGTCAACAGCCACCGAGGTAGTTGCCTTACCGTTCGGACCATAGCCGTACGCCAAACCGTTGATATTGTTGAACTTGATAATCTTTTTATCGTTGCCGTTCGCAGCGTCCTTGATAGCCTGGTTTACATCATAAACCGTAGAATCGGGGCAAATGTTGATCGTGAGGTTGTTTTCATCCCAAACCGCGCTTGTCGCGCCGTAGCCGGTCTTGTAAGCAAATGTGATCTTGTAGTTCTTGGAGAACTCGCCCTCTTCCTGTACCTTGAGGTCGAACGCTCCAGTAATGCCTGCGCCCTGCTTTACACCGAGCAGAGACGCTTCCGCATTGTAATTGCCTACGGTACTGCTGGTACTATTACATTCAACAAATGCGTTTTCTGCATCAGCAGGAACAGTACCGTTCGCAAACGCGGTCAGAACCGCTGCCTTGTCAAGACCCGACGGTATCGTATAGCCCGTGCACTTCAGCTCGTTTACGTCTATGTCAGGATTATCGGTCATAAACGTCTTTATTGCCTGGTTGATATCCGCAGCGGTAGTATCTTGGCGCACTGTGATGGTCCATAAGCCGTCAGCATAATTTGCGGTCGCGGACTGCGTCATTGTGTTGTCATACGCGAGCTTTACCTTGTCGCTGGTGGAATTTACGTTCACCGAGAAGTCCATATATGCGTGCATTTCCTTGCCGCCCGCTGTCTCGGAGTAGTGGTAACGCGCGGTGGAATCTGTCGTCGAGAATATAATATCCTGAACGTCGTTGCTGCCCGCCGCCGCAAGATAGTCGTTGGGTATCTCGTCGAACGTAAGGCTCAGCTCAACATCGTCGGGTAGCGTAACGCCGCCCGTCTGGAGCGCCTTCTGTATCGCTAGGTCGAATTCCTCCTGCGAGTTGTACTGCTGATCGGTATTGATGAACAGCGTCAGAATGTTGTTCGCGTAGGTGGAATACGGATACTCCGCGTGCTGGAAAGAAACCGTCATATTTGTATACTCGGAGGGAGCGTCAACGGTAAGAGTAACGTTCGTGCCGTTTACCTTTTTGGTAGCGGAGGAACGGTTCGCATTGGTTGCGGGAGCGGTTATACGGATAATATCCGAGCTTGCTGATACGTTCTGGCTCTCGCCTGTAACACCGAGAACATGATAACCGTCAGCATTTACGAGATAACCGTCGTCATCGATGAAGAAGTTGCCGGCTCTGGTGTACACGATATTTCCCGCGCCGTCCATCAACTGAAAGAATCCCTCGCCGTCGAGCGCCAGGTCGGTCGTCTTATCGGACTGTGTGTAGCCGGACTGGGTCATATTCGCCGCTACGCTGCTTACCTTAACGCCGTAACCTACCTGTCTGGGGTTAACGCCGCCGAGTGTGGAAGTACCGGCGGAGGGAGAACGTTTCGTCTGATAGTAAACGTCCGCAAAAGTAACAACGTCAGTCTTATAGCCGACCGTGTTGACGTTCGCGATGTTGTTGCCTATAACGTCCATTCTCTGCTGATGGGTCTTAAGACCCGATACGCCGGTATAGAGTGATTTAACCATTAGTTTGACCTCCAAATTTAGTTGTTTTTCTCCGTGAGCGGAGCTTCAGTCGCAAGCCCCGCAATGAATTCCCGAAGGTCCGTTCATAACTGTGAACGCTTAAACGTTCATACGATCACGGTAGAATCAATGTTTGTGAAAATATTACCCAGCAATTCCTCTTGCGGAATTGTGGTAATAACCTTGTTGTTCTTCACGCTCACAACAAACGCGTTTCTGTCCACAAGAACCAAGGTTTCGCTGCTGCCCTTATCGGCAGCTATCTCAACGCCCTTATTCAGCCGTTCGAGGGTATCGCCCTCCGTAATGTCTATGCTGCGTTCCGAAAGCCGCTGCATCGCGTGTTTTGAAAATCCCACGCCCTGCTTTTCCGCAAGCTTTTGCTGTAACGCCTCGGCAAAGCTGCCCTCCTGTTCGGTGACTTCCTGCCGCATAACATTTCCCGTGCCGATAGGGTTTCCGGTGGTAACGCTGATTTGATTGCGGAGCGCTAAATACTCGCTTATCAGCATTGTAAGCCTCCTTGCTCAAAAACGGGCTTAAGCCCCCTCGGAGCTCTCCGTCTCCTTATTGCCGTCATCTTCATCAGGCTTGTCGACGTCTGTCTTGTCATCGGGTTCATCGACTACGGTCGCGAAAGTGACCTCAACGATCTTATCTAACGGCTGCTCGATCTTCCACTCGCCGTCAGGATCAATGATGACCGCCGTAACCTTGCCGTCCTTAACCTTGATAGAATCAATAAAGCCCGATTTCTTTGCAGTCACTCCGGTCGTATCGTCCTTGCCAAGATCAACCGTCGCATACATTCCGACCATACCTGCCGCTTGTGCGATCGTGTTCGCCAAGGTGTTTGAAGAAATACCCTCAATACCCGCAGAATCCTTATCCTTGACAGCGGTGATCTTTTTAATGTCGAACTCTATCCCGTCAATACGCACCATGTAAGTATTGCCCGATTGAGTTACCGACTCGACAACGCCCGTTTTGGTAACAAGATCCGCGCCGTCCATTTTAGAACCGGTAGCGACTTTTCCGACCAACGTAGCCGCGTAATTCGCCATTGCAAACTTGCTCGAATCCTGCGCGTAGGTCAACTGTGTAAACTGTGCGAGCTGCGCAACGAACTCGGTGTTCGATGTAGGCTCCAACGGGTCCTGATTGGTCATCTCCTTAACCATAAGGTTCAGAAACGTCTCGGAATTAACAAGCTCTTCATTCGAGTCCTTGTACTTGTTTCTGTACTTCTCGTAGTTGGCTTTCATCTGATCCGCCGACGTAAGAGCGCCTAAATAATCCGCCATGTACTCTCCTCCTCCTTCTTAATTATAATAGTTCAGCTTACATCGAAGCTATAATGTCCGCAAACGACTTGCCGTCAGATTCTTCCTCGGTATTGTTGTCGTCATTACGGAAGTAGGGGTTTTTGCTGCTGCCGTTGTAGTCCTGCGCCGCAGTCTCTTGCTGACGCTCGTTGACCGTCTGCCAACTCTCGAGATTTAACCCGTTCGAGCGGAGATTTTCCTGCATAGTGTCGCTGTGCTGTTCAAGGATCCTCTGCGTTCTCGCGTTTTCAGCCGCAACAGTAACGGATATCGCACCGTCCGCCGCCTTGGTAAGTTTTACGGTGATCTTGCCAAGCTCTTCGGGATTGAGCACCAGACTGTACTCGGTCTTTTCGTTGTTCTCGGCTATCGCCTTTTCAACCAGTCTTGCGGTCTGATCAATAATCTCGCTCGGTCTTACCTCAATCTCGCTGCCGTCCGCTCTTTTGAAAACAACGGGCTGATCCGCGTTAAGCGGCTGTGCCGTCTGTTCGGGTCTAATCTCGGACTTCACCTCGATCTTCTCCTCAACAGGTTTTACCGCCGACCTTACCTTTGCGCTTCTGAGCATCTCAAACTCTTCCGCAGCCGATTTCACACGCTCGTTTCCCGCACTGACCGTTTTGGGTTCCTCGGAAACCGTCTTGTCAAGCTGCTCCGCGTTATCATTGCGCGTAACCGCCTTAACGACGACAGGTTCTTTGCTGTCGTTCACCTTGACCGCGTTCTCCGCAATCTCGGGTTTTGTCTCGGTTTTTTCCGTTTTCACGGTGAATTCCTCAACGGGAATAGTTGCAGTAGTCTCTGCGGACTGCTCGTTCTGTGATACCGCAGTCTGAACCACAGCCGCCTGCTCACCCGCCGAATTGAACTGCGAAGTTTCGCTGACGATCTGCTCTGCCGCCTTTGCCTCAACGGTAGCCTGCGGAATTTCCGTCTCCGTAACAGCAGAAACAGCAGCCGGAGCGTTCGAAGCAATGGGAGCGTCTGCAGCAACGCGAACGTCAACAACATCTGCCGCGTTGACAGCAACCTTGCTCTCCTCGACCGTCTCGCTCGGAACAAAAGCGTCTACGTTGGGAATTATGCCCTCCGCCGCTTTTTCAACGACCGCTTCTTTTACGGCTTCGTCCTGCTCCTCCGAAACAGTCTGAACAAGATTATCGATCATCTGCGTAAATACGTCCTCGCCCACCGCCATATCATGCTCCGCCGTAAGCGGTGACGGCAGCGTTTCCGTCTCGTCAATCGGCTCGCAGATACCGTCGAGCATTGTCACTTTGTCCTCGCTCTCGCGCTCATTATGCTTTTCGATGATCTGATAAAGCTCCATGAGCATCGAGTTGGACAATTCCTGCTGGAACTTCTGCTCCGCAGCGATCGCATCAACGGGATTAAACAACGAATCTTTCTCATCATCGCCCTCATCGTCATCCTTTTGGAACTCAGTAGACTTTTTCATCAGCATAAGAAGCTTCATAAGCTCCGGAGTAATAAGCTCACGGGGAACATTTGAAATCTTGACCTTGCCCTTAAGTATCAGCGTCGCAAGCTTTCGCGGATCCTCGGGAAGCTCCAAGCCGGTCTCCTTGTCGCGGTAGACAGCCTGTTCTCCCGCTTCTTTCATGTCCGAATACTTCTGCACGACCTTTTCGACTTCCACAGCCAAGTCGCTCTTTGTGTCTCCTATGTCGCTCAGAAGCTGCGCGAACATTCCCGCTTGCTCCTCCGCGATCTCCTCAATTCTTTGAGGGAGCGCCGCATCGGAAATCATAAAGTCTGAGCGCATATTGCCGCTCAGATTTATTGATACTGCCATTCTTTCACCTCCTGTCAATAAAATTTATATATCAAGGCTTGCGCCGTTGATAACTATTGATTAGCCGCGCGAACCGTCTGTCCGCTTACAAATTCCTCGATAAACTGCTCGTTCTCCTTGCCCGCCTGATGATTGTACTCCTCAAGCTGCTTCTCCTCGAGTTTTTCAAGGGTCTTAACGTCTTTCGTTGCTTCAACGACAACACCTAGCTGATTTTCAATCTCCTGCTGCTTCAGCACAGCCTGCTGCTCTTTCAGGTGAATTTCCTGCTGAAGCGTAACTATGTAGCGCTTTCTCATCGCGATCTCTGACGCGACCGCACCCATTCGGCACACTCTGTCAAGTTGCTCGCTCTGCTCATCGACCTTGTCGAGCAGCAACTCCCGCGCCTCTTGAATACGTCTCAGGTCCGCTTGCAGCATAGACAGCGTGTTTTTCTGCCTCTCAAGCTCCTGTTCGCGGAAATCCATCAGCTTTTGCAGTGAGAACCGGAATTTCTTCACCTAAACCACCCTTTTAAAACGGAAAACGTTCCTTATTATCAAATGAAAAACGCCGTTATTTCTTATCGTCGACCGCCTCAACCAGACGGTTGACGGTTTCATTAAAGCTCACGCTCTCGTCTACCGACTGCATAAGGAAATCATTTATCGCGTCGATCTTGTTTATCGCCTCGTCAAGCTGCGGATTTGTTCCGTGCTTGTACGCACCGATCGAGATCAAATCGAAATTGCTCGTATGCAGCGAAAGGAGATTTCTCAACCGTCCCGCCGCGTTCTTGTGCATCGGCGTGGCGATCTCACTCATAAGTCGCGACACGCTTGAAAGTATGTCGATCGCGGGGTAATGGTTCTGCGCCGCGATCTTACGCGACAAAATTATATGTCCGTCAATAATACCGCGCACCGTATCGGCAATAGGCTCGTTGGTGTCGTCGCCCTCAACGAGCACCGTGTAAATTCCCGTGATCGACCCCTCAGGAAAGTTCCCGGCGCGCTCCAACAATTTCGGCAGCGCACTGTAAATGGACGGCGTGTAGCCTCTCGCGATAGGCGGTTCGCCCGTCGCCAATCCGACCTCGCGCAGCGCCATTGCGTAACGCGTCAAGCTGTCCATCATCAGCAACACGTCCTTGCCTTGCTTCATGAAGTACTCCGCAATAGCCGTAGCGGTAAGCGGGCACTTCGACCTCATCATCGCCGGCTGATCCGACGTAGCGACCACCAGCACCGATCTCGCCATACCCTCGGGACCAAGATCGCGTTCAATAAACTCGCGAACCTCACGACCACGCTCGCCCACAAGAGCGATCACATTAACGTCCGCCTTGACCTTTCGCGCGATCATACCCATAAGCGTCGATTTTCCGACGCCCGAGCCGGCGAAAATGCCCATTCTCTGTCCCTTGCCCATAGTGAGCATTCCGTCGATCGCCTTAACGCCAAGCTCTATGGTTTCGTGAATGGGTGGTCTCGTAAACGGATTTACGGGTATTCCCGTAATGGAAACTTCATCGGTATAGTCTATCTCCGAACCGCCGTCAAGCGGATTTCCGAGCGCGTCAACTATTCGCCCGACAAGCTCCCAACCTGCCTTGACATTGAGCTTATCGCCCGTATTGTCAACAATGCTGCCCGGCCCGATACCCTCTATCTCGGTGTACGGCATCAGCAGAATATTGCTTTTGTTGAAGCCGACGACCTCTGCTTTTATGTGCGATGACATATCCTTGGAGAAAATGCGGCACACGTCGCCGATATTACACGCCGGACCGCTCGCCTCGATAGTCATTCCAACGATCTTCTCAATTTTACCCATGTAGCGAAAGAGATCACTTTTATCGATTTCTTCCCGAAATGAAGCTAAATTCAGCATATCTTTCCTCCATGGGAACTTATTCCTCGGAAGCAGATTCTTCCTCGGTCTTGGCGGTCTTCTTCCGCTTTTTCGGAGCACCTGTGCGGAATTTCCCGTCGCCAAGCTCTTTGATCATTTTGAGCTGCGTCCGAATACCCGCGTCGGTAATTTCCTCGCCATTGTCAACGATGACCGTACCCGGCACCGCGTCCTTCAGCAGTTCGACCTCAATATGCTCCGCACCCGCGCAAAGCTCCTTGAGATACTCATAATCACCCGAAAGTTCCGCAGACGCGCCATTCTCATCAAGCGTAATACGCATAAACTGCGTATTACGAAACTCCTTTGCCGCCTTTTTAATGAGCTTTTTCGCCGCAGTGCCGTCCTTTACGCTCATACTGCCGAGAGTTACCTTGTTGGCGATCTCCATAACAGTCTCATAAATTTCCTTTTCATACTGCTCGAAAAGCTCAACCTTTTGTTCGTTAATGCGGTCGGAGAACTCCCTTGCCTCATCGAGAACTCCCTGTCCCGCAGCCAGACAAGCCGCCACTCCGTCCTTTTTGCCTTGCTCGTATCCCTCGGCACGAGCCTTTATGAAAACGTCGTCGCGGTTCTTCTCCGCGTCGTTCACTATCTCCGCAGCCTCCTGTTCGGCATTGT
Source organism: uncultured Oscillospiraceae bacterium (assembly GCA_910579125.1). GTDB lineage: Bacteria > Bacillota > Clostridia > Oscillospirales > Ruminococcaceae > CAG-115. Next base: position 13,688 of record CAJTTH010000013.1, on the reverse strand, counting down.
CGAGAATGCCCTCCGCTCTGCGCTTTGCCTCCACGATAACCGCTTTGCCTTGTTCTATGTACCGTGCCTTAAGTTCCGCAAGCTCTTTCTGCTGTTCCTCGATCTCACGCTCACGCAAAGCAATCTCCGCCTCACGCTGCGCAAGTATCTCCTCACGGGAAACTTCCGGTTCAACGTCAATATCCTCATCAACCGTTTCCGCAGGCACGGGTTCCTGCTCCTCCTCGGGAGGTTCGGGAGGTTCGGGCGGCTCCGGCAGCGGAATACCAAGCGTATTCACGATATCCACACCGCCACCGCCATACCAGACGGAGTTGTATTTCAATACACCCAAAATGATCCCTCCGTATCACGGCGCTCGGACCGGACATTAAGCAATGATCTCGTCGCTGCCGCCGCGGGAAATTGTGATCGCGCCCTCTTGCTCAAGGCGTCTTATAATGCCGACGATACGCTGCTGTGCCTCATCAACGTCACGCATACGCACGTTATGCAGATACTCAATATCCGCCTGCAGATTTTCTCTCGCACGCGAGGAAATGTTCGCAAAAATGCACTCCGCGACCTCCTGCGTCGAGCCCTTGATAGCGACTGCCAGATCCTTGGTATCGACCTGCTTGACGAACTCCTGAATATCCTTGGAATCCAGCTTGACAATATCCTCGAATACAAACATCTTCTGCTTGATGAGGTCTGCCAGCTTCTGATCGCGCGCTGACAGCTCGTCGAAAATGTATTTCTCGGTCGCGCGGTCTACGTTGTTCATGATCTCCGCAACATAGTTGATACCGCCGACCTCCATGGAATCAGTACTTGCAAGCGTAGCGAACTTCTTTTCAAGCGAACCTTCGATAGCCTTTACGACCTCCGGTGACGCTCTGTCCATGTTCGCGATACGCTCGACTACCTCAACGCGCTTTTCTCTCGGCAGCTCCGACAAAATAGCAGAGGCCTGATCCGTTCTCGCGTAAGACAGAATAAGCGCTATAGTCTGCGGGTGCTCGTTCTGAACGATAGCCAACAGGTTTTTGTAGTCCGCCTTTCTCACGAAATCGAAAGACTTGGTCTCAAGCTGCTTAGTAATGCGGTTGAGCAGCGCGTTCGCCGCATCCGCTCCAAAGGCTTTCTCAAGTACGTTTCTCGCGTAGTCCAGACCGCCCTCCGCAACGACCTTCTGCGTTAAGCAAAGCTCGTAAAACTCGTTAAGCGTCTCCTCAACGACCTCGATCGAGTGATACTCCATTCTCGCAAGCTCGACCGATATCGCCTCGACTTCGTCGTCCGACAAATGCTTGTATATCTCGGAAGCGTTCTCCGCGCCAACCGAAGCAAGCACCAGCGCCGTCTTTTGCGCCGCCGTAAGCTCGCTGTTCGACTTATGATCATTTCCGGGCATTTGATCTCCTCCCATGGCGTCAAGCCATAACGGTCGCCGCACGTCCGTTAAAGCGGCAGCCGAAGAATTTTAGCGTAAAACGAGCGCTTTAGCTTTCCTCGCGCATCATATTTCTGATGATAGAAGCCACGATCTCGGGACTTGATTTCGCAAAATCCGCGATTTCGCGCTTGAGTATCGTCTCGCGCGATTCCTTTCCCGCCTCCTCCGTGAGGCTTGCAATGTTAAAGTCAACTTCCTGAGGCATTTCGCGTTCCGCACCTCCGCCATATACATCGGCAGCCGCAGCCGCCTGCGCAGCCGCGAGAGCCTCTTCCTTTCTGCGTCTGATCTTCTTCTTACGGCTTCTGCTCATGAACAGCGACAGTATTATCAGCGCGATAAGGATAATTCCAAGAGCAATGACAACAAACAGCATAATGTTGCGGTAAGTATCAATCGGCGTAATGTATTTGTTCGGTCCGTCGCCCTGACTTGTTCCGTCATTTCTCAGTGCGAACGGCGTATTATATACGGAAACCTTTGCAATATCCGTACCGACCGCATTCGCGACCACGCTCGCAACCATGTCTCGTTCGTTCTGCGTCATTACGTCCTTGTCGATCGTAACGCCCACGGAAAGGCTGCTTACCTCGTATCCGTCCTTCTCGGTCGTGGTTATGATATTTGATACGTCATACTGTTGCTCGTCCTTTGAATAGTAGAAGCTTTCGCCGTCGTCCAGCTCGTCAAGCGTCGGGTAATCGGGCGACTGATCGGCGTTCGGGTCAACTCCCACAATACCGCCCTGTGCTTTGTCGCTTATGTACTCAAGTATCTTGTTGTTATGCTGAAGAACACCTGTATTGTTTTCATCGACGGGATAATAATATGTGTCAACGACCTTTTTCGCGTCAAAATTCAGCCAAGCCGCAACATTGACGGTATAGTGACCCTTTCCGTAGATCGTGCCGAGCGAGCCCTCCAGATCCTGCTGTATAGCCTGCTGCATTTCGCGTTGGAACTGAAGACGCTTTCTTCCAATGTTGACACCCGACGGATCAGCGTTCGCACTTGCCTCCTCCTCGGGTGAGACCCAGTCGTAGGTGCGCATCTGTGTATCGGTGACCGTGACGTTGTCTCGCGTCAGATTGTAAACGCTCGCAGTAATGAGGTTGTAAATTGCGCGAACCTCCGAGTAAGTCAACTCGTAGTCATCCTTAAGCTGGAGCTGAACCGAGCAAGTCGGAACCTCCTCTTTCGGGGTGATAGCGTATTCGTCCGTAGGCGCAAGCGCAAGCCGCACCGAAGCGGTCCTTACAGCGTCCAGATTAGCCAGAGCCGACGCAATAAGCGCCTCGCGCTGCTGGCGCGCGACCTCGTTTTTATCGCTTTCCGTCGACCACAAGTCAATGCCGTCGTTCCAGATGTCGTAGTTAGAGGAGTCTTTCGGGAAACCCTGCACCGCAAGCTGCATACGCAGATAATCCGCCTGATCCTCGGGAACGACAACGTCGCCGTTCGACTTAATGCTCACGTTTGTAACGCCAAGTTCCGAGATAGCCGCCGCGATCTCGCCCTGCTCAACGGTAGTAAGACCTGTAAACAGCGTGACCTGACCCTTATGGTTCAGCAACACCGCCAGAATAATGATTATCGCGATAAGAGCCACCGGGATTGCGCAGACCATTATCTTGACAGCCGTCGAAAAGCCCGTCCATTTTTCTTTGACAAAGGTAGTGACCTTTTTTATTCTCTCATTCATTTAACAAAGTGCCTCCGAAAATAACGTTGCATACACTATTTAAATTTGCATATTTATAATAGAATTATATGCGCTGATAACCTCGTTCTTTACGGAAACAAGCAGATCAACAGCGACTTCCGCCTTTGTTATGTGATCCTGAACGGTAGCGAGGTCGTCGATATTGCCCAACACCAGATCGAGTGCGTCGCGGTCTACCTGCTCGTTCGTCTCAATAACGTTCTGCACCATTCCCTTGAATATGTCGAGGAACGACGCTTCCTGTACGTCAAAGTCTTCAATTTTGCCGGTATTCATGTCGGGCATACGAAGCATACGCGACATTCTGTCAAGCCTGTTGAGCGTCTCACCGGACTGCAGAGGAATATAGTAATCCATAGTTATGTATCCTTTCACCAAACAATTTAACGTTTATATGCTTAATTATCAACCCTTGCCCAGAGTAAGCGAAGCCTGTATCATCGCCTTCATAGCGTCGTACATATTTACACACGCCTGAAGGGAGTTTTCCGCCTCGACAGCGTCCATTTCTTCTTTCTGAACGTCGACATTCGATTCGTAAACGTATCCGAACTCGTCCGCAAGGGGATTGTCAGGGCTGTAAACAGGCTCAGCCGGCGTCGGATCCTCAACGACCCTTGCCGCCTGAACACCGCGGAGCTGCTTATATTTGTACATATAAGCCTCGCCCTCGCCCATGTGGTGCCTTAAAATTTTCTTAAAGGTCTTATCCTCCTCGAAAACCACTATCTGGCGCTTGTACGCCTCCTCGGGCGTGGTGTAGAAATTGGTCGCATTGGTAGTATTCTGCGAAATTATGTCAAGTCTGAACCGCTGAGCGGTAATACCCGACAGCGGAATGTTAAGCGAGCTTAAAAATGCCATAATTTACCTCCCGAACCGTTACTTGGTAACCATTGCGCTTTTAACGCGCGCAAAGCTGCTGTTCATCTGATTTATTATCGCCTCAAGCTGATACTGTGTTTTGAGCATTTCCGCCTGCTGCACATCATTGTCGACGTTGTTGCGGTCGCCCTGATCGCTGGTAGCCTTGTCTATGTACACGCTCGTAGCGAGGTTAAGCTCCTTCTTGACGGTGCCGTTCGCGCGCAGCTTATCCTTGAGAATACCGCCGAAATCTAGGTACTTGCAGTTGTAATTCGGCGTATCCTGGTTGCTTATGTTCTGCTGAATTATCTGCTGCTTCTGCCACATAACGGCAGCGCCCTGTTCGAGTATTCTGAAAGCCGTGGTATCGAAAAGTGCCATAACAATTACCTCTCTGACATAAGTATTTACAATAAGTGAAGTAGCGTTTCAGAGCACACTACTCCCACAGGTTGTAATTTTCCATACTCTATTATACAACATCTAAAAATTTTTTTCAACCTTTTTTTGAATTTTCTTTGTTTCATTTGGTTTAATTTACCACAAATATAGGGCTTGTTTTGGTCACTTTATACTATCAAGTAGCGGTATAAAGCCATTCAAAGCTCTTTTTATGCAACATGTACAAATTTTTTTAAAAATTTCTTTACATTTTCTATAACACATTTGTGTTCCTCTGCAATTTCACAAAAAACACACAAACAAGCAAAAAGCAGAAAAAATTTGAGCAACCCTATTGACAAATCCATTCCGATGTGATACAATATTCCTGTAAACAATTGAATATGCCCTTATAAACCAACGACGTGGAGATAAAAATGTTTGTGCACTCACAGAGAACGGTCGGCGCTGAGAGTACCGCAGAACGCAGAGCATTAAATGGACCACCGAGGGTGCGAGGAAAGGTAGTTCTGCCGAGTATTTCGCAACGTTATGCAAGCGTTAATTGCTGGGATATGTTTGTATCCGTCGAGTGCGCGGTTTTTCCGCGAATTAAGGTGGCAACGCGGTGAGTTTTCTCCGTCCTTATGGCAGAATTGTACTGTCTTTAAGGGCGGTTTTTTTATTGTTTAATACACGAAGTTTAATACACGAAAGGGGCGATTTAAATGCTTATCCCCACGTTGGAAGAAGCGAAAAAGCTGACAAATTACAGCGTTATCCCGATAAAGCGGGAGATACTGTCCGACATCAAAACGCCGATCGAGGTGCTGCGGATACTGAAGAACGTAAGCCGACACTGCTATATCCTCGAGTCGGTCGAGAACCAGGAGAAATGGGGGCGGTACACGTTTCTCGGCTACGACCCCGAACTTGAAATTTCCTGTCTGGACGGTGAACTGACCGTGAAGAACGTCCGTACGGGCGAGGTCGAGACCAAACACACCGCCCACCCCGCCGACTATATACGCGAGCTGATGAACGGATATACCTCGCCGAAGATTGACGGCTTCCCCAGTTTTACGGGGGGTCTGGTCGGCTATTTCGGCTACGATTACATCAAGTACAGCGAGCCTTGCCTGAAGCTCGACGCGGACGACGAGGAGCATTTCAAGGACGTTGACCTCATGCTTTTTGACAAAGTAATAGCGTTCGACAACATTCACCAGAAAATAGTGTTAATTACAAATATTTCCACAGAGAACGTTGAAAAGGGCTACAAAAACGCAGAGTCGGAGCTGGACAAAATGGTGAAGCTCATACGCATGGGCGCACCAGCTCCCGAACAAGCCGCAAGACTGACAAGCGACTTCCGCGAACTGTTCAGCAAGGAGCGGTACTGCAAAATGGTTGAGAGGGCCAAGCGCTATATTTACGAGGGCGACATCTTTCAGGTTGTCCTCTCGAACCGTCTCGACGCGGATTTCGAGGGCAGTCTGCTCGACGCTTACCGCGTTCTCCGCGCGACAAATCCGTCGCCGTATATGTTCTATTTTTCAAGCGACGATATGGAGGTCGCGGGTTCATCGCCCGAAACACTTGTGAAGCTTGAAAACGGCGTTCTGCATACGTTCCCTCTTGCCGGAACACGTCCGCGCGGAGCAACCGAGGAGCGCGACAAGCAGCTCGAGGCGGAGCTGCTCGCGGACGAAAAGGAGCTTTCCGAGCACAATATGCTCGTCGACCTCGGGCGAAACGATCTGGGAAAAATTTCCGAATTAGGCAGCGTAGAGGTCGAGAAATACATGTCTATCGAGCGCTATTCGCACGTTATGCACATAGGCTCGACGGTTCGCGGCAGAATACGCAGCGACCTCAGCGCGCTCGACGCGGTGAACGCGGTTCTCCCCGCGGGAACTCTCTCGGGCGCTCCGAAGATACGCGCGTGCGAGATCATCAACGAGCTTGAAAACAGCAAGCGCGGCATCTACGGCGGCGCGATAGGCTACATCGACTTTCGGGGAAATCTGGACACGGCGATCGCGATACGGCTTTGCTTTAAGAAAAACGGACGCGTTTTCGTGCGCTCTGGCGCGGGCATAGTCGCGGACAGTGTTCCCGAAAACGAATTTAACGAATGCATAAACAAGGCTAAGGCAGTTATGAACGCGCTCAATATCGCACAGGAGGCTGAATTATGATACTTCTGATCGACAATTACGACAGCTTTTCTTACAATCTTTACCAGTTGGTCGGTGAAATAGACCCCGATATACGTGTTATCCGCAACGACGAGCTGACCGTTAGCAAGATAATGGAGATCGAGCCCTCACATATAATCGTCAGCCCGGGTCCCGGCAGACCCTCCGATGCGGGAGTATGCGAGCAGATTATCCGCGCGGCGGCGGGCAAAATACCCGTTCTGGGCGTGTGTCTGGGGCATCAGGCTATCTGTGAGACGTTCGGTGCGGAGATCACTCACGCCAGGCGGCTTATGCACGGGAAAAAGTCCGTTATCACGTTTGACAGGAATTCGCGCATCTTCAAAGGGATCAGCGGCGATATCGCCGTGGCGCGCTATCACTCTCTTGCGGCGTCAGAGAACGGATTCCCTACGGAGCTCAAAATCACCGCACGGACGGACGACGGCGAGATCATGGCGGTCGAGCACAGGACATTCCCCGTTTTCGGGTTGCAGTTCCACCCCGAAAGCATACTCACTCAGCACGGAAAAAAGCTGCTTAAAAACTTTTTGGAAATAGGCAGAAAAAATAACTGCAAAAATGGCTCAAAAAAGTGAGCTGATCTCAAATGGTTTAGCTTCATTTTTTTACCATTATAAAGCCGTTTTGGGGCATTGAGTACAGCATTTCTACAATTACAAAAAACGCAGCAGAAGGCAGCCGTTTTTTGTTAGTTCTGCTATTGCTTTTTTGAGCCTTTTCGGACTTTTTTAAAACAGTAATTCGGAGGTAATTTATTATGATTAAAGAGACAATTATAAAGGTAGCCGGTGGTGAGGATCTGACCTACGCCGAGGCAGAAGAGGTCACACGCGAGATTATGACAGGCTCGACAACCGCAGCTCAGACGGCAGGGTTCCTCACGGCGCTGCACATTAAGAGCGAGACCGCTGACGAGATATCCGCATGCGCGTATGTAATGCGCGACTGCGCGGCACGTGTGGAGTATGCGGGCGATGTTATGGAGATCGTCGGCACCGGCGGCGACGGGGCGCAGTCCATTAATGTGTCAACGATATCAGGAATTGTCTGCGCGGCGGCGGGCGCGAAGGTCGCCAAGCACGGGAACCGCGCGGCTTCCTCGAAATGCGGTGCAGCTGATTGTCTGGAGGCGCTCGGCGTGAATATTTCCGTGTCGCCCGAGGGGTGCGCGAGACTGCTTGACGAAGTGGGAGTGTGCTTTATGTTCGCGCAGAAATACCACAGCGCGATGAAGTATATCAGTCTCGTCCGCAGGGAAATCGGCATTCCGACCGTGTTCAACATTCTCGGACCGCTCACGAACCCCGCGCACGCGAATTTGCAGCTCCTCGGCGTATACAAGCCCGAGCTGCTGAAACCTATGTCAAACGCGCTGATGAAACTCGGTGTAAAGCGCGGAATGGCAGTCTACGGACAGGATAAGCTGGACGAAATATCGGTCGGTGCGCCTACGTCAGTGGTCGAGTTTGAGGACGGAATGTTCACCGAATATGAGATCACACCCGAGCAGTTCGGCTTACAGCGTCACGATATAAGCGAGCTGAAAGGCGGCGAACCCGCTCTCAACGCGGAGTTGGCGCGAAAGCTGCTCTCGGGCGAACCGGGCGCGGGGCGCGATTCCGTGCTGCTGAACGCGGGCGCGGCGCTGCATATTTATAAAGGTATATCCATCGCGGACGGCGTGAAGCTCGCTGCGGAGACTATCGACAGCGGCGCAGCTATGAAAACTCTGGAAAATTATGTGCGTATTTCCCAAGAACTGGAATAAGAGGTTGATATGATTTTAGATGAGATCGCGGCAAAAACGCGCGAGCGCATTGCCGAAAAAGCGGACGAAATACCGCTGTCGGAGGTGCGCTCCGCAGCGGAGAGAATGACGGCAAACGACGATTTTTCGTTTGACAGAGCGCTTTCCGGCGACGATATTTCGTTTATCTGCGAGGTCAAGAGGGCTTCGCCGTCAAAGGGAATAATCGCGGAGGATTTTCCGTATTTGCAAATCGCCGAGGAATACGAAGCGGCCGGCGCGGCGGCTATATCCTGTCTCACCGAGCCGTTCTGGTTCAAGGGCAGCGACGCGTTTCTCCGCGATATAGCGCGGAATGTGAAGATACCTGTGCTGCGCAAGGACTTCACGGTCAACGAATACATGATCTACGAGGCGAAGATACTGGGCGCGTCGGCAGTGTTGCTCATCTGCTCGATTTTGAGTGAACAGCAGCTCGGAGAGTATCTGGAGCTTGCGCATTCGCTGGGTATGTCGGCGCTTGTTGAGGCGCATGATGAAACCGAGATCGAGACCGCAGTCAAGATCGGCGCGAAGACAATCGGTGTGAACAACCGCGACCTGAAAACGTTTTCGGTCGATACAGACAACTCTGCGAGACTGAGAGCGCTTGTGCCGTCCGACAGGATTTTCGTGTCCGAAAGCGGCATAACAAGCGCCGCCGACGTCGAGGGACTACGCAAAATCGGCGCAAATGCGGCTCTTATAGGTGAAACGCTGATGCGCGCTCCCGACAAGAGGGCTAAGCTCAACGAATTGAGAGGGCTGAAATGAGCGCCAAAATTAAACTGTGCGGAATGTTCCGCGAATGCGATATTGATTACATCAACGAGGCAATGCCCGATTATGTCGGTTTTATCGTGATGTTCCCGAAAAGTCACCGCAATATTGACCTTGACGCGGCTCTGCGGCTGAAATCGCGGCTCTCGCCCGAGATAAAGTCCGTCGCCGTTTCTGTGAACGCTCCCGTTGAGCAGTTCGCGGAGTTCGCCAAAAGCGGCGCTGCCGAGCTGCTGCAATGCCACGGCAGTGAGGACGCGGATTATATCGCGCGGCTGCGCGGGCTGACGGGCGTTCCCATTATAAAAGCGATTAAGGTGACGTGCGCCGAAGATATTGAGCGCGCACAGGAACTTGGTGCGGATTTTCTGCTGCTCGACGGCGGCACGGGCAACGGCAGGGCGTTCGACCATTCGTTGATCGACGCCGCTAAGATACGTGTTCCGTTTTTTCTCGCGGGGGGGCTGACGCCCGAGAATATCAGACAGACGGTACGCGATTTTCTACCGTATGGGGTAGATTTGTCGAGCGGTATCGAGACCGATAAGCTGAAAGACCGCAACAAGATACTCACGGCGGTGAGGGAGGTGCGAAATGCTTTCTGATTGGCGCATTGACGAGACAATCGAAACCGGCGGCTGTACGTCGTTTGAGAACGCGAAATTCGGCGGAGAAGCCGCTCCCGAAAAGCACTTTTTTTCAGCCCGACGAGCTTGCGACGCTGCCGAGCAATATAACAGGCTTTCCGAAAATTCCGCCGCAAAGGCGCAGATCGAAGCGTTGGAGCTGAAGTGCTGCCATAACAAAAGTATAGCGGGATTCGGGGGATTTTTGCTTGCTAAGGGCAAGCGCGAATAACAAATTAAAAATTGAAAGTGAGACATAATGACTAAAACCAAAAGAAACAAATTGAAGATTGCGCTGATAATTATCGCGGCGCTCGTCGTTATTTTTGCAGCGGGAATGATCGTTACGTCGGTGATGATGGCAGATAATTTCTCGCGCGGAAATTACTCCGATCCGAGGTATACCGTCGACTATTACTACGAGCACTACAAAGCCGATTATCCGCGCGAAGAAGTGGAGTTCAAGTCCGGCGGCAATACGCTGGAGGGCTTTATCTACGGCGCGGACAACGACAAGGGCTTGCTCGTGTTCGCGCACGGCATCGGCAGCGGTCACGAAGCGTATATGAAAGAGCTGATTTGGTTCGTTGACAACGGCTGGCGCGTATTTGCGTACGACGCAACAGGCAGCGGTTACAGCGAGGGCGACGGAACGCGCGGACTTCCGCAGTCGGCACTCGATCTGGACGCGGCGCTCACGTTCGCGAAGAACGACGCGCGGCTCAATTCCCTGCCTGTGTTCCTTATGGGGCATAGCTGGGGCGGTTACGCTGCCGCGGCGGCACTGAATTTCAACCACAAGATTGCGTGCGTGGCGAGCATTTCGGGCTACAATGAAGCTATCGAAATGATCCTCGAGTGGACGGAGGATATGATGGGCGGTTTCCGCTATGTGATGTATCCCTTCATTTGGGTGTACAACAAGGCGCTGTTCGGGCAATACTCGGGCTTGACGGCGGTCGACGGGATAAACAGGCTGAACAAGCCTACCGTTCCCGTAATGATTATTCACGGCACAGAGGACGGCACTATCGGCTATGACAAGTCAAGTATCATCTCCGAAAAAGAGAGGATCACCAACCCGAACGTAAAGTATCTCACGCTTGAGGGCGGCGGTCACAGCAATATTTTCTACACCGAAGAGGCACTGGAATATATTGACAAATTCAACGAGGAATACAGAGCGGTCTATGAGCAGTACGGCGGCAAAATTCCCGAGGACGTGAGAGCGGAAATGTACGCTAACTCGGACAGGGAGCTTATCAATACGCCGAACGCGGAGCTCCTCGGGCAGATAGAGAGCTTTTTTACGGACTGCTTGGCGAATAATGGTGATGAACGATGAAATATCAGCTCTCCCCCGCCGCCGATGACGATATTGAAACGGTTTTTCGGCTCAACAAGGAGCTTATTGACAAATACGAAAACGTGGATGCGATAAATTACGGGGAAGTCCTGATACAGGCTCGGGAGGGTATCGCTCGAAATATCCTCAGCTATCGGCAGATAATATACGGCGGCGAGACTGCGTGGTTAGTTCTTGTGGAAAGCACCGTGACCAAACCGAGCTTAAGGCATATCCTATGGGAAATATTACTGTCAAGGATGACAGAGCGCTCTCGGGAAACAGATGCACGATGTGCTGTCGATGTTTTTCGAAATGCCCGAAACAGGCAATAACTATAATAGGCAAAAAGGTTATAGTACAATACAGGATAGACGATTATATCAAAGAAAGGAAGGTCTGAGGAAATGGCAAACGCATATTCCAAAGGACGTTACGGCGATTTCGGCGGACAATATATCCCCGAAACGCTTATGAACGAAATTCACAAGCTGGAGGACGCATACGAGCGCTACTCCAAAGACCCCGATTTTATCGCGGAGCTGAATAAGCTCAATCGCGAATACGCGGGCAGACCATCGCTGCTCTACTACGCGGATAAGATGACCAAGGACTTGGGCGGCGCGAAGATTTACTTTAAACGCGAGGACCTGAACCACACGGGTTCGCATAAGATCAACAACGTACTCGGGCAGTGTCTGCTGGCGAAGAAAATGGGCAAAACGCGCATTATCGCCGAAACGGGCGCAGGTCAGCACGGCGTTGCGGCGGCGACTGCTGCGGCGCTTATGGGCTTGGAGTGCGAGGTGTTCATGGGCAAGGAGGACACTGTCCGTCAGGCGCTGAACGTGTACAGAATGGAGCTGCTCGGCGCAAAGGTGACCGCTGTCACTACGGGAACTATGACGCTCAAGGACGCGGTGAACGAGGCTATGCGCGACTGGACTACGCGCGTGGACGACACGCTGTACGTTCTCGGCTCGGTAATGGGTCCGCACCCGTTCCCGATGATAGTCCGCGACTTCCAGAGCGTTATCTCCAAAGAGGCGCGCGAACAGATACTCAAGCTTGAGGGCAAGCTGCCGACAGCCGTTATGGCGTGCGTGGGCGGCGGCTCGAACGCCATGGGAATGTTCTACAACTTCATCAACGACAAGGACGTGCGGCTGATAGGCTGCGAGGCTGCGGGGCGCGGCGTTGACACGGGCGAGACTGCGGCGACTATCGCAACGGGTTCGCTCGGTATTTTCCACGGAATGAAGTCGCTGTTCTGCCAGAACGAATACGGGCAGATTGCGCCCGTGTACTCGATATCGGCGGGGCTTGACTACCCTGGAATAGGTCCGGAGCACGCTTATCTGCACGATATCGGACGTGCGGAGTACGTTCCCGTGACGGACGACGAGGCAGTGAACGCATTTGAGTATATCGCGCGTACCGAGGGAATTATCTGCGCTATTGAAAGCGCTCACGCGGTCGCTCACATGATGAAAATAGCGCCGAAAATGAGCAAGGACGACATTATAATATGCTGCCTGTCGGGGCGCGGCGACAAGGACGTTGCGGCAATCGCAAGATATAGGGGGATAGATTTACATGAATAACTCAAGAATACAGAGCGCTTTCACGGATAAAAAGGCGTTTATCGGCTTTCTTACGGCAGGAGACCCCACCTACGAAAGCTCGTTCGACAACATTATGGCAATGGTAAAGGCAGGCGCGGATTTGATCGAGATAGGCATACCGTTCTCCGACCCGATAGCGGAGGGACCCGTTATCCAGAACGCGGACGTGCGCGCGCTCACCAACGGCATGACCACCGACAAGGCGTTTGAGCTTGCCGCGAGAGTCCGTGCAGAAACGGATATCCCGCTGGTGTTTATGACCTACCTTAACCCCGTGTTCAAGTACGGCTACGACCGCTTTTTCGCGAAATGCGCGGAGATCGGCGCGGACGGGCTTATCTGCCCCGATATGCCGTTCGAGGAAAAGCAAGAGGCGGACAGTATCGCGAGATCGCACGGTATCTCGATAATCTCGATGATAGCGCCGACCTCCGAGGAGCGCATAAAGTCAATTGCCGAGAGCGCGGAGGGATTTCTGTACATAGTTTCGTCGCTCGGCGTTACAGGCGTTCGCAGCGAGATAAAGACCGACCTCGCGTCCGTTATGGCGAGCGTCAAAAAGTACGCGCACGTTCCCGCAGCTATCGGCTTCGGTATCTCCACGCCCGAACAGGCGGAGAAGATGTCAAAGCTCGCGGACGGCGTTATAGTCGGCTCGGCTATCGTGCGTATTATCGAGAAGTACGGCGAGAACTCTGCGGACGAAATTTACAAATATGTGAAGTCTATGACCGACGCTGTTCACTGACGGCATCGGAGTGCTCGGATTTTGGTTGTGTTATATGAATTTGCGGCGTCGATCTGAATAATCGACGCCGCATTTTAGAACCTGTCTTCACAAGATATTGCACGCGTCTTTTCGGCAAATTTTGCCGATGACTGCGTTGGAATC
>CAJTTH010000012.1:54807-68329 GCA_910579125.1 uncultured Oscillospiraceae bacterium | reverse complement strand
AATTGGAGCGGCGGCGTTTATGTATATATTATTCGTCTAGATCTAAGACGATTGGATTAAGAGGAGATGCGAACTGTATTGTTTTCGCGTTTTCGTGTATGCGCTTTTGTAAGTCCTGTTTAAGTTTTTGTAAGTTAATCTCACGCGCAGACAACTCAGAACGCTCTGCCGCTTTTTTACGCCATTTAGTAATCTTTCTTCCCCGCGAGCTTGGCGTTGTACTCCTCTGCCGTAAGCCCAACCGTCCTTACGCGTTCGACAAGCCCGTCTTCATGAAAATCGCTGCGGCGGAAATTATTGATGTAGAGATATTCGTCGGATCCCAGCCTGAGGTCAATGGCGTAAAACGTCGCTCCTCCCCGCTCCATAAGGGAGTCTATCTCAAGCAGCACCTCAGCGGCTTTTTCGGGAGTCGTCTCGTCCGCGTCAACATATATCGTGAGATGTCCCGCCTTTGCACCCAATTCGGTGATATTGTATAATCCGTCGGGAACAAGTATGCTTAGAGGCAGCGCATAGTCGTATCCTTCGTCGAGAGAACCTTCAAAATCGAAATTCTCGAAAATCAATTCTCCGAACGCAATATTGGTTGAATACGGATAAGCGGGGCTTTCCAGAACACTGTTGACAAGCTCCCGATAGAGCGTTTCAAGCCGTCGTTGAACGTTTCTTTTTATCTGGTCGTCCGTTTTGTAGTTGTCAAAAGCTTTTTTTCCGTCAAAGCCGTAGGACTCAACAAAGTGATAATCCTCGCTGCCCGGTTTCACGAAATGCGCATTATAATTTCCGAACTTAAAATTGTAATTAACTTGTTCAAGCACATAACCATTATCCGCGTAATTTTCAGCAAGGTATTTTTCGGCGTTATTCTTTACAATAAAGTACGAAACGGGATTTCCCACCAACGCATTAGTGAATACCAGAAGGTACGCAATGATTCCAAACGCGATAACCGCCGCGATCACTCTGAATACAATAAGATGTTTTAAAAAAAATGATTTCATTCTTTCCCATCCTTTCCAAAAACATTTTTGCCGAACGCAAAGCGCAAAAGCATAGCAACAAGCGTTCCCGCCCATGTAAACAGGCTGTAAATGAACGTAAAGCTTATTAAACTTAGAAATTCGAGACGTTCAGCGCCGTCAAAAATACCTAGCGTATTTGTAAGGATAAACGTGACAAACATAATAACGGGAACGACCAAAAACGCCCTCCACTTAAAAATAAGGTAGCCGAGCACGCCCGCAATAGGCATAATAAGGCAATTGTAGAACATAGTGTCGCCCGCCGTCAAACTCAACCCGAAATACAGCCCCAGCATCAGCAGCACCGCGTAAATTATCGAAAGCCAACGCTTTATACGCAGCAGCGGTTTCGGCGTTTCGGACAACTCGACTGCGGGAACGAATTTGCCGTCAAATAGCATTTCACATTCGTTGCAGCCGCTTATGTGCTCCTTTACCGCTGCTTCGCTGTCGGCGCTCGCAACACCGTCTTTGACAAGCGGCAAAAGATCACGGCAAACGTCGCAAGATATTTTGTTTTCACTCATAATCAAAACCCTCCTCTTTTAATATTTTGCGGATCTTCTCTTTTGTCCTGAAAAAAGTTACTCTCGCAGAGCTTTCGGACATCCCGAGCGCCTTTCCGATCTCGTAGAACGAATAGCCCGCTATCCGCATACGGGCTACCTTTCGCGGACGCTCGGGTTCGCCGTCGATGATCGCGTAAATGCGGTCAATAAGCTCGCGGTCAAGTAACGCGTCCTCCGCTGATCTGTCGTTCGGTTGTTCAAGCTCGGTCAGCTCGTAAAGCTCTGTTGATTCCAACGTCCGTTTTTTCTTGCGCAAGTAACTGAACCATCGGTGACGCGCGATCGAAAACAACCAGGTTTTTACGTCGCAGTCCGCTCTGAAAGCGCCTATCGACTTCACGACCTCCAGAAACACGTCCGAAGTAAGGTCCTCCGAGAGCGAAGCGTCGCGGCACAGACTGTATATGTAGCGGTAAATATCCTTGTAGTACGCGGAAAACAATTCGTCCAGCGCCGACATACGTTTCACCCTCTTTCTGTATAATTAGTGCCCGTTTTTGGGATTTCGTTACAAACATTTCAAAAAATTTTAAAAAACGGCAGACCGTTATTTTTGAACGGTTTGCCGCGCTTGTTATTCCCCGAAAATCATCTTCAGCATTCTGTCGGGATCGTCGAGAAACTGCTTTGTTATCTGATAATGCTCGGTCTGCTTATAGTTCACGGAGCGAATGCCGTCCGCCGAAAAACAGAGTATCTCAGCGTTCGGGTATGCCATAAGTATCGGCGAATGCGTCGCAATTATAAACTGCGAATTGTCGTCAACCAAGCCCTTTATAAGTCCCAGCATGGTCAATTGCCGCGCGGGTGAAAGCGCTGCCTCGGGCTCGTCGAGGATATACAGCCCGTTCCCGAAAAAGCGGTTCTGCACAGTCGCGATAAAGCTCTCGCCGTGTGAACGCGCGTGCAGCGAGCCGCCGAAGCCTCCGGATATTAAAGGTGCGCCGCACGGTATCTCGTCCAGCTCCTCAATATAGGTCGCGGAATTGTACAGGCTCTCCGCGCGCAGGAAAAAACCGTCCTTAGGGCGGACAATACCGCGCGAGAGCGTTATGTTTTCGTATAGCTCGGAGTGTGTGTCGCGCGTGGAAAAGCTGAAATTCCGCGAGCCGCCCTCAGCGTTAAAGCCTGCTGCCAGCGCAATCGCCTCAAGGAGCGTCGACTTCCCCGCCCCGTTTTCGCCGACGAAGAACGTCACCGCCGAATTAAGCTCCAGCTCGCCGTGCTCCGCGAGCCACTCCACGGCGGGGATATCGTTGAGGTAGCTTTTTTCGGGCAATTCTCCGTGAAATTTTACGCTTTCAATATATTTCATGTTTTTCTGCTCCTTGACATTACCGTTCCGATAACGAAGAAAATCACGAAAAACAAAATGTTCACGCAGACGATACTCGCGCCGCAGGGAGTGTCCGCGACGTAAGAAATGAACATTCCGACAACGAACGTAGTCACCGAAATGACCGCTGAGCAAACCGTTACCGATTTGAAGCTTTTGAACACTCTCATAGAGCAGAGCGCGGGGAAAATGATAAGACTTGATATCAACATACTGCCCATAAGCCGCATTCCGATAACGATCGTGACCGCTGTTAGCAGCGCTATAAGCATATTGTAGAGGTCGGCGTTTATGCCTGTTGCTTTAGCAAAGTTCTCGTCGAATGTTATCGCGAAAATCTTAGTGTAGAAGAAAATGAACATCAGCAGCACTGCGAGCGCGAGTATCACGCTTGTTACAACGTCGCCGCTGCTCACCGAGATTATGCTGCCGAAAAGGTAGCTGTTAATGTCGACGTTCATTCCGCTCGACATCGAGACCGCCATAACACCGATAGCGAGCGCGGACGTCGAGATGAGTGCTATCGCCGCGTCGCCCTTTATCCTGCCGTTCGAGGACAGCCGCAGCAGCAGAAACGCCGCCAGAATAACCACGGGTATCGCGACCGCCATAGGCGCGAGGTTCATCACCGTCGCGACGGCGAGCGCACCGAAACCAACGTGCGACAGCCCGTCGCCAATCATCGAGTAGCGCTTCAGCACAAGGCTTACGCCCAGCAGAGCCGCGCACAACGATACCAGAACACCCACTATCAGCGCCCTAACAAGCACCGGGGCGGAAAACATCTCGGCTATTATCTCATCCACGGACAGCACCGCCTTTCATAAAGTCCGCCGCGTCGCTCGCGATAAATTCGTCAATAGTGCCGAAAAAGTGACTTTCCTCGGTCATGCAGAGCATGTGGCTCGCGTATTTCAGCGCCGCCGTCATATCATGCGTTACCATTATCACGGTAACGTTCTCCTTATTGATACGCGATATCAGCTCGTACATCTCAGTCGTCACCATGGGGTCGAGACCCGAAACGGGTTCATCGAGCAGCAGCAGCTTTTTCGTTGCGCAGAGCGCTCTCGCGAGGAGAACGCGTTGCTGCTGACCGCCCGAAAGTTCGCGGTAGCTGCGTTTTTTCAGCTCCGTTATCCCGAGCCGCTCCATATTTTCGGCGGCGATCCTGCGCTCCCTCAGCGAGTAGAACGGGCGTATTCCGCGCGAGTTGAGACACCCCGAGATCACCACCTCGGACACACTCGCGGGGAAATCGCGTTGCGCGTTGGTCTGCTGCGGCAAGTAGCCTATCTCGCGCCGAAGCATGCCGTCGAACGTTATCGTGCCGTCGACAGGCTTTTTCAGCGACAGCAGCGCCTTGACGAGCGTGCTTTTTCCCGAGCCGTTCTCGCCGACTATGCAGAGATAATCACCCGCGTTCACCTCGAAGCTAAGCTCCTTGATCACCGTCATATTTTCGTATGACAGCGTTAAGTTTTCCGTTTTGATAAGTGCCATTTCTTTCAGTCCAATCTGTACAGGTATTGCTCGTAGTCCTTGACGTAGTAACGGATATTCGTTCTCCCCTTTTGAATGACCGTGTGACCCTCGTTTTCGAGCAGCTGTTTCTGCTCCTCAACGCCGAGGGGGTATTTCGGGTTAAGCTCGCCGCCCGCTTTGAGCGTTCTCCAATACGGTGTTTTGTCGTCCGTGCGCTGAAAGCTCGCCCAAGCCGCTATCGAGCAGAATATTCCCGCCGTTATAGGGTCGGTGAAGTCCGCGTCGTTCCGCTTAGCGAAATACGCACGGATATCGCCGACGGTTATCACCATTCCCTCGGGAACGCGCCGCATTACCGCGTCATAGTCGAGCGGCGGAGCAAAGTACATTCGTCTGCCGCCGTACTTCTCGATACTCTTTTCGTCCGTGATCTCAACGATCTTCGGCATATCCTTGCCATCACAAAGCATTGCGTTGAAGTCCTTTTTGTTTTCGTTTGCCATATTTCAACACCTCCGCGCTTATTATAGCGCATTATTATCATCAATGCAATGAGACGGTTCCTATTTTTTTGCTAATTTGAAGATAATTTTGAAGCCAAATGTTACTTTAAATAAGAATTTAGCATCTTAAAATGATATCCATAGCTTCTTTGATAATATCCTCAAGTTCCTTTGCGCCGTCGATTACATAATCATAATCAGAAGTTGGATCTTCCGACATTTGAACATAAGCAACTCTTGTACATTTCAGATATGTGTCCATCTCACTGCGAATTTCATCTCCCGTAGCCTCTTTCATATCTCTAAGAACTCTTCGAGCCATTGCTATGTCTAATGGTGTATCAATAAATATGCAGCAATCCAAATAATCCTTAATCATTTGATGTTGATATGCAAACGGATAGTCCAACAGTAGATAGTCGTATTCGCCGCTGCGGATGATCATTTCAATATCTGCTTTTAACGGAGATAAGTCCCATACATGAACATCTTCGGAAAAATCTTCGACTTCTCCCTCAAATGAGTAGTCATCAAAGTGAAGTGACACTGTTTTGGGCAGCCGATCTTTAATTGCATTTACAACTGTTGTTTTCCCGCCTGCTGTCACGGCTCCAATCGCTATTATTTTCATAGTCCGCTCCTTTAAATTCAGGTTTATGTCTTGTGCGAATTGTAAAACTTCTTAAGTTCCGCCTTGCGCTCGGAGGGGATATCGGTTTTCTTTATGCCGCGGATAGCGCCCTCCAGAGCAAGCAGTCGGTGAATACACGCACTGCTGTCAATCGCTTGGATCTTTAGCCATGCATTTTCCACGCCTGTTTTCACAAGCTCCTCGGCGGTCTCAATACCGACGGCGTTCAGCTGTTTCTCAACTACTTTGCCTATATTTGGAAGATTTGCCAACTGTCCCATAATTAACCTCCGCTCGTCAATACCTTTTTCAGCATTTGATAATTCCGCCCCATAAGCGAAACATAGCTCTCCCCTGCCGCGAAATCGTCCGCCGTGATGTTGTGACAGGTGTGAAATTCCGCTACGGGCAGTCCGTTCTCGTCCGCGAGGGTTTCCGCGAGCTTGCGGTTTGACAGCTCGATACAGAACACGGTCGGCACGGTATCGCTCTCGGAGAGCCTTTCGGCGAGCACCGATATCGTCTGCGCGGACGGCTCTGTCTCACTGCCGCACCCCGGGAACGCCGCCGTGTAGTTCAGCCCGTACTCGCGGAAAAAGTACAGCAGCGGAAACCTGTCGAAAACGAAACAGCGCTCCTCGCCCGACAGCAGCTCCGTGAATTTCTCGTCGAGCGCGTTTATTTCGGCGGCGTACTCCTCCGCTGCGTTCTCGTACAGCAACTTGTTCTCGGGAGCGAGCGCCGAAGCCGCCTGTTCTATGCTCCGCACTATCAGCGCGGCGTTTTTCGGTGAAGTCCAGATGTGCTCGTCGTATTCCTCATCATGGTTGTGATCATCGTGTTCTTCTTCGGCAATGCCCTCTTGATCCTCGGCGAGAACCTCCACCGCGTCCATCATTCTCAGAGTGTTCACATCGTCTGCGGATTTGAGAATATTTTCCACCCAAGCGTCCGATTCGCCGCCGTTGTAGATGAAGAGGTCGCAGCTGTCTATCTTGACGATATCACGCGCGGACGGGTCGTAGGAATGGCTCTCCATGCCGGGTTTTAACAGCAAGGTAACGTCGGCGGTGTCGCCGAAAACCTGCCGCGCGAAGTCATATGCGGGAAAAATCGTCGTCACGATCTGGAGCTTGCCGTCGGTCGGCTTCTCCGACGGGAGCGAGCAGCCGCAGAGCATTACCGCCGACAGTAACAGTAAAAGAAATCGTTTAAGCATTATTTATCCCCTTTGCACACTCACCGCACAAGCCGTAGATAACAGTCTTGCCGATATCGACAACAAAATCGTGGCTGCTCTCGATATGGCGCTTCATATCCGCCATAAAGCCGCAGTCCATGTGAATAAGCCGTCCGCATTTTTCGCACTTGAGGTGGAAATGCTTCTCACACTGCTCCGATTCGTTGAGCTGATAACAGGACGCGTCGCCGTCCGTAAACCGCTTCAACACGCCCTGCGCGGCGAGTTTGGAGAGTGTTCTGTAAACGGTTGCCTCGCCCGAGGCTATCTCGCCGCTCCTGATTATCTCTTTCGCAGTGAAGCATTTTCCGCGGTGCTGATTGAAAAACTCGACTATCTCATCGCGCTGCTTGGTTTTGTAGACATTTTCGCTCATTTTGCCCTCCCGTTCAGCATTTCAAGTGCCGCTTTGATTGAAACGCATTCGGCGTATCGGTTCTTCCGGATGAAATCGTTATAATAATGATAGCTTGCTTCGCCGCTCATAAACTTGTTGTCAAAGGTCGAGAGTGATAAGCCTTTGCGTGTCGACAACCAAAAGCACCATTGTTTGTTCTCCCATTCAATTTCACAATTTTAATCGGTAAAATTATCTGCACGATTAACGTACAAATCTATGTCGATAACAATTTCGGCAGCGCAGCAAAAACGCATAACCTCTAACGACGGCGCAAGACAAGGAGTGCTTTCACCGGGCACGACTGTCGGAACAACCTCCAGAACAAAATCAACGTCATACCGTGCCTTGATATCATTTAATACATCTGTTTTATCCAGCAGCGGAGAAAGCGTTTTTATCATTTGGCGGTCGGTTTCGATATCGTATTCACGGCAAGTTCCCGTTCTCCAAAACGCAAAATCGCGAACCGTACCGTTTTTTCGCATATCGCCGATTTTCCAAAACTCCTCGGGAATAATGTCGAGAAGCTCCGTAACCGTATCGGGATCGAAATTCCCGACAATTTTAAAATAGGTGTAGCACTCGTTATAAGTCATTGAATAACCTCATTGCAATTTGATATTGACTATCATTTTCAAATTATATCATAAAATTTTAAAAAAATCAAGAGTTTTTATTGATTTTTTCGGAAAAAAGTTGTATAATGGAATTGTAAATATTGGGCAATTTGCCCTAAAATAATTTTTGGAGGAAACTAAAATGGCTGAAATTCTTATCGAAACATCGGCAAGACACGTACACGTTACCAAGGAGACCCTCGAGGCGCTTTTTGGAAAGGGCGCGGAGCTTACAAAGAAAAAGGACCTCTCGCAGCCCGGTCAGTACGCGAGTGAACAGAGAGTTACCGTTGTAGGTCCCAAAAAAGAGCTTGCGAACGTGTCCATTCTCGGTCCGTGCCGCAGTGCAGACCAAGTGGAGCTGTCCGCTACCGACGCGCGCTCTATCGGACTTGACATTGCTATCCGCGAGAGTGGTGACATCGCTGGAACTCCCGGCTGCACTCTGAAAGGTCCTGCGGGCGAGGTTACAATCAAAGAGGGCGTTATCGTCGCAAAGCGCCATATCCACCTTACTCCCGAGACTGCCGAAAAGCTCGGCGTTAAGAACAAAGACACCGTTTGGGTGAAGTGCAATACCAAGGAGCGCTCAGCTGTGCTCGGCGATGTTGTTGTACGAGTGAGCGAGAGCTTTGCCGACGCTATGCATATCGACACCGACGAGTCCAACGCTATCGGCGCTGTTCCCGGGCTTATGGGCGAAATTCTTAAGGAGCTGTAATGGGATTATTCGGTAAATTTGAAAAGCACCATAAAAAAGACCCTATGCAGCGCGTTCTGGAGGGACTGCACGGGTGTATCGAGACTAAGGACGAAATAAGGGACGAAATGATTTTCTGCCCCGAATGGAACATCACAATAAGACCCGAGATAGATCAGCTCGATCAGCAAATGGCGGTTCTGAACTTCTACGTTTCCTCTCCCGATTGGGAAGAGCCGCTGTTTGAGTGCTGCGCGGGAACGGGCAGAGACACCGATACAGCTATCGGAACGGCGACAGGCTCGTTTTTGTTTGCGTTCATGCAGGGGATCGCGCTTATGCAGCGCGGCGAGGACGGCACGGCGTTCGAAAGCAGCTTCGCGGGGCATACTCACCGTTGGAGCGTTTACAAGAGCAACGTTGTCGGTATCGGCGAAAAAACGGGCGACGACGATGACGCAAAGGAAGTCACCGCGCGTTACTGGGAGCTGCTGAAGGATCATATCGCGAAACGGCTCGGCAATCAGAAAATGTGCTACGTGAAAATCTATGCGGCCAAGGCTGTCGGCGCGGACGGCGAACATATCACAGGCGAATGCCGTATAAACGACGTTCCGAGTGAGGAGCTGGGTGCGCTCGTCGGCAAACTCGCCGCGAAATGGAACGTTCAGCAATTTGCCTCGCAGAAACAGTTTTTCTTCATAAAGCAAGACCCCGCGACGGTTCTCCCCTACCCTTACAGCGACGCGAAGATACCGACGCTTTCGGTCATGGTGAAAAGGGCGCTGGATATTTTTGCGGAGGTAAAAACGCAAGAGCAGTACGAGCAGCTTTTCGACAAGCTGAACGAAGCGATTGGCGACGAGACGCTCGCCTGGGAATGTCTTTCGTTTCTGCCCGAGATCTGCGCCGAGCGTGCTTTCGGTAAGCTGACGTTTTCCGAGGAGCTGCTTTTTTCGTTCGGCGATAATAGCACGGCTGTGTACAAAAATCAACTCGCGGACTTCTATCCGCTCGGAAATCTGATGTTTTCGCTGTTCGACAGCGGTATTTTCGGCGAACGCACCAACGACCTGTATCGAAGCATGATCGGTATGAGCTCGATCTACTCCGCCGTTGAGAAGCTCTCCGAAAACGGAGCCGCGCCCGAGGGCAGAATTTCGGCGCTGATCTTTAATACTCCGCCCGGGTTTGAGATACGGTGAATAGAGGTCGCAATGACTTTTTCCGACAAAAAGGCGCTGAAAGCACTCAGCGAACTTAACCTTATGCCGTTCAGCTTAATGCTTTTGTGGATAGTGTTTGTCGTTGCGGTCTACGCTCATCCACGCGTTCCGTCAATAGAATTGAGCGCGGGTTTTATGGGCGGTTTTCGTTTTTTTGAGCCGTATGACAGGTTTATGCTTATCTGCGGGGCTTTGAGAATTATCGCTTTGATTTTCGTGTTCTTTCAGCTTACTTCGCTTATTCTCGGGTTTATCGCGGCAAAAACAGGACGGTGTATCGGAGCATGGCGAACACTGTGCATTGTCAACATTGTTCTTTGTCTGATATCGACTAACGTTATCAGCGCGGGCGTTACGAGAATTATCTTTGCGCGGCTGAGCGGCGTTA
Organism: uncultured Oscillospiraceae bacterium; assembly: GCA_910579125.1. Lineage (GTDB taxonomy): Bacteria > Bacillota > Clostridia > Oscillospirales > Ruminococcaceae > CAG-115. The sequence goes on along the minus strand of CAJTTH010000012.1, from coordinate 58,209 downwards.
AGGGAACTTCATACCGATAACATTTCAGAGCAGCCGTTTCAGCGGCTGCTCCTTTTGTAAAAGTACAAGGCTATGCCGTAAAGCATAGCCTTTTTGTTATATGCTGACCTTGTATATCCGCGCGGCGTTCCCGCATAAAACCGCCTGCTTGTGGTTCGGCGGAATATCCAACGACCCGATAAACTCAATATGCCGCCGCTGGTCGCAGCAGCCGTAATCCGAGCCGAAAATAAAGCGTTCGGGCATTTCGGGGATATATCGCTCCAATACCGCCGCCATAGACGGTGATTTTTCGGGATCATCGGCTACTGACGATAAGTCAAAGTACACGTTTGCGCAGTACTTTAACGCTTCAAAGCACAAAGCAAGTTCGGGATACCAACAATGGCAGCATACAAAACGCACGTCGGGATTTTTTTCGGCTGCGGCTTTCACTCTTTCGGGCGCAGCGTATTGAGCGTTATCCCAGCCCGAATGAAACAGCACGGGTACGTCAAACTCAACTGCAAGCTCAAAAACAGGCTTCAGCGAACCGTCGTCGATATAAACAGGCTCGTGACCGCAATACAGCTTTATGCCGACAAACAGTCCTCGCGCGAGGTAGTTTCTCAGTTTTTCAAGCTGCTTCTCGAAATTTATATACGGACTTATCCCCGCAGCGGCAAATACGTTCGGGCAGTCCGAAAACAGCTCCGCGCAGTCGTCCATTGAACCGATAGCGCTTTCCAATTCCGAATCGGAGATCACTATGCCGATGTCAACTCCGTTTGCCCTCATATCGGACAACATCCGCCGCTTTTTGCTTTCCGGGTCGGGTTCACCGCTTGGCAAGTGCATATGCGCGTCAATAATCATTCGTCCTCCCATAAGTGCTTTCTTTCGCGGTTGACGCTCAGTTGAGCGCGGCGCAGTATATTTCTGCTCCGCATTTCGTCAAGTATCTCGAAATAGCGCCGCTCAAAAGCTGCGTAATCATCAAAGAAAAGGTCGTCGAATTTAACGTTACAAAGCGGCGTTATAAACCCCTTGTGCTCGCAGTACTCGGGCTTGGGGTCGTACCAGTCGGCGAAAAGATAGCCGCGCCAGTTCTCACCGCGCGACGAGATAAGCATTTTCTTGTTGAAGTTCCCGACAGGCTCAAAGCACACAAGCTCGTAGCCGTCGGCGGCGTCCTCTAGGAAAATGCGTCCGCATTTCGGGCATTGGTAGATGTTTCGGCGGAGCAAGTCCATTACCTCGACAGCAGTGTTCAATTTATCGGCGTGCGGCTGCTCGGATTTTTCCAGTATCTCCCAAAGCTCCTCCTCGTCTTGGTCGGCGATTATGCCCGCCTTGTAGGACAAGCAGTCGGAGGTGTCATGGATATCGTTTCCGCAAGGGCATAAAAAGTGCATTATTCTCCTCCCAAACGGCTCTTTATCTTGTCAAATCCAACGAGGAACTCCGTTCTTTGATTGTTGCGCACAACTATTCCGTTCTCCTCGAAACGGACGAAATTAATATCCCAGCACTCCTCATATTCGGGGTCGATAAATCCGTTAGCGCTTACAAGATACGGGTCGAAGTTCAGCGGCTCGGAGAAATCGCCGACCATAACGTCGCTCGGTCCCGCCCAGACGCAGCCGCCGTAAGCGATAAGGTTCGTGCGCGGATCGTAATGCACATCGGTAACGATAAACGATTCGCCGATATCCCACTCCGCGTCATGCTCGTAACCCTCGGGAATATAATGGTAAACCCTGCCGCTGTCAACATCCAGATAGCTTATGCCGTAAAGGTCGATGTGGAACGGAAAATAGCGCCGTCCGTCCGAGTGGCGGATAATGTCAAAAAATGTGTGCGGATTGCTGTACGAGGTCGAGCGGTATCGATATCGCAGCCCGTTCCCCATCAATTCGCCGACCTCCAGACGAATGTTTTTGTCGGCATATTTTTTCAGGTTCAGCGTAAATTCGTCAAGCTCGTGAGTTTCCTCGCCCTTGAAATACTTTTCATTCTCAACGCAGGCGATATTCTCTAAGCCCTTGAGCCACGTTTCGTACATATTTCGGCGCGACATTCCGCGGTATTTCTTCGGTGTAATGTTGACGAGCTTACAGCCGAATTGAATGACACGCGTTTTTCCGTCGGTATTCAGCGTTAATTTCACGCTGTACGGCTCTTCACTGTTTTTCTTGATAACAAATTCCTCAATCACCGCACCCGCGCAGCCTTCAAGCTCCACAAAGCCGCCACCCTCGAAAGACACCGTGAAATACTTGATATCTCCGCCGGCAAATTCGCCGTTCAGCACAAAGCAGCGCGTTCCCCACTTTTCAGTATCGGTTATCCTGCCGCCCTTGAAATCAAGTTCCGCGAGACGCTCAATCGCGGTTTTCATTCAACGTCCTCCGTGTCGTCCTCGGTCTGTACGTTATCACCGTCGAATATCTGCGAGGGCGTAAGCCAGTCGCCCGTGATTCGGCACATCAAACGCGCATCGATATACGCCTGCGGCAGCGTGAGTATCGTCTGCCCTTGATAGCTCCCCGAGCGGGTAAGCTCGACCACCAGAGCCACGTCGGGTTTGGACTCGTCCTGAAGCGCGAGCGGCAGCATAAGCGACATACTGTTCCTTTTCGGGAAATATGACGGGACGGCGGTCTTGTAATTCCAGCGCACACGCTTGCGCGCAAGCTCGATTGAATCCTTGATACGGTTCTGAATACGCATAAACAAACGGCTGTTTTCTTTGAGGAGCGATTTCAGTTGCTCGTATTGTTTCAGCCGCTCGTCGCGGTCGCGCGCGTTTCTGATGCTTTCCACCAGTTCACGCGCCTGAGGATTATCGAAAAACTGATCGTAAAGGAATTGCAGCGGCAGACGGCGGATATTGTCGATTATAATATGCTCAAAATCGGTGTGGAGCTGCTTGGTGTGGTCGAAGAAAAGATCCTCGTTGCGCTTGAAGTACGACGGCGGCTGCGGCAAAGGATTGAAGTAATTCACAAGCTGCTTTCCCAGACCGCCCGAAGCCGCCGTGCAAAATCCGCTGAACTTCCACTCCGTACCGCTCTCGGAATCGTTCGGTGAAAAGCACGCGTAGATATCGTCGTAATGATTGTCGGCAAGCCCCGTGTTAAACGCCGCGAACGCTTTGTCCTGCGATATGCAAATCTTGTTTTCATGCTTTAATCGGCTGAATGTATACTTTATATACTGAATTAAAATCTCATAGTTCCTTACAGACGAGTTTAAGAAATCCCATTCCTCGTCGACCGCCTTAGCCGCAAGCTCGGCTAAGAAACTCGACCAGCTCCCAAGAAACGCAAAGCTCTCCAGTTCCTTGCCGGGGTCGGCGTTGTGAAAACTTCTCTCGTGCGGAACAGTATCAACATAGTACAGAAACCACCTTTTTCCCTC
>CAJTTH010000012.1:53992-54797 GCA_910579125.1 uncultured Oscillospiraceae bacterium | reverse complement strand
GTAGGCGCTCGGTTTCAGGGTAAGCTCTACCCTGCTGCCGTCCGCCTTCAAATAGCGCACCGGAAATATCAGCTTCGCCTCGTACACGCGTATAGTTCCGTCGGCACGCGCCTTGTCAAAATCGTCGGTAATATTGCGGACAACCGTCGAAAAGTCAACGGAAAGACCTTTGTCATGCAGATATTTCTCCAGTATGCCCATAGGCTTTATCGGCAGATTTGAAAAGTCGGTAAGTCTGCCCTCGGGTATGGAAACGTCTTCTGAGTTCTCTGTTTTTCGGAGAACGGGCTCGGTTTTCGTGTAGAGCGGTTCTGTCTTTCTGTATTCGGACGGAGGGTTTTCGAAAACTCCCGCCGATGGCACGGTACTCTGAGCCGCGGAACGTATATTCTCCTCACTGCCGCGCGGCATAATGGTTATCATTACCTGCGGAACTCCGTGCAGAACAACGTCTTCCATTTCCAGAAAGCCGAGCGCCGTAAGAAAATCCTTCATCTTGAAAAAGCCGAAGCGCGTTCTGTCAACGCCGCGATCCGTGAGGTACTTGCTGACCGCTGCCATGTGATACTTTGTGTTTACGGGGAAGTAGTCCGTGAGCAGCTTGTAGATTGCGTCTTTTTCCTCCTCGGGAACAGGACCCGCCGCGGGCGGCTTTCTGTGCTCTATAACGGGAGCGCTGCGGTATATCCTCGTTTTGTCGAACGCGAAATAAAGGCTCTTTCCGCGCGGACTTAAATTTTTGGTTATAATGCCGTTTACAAGCAGTCCGTCGGAACAGTAGTCTATAGGGAACGTATATCGTTCT
>CAJTTH010000012.1:0-53982 GCA_910579125.1 uncultured Oscillospiraceae bacterium | reverse complement strand
AACGAGCTTGCCCTCCGTTTTTGCCTCGTCGAATTTGCGGTAAATCTCCTGTTTCATCTGCTGAACGGTATATCCGTTCCCGAGTATTTTAGTGAGCGCGTAAAGCGACTGTTGTGTCATTTCGATAATATCGTCGTTAAGAATAATGTTTCCCGTGCCGAAAAAGCTGTCGGCGGGGTGCTGAATATCAATACTTCCGATCATATTTTTTTCTCCTGTTTGCCATCTCTTTATTTCGATAAATTCATCGTTGTCATCGTCCTGAAACGAGAACATTTCTGTAAAATCCTCCGCAAATTCCCGAAAAGAACCGTAACCGAGCCTTTCGAGAGAATAGCCGTTTGTAACCAGCCATTCTCCCACTCTTGAAACTCTGTACAGTCCGGGGTCGGGAAATTGCTTTAATATGCAGTTATAAAGCGCTGTTTTTTCTTCTGTTGTCAACATTTTTTCCCTTCCGAAACTCATGCTGCGTCGGACGTTTCTTCTGTCTCGTCCTTGTAATCCTCCAGATCGTCCATATAGTCGATATCCTCAAGATACATATAGTCAACGTTTTCCGTGAGTTTGCTCTCGTTGTAGTCTTGTGCGTACTTTCCCTCAACGTCAAGATTGAACGAATGGAAAGCGCCCGTGTTCTTAAAATAGAAATTTGTTATGTTTATGCCCATTATGCGGTATCCGTCGATTATTTTTTTACAATCGGCGGCAAAGGCTTTCGGGGAATTGTATGTGCCGGAAAACTCCACGGTCACATTTACTCGGTCATCGCTTGCAAGCGCGTCCACACCCTTTTTACGTCCCGTGCCGTCGGGATTGAGATCGACTTCAATGTCCAGCGAGGCTATATCCGCAACGTATCTCAGCTCCTTGTAGCTCCTGTCGTAAATTTCAGCGGCGATGCTGCGGTTGTTGTACTCCTCCTTATCCTCCTTGTAGGTGCCGTTCAGCTTAACGCACATAAAGCAGCAGCCGACCACCAGCAACGCCGAAATAACAAGGCTCGGTATATTTATGCGGAAATGTCCGCGTGTCATAAGCTGATTGAGCAGCAGCTCAATTCCTATCAGAATAATGCATATCGGTGAGAGCTTAAGCGGTATAAGGAAATCGGGAGCCGGTGAAAACAAGCAGATTATCATCACAATGCCAAGAAACACCATAATGAGCCCCAGCGACACGAAGCCCACGCCTTTTTTAACGACAGTCGCTGCCAGACGCTCACCCTTTGAACGTGTGCGGCTCTGCTGTTCGCGCATTTCGCGCGTGCGCTTTTCGAGAACCTCGTCCAGCGCTGCGAGCAGCTTTTTGTCCTGCTCCTGAAGCTCTGCTTGTTCTTTTTCAACTGCGGCGGTCTGCTCGGCGTACATACGCGCCTCCTCGGTGATCGCCTCGTGCGGCAATTCGGCTGCCATCGCGACGGCGCTGCTGATTTCCGTTATCGGAGCGGCGGAGATATCGGGCGGAGCGTTTTCGGGAATAACGTTTACAGGAGCTTCCTGCACGGCTTGTCCGACGGGATCAAAATTTTCATTTTCCATAATGTTAAAACCTCCTTTCATAAATACTTACAACTTAATTATACCAAAAAATCGTCCGCTTGTCAATGGAGAATAATCGGTTATAATGGCGAAACAAACGGAAAATCAGCCGTTATTCTGCCCGTAGTAAGCGTTGTTGCCGTGCTTGCGGAGATAGTGCCTGTCAAGAAGCTCGCGCTGCATCGGACGAACTTGCGGGTTAATGCTCATTGCGTGGTAGTTCATAAACGCCGCCTCTTCGAGAACTACCGCGTTATGTACCGCTTCGGCAGCTGTTCTGCCCCATGTGAACGGTCCGTGGCTCTTGACGAGAACGGCGGGGATTGTCAGCGGGTCGATACCCTCGAACGCCTCGATAATTACCGTGCCCGTCTCCTTTTCGTATTCTCCGTTGATCTCGTCCGGGGTCATTGCGCGCGTGCACGGAATTTCCCCGTAAAAGTAGTCGGCGTGGGTCGTTCCGAGCGGCTCTATTCCCCTGCCCGCCTGCGCGAACGAAGTTGCCCAGCGGCTGTGCGTGTGAACTATCCCGCCTATGCCATCGAACGCTCTGTAAAGCGCGAGATGCGTCGGCGTATCGCTCGACGGCTTGTAATGCCCCTCGACGACCTCGCCTGTTTCAAGACTTACTGCGACCATATCCTCCGCCGTCATATCGCTGTATTCCACGCCCGACGGCTTTATTATCATGATGCCGCTCTCCCTGTCAAGTGCGGAAACATTGCCCCATGTAAATGTTACCAGTCCGTGCCTCGGCAATAAAAGATTTGCCTCGAGCACCTCTTGTTTCAGCTTGTCAAGCATTTTTTAAGCTCCTCTCCGCGTCAAGCCCGTTCAGATAACGTTTCATATACTCGGAAAACCCGCGTGTTCCCTTTTCGTTCGGGAGAACAGTGCGCTTTCCGATATCCGCGAACGCAACCGTTTCGAGCCACTCCGCAAGCGGCTTACCGCTGCCGTTTACGGAATACGCCGCGAGAAGTGCCATTCCCCAGGCGCCGCCCTCGCCCGCCGTTTTCATGACCGAAACAGGGGTGTTCAGCGCGTCGGCGAGCAGCTGCTGTGCCGCGTTCTCCACCTTGAACAAACCGCCGTGCCCCGTGAATGTCTCCGCAGACACGTTTTCGAGCTTAAACAGCTTATCCATTCCGACGCTCAGCGCCGCGAACGCCGAGTACAGCTCCGCGCGGATAAAGTTTGCGAGCGTCATCCTGCTGTCGGGAGCGCGGAAGTACATGGGTCTGCCGTCGTCAACGCTGATTACGGGTTCTCCCGAAAGGCAGTTGTACGCGGTAATGCCGCCGCAGTCCGCGTCGCCCTTAAGCCCCTTTTTGTATAGCCGTTCGTACAGCTCCGACTTGTCGAGCGAAAGTCCGAACAGCTCCGCAAACTCCCCGAAAACGCCCACCCAAGCGTCAAGCTCCGAGCAGCAGTTGTTGCAGTGCACCATTGCGACGGGAGCACCGTCCGGGGTAGTCACAACGTCGATTTCGGGGTACACGCGCGACAGCGGTTTTTCCAGCACCAACATGGAGAAGATCGACGTTCCCGCCGAGATATTGCCGGTTTTCGGCAGTACGGCATTGGTAGCCGCCATTCCCGTGCCCGCGTCACCCTCGGGGGGGCAGAGCGGCACGCCGGGCTTTAAGTCGCCATCGGGGTCGAGAAACTTCGCACCCTGTTCGGTAAGCCCGCCGCAGCGCTCCCCTGCCGTCATTACGCGCGGAAGAACGTCCCCGACCTTAAAGCCGACGCCATTTTCACCGAGAACCTTGTCCAGCTTTGCAAGCATTTCCGTGTCGTAACCTCCGCCGCTTATCGGGAACATTCCCGAAGCCTCGCCGATACCGACAGCCAGTTCACCCGTCAAAAGATAATGAATATATCCCGCCAGCGTCGTTATGTGAGCGATCTGCCCGATATGAGGTTCACCGTCGAGTACCGCCTGATAGAGGTGCGCAACGCTCCATCGCTGCGGAATGTTGAACCCGAACAGCTCCGTAAGCTCGCGCGCCGCCCTTTCGGTGGTGGTGTTGCGCCATGTCCTGAACGGCACAAGCAGCCGTCCGCCCTTGTTGAACGGCATATAGCCGTGCATCATCGCGGAAATACCCATCGCGCCGAACGTTTCCAACGTCACGCCGTAACGCTCACTCACATCGCGTTTCAGGTCGGCGTAGCACGCCTGAAGTCCGCCGTGGATATCCTCGGGCGAATATGTCCAATAGCCGTTTTCAAGGCGGTTTTCCCATGCGTGAGAGCCGCCCACGATCGGCGCGCAGGTCTCGTCGATAAGCGACGCTTTGATACGCGTAGAGCCGAGCTCTATACCGAGAAATGTCTTGCCCTGCGCGATTTTTTCTTGTATCGTCATTTGCTCACCCCGTTATTTTTCAAAATTAAACGACTTGAAGTCAAAGTCGCTGCCTGGGAGGAACGTAAACGATACCTCGCACTTGCCCTTAATGCCGTCAAGCTCAAAACGCCGCCCCGTGTACTCCTCCGCACCCGCGAATTCGCAGAGCACGCGCGTTTCGGTATCACCCTTGAACACAAGGTGGATACTGTTCACGGGGAGCTTTGATTTGCCCGTTATGATCACCGCCGAGGGAGCGTTTTCGGTGAAGTCGAACTCGCCGAAATTCAGCACGACGTTGTTGCCGATACCCGTTACGTCGTCGGCATTGCGCGTGAATTTATCGCCGTAAACGCTGTCGCAATCGGCTGCGCCGATCTCGGAGAACTCCTTGTCGGGCTTTGCGAAGCTGAATCCCTGAACGTGATAGCCGTCGCCCGATTCCATAACGAGCGTGTGCTTTCCCTTCAGCTTTTTCGTGAGCTTGAACGTGTTGGGAATATAGGTCAGCCACTGCGGCGGCTCGTGATAGGTGAACTCGCCGATAAGCTCCCCGCCCTCGTTCGGAATACCGTCGTAGAACCGTATTTGAACAGGCGTTGTGCAGTTCGCGTAGATCGGCACGGTTATCGTATCGCTGCCAATGCTGCCGAAGTCGACGTTCTCAAAGCCGAACCAGCTGTTCTCGTTCGAGAACGCCGCGCCGCGGTCTATGCCGTTGCCCGCATTGCCGCTCTGAACCGTGAACAGACCGCCGATAACAAAATCATACGGGTCGAAGAACGCCGCTCCAAGCCCCTCGCCTTTAAGCGCGAGCGGCGTAACGATGTGATATTTGTCTGTGCCGTTTTTGCAGAGTGCACGTAGATAAAACTCGCCGTCTCCCTTGCACTCGACTGTGACCTCGCTGTTTTCAACGGAAACTATCTCCGCGAGATTGGACGGTATGCCGAGAACCGTGGTTATCCTGTACTCGATATCGTCCGCGTAGGCGGCATTCTCGGGGAAAACCACCGTCTTGAACGTTATCGTTTTTCTGTCGGCTGTGAATGTGCGGCTCTCGCTTGTGAACGAGATCTTCCTTACGGGGATATCGCGCTGCTCGTCGGGGCAGTCTGCCGCAGTGTGCGCGTTCTCGGTGAGCGCGGAAATTCCCTCGCGAACCTCGGCGGCAGCGGCGTTCAGCGTAAGCTCGCTGTCGGGCAGCGACGGAGAACTTACCTTAACGCGTATCTCCCCCGCCTCGGTCTTGGCAGCAATTATCGCAAGAAGCTTGCCCGAGAACAGTCTGCGCGAAGTGCCCTTGTACTGCTCGTAGTCCGTGGAATCGCCGTTGTCGAGACCGACTAAACGACCCGCACCCTCAACGCTCACAAACGCGCGGTTGTTGGCGTTCGCGACGAACTCTCCGTTTTTGTCAAACGCGGAAATATCAACGAAGATCAGATCCTCGCCGTTTGCTTTAAGCTCCGTCTTGTCGGGCGTGAGAACGAGCCGCGCGGTATCACCGAACGAACGCCGAGCGTCACGTGCAATCTCGTTTCCGTTCTCGTCATACGCTATCGCCATAAGCTCGCCATGCTTATATTCAAGGACGGTATCCAATGTAAGCTCTTTGCCGTGAGCGTGATCGATATCCCTTTCTGCGATCTTTTCTCCGTTGAAGAAAAGCGCGGTCTTTGGGGCGTTTGTGGTCACGCGGACGTCGATTTCCTGCCCGTCGATAAAATCCCAGTACGGGAAAACGTGCACGAACGGCGCTTTTTTGTAGTTCGTCCACTCGGCGCGGAAGATGTACGCGCCGTCCTTGGGGAAGCCCGCGGTATCGTACTGTCCGAAATAGCTGTTTTTGGTGGAATACGGGGTTGGTTCGCCGATATAGTCGAAGCCCGTCCATATAAACTGTCCCGCGCAAAATTCAGCATCACGGTCGGCGGTAACGCAGTACTCGACATTTTTCGCGCCCCAGCCCGTGGTGCAGTTGCCGAGCGCGGAGCATTGCTCGTCATCGTCTGCGAGAACGGACTGCGACAACGGGAAGTGATAAATTCCGCGGCTGTGGATAACGGACGCGGTTTCGCTGCCGTATATGCACCAGTCGGGGTGCGCCTTGTGCTGCTCGTCATACAGGCGCTCGGCGTAGTTGTAGCCCGCAATTTTGAGAATATCGGCGCACTTCTGTGCGTTTTCCCATTGCATATAGTTCGAGCCTATCGTGACATATCCGTTGCAGCGCGGGTCGTGCTCGCGGACGAGACCCGACAGCAGCGACGTTATCTCTTGTCCTCGGTCGTCGGCGTGAGTGTCGTAAATCTCGTTGCCGATGCTCCAGCCGATAAGGCACGGATGGTTGCGGTCGCGGCGAACCCACGACGCAACGTCTGTGCTTACCCATTCTGGGAAAAAGCCCGCATAGTCGTTGTCGGTCTTGTGACGCTCCCACATATCAAAGCCCTCGGAGAGTATAAGAAAGCCCATTTCGTCTGCCAACTCCATAAGCTCGACGGCGGGCATATTGTGGCTTGTGCGTATCGCGTTTATGCCCATTTCGCGCAAAGTGACGAGCTTTCTTTTAAGAGCCGTGCGGTTTATCGCCGCGCCGAGCGCGCCGAGGTCGTGATGCTCGCAGCAGCCGTGCAGTTTGACGTGTCTGCCGTTCAGCAAAAAACCGTTGTCGGGGGTAAATTCGACGGTGCGGAAGCCGAATTTGGTTTCCTCGCAGTCAACGACCTGTCCGTTGCGCAAAACCTCGCAAACGCAGGTGTAGAGCTTCGGAACATCGATATCCCAAAGCACGGGGTCATTTACGTTCAGCGTGTCTGTGTTTACTGAATACGAGCAGCCGTCTTTGCGGACGATTTCGGGTATTCTGCTCCTGTCGAACGCGCAGCACGGCGAGGTCTTTTCGGCAAGCACCCTGTCGCCGTCCATTATCGCACGCCGGACAGACAGCTCCGCAACGGAAATATCCTCGGGACGCTCGACCTCGGTGGTTATCGTCACGCGGTTATTGTCGGTGCTTACATAAATCCCGTCGTTCACAATATGACACTCGTCATATTGCTTAAGCCACACGCTGCGGTATATTCCCGCACCGGAGTACCAACGCGTATTCGGGCTGCGGTAGTCCACACGCACCGCTATCAGATTTTCACCCTCGCTGAGATAGTCGGTGATGTCAAACTCGAACGTCGAGTAGCCGTACTTCCATTCTCCCGCGAGTCTGCCGTTCACATAGACGCGGCTGTCCATATAAACTCCCTCAAACCTCAGCGCAGTGCGTCCGCCTTTTTTGATATTCAGCTTTCTCCTGTACCAGCCTGTGGAGGTCTCGTAAAGATTTTTTGTATCGTAAATAAGCCAGTCGTGAGGGAGATCGACCCTCGTCCACTTTAAACCGTCTGAGTATTCGGTGTCAATGGGGTTTTTTGAGAACTCCCATTTGTCGCATAACAACGTCATTCTGCTCATAGCTTTTCCCTTTCGTAAACGCATTTTCGGCATACATACTGCCTCAATATAATTGTACAATATTTTGGTGAAAAAAGCAATAGCAAAATAAAATAAAAATGCCCGACCGCAAAAACAGTCGGACATTTATGATATTACACAAGCATATTCAACAAATTTCCCATATTCTGCTGATAATCGGTAAGTCCTACGTTAAAACGCTCGTCGGTGTGCTCCTGCGGCTTAGTGCGCGTTACGGTCGTTGTTTCACCGCCCGCGACGTAGGAATCTCCGCACTCGGGGCAAATCGCGTGCTTTATGATGACATTCTGGTAAACGACCTCCTTGCCCTCGCGCTCCGCCTTTGCCTGATTGCGGTTGACGTGCTCGTACTCGTGACCGCGCACGGCAGCCTCCGCGCCGCCCTTGCCTATCTTCGACGCGCTTTTGAACGAAACGCCGGGGTCGTCCGATTCATCCTGATACTTGCGGTTCTTACAAGTCTCGCACTCGCCGCCGTTCTCCTCAGACTTTATTTTGTCAAGACGCTTTTGCAGATTGTCGATGCGGTTTTCGAGATTGCCGATCTTTCTGTCGAGAACATCCGATTTTGTTTGCTCGTTCTCCTTTTTGTACTTGTCGCGTTCCTGTTCAAGACGGCTGATAGTATCACGGAGATTGCTCTCCGAGCCGACCGCGTTCCCGCCGTTCGTTTTGCCGCCAAAAGAAACGCCGCTCGCGAAATTACCGCCCTGACCACCCTGTCCGATTGCCGCTGCCGCCATAATAACACCCCTTTGTAAAATATTCCTCTGCCGTTATTATATCACTTTTTGTTAAAAATGTCAACAGTTTTTTATAGACATACCGCTTGATTTATGTTATAATAATTATGAAAACAATTTTTTTTCGGAGTGTGGACATGAGGATAATTTATCTTTTGAGCCTTGCTGCCGCCGTCTGTTTCACGGCGGTGACGATAACCGATATAACGCATATTTGGATACTGCCCATCGGATTTGTAGCGGCGGCAGTGGGGCTGTCGCTTGCATACTGGCTTATTCTGGGAATGTTTGCAATTTTTTACAGTACAAAAAAGGAATACGAAAAGCCCTCACCGCTCTCGCTGTTTTTGCTGAACGCGGCGTATTGGTTCGTCTGTTCTGCGGCAAGAGTTATGGTTCGCGTAAACGGCGCGGAGAAAATTCCCTTGGACAGACGGTTTCTGTTCGTATCCAATCACCTGTCGCGCTTCGACCCCATGATCGAGAGCCTTGTGCTGCGGAAAACTCCCATGGCGTTCATTTCAAAGCCGTCCAACTTCAAGATACCGATTGGCAGACATTTCATGAACCGCAGCTGCTATATCGCGATAGACAGGGAAAGTCCGCGAAACGCCGCCAAAGCAATAAGCCGCGCGGCGGAGCTGCTGAAAAAGGACGCGGTCTCAATAGCGGTCTACCCCGAGGGTCACAGAGGAACGGGCTATACGCTCCAAGATTTCAAGCCCGGCTGCCTGAAAGCCGCGACAAAGGCGGGTTGCCCGATAGTTGTCGCGGTAATATCCGGCACGGAGAAAATTCACAAAAACTTCCCGTGGCGTAGAACGAACGTTACGCTTGATATAATCGACGTTATCGAAACAGAAAGCAAGGAAAAAACCGTTGACCTTTCGGAGCATATCCGAGAAGAAATGCAGCGGCAATTAACGGAAAGGAAGAAAAAATGACCTACATACTCTATAATCCGCTTGCCGGCAACGGCAGCGGAAAGACGAACGCCGAGAAAATTAAGGCGGTAATTCCCGAGGAAGAGTTGAAATTCCTCGATATTACAAAGACGGACGCGGTGAAGTTCCTCGCGGATGCTCCCGACGGCGAACGCGTTGTCATCTCGGGCGGCGACGGAACGATACATTATCTTGTAAACCAATTCAAGGGGAGCATTCCCGAGCGTCCGATATACTACTACCCTGCGGGTTCTGGCAACGATTTCACCGCCGACATTCGCGAAACTGTCAAGGACGAGCTGATACTGTTAAACCCGTACATAAAAGATTTGCCGACCGTAAACGTAAACGGCAAAAAGCTGCTGTTCCTCAACGGCATAGGCTACGGAATAGACGGCTACTGCTGCGAGGAGGGCGACAAGCAGCGCAAAAAGACGGACAAGCCGATAAACTACGCGGCTATTGCGGTCAAGGGAATGCTGTTTCATTTCAAGCCGCGCGGCGCGGCTATCTTCGTTGACGGCGTTAAGCATGAGTACAAGCACGTCTGGCTTGCCCCGACCATGAACGGCAGATTTTACGGCGGCGGAATGAACGTCGCTCCCGGACAGAACAGGCTCAACTCTGAACGGACGGTCACAGTCATTGTAATGCACTGTCCGAACAAGCTGAAAACGCTGATGGCGTTCCCGTCCATTTTCAAGGGCGAACACGTTCTCAAAAAGGATATCGTCGACGTGCTTACGGGACGCGAGATAACGGTCACATTCGACAAGCCGACGCCGCTTCAGGTCGACGGCGAGACATTCGCAAACGTGACGGCATACTCCGTTTACGCGTCAAAAAGCGAAAGCTCCGACAGCAGAGCTGCCGAAGCAGTTACTTAAAATAAAACACCTTTCCCCAAGCGCGGAACGGCAGCCTGTTTCCCTCGGGTATCAGGAAAGCGTGTTCGTGCTTTATGCACAGATCGTCCTCGATATAGCCGTCCGTTATAACGAGTATCGGCGCGTTTTTCGGGAAATCCTTTGCATTCTCCAGCAGATCGACTGCGGGCTGCAAGACCGTTCCGCCGCGCCCTTGAACTCTCACACGCCCCGCAATATCCTCGGGGCTGACGTAGCCGATATCGTAAGCGTCCGCGTCACAGAACACCACGCGCACGAACGGCACTTCCTTTGCCACGGAATAACTCGCGGCAGCGCCCAGAGCAAGCCCTATCATCTCGGGCGACATAGAACCCGAGGTGTCGATAATAACGCCGTAGGTACGGCTGTGCTCGGGAACATCGGCTGGGATCAGGCTCGGGCGCGGAATGTCGGGAGTGCTGCTCTGTCGGCGGCTCGGACGCGCATAGGAACGCCGCTTTTCGAGCGGCGCGAAATAAACGTCAAACCACTCCGCGAGCTGAACGTCCCACGGTATCGGCGGCATTGCGAGCGCGCGTATTTCCTCGATAAGCCCCTCGGGGATAAAGCCGCGCGTATTCGACTGATGATACTCCAGTCCGCTGCGCAGCGCGTTTTTGCAGAACTCGTCAAGCGTCGTCGGCGCATTCAGCTTGCCCATGTAGCCGTCTGCGATAATATCACCTTTTCCGTGTCCGCGAAAGGTCTCCAGCTTGGAGCTTTGGCGGATATTTTTTATCAGCTCGTCATAAATTTCCTCGGCGGAAAAATTCTTTAAATCCTCATCGTAGAGCAGACCGCGCGTCGGCATCTGCCCTATCTGCATTTCTTTGAGCCAGCCGTTGATGACGAAATCGCACGCCACGTTCCACAATTCGGGGTCGCGTCCCTGTCGGCGTGCGTGGTGCTGCAATCCCGCGTGGAGATACTCATGCGCGAGCACAAACTTCCATTCCTCGAAACTCAATCCCGCGGCGCGGTTGACATAAATTTCTCCGTCGATAACGTTCACCGCCGCAATGGAAATGTCATTTAGCTGCGTTGGGCACTCGCGCGTGTCGACGATCTTAAAGCCCGTCGCGAGCCCCCCGAGCAGCGGATAATGATTTATAAACCATGCCGCCGCCCTCTGCATAACGCTTGGCGGAGCGTTGTTTACGGTGCGGTTTCCCGCTGAATTTATGACCGTCCTCACCGAATCAGCAAGCGCGAACGCAAATTTTGTCACAAACTCGTTCTTTTGGTTATTCGTGTAAACTATCGGCTTTTCGGGTTCGTTCATATCGGGGAATTCTCCCGCCGTGCCGAAGATATTTTCCGCCGCGCTGAAATGCTCTCTTATAAGCTCGTTGTATATTTTCAGCTCGCTCGAGACCGAACCGAAACGCTGAATATCGGTTTGCGTAACAAACGGAGTTCCGAATTTAATATCAGCCAGAAATTTGCAGATGTAAATATCGCAAGCCATATTCCAGAGCCTGAAATCGCATTCGACGCGCCAATTGCCGTTCTCATCGAAAAAGCCCGGCATACGTTCCGCGTCGAAATGCCCGAAACACAAATGCAGCATACAGTGCGCGATAATGTGCGCCCACTCGGACGGCGTGCGGTCGCAGTCCTTGTTGAGTATTAAGCCGCCGGAATAGTACGAATACCGCCCCAAATAGGACGTTTTCGCGCATACGTTTTTCCCCATGACCGACTTCGGCGCTGTTCTGTAATAGAAGTCCAATTTGCCGAAAAGCGGATGCGCCTTTATTATCGCCAAGCCGTCAAGGAGCTGCTGTTCGTTTTTTGAAATGTGTACCTCTTTTTTCTTCGCCATATTATTTCTCGTTCTTGATAAGTCTCGGCAGATCGCGCACGATCTCCACCATAAACCACTCGGGCAGCACCTTTCCGTCGTCCGAGGATACCACCATTTGCGCAAGCTCGATATTGATATGCGACAGATCCTTTATCATCGCCTTTGCACGGTGCGCAAGCTCCTGTGCGCTTCTGCTTATCGACTGCTTGTCCTCGGGGAGCTCCAGCAGAAGTTTTCCGCGAAAGCTCTGCGCTACGAAATACAGCACGTCGCGATCCTCGGGCGCGGACGGAAAACGCGCCTCGCCCTTTAATATCTCGTTGAGCAAATTTCTGTTGCCGAGCTGCTTTACGAACGCGAGGAACATTCCCGCGTGCGCGGACGACACCGAGCCGTAAGCCAGCACGCGCAGTATTTTCTCGGGAACGTCCTTTTTCCCCGCCCCGTATTCCTTGAGCGCGTCGCTGAGCATATCCCACGAGCGCGGCGTGGAGTACGGCTCTTCGGTTTTCGGAGGCTCGGAAAATAGGTGGTCGGGGCGCTCGGTTATGTAGTCGACGACCCAAGGGTGCAGTGAGTTCTCGTATGCCCAGTTCAGCCACTGCTTCGGGTCGGCGACAAGCTGAACGTGGAACATTCTGTTTATCAGAGCCGTTGACATCGTTTTCACGATCGCGCCGTCCTGAGAACGGTTCCCCGCGCCGATAACGACGCTCCCTTTCGGCAGATGATACTCGCCTATGCGCTTTTCGTGGATAAGGCTGTAGAACGCTTTCTGGACTTCCTGTGAACAGGCGTTCAGTTCGTCCAGGAACAGTACATACGGCTCTTTTCGCGCGATCATCTTCGGCGGCATAAACTGCGAGGTCTCCCCTTTTATCTGCGGTATGCCGATAATATCTTCGGGGGCGAGCTGACTTCCCAGCAGCGAAACGCACTCCAGTCCGACATCGTCCGCGAATTTCTGCACCAGCGCGGACTTTCCGATACCGGGCGCTCCCCAGATAAACACGGGGCGTGTCGGCGAAATATTCAGCAGAAGATCAGAAAGCTCCGACTGCGTAACGGTAAACTTTAAATTCATATTAACTCCTTATTAAAAATGCAGCGCTTTATATATTATAACATATTATTTCCGAAAATGGAATACCCTTTTGCACATAATAAACCCCGATCTTCAAGAAGAAAATCGGGGTTTAATTGTTTAGTCAGCCGTTCGCGGAACGTCCTTTATTAACCGCGCTTGCGTTTGGAAATAAGAACCAGAACCGCTACGCCTGCCATAACTGCCGCCGCACCCGCAAAAGGCGCTGCCATGCCCGTGGAGGGGTTAGTTCCCTCGTCGGACGGTTTAGAAGTGCCGGGATCGGCAGCAGACAGCTTCTCGCTTGTAATAATGTACTTGCTGAAACTGCTTGCGGTAAATACTACCATACCGTTCTCGATCTTGCAGTCGATCTCGGTGTATTTGCCGTCGTTCTCTACGTGATAAACGTAGATCGTCTTATCCTTGAGCGCCGCAGGAACGGGAATTCTTACGGTTACAGCAACCTTGGGCTGAACCTTATTGCCGTTCTTGTCGGTAAAGTTAAGATCAAACGTGAACTTGGTATCGGTCGTCTCTGCGCTTACGGGGTCGGCGTTAAACTTAATGCCGTCAGCGTTGTCAAATGCATTGGAGGGAGCCGTTACCTTGATATCGCTGTCCTCAAACTCATAGTCCTTATTCTCGGGCGTCGAAGGTGTGGAGGGCGTCGACGGAGTAGAAGGATTGGAGGGTCCTTCGGGCTCCGGAAGATTTTCGTCGGGAACGATCTCGTCCGGCTCCTTAGACGGGGTAGAATCTTCAAGATCTGCACCCGCGTTTTCGGGAGCGGAATCGCTCTTCTTCAAGAAATCGCCGAGGTTGATAGTGCCGTCGGAATTACGAGAGGAATTGCAGAATTCCGAAGCATTGGTATCGTTGGGATATGCGAAATCAACTGATACGAACATATCATTTGACGAGGGCTGAATACCCTCAACCGCTGCGCCGTCCTTGGTGAAACTGTTACTGTAAATCGAAGCAGCATCAATTGTTGATGTATCGCCGCTCTTTGTTTTTACGGTGTCGCCTTTTCCTCCAACGGAGATAAGTCCTTTAACGGTGAAGTTAGTCGGAACCTCAGCGTTGGTGTACAGATTGAGGTTAGCGCCTCCGTTGTCGTAGGATATGCAGTTCTCAACCTTTACATCGGGGCAGGAGTTGGAAGTAATGCCGTCTGCCTTATTTCCGAAAGAAACGCAGTTGCTAAGTATGTGACCGCCCGGGAGGTTCTCGCCGCCGAGCTTGAAGCCGTTTCCGTTGCCCGCGTCGGTACCGTCAAGCAGCTTGCCGTTCGCAAAAGCTACGGAGTTCTTAATTGTAACAGCGCCGATAGTACCGGAAGAAGCTCTTGCATAAAGATCCCAACCGTCGTCTGCGTTGTTGTACGCTACACAACCGTCAAATACGTTGCCCTCGCCAACCGTCAACTTAGCGGAGAAGCCGTCCGCATCCTCGTAGCCGGGAGCGTCCGCGTTATTGTAAGCCGTGCAGTTGAGAACAAGGTTATCGGACGGCCACAGCTCTCTGGGATCTGCGCTGTTCTTGTATGCCTGGATAGCAATTCCCGTACCGCTATTGTTATAAGCGCGAATATCATCAACTACACAGTGACTGCCGGCGATCCTCAAACCGTTGGTCTTGCCGCCGGAGTTTGTTACATCAAAGCCCTTGACGTACCAGTAATCGCCTGCGAGCTGAACAACTATACCCGACTTGCCTTGCCCATCGAATACGGGGCGTGTTTTAGCCTCGGGATCGGCGATCATGTAGATCATCTTATCCGCAGTACCGTTATTGCCGCGGGGCGCGAGTACGGAAGAATCAACCTTGTAAGTACCTTCCATTACTACGATCGTCTGTCCGGGCTGAACCGCGTTCATAGCAGTCTGGATATCCAGAGGATAGTCGGGACCGCCGTTTCCTTTGGATGTGCCGTTGGGAGAAACATAGAGATAATTCTGCTCGGCAAATTTAGTGTTGTAGGTTACCGTGAGACTTGTCTCTACAGGTTCGTCGCTCTTAAGCTCTTTTCCCTCCTCGAGACTATTGGGGTCGGGAGTATAGACAATATCGAGCTTGTTTGCACCCGTGTTCGGGAGAACTATATCAATTGTTGACAAATCGTCCGCCGCGCGAACGTTTTTAGACGCGATCTGCCTGCCGTCTAAGGAAACAGTTACCTTTCCGTCAACGGAGGTTGTGAACATGAGCTGATAATTTTCGCTGTTGGAAACGTTCGAGGAAGTAATATTGATCCTGGGAGTTACCATGATCGCCGGCTTTTTCTCAACAGGCTCGTTGGGATCGGGGTCATAAACATCAAGCTGAACGTCGGTGAACGTTGCTCTTGCGTTTCTTGCCGCAAAGAAGCCGACATAGATGTTTTCCTCGTCGAGAACGCTCAACTCATCACGGTTATAGAATTTCTGTGTGCGGACAACTTTTCCGTCCTTGTAGTAGGTGAAGAAATAACCGGTGTTATTTCTCTTTACCTCAAGATCGAAATCCGTTGCAAGTGTGGGAAGATTATCGTGCGCGGTAAATTCACCGTCGTGATTTCCTGCAAGATTGTATCTTGCGGCTGTAGGAAGACCCAGCTCAGCCGCTGTGGTATCAAGCGCGTACTGGATATTCGGGTCGATTTTAGATGTAAGCGCGGCGTCGGTACCAACGCTTGCTTGGTTCTCGGGAGTGATGCCTACCTTAGGATACACGCCGAGACCGAGACGCATATCATACTTATCGCCAACGCCCCATTCCTGGCTCAGATCGTTTTCTTGATTATCCCAGTAGTAACCGATCGTGCCGAGAGAATAATAGTAAACGTTTGTCCAATAAGGATTTGTGAACATTTCAGGAACGTCGTCAGCCAACATTAAGCCCATAGCCTCTTGACCGTTGGACCACTTCCATTTGTCCACATGCATTTTAGCGCGGAAAGTAAAGTTTTTATCGGCGGGAACGGTAGTGTAATAGAATGTAACGCCGTCCGCGCCGCCGCCGACGATCTTACCCTTGCCGTTCTCGGAATACACGGTCACGCCTGTCGGCTCGTTTGCGTCGCCTATGACACCGTTATTCTTTTCGTCAACGGAAACGCCGTATATTGAATAGCTCCACTTGCTCTTAGCGTCCTCGGTAACGGTTACTGATTTTTCCTCGGACTGCTTGCCTGTTTCACTATCGCGAACCGCAGCTACCTTAAACGAAGCTTCTTTGCCGACCGTAAGACCTTTTGCGGTATATACGGTGGTTTCGCCGCCCTCGGTTTTGCCAAGCTCGGTCGTATTTTCCCCGTCTGCAAGGTAAATAATGTAGCCTGTTGCTTCGGGAACTGCACTCCATTCGATTTCAACACTGCCCTTGCCTCTGCTGGTCAAGCTGGTGATGATAGGAGTTTTCAAGGTAAGAACGAAATCCGCTGTCATTGTTTCGGCAGCAGGCTTATCGGTCTCACCCTCGCGTATCAAATTTGCCTTGAATGTGTATGTGCCGGAAGAACTTGCGGCAAATGTAAGCTTGTGTGAGTCTTTCTCTGCAAGAGATTGCTTTTTCAACAGCTCCTTGCCGTCTTTGTCATGCATAGTAACAACAACAGCGTCACCGCCGGCTGCGCCTACAACAGCGTCAACGTTAACAATAATGTTGTCGGTATTGTTACCGTCCTTATCCTTTTCCTGTGCAGCATCGGTAATAACAGGTGCTGCGACCTTATCCCAGTCCTCGCGGACAACGGGAGCGCCGCCGCCGTCTGTTACCTGAACCTTATAAAAGTTGTTGTTGTTCTCCTTACCGCCGAGGAAATATGTATTTGCGTCCGGAACTTCAAGCGTGGAGATATAAGGCGAATTTTTTGTCCATGTGCCCTCTGTTACGTCAATCTCTTTTCCGCTCTTGTCGTAAATTACTACCTGTCGGTTGTCGTCACCGCCCTGCACCCACCAGACTTTAACCGTTGCTTTTCCGGTGGTGGTAAACGAGATAGCGTTCTTAAGGTTTGCAACATCGGCTTTACCGCCAAAGTTTACTCTTTGGGCGCTTTCATATCCGTCATCAAAATTTTTTGAACTGCTATCTACCTTTGCTTTTGCACTGTAATACAAGGTGAAATAGTCGTCCGTACCGGCCTTTTCAGTTTCGCCGTCTGCCTTATCGCCTGCTGCAAAGGCGGTCAAATTCTTGGATTCTAAGACATAATCCTTTGGTACTTGTTCAGTCACCTCAACCTTATAAAAGTTGTTGTTGTTCTCCTTACCGCCGAGGAAATATGTATTTGCGTCCGGAACTTCAAGCGTGGAGATATAAGGCGAATTTTTTGTCCATGTGCCCTCTGTTACGTCAATCTCTTTTCCGCTCTTGTCGTAAATTACTACCTGTCGGTTGTCGTCACCGCCCTGCACCCACCAGACTTTAACCGTTGCTTTTCCGGTGGTGGTAAACGAGATAGCGTTCTTAAGGTTTGCAACATCGGCTTTACCGCCAAAGTTTACTCTTTGGGCGCTTTCATATCCGTCATCAAAATTTTTTGAACTGCTATCTACCTTTGCTTTTGCACTGTAATACAAGGTGAAATAG
The DNA here is from genome assembly GCA_910579125.1 of uncultured Oscillospiraceae bacterium. Taxonomy (GTDB): domain Bacteria; phylum Bacillota; class Clostridia; order Oscillospirales; family Ruminococcaceae; genus CAG-115. The sequence continues at coordinate 36,529 of CAJTTH010000012.1, read as the reverse complement.
TCGTCCGTACCGGCCTTTTCAGTTTCGCCGTCTGCCTTATCGCCTGCTGCAAAGGCGGTCAAATTCTTGGATTCTAAGACATAAACGCCATCGCCGGAACCGCCCGCCGCCTCTTCCGCACCGGCGAACATACTGAACGACAAAGACGTCAGCAGCATCGCAAGCGCCAGGAAAACGGCGGCAAGCCTGTTGTGTTTGCTTTTAGTTTGCATAAAAATCCTCCTCATAAAAAATACATAAACATTTGTTTACGCCTGCAAGCCCTGTGCTTACATTACCTTTAAGATACCACATTTTGTGTTTCTTGTCAAGTTGTACAAATTCACAACAACAAAGAAAAAAAACTGTGCATTCTGACGAAAGATATTATGAAAAAGCAATTCAAAAAGCATTGCGGAATGCATTGTAAAGCGATTTGTAAACCGTTACATTCAGTGTGAAAAACACTGTCCCAAAATCTTCCAAATCTGAAAAATACATATCTTACTCCGTAACGGACATCTCAATATACAGTCATTTTATCCCAAACCAGGCACTTTTCGGCAATACCAAAAAAAACGGTATCGGGCATAAAACCCGATACCGCGTTTTAAACGGAACCCTTACCGTTTGATATCGTAATTCATATTCATAAGGTTGCGGATACTCTGAACGTCGTCGGTGATGTTGCCGTCTCCGTGAATTGTGTGCTTGATAACGCTCGACGCGACCGCGAAGTTAACCATATCCATGGACTTGAAATTGTTCATCATAGCGTAGATCAGTCCGCTTGCAAACGCGTCGCCGCCGCCTACACGGTCGAGCACGTTAAACGTGAACAGACGGCTCTCAAACGTGTGACCGTCATACCACATAAACGCTTTAAGGCTGTTCTCGCTGCCGCTGTGTGCGTAACGGACATGGCGCGCTATGCATTTCAAATTGGGGTATCTCTCGATAAAGTGACGGAAAATCTCGTCCTGCTGCTCGTAGCTCGGCTGGAGCGGAACTCCGTCCTTCCAATCGCCCTTTGAGTGATCGTTCTCGTCTTTCCAAAGATGATAAGGCTCGATACCGAGAAGCACGTCGACGAACGGCAGACATTCCGTGCAGAAGTCGCGCGCCTCCTCCCAGCCCCAGAGCTGGCTCCTGAAATTGCCGTCGAAGCTCACGATAAGCCCCTTTTCCTTGGCAATCTTAAGGCATTTCATGATAAGCTCGCGGCAGTTTTTGCCGAGCGCGGGAGTAATTCCGCTGAGGTGCAGCCAGTCAAAGCCCTCCAGAAGAGCCTCGAGGTCGACCTTGTTAAAGTCGTACTCGGTAATAACGCTGTGCATTCTGTCGTAAGTGACCTTGCTCGGACGAATGCCGTAGCCTGTCTCCAGATAGTAAGTGCCCAGACGGTGCGTGGGGGTCTCCTCGGGCGAGGTAAGTATCACGGGAGTGCAGTGCACATCGTTTGAACGCAGCCAGCGTACCGCGCTCTTGCCCAGACTGTTGTCGGGAACAACGCTGAAAAATGTGCTGTCAACGCCCAGATTTGCCAGCGCGAGCGCGATATTCGCCTCGCTGCCGCCGTAACTCGCCTCAAACGTGTGCGTCATGCGTATTTTCTCGTAGTTCGGCGGAGTAAGCCGCAGCATAATTTCTCCGATGGTGATGAACTTTTTCCCGTTTTCGTCGTTCGGGAGCAGCGGATTGTAATGTTCCATAATGTCCTCCTCCGGATAAGTCGGTTCTCTTTGACTGTATTATACAACAAATAATTTAAAATGTCAAGTAATCAGCAGACCCATTTTCTGCTTTACCGTGAGAATGCGCGTTACGCTTTCGTTGATGCGTTCCTCGGATATCTCGCCGGACAGCACCGCATTGTACACGCCGTTTACCGCGTCGCCGAGGTCGCCGGGGGTGAGTATCATATCTATTCCCGCCTTGACGGACAGCACCGCCGCCGTGCTCGGGAGGTAGATGTTCGAGATCGTGTTCATCACTTGCGAATCCGTGACCGCAATGCCGTTAAAGCCGAGCTCTCCGCGCAGCATTTCCGTGACCGCCGTGTACGAGAGGTCGGCGGGCAGCTCGTCTCCGAATGCGGTCACCTGCTGATGTCCGACCATAACGAAATCCGCGCCCGCCTGTATTCCGCTTCTGAACGGCACAAATTCCTCATTGCGAAGCTGTTCGAGCGAGCGGTCTATCACTATCGCCGACTCTGTGTGCGTGTTGCCGTTTTCCGCGCCCAGCCCCGGAAAATGCTTTAATGTCGCCGCAACGCCCGATGAGTTCAGACCGCGCACGACGTTCGCCGCCATATTCGCAACAACGTTCGGGTCGTCGCTGAAAATGCGGTCGCCCAGCTCGTTGTACGGCGAAATATTGACGTCAGCAACAGGCGCGAAGTCCACGTTGAACCCGAGCGCACCGATATCCGCGCCGATGGTTCTGCCGATGCCGAAAGCCTCTTCTGCGTCGTTGCGTGCGCCGTAGACCGCCATTCCGTCGAATTCCGTTGTACCGAGCTTCCACGCGCACCTCGCCACTCTGCCGCCCTCCTCGTCGACCGCAAGAAATACGCCGATACCGCTGCGCTTGGCGTTCTCCTGTATGCCCGTGAGCATTTCATACGTCTGCGTAACGCTCTCGAGATTATCACCCATGCAGAGTATACCGCCGACGGGCTTGTCCGTTAAGTCGATAGGCGTGAGCACCGTTCCGCCGCCCGTGATCTGCTCGGGGTTCACGAAGAACATCTGATAAATGCGCTCCTTAAGCGACATCTGTGAGATAATGCTCTGTATAGGGTCGTCGGGAGCGTTCGATTCGGCAGGCTCGGACAGGGTCTCGGAGCTGCCCGTGCTTTCGGGAACAGTCGTGCTTTCGACAGAACCCGAAGTGCCTTCAACATAATCGGACGTGCTCTCAACGTAACACGGAACGCTCTCAATATAACCCGAAGTGCTTTCCTCCGAAGTGTACTCGGTTACGCTGCTTTCCGAGGACGTTTCCACGGGTGAGGTCTCCTCGGGTTTGCCGCTCGACGAAAAGGACATACCTGAACTCCCCGAGGACGTAACGGAGCTGCTTGACGAGCTTTCCGACGGAGTTGACGGCGAGCTTACGACAACGCTGTCGGAAACGCTTTCGGACGCGCCGTTACAGCCCGCGCAAAGCAGCATGATCGGCAGCAGCGCCGCAAGCTGTTTAAAGCCTTTCATTTTATCAGAACCTTTCAATATATGCTGATTTAAGTATAGCATAACGCGCCGCAAAAGTCAACGCAAGGGAAAAATTACATTTTCCGCTGCTCTTTGCGGTCGTTGTTGTGGAAATTACAGCCGCCGCACTTGGAGCAGTCGCATCCGCAGCCGCGTTTTCCCTTTCGCTTGTTCCTTATCATCAGCAATACAGCCGCCGCGACCAATGCCGCGACAAGTATCATTACCAGAATATCCGCGCCGTTCATATTTCCCCCTAAACTCCCAGAACAAGGAACACCGCCCTCGCGACGAACGCGACCAGCCACGCGACTATACACTGCCAGATAACCACGCCCGCAGCCCACCTTACTCCGAGTTCACGGCGGACAGCGGCGATAGACGCTACGCACGGAGTGTACAGCAGCGAGAACACCAGCATAGTCGCCGCAGAGACGGCGGTAAGCGCGGTCGTGATAGTGCTGCCGAACAGTATCTCCATTGTGGAGACCACGCTCTCCTTTGCCATAAAGCCGCTGATAAGCGAGGTGATTATCCGCCAGTCGCCCAGACCGAGCGGTTCAAAAATCGGAACGAGCCGGCCCGCGATAATCGCCATAATGCTCTCCGAGGAATCGCTCACAATGTTGAAATGTATGTCGAAGCTCTGTAAGAACCACACAACGATAGTTGCGATAAGTATTATCGTGAACGCCTTGCTGAGGAAGTCCTTTGCCTTTTCCCAGAGGAGCTGAGCAACGTTTTTCACGCCGGGCATACGGTAGTTCGGCAGTTCCATTACAAACGGCACGGCTTCTCCCTTGAAAAGCGTTCCCTTAAACAGAAACGCTATAAGTATCGCGACGATTATCCCCAGCAGATACAGACCTGTCATAACAAGACCGCCGAATTCGGGGAAGAATGCGTTTACGAAGAACGCGTATATCGGCAGTTTCGCCGTGCAGCTCATAAACGGGGTCAGCAGTATCGTCATTTTGCGGTCGCGCTTGCTCGGAAGCGTTCTCGTCGACATGACTGCGGGAACGGTACAGCCGAAGCCTATCAGCATAGGCACGATACTTCTTCCCGAAAGCCCTATCTTTCGCAGCAGCTTATCCATAAAGAACGCCACGCGCGCGACATATCCGCTGTCCTCCATTATCGACAGGAAGAAGAACAGCGTCACGACTATCGGCAGAAAGCTGAGCACGCTGCCCACTCCGCCGAATATTCCGTCTATGACCAGTCCGTGCAGCGCCGAATTTACGTTCGCGGAGGTCATCCACCCGTCGACCAGCCCCGACAGCGCGTCGATACCCGTTTCAAAGAGGCTCTGCAAAAACGCGCCTATAACGTTGAACGTCAGCAGAAAGACCGCCGCCATTATCAGAACAAAGCACGGTATCGCCGTCCATTTTCCCGTGAGGACGCGGTCTATCCTCTCGGAACGCAGACGCTCCTTGCTTTGGCGGGGCTTCTGCACAGTGCTCTCGCAAACGTACTCTATAAAATCGAACCGCATATCGGCGATCGCGGCGCTGCGGTCCATTCCGCCCTCGCGCTCCATCTGAACGACCGTGTGTTCGATAAGCTCCTTTTCGTTTTCGTCGAGCTTAAGCTGCTCCAAAATAAGCTCGTCGCCCTCGATCGTCTTTGTCGCGGCGAATTGCAGCGGCAGCCCCGCCTTTTCCGCGTGATCCTCGATAACGGATTCCACCGCGTGAATAGCCCTGTGTATCGCGCCGCCGTGGTTGTCCTTGCTGCAGAAATCCTGTTTCCTCGGCTTTTCCCGATATTGCGCGATATGGAGCGCGTGCTCGACAAGCTCGTTTACGCCCTCGTTTTTCGCGGCTGAGATCGGCACGACGGGAACGCCGAGCATTTCCTCCATTCCGTTTATGTCGACCGCGCCGTTGTTTCCCGTGACCTCGTCCATCATATTCAGCGCGACAACCATGGGAACGTCCATTTCCAGAAGCTGCATGGTGAGATACAGATTGCGCTCGATATTCGTCGCGTCGACTATGTTGATTATAGCGTTCGGCTTCTCTTTCAGCACGAAATTCCGCGAAACTATCTCCTCGCTGCTGTACGGCGACATTGAATATATTCCGGGAAGATCGGTCACCGTGGTATTCGGACAGCCCTTTATCGAGCCGTCCTTTCTGTCGACGGTAACTCCCGGGAAATTCCCGACGTGCTGATTTGCGCCCGTAAGCTGATTGAAGAGCGTGGTCTTGCCGCAGTTCTGGTTGCCGACAAGCGCGAACGTGATTTTCGTTCCCTCGGGCAACGGAGCGCCGCCGTCGTGATACTTTCCGTCCTCGCCGAGACCCGGGTGCGCCTTCGGGTATATTCTGTCAATGCGCCTGTGCTGATTATTGCGCGCCTTTATCGGCTCGGCGCCGATCTGCTCCGCGTCCGCGAGCCGCAGCGTAAGCTCGTAGCCGTGCACCTGAAGCTCCATGGGGTCGCCCATTGGCGCGAGCTTTACCATTGTGACCTCCGCGCCCGGGATAACTCCCATATCCAGAAAATGCTGCCGCAGAGCGCCCTCGCCGCCGACGCTCGTTATTACGGCGCTTTCGCCTATCTTTAGTTCCTTTAACGTCATTAAAAACGCCTCCAATGTTCTGCACTATCGTTAATTATATCACAAACGCCGCGTTTTATCAAGCGGTTTTCCAAAAAACACTCCCGTCAATATCCGACAAAATTACACGCCGCCCGCCGGCTTGCAGCTGCCGCAGGGCGTGTAGCCGCGCGATACCGCGCCGTCAAAGTCGTCGGTGAGCTCCTTATTTTCTTCTTTTATCGTATTGACCGACGGACAGTCGGGATAATGTATCTTCTTGGATTTCGTGTTGAGAACGTAACCGCCGCCGTGGTTTTCCGCAAAGGACGTTTCTTCGCCAATGCCGTCCCCGTATTCGACGGGGTCTTTGTTTGCGGTGAGCTCCGTTCCGTCTGAGGTGAATATTATTGTGCCCTGTTTATCGGTGCGGAACATCTTAATCCCCCTCTGCGTGAGAGCCTTCAAGGTTTTCTCTGTCGGGTGACCGTAGGAGTTGAAAAGCCCTGCCGAGATCACCGCGTAGGTCGGCTCGGTTTTTTTCAGGAAATTCGCGTTTGTGGACGTGGACGAGCCGTGATGTCCGACCTTGAGAACGTCGCACTTTATGTTTGTCCAAATGCCGTCCTCCTCGGACTTCTCCGCGTCTCCCGTGAACAGGAATGTATTGTCCTTGTAGGTCAGCTTGACGACGACCGACGTGTCGTTTAAATTGTCGCATTCGAGCGTTTTCGGAGCGACGACCTCCGCGGAAAGACCGTCTTCGGCGATAATAACGTCGCCCGCTGTTACATAGTCGGCGGTTATTCCGTTTTCACTGATCGCCGCAAGCATATTTTCGTATACTTTTGAATTGCCCTCCGCCTCGGTAAAGTAAAAACGCTTTACATTGAAGTTGTTAAGTACATCGGACATTCCGCCGATATGGTCATCGTGTGGGTGCGTGGCTATGACATGATCGACGGTATCATACCCTTGCGTGAGAATATACGTTACGATGTTATCTCCCTCCGAGGGTTCGCCCGCGTCGATAAGCATAGTTTCGCCGTTCGGCAGCTCTATGAACGTGCTGTCGCCTTGCCCAACGTCGATAAAATGCACCGTAAGCGTACCCGTGCCGTTCGGCGGTTCTTCCTCGGCGGAGCTGTCGTCCTCGGAGGTATACGGAACGTAATACGTGCTATCTGTGACTGCGGACGAAAATTCACCCGAAAACTCCGGATCGCTCCACGGCTGCGGAATATAACCGCAGCCTGACAAAAACAGCACGCCGACCGAAAGCAACAGCGCAAGAAATTTCTCACTTAACTTCAATAAAATCCCCCCGATACAAATCGACAGAACCGAGAGAAACTCCCGGTTCTGCGTTTATCTTTACTTGATCTCGGCATGGAACGCCTGGAGCGATTTCACGCCGAGGTGCACACCGTTCTTTATCGCCGCGATACCCTCCGCGCTAGCCTTTGCCGCCGCCATGGTGGTGATGTACGGAATGCGGTGCTTTATCGCTGCCTTGCGGATATAGCTGTCGTCGTTCGCGCTGGTCTTGCCCGCGGGAGTGTTGATGATAAGCTGTATCTCGCCGTTCGCGATCTTGTCCGCGATATTCGGTCTGCCCTCGTAGAGCTTGAGGACTTTCTCTGCGGTAATTCCCGCCTCGGTGATAAGCTCGTAGCTCTTGCCCGTCGAGAGTATTCTGAAACCGAGTTTCTCAAACGCCCTTGCGATATCAACAAGCTCGGGCTTGTCGCGGTCGCAGACGGACAGCAGCACCGTGCCCTCCATGGGCAGCCTTGTCTGCGTTGCTTCCTGAGCCTTGTAGTACGCTTCGCCGAAACTCGGTGAAATGCCCAGCACCTCGCCCGTCGAGCGCATTTCGGGACCCAGCACGGGGTCGACCTCTTGGAACATATTGAACGGGAATACCGCCTCCTTCACGCCGTAGTGCGGTATTACGCGGTCGTGCAGCTCGGGCACGGGCGACGGCTTTTTCGTGAACTGCGCCGTCATTATCTCGGTCGCGACCTTGACCATATTGATGTCGCAGACCTTGGAAACCAGCGGCACGGTGCGCGAAGCGCGCGGATTAGCCTCGAGAACATACACCGTGTCGCCCTCGATAGCGTACTGCATATTCATAAGCCCGACAACGCCCATTTCCACGGCGATCTTCCGCGTGTAGTCCTTGATAGTCGCGATATGCTTGTCGGAAAGATTTTTCGCGGGGAGTATGCATGCCGAGTCGCCGCTGTGAACGCCCGCAAGCTCGATATGCTCCATAACTGCGGGAACAAAGCAGTGCGTACCGTCGGAGACAGCGTCCGCCTCGCATTCCGTCGCATGGTTGAGGAAACGGTCAATGAGTATAGGACGGTCGGGAGTAACGCCCACCGCCGCGCTCATGTAAACGCGCATCATCTCGTCGTCGTGAACGACCTCCATTCCCCGTCCTCCGAGAACGTAGGACGGGCGCACCATAACGGGATAGCCGATACGGTTCGCGATCGAAAGAGCGTCCTCGACGGTAACAGCCATACCGCTCTCTGGCATAGGGATCTCCAAGCGCTCCATCATCGCACGGAAATGGTCGCGATCCTCCGCGAGGTCTATCGTCTCGGGCGTAGTGCCGAGGATATTCACGCCGTTCTTTTTAAGCTCCGCCGCGAGATTGAGCGGCGTCTGACCGCCGAACTGCGCAATAACGCCGACGGGCTTTTCCTTTTCGTGGATAGCAAGCACATCCTCGAGCGTAAGCGGCTCGAAATAGAGCTTGTCCGAGGTGTCGTAGTCGGTGGAGACCGTTTCGGGGTTGCAGTTGACAATAATGCTCTCAAAGCCGAGTGATTTCAGCGCCAGCGCCGCGTGAACGCAGCAATAATCGAACTCGATGCCCTGACCTATTCTGTTTGGACCGCCGCCGAGTATCATAATTTTCGGCTTGTCCGTATTGACGGGACTTTCGTCCTTGTCGAGATTGTAGGTCGAGTAGTAGTAAGCCGCGTTCTCCGTGCCGCTTACGTGAACGCCCTCCCAGGCCTCATTGATGCCGTATTCCCTGCGTTTCGCGCGGATATCCTCCTCGGGAACGTCAAGCAGCTTTGACAGATAGCGGTCGGAGAAGCCGTCGCGCTTCGCCTTGAGCAGCACGTCCTTTGCGGGAACAGCGCCCTTTGCCGCCGCGAGAGAGTTCTCCTCCTCGATAATCTCCACCATTTGCTCCAAGAACCAATGCTTTATCTTGGTGAGGTTGTAAATTTCGTCCACGGTCGCGCCCTTGCGCAGCGCCTCGTAGATGATAAACTGGCGCTCGGAGGACGGGTAGGTCAGCTTGGACAGCAGCTCCTCCTTGCTCAGCTCGTTAAAATTCTTCGCGTAGCCGAGACCGTAGCGCCCCGTTTCAAGGGAGCGTATTGCTTTCTGGAACGCCTCCTTGTAGGTCTTGCCGATGGACATTACCTCGCCGACCGCGCGCATCTGCGTGCCGAGCTTGTCCTCCGCGCCCTTGAACTTCTCGAACGCCCACCGCGCGAACTTGATAACCACATAATCGCCGTCGGGAACATACTTGTCGAGCGTTCCGTACTTGCCGCACGGTATCTCCTTAAGCGTAAGCCCGCACGCGAGCATAGCCGAAACCAGCGCAATCGGGAAACCCGTGGCCTTGGACGCGAGCGCCGACGACCGCGAGGTGCGCGGATTTATTTCGATAACGACGATACGTCCCGAAACGGGGTCGTGCGCGAACTGGCAGTTGCAGCCTCCGATTACCTCGATCGCCTTGACTATGCTGTACGAGTACTCCTGTAATTTCTTCTGAACTTCCTCGCTTATCGTGAGCATGGGCGCGGAGCAGAAGCTGTCGCCCGTGTGAACGCCGATAGGGTCTATATTCTCAATAAAGCAGACTGTGATAACGTTGTTTTCCGCGTCGCGGACTACCTCAAGCTCAAGCTCCTCCCAGCCCGCAATAGACTCCTCGACGAGAACCTGTCCGACCAGAGAAGCCTGAAGCCCTCTCGCGCAGACGATTTTCAACTCGTCAACGTTGTAGACCAGACCGCCGCCTGCGCCGCCCATGGTGTACGCGGGGCGGAGAACCACGGGATAGTGCAGCTTGTCGGCAATGGCAAGCGCCTCGTCGACGGAATATGCCACCTCGCTGCGCGGCATCTCAATGCCGAGCTTCTCCATGGTGTGCTTGAACTCGATACGGTCCTCGCCGCGCTCGATAGCGTCCACCTGTACGCCGATGACCTTAACGCCGTACTTTTCGAGAACGCCCGCCTCGGCAAGCTCCGAACAGAGGTTCAGTCCGCTCTGTCCGCCGAGATTCGGCAGCAGCGCGTCGGGGCGCTCCTTTTCGATGATCTGCGTAAGTCTCGCGGCGTTCAGCGGCTCGATGTAGGTAATGTCCGCTACGTCGGGGTCGGTCATAATGGTCGCGGGGTTGGAGTTCACGAGAACGATCTCGTACCCCAGCTTTTTCAGCGCCTTGCACGCCTGAGTTCCCGAATAGTCAAACTCGCACGCCTGTCCGATGATTATAGGTCCCGAGCCTATGATCATTATCTTATGGATATCTGTCTTTTTGGGCATTTCCTGTTTACTCCCTTATTTGGTATTATATGGGATAATCTCGACACTCGATTTTTATCCTATTCTATATAATAATACCACAAATACCCGAAAAAAGCAATATGTATTATCAAAAAAATTACGCACAATCCGAACCGAATTGTGCATAATCAACTTTAACCTCTCACATCGACCTCGCCCGCAAGCACCTTGACGTAATCCGCATAGTTTTCTTTAAGCAGCGCGGGAGTGTCCAGCTCGTAGGGGCACTTGGATTTGCACTGTCCGCAGTTTACGCAGCTTTCGATCTGCTTCATATTGCTCCGCCATTCCTCCGAGAGCCAGTTGTCGGACGGGGCGCGGCGCAGCATAAGCGACATTCTCGCGCAATTGTTGATTTGTATGCCCATAGGGCACGGCATACAGTAGCCGCAGCCGCGGCAGAAATTACCGCCGAGCTGCTGTTTGTCGCGCTCAATTTCCGCGCGTATCCCGTCGGTCATTTTGGGAGTTTCGTTCATGAACGAAAGCCACTCCTCGAGTTCGCTCTCACGCTGGATACCCCAGATTGGCAGAACGTTATCGTATTGCCCGATAAACGCGCAGGCAACCCTCGAATTCGTTATCATACCGCCTGCGAGAGCCTTCATCGCAATAAAGCCCATATTCTTTTCGCGGCACTTGTCGGCAAGCGAAAGCTCGCGCTCCGACGACAGATAACTGAACGGAAATTGCAGCGTTTCATACAGTCCTGATTCAACGCACTCCTCGGCAACGCCTATTTTATGCGCCGTTATGCCGATGTGACGTATCATTCCCTGACGCTTGAAGTCCTCCATAAGCTCATACATTCCCGTGCCGTCGCCGGGGCGGAAGCACTGCCCCGCGCAGTGGAACTGATAAATATCTATGTAGTCGGTTTTAAGCGTTTTCAGCGAGGTCTCGAGCTGCGATTTCATCTGCTCGGTATCGCGAGCCATGGTTTTTGTCGCGATGAAGATGTTTTTGCGCACGTCGGATAGCGCCGCGCCGATCTTCTCCTCGCTGTCGGAGTACGCCCGCGCCGTGTCGAAGAACGTAATGCCGCCCTCGTAGGCTCTTTGCAGCAGCTTTACCGCCGTCTGCTTGTCCGCTCTCTGAACGGGCAGCGCCCCGAAAGCGTTCTGCGGCGTGATTATCCCCGTGCTGCCCAATGTTATCGTTTTCATGCATAAACTCCTTTCGTATAATTTGTTTTAATAATTATATCATATATGCTAAAAAATGTCAACACAAAATCGGCATTCTTGTATAATCCTCACGAAAAACTACCCCGAAAAGTTCCTGCCAAATAAAAAGGCTGCGCCTAAACGCAGCCTTTATTGTTATGCCGTTCCGCAGCCCATTAAAGCTCTGCGAAGTACTTAATGGTTCTAACCATCTGAGAGGTGTAGGAGTTCTCGTTGTCATACCAAGAAACAACCTGAACCTCGTAGAGATCGTCAGCAACCTTGGAAACCATGGTCTGAGTAGCGTCGAACAGCGAACCGTATCTCATACCGATAACGTCAGAGGAAACGATCTGATCCTCGTTGTAGCCGAAGCTCTCGGAAGCAGCAGCCTTCATAGCAGCGTTGATGCCGTCCTTGGTAACGTCAGCGCCCTTAACGACAGCGGTAAGGATAGTTGTCGAGCCGGTGGGAACGGGAACGCGCTGTGCGGAACCGATGAGCTTGCCGTTCAACTCGGGGATAACGAGACCGATAGCCTTTGCAGCGCCCGTGGAGTTGGGAACGATGTTGGCAGCGCCCGCTCTTGCACGTCTGAGGTCGCCCTTTCTGTGCGGACCGTCGAGGATCATCTGGTCGCCCGTGTAAGCGTGGATAGTGCTCATGATACCGCTCTGGATAGGAGCGTAGTCGTTGAGAGCCTTAGCCATGGGAGCGAGACAGTTGGTCGTGCACGACGCAGCGGAAATGATCTGGTCGTCCTTGGTGAGCGTACCCTCGTTTACGGAGAATACGATAGTCTTGAGGTCGTTGCCCGCGGGAGCGGAAATAACGACCTTCTTAGCGCCCGCGTTGATGTGCGCCATGCTCTTCTCCTTGGAGCAGTAGAAGCCTGTGCACTCGAGAACTACATCAACGCCGAGATCGCCCCAAGGACAATCCTTAGCGTCCTTTTCAGCGTAGATTTTAAGGGTCTTGCCGTCTACTGTAATCGTGTTAGCCTCATCGTCAGCGGAAACCGTGTGAAGGTTCTCGCCGATAACGCCGCAGTAACCTTTCTGCGCGGTGTCATACTTTAAAAGGTTAGCCAACATAGAGGGCTTTGTCAGATCGTTGATAGCCACTACCTCGTAGCCCTCAGCGCCGAACATCTGTCTGAACGCAAGGCGTCCTATTCTTCCGAAACCATTGATTGCAACTTTAACTGCCATTGGAATCATCCTCCTGAAAGTTATAATTTTTTCGCGGTAAACCGCGTGATATTACCTATCAAGTAATATTATACTAAATTTTAACAATTTTATCAAGTGATTTTGCCGAATTTTCCAACGAAACCGTGTAAATTTTCGATTGTTGATTTTGTGCAATTTTAACAAACAACTCTCTGCTATGCCACTTTATATATGGCTGTATGCCTTATTTATCTACAATATTTTGTCACTTGAACAGCTCCGTGAACCAAAGTTTTTCCCCGACGGCGAACTCCCGACCGTTGAGGTACTCCAGACAGCCCGCGTCGGTGGTGAACGTGAATTTCAGCTTGTACGAGCAGAGCGCCTGAAATTTCGCGCCGTACCGCTTGTTGAACGCGTTCTCGCCGTATTTGCCGTCGCCGAGCAGCGGGTGTCCGATATGCGCGAAATGGGCGCGTATCTGGTGGGTACGTCCCGTCAGCAAGTCGACCTCGACTAGCGACAGTTCCCCCCTGCTCTCCAGTACACGGTACTTCGTCCTTATCGTGAGGTGCTCGGGGCGCGGCTTGTCCGAGATGAGCACCCTGTTCTCCTCAGGGAGCTTGCGCAGATACGCTGTGAGCGTCGCCGCTTTCGGCTCGGGCATGCCCCTCACGGCGCACAAGTACAGTTTCCGCACTTCCCTGTCGCGCACCTTTTGGTTGAGCACGCGGAGGCTCTCAGCGTTCTTGGCGGCAATAACGATTCCGCTCGTGTTGCGGTCGATACGGTTCACAAGCGCGGGCGTGAAGCTGTTCTCGCGGTCGGGGTCGAACCCGCCCTTGCCGTACAGATAGCTCAACACGCGGTTTATAAGCGTGTCGGCGGTGTTGTCGTTGTCCTCGTGAACAACCAGACCCGCGGGTTTATTCACCAACAGAATATTTTCGTCCTCATAGACAACGTTTATTTCCGCGGAAATATCGCGGAAATCCGTCTCGACCGTCTTTGAGAGCAGCTCGTCGCTCAGATAAAAACGGAACATGTCGCCCTCCTTAAGTATCGCGTTCGGCTCGACCCTCGCGCCGTTCAGCTTGATACGCTTCTTGCGCATGAGCTTGCATACGAGCGGCGTTTTCAAATTCGGGTACGCTTTCGCGAGAAAGCGGTCGGCGCGCTGCCCCGCGTCGTTTTTTTGTATCGTTATTTCAGTCATTTTATTATTTTCTCAATCCTCACGCTGGATTCCTCCACATTGATAACCGTGATAAGTATGCGGAAAAATGTTCACTTTAAGTGTGTTTTCATATTCTTTCTCGAATATACTTTCCAGAAAACCTGCTGCAATTTCCATAATTTTACATTCGGCAAGCTCAAGCTGGGAACGCTTTTGTTTGTATTCCCACTCACGCAGAACAACATTCACGGCAGGCTCGCTTGAAGAATACACCTCGTGAGTCTCAAAGCCCAAATCACACAAAGCAGCTCCAATCTCCTCTTTTCTGACATCGGCAAATATCCGCAGCGCGAAGTCCTCGGCTCTGTATGCTAATATATGAATATCCTTGTTCAGCTTGTTGTAATCCTCGGGGAACTTTTTAAAACAATCCCGCAAAAGAGCTTTCATCATTGCATGATTTTTTGTCACTGTCGGATACCTTGCTCTTCTTGCTGCCATAATCTCTTCAAATGTTTTTTCTTTAAGTCTGTTCGTTATCTCCGCGCCGTAATTCAACGCCGTTTCATCATCGGCAAAAAACAAACTAAGCACACTATAAGGTTTATCGGGTGTTGTAAGCCATGTTCCGTTTACTAAAATTTTCACGCCGCGAAGAATCACACCGCTTTCCCGAGCTTTGGATATAAATTCGCTGAATGCACCTGTTTGGGGACTAAATATCATTTTTAAGCGTTCAACAGCATTGTTTGTTGGCGCATATTCGTCATAATACATAAATTATGTCTCCTTTTTTCTCGGGCAAAGTTTCCGTATGTACACAAGATACATTACAAGCGAGATGACCGCCGCTGTCGTCCACCCGACAGGCCACGACAGCCATATCCCCTTTGCGCCGAACGTCGGCTTCAAGATAAACGCAAACGCCACGCGGAGTATCAGGTCGCTGAATGTCGTCACCATAAACGCCGCCATTCGTCTGCCGCCGCGCAGTACGCCGTCCGCGACAAGCTTGACCGTAACCGCGAGGTAGAACGGCGCGACGGTCATCAGGAACTCCTGTCCCGCCGCAGCAGCCGACGAAGTATCGGCGTTTGTGCTGTCCATGAACAGGTAGATAAGGTTCTTCGAGAACACCACATAGCATACCGCGAACGCCGCCGCAATTACGACCGCAGCCGCCGCTCCCACGCGAAAGCCCTTGCGCACTCTGCCAAACTCCTTGCCGCCGATGTTCTGGGCAGTGAAGTTGGATACCGAGGTGCCGACCGTCGAGAAACAGGTTATCGCGAACGTGTTCAGCTTTATTGCAGACGCGTAGCCCGCGACAACGTCCGTGCCGCAGTCGTTCACGAGACTTTGTATGAATAACTGTCCGACCGAAACAAAGCTCTGCTGTAAAATACTGGGAACTGACAGCGTCGCTATCTTGCCGAGCATTAGCCACTCGAACAGACGGAATTTTTCGCTTTGAATACGCGAAACGCGGCGTATCAGCACGATAAACGCAAGCACCGAGCAAACGCCCTGACAGATGAACGTTGCCCAAGCCGTGCCCGCAACGCCCATTTTGAACACCGCGACGAACAGCAGATCCATTCCGATGTTGCCGATTGACGAGCCTATCAGGAAGTAGAGCGGCGTTTTGCTGTCGCCGAGCGCGGTGAATATTCCCGTGCAGATGTTGTAGATGAACAGGAACAACAGTCCGAAAACGTAGATGTTGAGGTAGGTCTGAGAGTCGGCGAAAATGCTGTCGTCCGTGCCGAGAATTTTCAGAAAAAATCCGCTTGTGAAATATCCGACAACCGTCAGCACCACCGCCAGCACGCCCGTTGAGATGAGCGAGGTGTAGACGGCGGTTTTCATCTGTTTGAAGTCCTTTGCGCCGAAAAATGTCGATATCATGACCGAGCAGCCGATGTTCATGCCCGTGCCGATCGCGAGAAATATCATCGTTATCGGGTAGGACGCGCCGATAGCCGAGAGCGCGTCGTTGTTGATGAGCCGCCCCGCTATCATGCTGTCGGCGATATTGTACATCTGTTGGAAGATAACGCTCACCAACAGAGGAAGTGAGAATTTCAGCAATATCGGCGCGACCGCGCCCTTGGTCATGTCCTTTGTCATATCCTTAGCCAAACTAATCATCTCCCTGTTTAAAACGCACACGAACAGCCGTGTGCGTTAATACTATTGTTTTTGACGGTATCGCGCCGCTGTAAGTGAAAGCCGAACGATATTCCCCTCCTCTGCGTCAACCGAAAAACCGGCGTTTAAGTGCAAACGGAGAGCAGCGGTGCGAAAGCCCTCAAACTCATTGTGAACGCGCGCCGCGCCAAGCTCTTCAAATGCAGTTTCGAGCAGCATATCAAGCGCTTTCGTCGCGTAACCTTTTCCGCGGTAACGGCTCTCGATAACGATACCCATTTCATAACAGCCGCCATACAAATCTTTATCGCGGTTTTTATAAAGATTTACCTCGCCGATAAACTCACCGTCGAGTACAATATACGCGTAAAATCTTTCTGACGTTCCCGCCGTCCATCGACTGTACCACGACTGCCACTTCTCCTCGGGGAAATCAATGCAGCCGTTTTCACTGCCGTACCCCTTGTTATAGCTCATGGTATCGGGGTCGGCGAGCAGCCTTTGACGATACCGAAGCTCGTTGTATTCGGGAACGTGCAGAGTTATCATAACTTCCTCCGTCAATTCTTTTTCTGTTTTGCCTCGGCTTTAAGTCTGAGATCACGCTCAAGGATTGTTTTTCTGATACGGATATTCTTCGGCGTGACCTCGACAAGCTCATCGTCCTGAATAAACTCCAAGCTCTCCTCAAGGCTCATCTGCTTATAGGGAATGAGCTTCAGCGCGTCGTCCGAGCCGCTTGCGCGCGTGTTTGTGAGGTGCTTTTTCTTGCAGACGTTGACCACAATATCGCCCGCCTTCGGAGAAACGCCGACGATCATTCCCTCGTACACGGGAACGCCCGCGTCGATAAACAGCGTGCCGCGCTCCTGCGCGTTGAACAGCCCGTAGGTGACCGCCGTGCCCGTTTCCCAAGCGACAAGCGAACCGACCGTTCTGCGCGGAATATCGCCGTAGTACGGCTTGTAGCCCTCGAACACCGCGTTCATCACGCCCTCGCCTTTTGTGTCGGTCATGAACTCGCTCCTGTAACCGAACAGTCCGCGCGACGGAATAAGGTACTCCAGCCGCGTGCGCGAGCCGACGGGGTGCATTCCTATCATCTCGCCCTTGCGCTGCCCCATTTTCTCCATGACCGAGCCGACCGCTGTCTCGGGAACGTCGATAACAAGGCGCTCCACAGGCTCGCACTTCTGCCCGTCTATCTCCTTGTACAATACTCTCGGCGTTGAAACCGACAGCTCGTAGCCCTCGCGGCGCATGGTCTCGATAAGTATCGACAGGTGCATTTCGCCGCGCCCCGCGACGTTCATTGCGTCGGTCGTTTCGCTGTCGGAAACGCGGAGCGAAACGTCTTTCAGCGTTTCCTTAATAAGGCGCTCGCGTATCTGCCGCGAAGTCACAAACTTGCCCTCGCGACCCGCGAACGGCGAGGAATTGACGGAGAATGTCATCTCGACAGTCGGCTCGGAGATCTTAACGAACGGCAGCGGCTCGGAATTGGAAACGGCGGTTATCGTCTGCCCGATAGTAATGCCCTCGATACCCGAAATGCACACGATATCGCCCACGCTTGCGGTCTCGCACGGGGTCTTGTTTAAGCCCTCGAACTGATACAGCGACACCACCTTTGCCTTGAACGGCGCGGTGCGTTCATGATAATCGCACACCATGACCTCTTGGTTCTGCTTTATCGAACCGCGCTCGATACGTCCGACGGCAATTCTGCCGACATAGTCATTGTAGTCGATAGACGAAACCAACAGCTGCAAATCGCCCTCGCCGTCGCCCTCGGGCGGGTCGATATGCTCCAGTATCTTGTCGAACAGCGGCTTAAAGTCCGTGCCCATATTGTCGGGGTCGTAGGACGAGCAGCCGAGCCTTCCAGAGCAGAACACAACGGGGCTGTCGAGCTGTTCTTCTGTCGCGTCGAGGTCGAGCAGCAGCTCCAGAACCTCGTCGACCACCTCGTGATTACGCGCGTCAGGGCGGTCGGTCTTGTTCACGACGACGATTATCTTATGACCGAGCTCCAGAGCCTTTTGCAGTACGAAACGCGTCTGCGGCATAGTACCCTCAAAGCTGTCGACCAACAGCAGAACGCCGTTCACCATTTTCAGTATACGCTCCACCTCGCCCGAGAAATCCGCGTGACCGGGGGTGTCGACGATATTTATTTTCACGCCGTTGTACATACATGAAGTATTCTTCGCGAGTATCGTAATGCCGCGCTCCCGCTCGAGGTCGTTGTTGTCCATAACGCGGTCGGCAACCGCTTGGTTCTCGCGGAACGCTCCGCCCTGTTTGAGCATTTCGTCGACCAGCGTTGTCTTGCCGTGGTCGACGTGTGCTATTATCGCAATGTTCCTTAAATCTTCTCTCTTCATTTTATCTCCTTATTTGAATAGCAAAAGCTCGGGATTTAAAGGCAAAAGCTCGCACCGTTCGCTTCGCTCACTAGCCGACGGTAACTCCTCCGCTTCACTCCGTTCCGCTTCGTCGTCACTGGCGCTTGCGACTTTTGCCGCTGCGCCGAATGTTTGTCGCTCTTGACTTAAGCGCTTTTGCTGCAATATTATAACGTTGCCTTTTTCTACACATTTTTTACCAACCACAATTATACACCTTTTTCCGCTCAACTACAATACATATTGTGAAAAAACGTGTTTTTAATTGCTCGGAGTAGAAAATCACGGTTGAATTTTGTATATTTTGTACAACCCGTTTTTCTCGATAAACTCCAACAGCGGCTTGCGCGCGACCTGTTCCCTGTTCGCGGCGAACCACTCATACGACTGCCGCAAGCCGAGCTCCAAGGGCTTCACCTCGGGCATAAGCCGTGACATCTCCGTCACGTCGAGCCTGTAATCGTAGTCGTAGAACGGGAAGTAACTGCGCCGAGGAACATCCCCGCCGACCTGAACAAGCTCGGGCACTTTCCCGAGAACGCCGTAACAAAGACGTACCCAGTCAGCGACCGTGACACTCTCGGGATTGCCGACGTTAAAAACGCGCCGTTCGGGGCGCTTTTCAAGTAGTATCTCCATGAAACGGCACAAGTCCTCAATGTCAAAAAATTGCAGCTCTCCGTTCGGCGGCAAGCAGAACGGGAGACCGCGCTCGGCGCACTCAAACACAAACGCTTCACGGTACAAATTGTTCATTCGCCCGTACAGATACGGCGGTCGGAGTATGTACGCCTCGGGAACGCGCTCCGAAAGCGCCCTCTCGGCGGCTGTCTTGTCCGTGCCGTACTTGCCCCAGACCGCGTTCGCGCCGACCTGTTGGTTCTCACGGAACGGCTGCGGCAATGTCTCGGGGTACACCGCCGAGGAGCTCACCATTATGTAACTGCCAAATTCTCCCAAACCGTCCAACAGGTTATCAATATCAACAGCATTATACGCGCAAACGTCGATAACCACGTCGAAACGCCCTTTCAGAGCGCCGCCGAGCGCGTGCCTGTCCGCCTTGACGAGCGTTACGCCCTCGGACTGCACACGGCTGCCGCGGTTGAGCGCGTACACCTCGTGACCGCGCCGCGCGAAATATTCGGCGGTAAAGCGGCTCGCGAACACCGTGCCGCCCGTAACTAAAATTTTCATGTTCTGTTCTTCCCTTAATGTCGACGATAGCGGATTTATTTAAAAGCAAAAGCTCGCACCGGTCACGCTTCGCGCGACCTAGCCGAGCAGCATTGCCTCAGCTCCGCTCGCTTGCGCCTTTTGCCGCTGCGGCTTTAATACGCCGCTTTATTTTTTTCGCCGCTTACTGCGACGTTCGTTGTGTCCGGCGTTCTGCGGCTTGGTTGACGGCGGTATCAGACAGTCCTTTCCGTAACCTATCAGGTCGGTGCGCTTGGCTATGCGGAGCGCCTTTTCCACCAAATCGCGGTTCTGCGGCTTGAAGTATTGCAGCAGCGCCCTCTGCATAGCCTTTTCCTCGGACGTTCTCGGCACGAAAACGGGCTCCATTGTATACGGGTCGAGCCCCGTATGGAACATTGCCGTGGAAATAGTTCCCGGGGTCGGGTAGAAGTCCTGTACCTGTTCGGGGCGTATGCCGTGGCGCTTCTCGAATACCGCGAGCTCTATCGCCTCGGCGAGCGTGCAGCCCGGGTGTGAGCTCATCAGATACGGCACAAGATACTGCTCCTTGCCGCACTTTTTCGTCGACGCGTAGAACCGCCGCTCAAACTCCTCGTACACCTCGATATGCGGCTTTCCCATTTTGTCGAGAACCTTGTTGCTCGCGTGCTCGGGAGCGACCTTAAGCTGTCCGCTGACGTGGTTCGCTACCAGCTCATCGAGGAACGCGCCGTTCTTCTCCAGCAGCATATAGTCAAATCGGATCCCCGAGCGGATAAACACCTTTTTCACGCCCTTTATCGCCCTCAGCCGCCTTAACAGATGAATATAATCGGAATGGTCGGCGTTGACGTTTTTGCACGGCTCGGGCGCAAGGCACTTTCTGCCCTTGCAGAGCCCGTGCTCCTCCTGTTTGTCGCAGGACGGGTGACGGAAATTCGCGGTCGGACCGCCCACGTCGTGAATGTAGCCCTTGAAGTTCGGCTTCTCGGAGAGCATGACCGCCTCGTTGTAGACGGAATCCCCGCTCCTCGTCACGACCTTACGCCCCTGATGGAGCGCTATCGAGCAAAAGTTACAGAACCCGAAACAGCCCCTGTTGTGCGTTATCGAGAACTCGACTTCCTGTATCGCGGGAACGCCGCCGTTCTTTTCGTAGACGGGGTGGTACATCCTCATGTACGGCAGCTCGTAAGCGTAGTCGAACTCCGCTTGCGTGACCGAGCGCTGCGGCGGATTCTGGACGAGCATCACATTACCGTGCCGCTGAACTATCGTGCGCCCGTAGACCTCGTCCTGCTCGTCGTACTGCTTGCGGCAAGCCTTTGCGTAGGCTTTCTTGTTTTCGCGGACTATCTCAAAGCTGTCGCACTGCACCGCGCCGAGCGGCGTGTTTTCGGGCTTGGTGAGGTAGCAGATACCGCGCAGGTCGTGCATATCGGCGAGCTTCTGCCCTTGCTTGAACCTGTTCAGCATTTCCGAAAGCGTAACCTCGCCCATGCCGTACATCAGAAAGTCCGCGCCGCTGTCGACGAGAACGGACGGCATTACGCTGTCGCTCCAGTAGTCGTAGTGCGCGAACCGCCGCAAGCTAGCCTCCAGACCGCCGATCTCGATCTCAACGTCGGGAAACAGCCGTTTCAGCGCACGGCAGTAGACCGTGACTGCCCTGTCGGGTCGTCTGCCGCCGCGTCCTCCCGCGGAATAAGCGTCGTCGTTGCGCTTCTTTAACGCGACAGTGTAATTAGACACCATGCTGTCGATGTTGCCGCCCGTCACCAAAAAGCAGTGCTTGGGTTTGCCGAGTCCGGTGAAATCCGCGTCGCTCACAGGCTGCGCGATAATGCCGACCGAGAACCCCGCCGCTTCTATCATTCGCGAAATAATGGCTATCCCGAACGTCGGGTGGTCGATGTAAGCGTCGCCCGTCACGCAAATAAAATCGAGCTGTTCAATTCCCCGTTCGCGCATATCCTCACGGCTTATCGGTAAAAACGGCATATTACGCGCCCCCTTTCCTTTCATCATTCTACATCACAATAAACTGCAATTCACTGCAAAAAACATCAATAAACAAAGCCGAAAAAAATCAACACGTTCATCAGCAAACGAATAACAAATGAATAACAAGCAAGATAACAAACGAATAACAAGCAAGATAACAAACGGAACAACAAACCGCCGTACCGTTTGCAGAGCGGATTCACAAGCACTTTACGGCGTTAAAATCAACAAGCTGATAAACTGACGATCAAACAGTTATCCTAAAAAAAATAACCGACCTACCTTATTAAAAAAGAAAAGAATAATACAAGAAGCCGAATAACGCGCGCGGCGGCATTTCAACTATGCACTTTTTTGCAGTTAAGGGTGTGCTATTATATTTTCAGAGAAGCAAACTAGTTGAAAATCGCTGTAAGTCTGTTTGCGTCGGCGTAGATTTTCTCAGCGTCGACCGTCGGGAACTTGCCGTTTTCGTAGAGTATCTGCCCGTTTACGACCGTCATCATCACGTTCTGCTTGCTGCCCGAGTAAACGAGATTTTTCGCGATATTGTGCAGCGGCTGCATATTCGGCTGCTTGAGGTCGATAACGGCGAAGTCGGCGCGTTTGCCCGCTTTCAGCACGTCGCAGTCCGAAAGCCCCATTGCGAGCGCGCCGCCCTTTGCCGCCATTTCCAGCACCTCGAACGCGGGACACGCCGCCGCGTCCTCCTCGCGAACCTTCTGCAAGCCCGCGACGAGAAACATCTCGCGGAACATATCAAGACAGTTGTTGGAAGCCGCGCCGTCCGTGCCGATCGCGAAATTCCTCATTCCGTGACGGCGCATTTCGCAGATAGGCGCGATACCGCTCGCGAGCTTGAGGTTTGACGCGGGATTTGTGACCGCCCACAAGCCCTTTTCGGCGAAAATCTCCATGTCGCGTTCATCAAACCAGACGCAGTGAAAACCGCCGCCGCCGTACTCGAACATTCCGAGCTTGTCAAAAAGCTGCGTAGGCGTTATCCCGTAGCGCTCGCGGCAGCCCTCGACCTCCGCTTTCGTCTCGCTGTTATGAGCGTAGAGCGGCGCTTTGAGCTTCTGCGACAGTGCGGCGAGCCCCTCCAAGGTCTCGCGCTTGGTGGTGTATTCCGCGTGAAAGCCGAGCTGATACGAAATCAGTTCGCCCGCATTGTTGTAGGTGTGGTATTCCTCCTCAATTCCCTCGACAGTGCCGCCGAAGTCGTTAATAGAGCCGCACAGCACAGTCCGATACCCCATGTCGGTGCAAGCCTTGACGTAGGCGGGGAGCTTCATGTACATATCGAACGATGAAGTTATACCGCTCGTGAGGTACTCCATGTTGGCGAGCTGTGTGTACACATAAACGGTCTCCTCGGTGAGCTTCGCCTCGCGCGGGAAAACCTGATTATACAGCCAATCGTTGAGCGGCAGATCGTCCGCGAGTGACCGCAGAAACGTCATTGCCGAGTGCGTATGCGCGTTCTTGAACCCCGGGATAATGAGGTTGCCGCCGAGGTCGATCTCGCGGTCATAGCCGCCCGAAGCGCGCTCCGCTCCGACATACGAGACCGCGCCGCCGTCGGTGCAAAGCTCGCCGTCGATTATGTTCTCATCTTCCATCGTGAGTATTTTCGCGTTGTAAAATCTAAGTTTCATGGTTGTCCTCCAAGCTCTCGCAGTATTTGATCTCCTCACGCCAACGCCCGCCGCTCCCGAAAAGCCGTTCCATGGCGCGTTTCCAAGCGGACGGCGACGTGTAATAATTGAATTTCGGCTTGCCCGTTGCGCAAATCGCCGCGAGCTTTTCCTCGGGAATATATTGCACATAGCGCTCGGTTTTCGTGTAATAGGCGAACACATAGCTGTCGCCCGCCGTCAGCACCCACACGACGTTGTTCCCCGAAACCGACGCGAAAAAGCCGTCCGCTCTGAGCGTTTTCAGCAAGTCTTGGCAGTCGGCGTTATCGGGGAGTTCATAGGTTCTCTCATGCGGGAACACATCGTCGCCCATACACACGCTTGCCCTGTCAACGGTTATCTTCATTTGCTTGACTCTCCGCGTTCAATCGTGAATTACTGTAAATGTAAAAAAGCTCCTGCGACGGTTTATATCCCTTTTCAAACTGCGGAAAATCCGCGTCGAATTTCTCCGCGCCATTCGTGTCAACATTGTAAGCGCCGCTTTCCTCGAATGTCCACTTGTGACCGGACAAAGAGCCCTCTTTAAGCTCCTTTACAAGCAGCGCCACGGGATATTCCCCGTTTTTGAGAGAAACGCCGTACCGCTTGCAGCTTCTGAAGCCCCGTGCAACGTAATTCTCAGGATTGCCGAAGATAACGACAGCCTCATACCCCAGACCGAGCGCGGTCTCAAAGGAACGCTCCAACAGCTGTTTTCCGTAGCCTTGCCGCTGATATTCGGGCAGCACGGCAAACGGTCCGAACGTCAGCGCCGTCTTTACACCGCCGTTTTCGTCGACAAGCGCCGACCTTGTATACATCACGCTTGCGGCGATTTTCCCGTCAAGCTCGAGAATAAGGTCAAGCTCGGGAACAAAATCTCTGTGAGAGCGCATTGTGTGCGCAAGATAATGCTCGTCACACCCCGGAAAGTTCACGTTCCAGAACGCGCACTTAATAAGCTCCTCGACGGCTCTGTAATCCTCGGGGCGCTCGTTTCGTATAGTCATTTCAGTTCCTCCCGAACATCTCCGCAAGCGACTTCGTGTACGGATAGCGGCAAATACCGCGCTCCGTGACTATCGCCGTAATTAACTCCGCGTCGGTAACATCGAACGCGGGATTAAAGCACTTCACGCCCTCGGGAGCAATGCGCTCCGCGAAGAACTTCTCCGTTATCTCCTCGGAAGCGCGCTCCTCAATGACGATATCCGCGCCGCTCCCGCAGTCAAAGTCAATAGTCGAGCTCGGACAGAACACGTAGAACGGCACGCCGTGGTATTTCGCGTTCACGGCGACCGAGCGCGTTCCTATCTTGTTGGCGGCGTCGCCGTTTGCGGCTACCCTGTCGCAGCCGACAAAGCACGCGTTTATCCTGCCCGCCCTCATCAGCATTGAAGCCGCGCTGTCGCATATCAAGGTAACATCTATCCCGGC
This sequence comes from uncultured Oscillospiraceae bacterium, assembly GCA_910579125.1. Lineage (GTDB taxonomy): Bacteria > Bacillota > Clostridia > Oscillospirales > Ruminococcaceae > CAG-115. The sequence continues at coordinate 11,788 of CAJTTH010000012.1, read as the reverse complement.
ACGGAACAGCTCGAACGCCGTAAGCCGTGCGCCCTGTAATAACGGACGCGTTTCGTCGGTGTAAACGTGAAAATCATACCCCCGCTCTTTACCGAGCAAAAGCGAACCCAGCCCCGTGCCGTACTCCGAGGCGGCGAGCGCTCCCGCGTTGCAGTGCGTGAGTATGCCGTCGCCGTCCTTGACGAGCGTCAAGCCGTTTTCGGCTATCGCGCGGCAGATTGCCCTGTCCTCGTTGTAAATCGCGTTACACTCCTCATAAAGCCGAGGAAGCGCGGCTTCTTTACCGCACTCCGCAGCCGCCGAAAGCATACGCTTTACCGCGTGGCTAAGGTTCACCGCCGTAGGTCGTGATGAAATCAGATAATTGCCGAGCCGCAAAAGCTCCGCGTAAAAGCCCCCGTTATCGGGAATTTGTTGCGCGAGAACGTACATTCCGAACGCCACCGCAATGCCGATAGCGGGAGCGCCGCGCACTCTCAGCCCGAAAATCGCCTCGTAAAGGGTCTCGGCGGTCTCGAGCCGTAGAAACTTCACCTCGTTCGGGAGCAGCGTCTGATCTATTATCTCGACGGCTTGTCCGTCCTCGGAGAGCCGCACCGTAAATATTTCAGTTGAAGTAAACAAGCTCGCTCTCCGCCTTTTCCGTTTCGAGAATGCTGTCCGCGAGGATAACGGGACCCGTGCCCTTGTAGCACTGCTGTTTCTCGGCGGTTACGTTCCCCGTGACCTCCACCCAGTCGCCGTCCTTCCACTTGGCTTCGTCGGGAGATTTCACGAGAATGCCAACCACCTGAATATCGTCGGCGCAGCAGGTCATGGCGCGGCGCGAGATAACGAAATACCCTTTCGGAATATTGCTCGCCCTGAACACCATTCCGCGCACACGGACGTTTTTGCCCTTGTAGCGCGGCGCGTTGCTCATAACGTCGATATACCACAGCCCGAAGTCGTCGTGAACTATCTCGATAGGGTCTGCGTTCACGTCGAACGGCATTTCGTCGTCGCCCTGAAAACCCTGCTCGACCGTTCCGTCAACGTACTCGAACATCATGTCAATGCGCGGATTGAGCGCCTTTATCGCTCTGCGAAGCCGTTTCTTGTCGACCTTGCCCGGCTCGCACCGATTGAATATCACGATATCCGACACCGAAATATCGTCCGAGATGAGCTGCCGCATATTGTTCATATACATATCAAATGTGACATGGTTCACGAACATAAATATCTGGTAGAATATCCAGTTTTTGGGGGCTTTGACCGCCATATCGCGCAAGCTCCACATACCGTTATACTCGAGCATAATGCGCGTCGGCTTGTGCTTCTCGACGAGCGCGGTAAGGTTCTCGGGGTTGAAATCGTCCTCATCCTCGATAAGCTCCACCACCGACTTCGACGCCTTGATTATCCTCTCGTCGAACTCGACCTCGCCCTGTTCGCACGCGATCACCAGCGTTTTCTCGCCGCGGCTGAACTGTTTATCGTTCAGCGTTTCCAAAATAAATGAAGTCTTTCCGCTCTCCAGAAAGCCTGTCATCAAATAAACGGGTATCTCGTTCATCTTTTCTCCTTATTTAAAAGACAAAAGCTCGGGATTTAAAGGCAAAAGCTCGCACCGGCTCACTTCGTTCGCCTAGCCGAGCTGCATTGCCTCCACTCCGCTCGCTGCGCTCGTTTTGTTACGGCAACACAGCTCGCTTGCGACTTTTGCCGCTGCGACATTATCGCGTTGCCTTTCGGCTCACGTTGCTTTGCAGCCGCTTTTACACGTTAAACAGATTTTTTATCTTATCCTCGACGAGCTTCGAGCCGATAACGCACATTCTGCCTGTAACGTCCGCTGCGCCCGTGCGCACCTCGTATTCCTCGGGAACGAAATCGAAGTGATACCAAGTGCCGTCCGCTCCGGGAACGATGCCCTTAGCCCTCAGCACAACGCCGAACTCCTCGCCCGACAGCTTTGACAGCGCGTTTTCAAGCTCCTCTTTCGTGAACTTTTTCGCGCTCTCAATGCCCATTGACGTGAACACCTCGTCCGCATGGTGATGATGATGTCCGTGCTCGTGACAGCATTCCCCGTCCTCATGGTCGTGGTGGTGATGACCGTGACAGCACTCCCCGTCCTCATGGTCGTGATGGTGATGACCGTGGCAGCACTCCCCGTCCTCATGATCGTGGTGGTGATGTTCATGCTCATCATCGTCGTGATGATGCTCGTGCTCGTCATGGTCGTGGTGCGAATGACCGCACACGGGACAAATATTCTCGTCCTTGAGCAGCTCGTCGGCGAACTTGTTCTCCGTCTCCATAGCCGCCAGTATCTGCTTGCCGCTGATCTCGTCCCAGTTGGTGGTGACGATAGTCGCGTGCTCGTTCAACTCGCGTATCATCGCGATCGCCTCGGCGAGCTTCTCCTCGGAGAGCTTCTGCGTGCGCGAAAGCACAATCGTTTTCGCCGTTTCCACTTGGTTCTTGTAGAACTCGCCGAAATTCTTCATATACATCTTGATTTTGGTCGCGTCGGCAACGGTGGTGTAGCTGTTCAGCGTTATTTTATCGCTGCCTATGCCCGTTACCGCCTTGATAACGTCAGAGAGCTTTCCGACGCCCGACGGCTCAATGAGTATTCTGTCGGGCGCAAACTCGTCGAGCACCTTTTTCAGCGCCTCGCCGAAGTCGCCAACCAGTGAACAGCAGATACACCCTTGGTTCATCTCGGTGACCTCGATACCCGCATCCTTCATAAAGCCGCCGTCGATACCGATCTCGCCGAATTCGTTCTCGATAAGCACGAGCTTTTCGCCGTTATACCCATCTTTGAGCAGTTTCTTGATGAGCGTAGTCTTGCCCGCTCCCAGAAATCCCGAAAAAACATCTATTTTAGTCATTTTTACCGATCCTTTCTAAATAATGATCTATTGCCGCAATTTATATTGTACCACACTTTTTGAAAATAGTCAAGATGTAGTGGCAAAAAACATATCAAAATGCGGCTATGAAATATCGCTTGGCAAACAAAATCAATAATGTATAATATCAGTAATGCAACCGAAAGGCAGTGAACGTTATGACGGAAAAAGAAAGGCAAGACGCAAAAACGGCGACATTGTACAAACTCCGACTTATTTTCTCAAACGGCGAAAAGAAAAATACACTACGGAAGAAATAGCGGAGCTGCTTGATACACTTGCAATAACAAAGGTATAAGACACATAGAAATACCCCCGACAATTCGGGGGTATTTCTGTAAATCAAATATGCTCGTTAATATAATTGATAAGCTGACCTATTTGCGGCTTGGAGAACTGCGCGTCCGCGCCGACGCTTTCGCCCTTGATCTTCATCTGCTCGTTGATGAGCGAGGAGAACAAGTAAACGGGAATACTGTGCAAAACCTCGTCGTCCTTTATAAGCTTGGTGAGATGATGACCGTCCATCTGCGGCATTTCGATATCGCTGATAACGCAGGATACCTGATCGAGGATATCTCCCGCCAGATTTTTGTGACCGCTTATGTAATCCCATGCGTCCTTGCCGTTGTCGAAGGATACGATATTATTATAGCCCGCCTCAGCGAGAGTGCTCTGTATAAGCGTGTTGAGGAACGGCGAGTCCTCGGCGATAACAATATGCTTGTTAGCCTTGGAAACATCCGCCATTGTTGCGCCCGAAGAATCAATAACAGCCGAACGGTTGATATCCGAAACTATCTTCTCAAAGTCGAGAATAAGGATAATTCTGTCGGAGAGCTTTGCGATACCCGTCGCGATATTATTCGTACCGTCGCCCGAAATACGCGGAGGTTTCTCAATATCCTCCCAAGAAATGCGCTGAATACCCTTAACAGACGAAACATGGAAACCCACGTCCATCTGGTTGAAATTGCAGATGATCAGCAGATCACGCGCAGAATCGTCACTATCTTTATTCAACACCTTATGCAAGTCAATAACAGAGATAACCTTATCACGCGGCGTGAACACGCCCTCGAACTCGGGAGGAGAATCGGGTACGGGGATCATAGGCTGATAGTTCATGATCTCGCTGACCTTGGCGATATTTATGCCAAAGCTCTGCTTACCCACCATAAATTCCAACACTTCCAGCTCGTTGGTACCGCTTTCAAGGAGAATATTGTTTTCCATATTCAAAAAGCTCCTTACTTATTTATTTACGCATAATGACCGCTTTTTTGCATAAGCCACTATATCAATATTTATATTATACAACATTATTTCCAAAAAATCAAGATATTTTATCTATAAAATGTACATTTTTTTTAGAAAATCTTCAAAAGCCCTTGACAAAAGGCACAATATATGGTAGAATATCCTTAACAAATAATTACGGGGTCTTGTACCCCGGTACAGGGAAGGGGGCTGACGATATGGAAATGTCTATCGCGTCGTTGTCAATGGATATGGCTATGGCAAATACGCAGGACGCGCTGTCTATCGGTATGCTCAAGAAGAGCATGGAGTCTTCCGAGGCGGCTATGGACATCATCACCGATATGCTAGGCGATATGCCCTCGCCCGACGGCAGAGGTCTGTTGCTCGATGTTCGCGCGTAATTTCCATTCACAGCCCGCGTAAACGGGCTGTTTGTGTAAAGGGGCGTAAAGGGGCGGAGTTTGCGTAAATGGGCAAAACTCGCATAAAGGCGGAACTTTCGGTTTCGCCTTTTTTGATTTAAGGAGGTGAACCAATGAACAACGATACCGAAGAAAAGAAACGACACAGCTCGCGGCTTGTTCCGTTCAGTTGCTACCGCTGCAAAATACCCGACTATTTCTCAAATGTGCCGCTGCATTGGCACGGCGAGTTTGAACTGAGCATTATACACGAGGGGCTTATGGAATATATTTGCGGCGACGACAGGTTTATCGCCGCAGAGGGCGACATTATAGTGATCGCGCCGAATATTCTGCACGCTATGTATCCGCACGGCGGCGGAGTTCAGCGCTACGATACTGTGGTGTTCAGCGCGGAAATGCTAGGTCTGTCCGACAATGACCGCTCCGCCGCCGAATGTATCCGTCCCCTCGCGAACGGCGGATTTACCGCGCTGCGTATCACTGACGCGCATAGCTATTATAATGAGCTGCGTTTAACCGTCGAAAACATAGTCTCCTGTGCGCTCGGCAACACTCCGAGGCTTGATATGCTTATGAAAAGCGAGCTGCTGCGACTTTTCTGGCTGCTTGAGGACAACGGGGATATCAGCGCGCATTCCCCTGTGGAAAGAGGTAAAAGCGAAATGATGCGCCCGGCGCTGGAGTATATCGCCGATAATTTCAGCGAAAACATTACCATTGAACAACTCGCCGCGACCGTTCACCTCAGCAAGAGCTATTTCATGAACAGATTTCGCGAAACGTCCGGCGTGACCGCCGTCGAGTACATCACGCAATACAGAATACGCGCCGCTTGCTCCGCTCTGCTCGAGTGCTCCAAGACCGTTTCGGAGATCAGCTTCGAGTGCGGTTTCCGCAATCTGTCAAATTTCAACAGGCAGTTTCGGCGGCTTATGGGCTGCACTCCCAACGAGTACCGCAAAATCGGCGAACGGCACGATTATTAACGGCAAAAAGTAGAATAATATCGGTATTCCATATTTTTATATTTGACGCGGAGAATATATTGTAGTATTATATCATTAACAACGATTACATGGGATAAACCGCAAATCAAGAGCAGCAAGCAAAGCAACGCTGCGGACTTGCAACGCAAAAATTACGCAGCGGCAAAAGTCACCGAAGCGATAAATCGCACCTGCAACGGTGACGACGGAGAGCGAAGCGAACGGAGGAGTTGCCGTTGGCTAGGTCGGCGAAAGCCGACCGGTGCGAGCTTTTGCATTTACAATAAGGAGGATATACAATGAAATTTTCGGACGGATTCTGGCTCAACAAGCGCGGCTACGAGGTTAGCTACGCGTCGCAGGCATACGAGATAACCCCCGTGGAGAACGGGCTTAACGTCTACGTTCCCGCGCAGTATATACAGAACAGAGGTCAGACCCTCGGCGGTCCGTGCCTTGACATCACGTTCACCTCGACGCAAAGGAACGTCATCAAGGTGTCGATAGTTCACTACAAGGGCGGCTTGGACAATATGCCGAAGTTTGAGCTGAACGAGGATCAGGGCTTCAAGCCGTCGGTCAGTGAAAAGGACAACTGCTGGGAGCTTGTTTCGGGTGACACAAAGCTCGTTGTCGGCAAGCACTCGTGGAATGTGCAGTATTATTACAAGGATAAGCGGCTCACGGGCGGCGCGTGGAGAAGCGCGTCCATAATAAACGAGGGCGAGTTCCTAAAGGCGGCACGGCTCAATGCTACGCGCGACAACACATTCTGGGATTATCCGCGCTACGAAAAGTCCACCTATATCCGCGAGCAGCTCTCGATGAACGTCGGCGAGTACTTCTACGGTTTCGGCGAGAAGTTTACGCCGTTCGTCAAGAACGGACAGAACGTCGAGGTCTGGAACTCCGACGGCGGCACCTGCTCCGACCAGAGCTACAAATCCATACCGTTCTACGTGTCGAGCGAGGGCTACGGCGTGCTCGTCAACAGCTCGGATAAGGTTTCGTTCGAGGTGTGCTCCGATACCGTTTCCAAGGTTTCATTCACGGTCGCGGGCGAAAAGCTGGAATATTTTGTTATTGGAGGCGGGAACATTGCCGAGGTGCTCGAAAACTACACCGACCTCACGGGCAAGCCCGCACTGCCGCCCGCGTTCACGTTCGGGCTGTGGCTTACGACCTCGTTCACGACCGACTACAACGAGGAGACCGTCACCTCGTTCATCGACGGTATGGCGGAGCGCGATATTCCGCTTGAGGTGTTCCACTTCGACTGCTTCTGGATGAAGGAATTTCAGTGGTGCGACTTCGAGTGGGATAAACGGCAGTTCCCCGACCCGCCTGCAATGCTTGCCCGCCTGAAGGCAAAGGGACTGAAAACCTGCGTCTGGCTGAACCCGTACATCGGACAACGCTCTCCCCTGTTTGACGAGGGCAAGGCGAACGGCTATTTGCTGAAGAACCTCGACGGCAGTGTTTTCCAGTGCGATATGTGGCAGCCCGGACTCGCTATCGTCGACTTCACTAACCCCGCCGCTTGCGAGTGGTACGCGTCGAAGCTGCGCAAGCTCTGCGAAATGGGCGTTGACACGTTCAAAACCGACTTCGGCGAGAGAATACCCACCAACGTCAAGTACTTCAACGGCGCTGATCCCATTGCCATGCACAATTACTACACCTACCTGTACAACAAGACCGTGTTCAACGTTCTCAAGGAGTACTATGGCGAGAACAAGGCGTGCCTGTTCGCGCGTTCGGCGACCGTCGGCGGTCAGCAGTTCCCCGTGCACTGGGGCGGCGACTGCTCGGCTGAATATACGTCCATGGCGGAGACCATTCGCGGCGGCTTGTCGCTCTGCATGAGCGGTTTCGGCTACTTTAGCCACGACATTTCGGGCTTTGAGGCGACCGCTACTCCCGACATCTACAAGCGCTGGTCGGCGTTCGGACTGCTCTCCTCGCATTCGAGACTGCATGGCAACTCGTCCTACCGCGTTCCGTGGCTGTTCGACGATGAGGCGGTGGACGTTCTCCGTCACTTCACCAAGCTGAAGGGCAGACTTATGCCGTACCTCTGGGCGCAGGCGATAAAGACCCACACGACGGGCATTCCCATGATGAGAGCAATGGTCGTCGACTACAACAACGATCCCGCGTGCCTTACGCTCGATAAGCAGTATATGTTCGGTGATAACCTGTTGGTTGCGCCTATCTGCAATGAGCGCGGCGACGGCGAGTTCTACCTCCCCGAGGGAACGTGGACGGATATCCTCAACGGCAAGACATACGAGGGCGGACGTTTCTACCGCGAGAAGTACGATTATTTCGGACTTCCCTGTCTCGCAAGACCTAACTCTATCATCGCTTACGGCGACTTCAAGCGCGGCTTTGAGTACGACTACCTCGAAAACACCGAGTTCGTCATCTATCAGCCCGAAGACGGCAAGGAGATCGTCTGTGACATCTTCAACACCGACACGGAAAAGGTGTTCACGCTCAAGGCGGTTCGGAACGGCAGCACCGTTGACGTAACGTTCGACAAGACCGACAAGCCGTTCACCGTGAAGCTTGCGGGCGGCGAGTGTGTTTCCGTTCCATCGGGCAGCACCTCGGTCACGATCAACATTTAAGGAGCGAAAAAATGGACAAATTATATAAAGTAACCCTTTCCCCCGCCGAGTGCGCAATGGATCTCGGCGACGGCAGCGAGCGCGGCGAGTACGTTTGCCAGGACTACATTCTGAACGTCCTCGGCAGACCGCACCGCTCGGTCGGTTTGATGTACACCTACTACCCCAAGGACAAGGAATGGAGCGCCGAAAAGGTTTCCGTCACCTGCAAGGATATGGAAGTCGGATTTCAGTGGGATTACCCCTACGACGACTATTTCCCGTACAGGCAGAAGGGACAGCCGTTCGAGCAGATGAAGGACATCCGCCGTCACGGACAGGACGTTTTCCTCACGCTGACGCTCGACTGCTCGCTTGACGACGGGGAGCTGCGGACGATAGCTCGTGAGCTCAAGCCCTACGGACGGCTGCGGCTACGCATCAATCACGAATGCACGGGCAACTGGTTCACTCATAACAAACGCTTCTCATTTGAGGAGATTGGCGCGTTCTTCGTGCGGTTTGCGAACATCATCAAGGAGGAAGCGCCGAACATCAGAACAATATTCTGTGCGGGCATGGCTCGCAACGAGGACGGCTCTGTTGAGCAAGAGCAGGCGCTTGCCGAGGCATACCGCACCGCCGATGAATGGAGCGCGGACGCGTATCTGGCGCTGCATTTCGCGTGGCCGTACGGTGTTGCTGAAAAGGGCGGCGAGGGCTTCACCTGCGGATGCGTTGACGACAACTTCAATCTCTTCAAAAAGACCCATGAACGCCTTACTTGGCTCAACGGCGGCGTTCCCAAGCCGATGATCACCGCCGAGATCGACACCGACGGCGACGTTTCGGGAGCGGCGGCACAAGGCGAATCCGTCCGCCGTTTCTACGAAAAGATTCGCGATGAAAAGGCTGACTGGTTTAAGGCGGTGTCGTTCTATCAGTTCCGCGACAGAGGGCGGCTCGGTCTGGAGATCGAAGACCCGAACAACTCTCAGATCGGCATTCCGCAACCGATCATTCGCGAGTATAAAAAGGTGCTGAACGACCCGTATTTCATGCCGAAAACGAATGTCGGCGATGAAATTGCGCTCCCCTGCCGTCTGCGCTGGGGAGGCGCGGAGGACGCGGACGGCGCGGCACTAAAAATACCGTTCGAGAGCAACCCCGTGTTCTGCGAGATAACGTTCGACGAGCCGCTTTGCCTTATGCTGGAGCTGAACGGTCGGTGGTTCTTCAAAGCGCCAGAGACGAAAACAATCGACCTTATGCCCGCGTTCTTCGGGAAACCGCTTAACGGCGTGACCGAGCTTACGCTGAAGATGTTCGCGACCCCAGCCGACGGCGTAAACGGCGACGACGCGCTCAACTACTTTGCCGAGATGACAAAAATGCCCGAGCTGCGCGTGAGATACGAGCCTGTGGGCGTTGTGAGATAATTAAAAAGCGCTATGTCAAACGGCATAGCGCTGTTTTTTGCCGTTATCGGCTAAACAACTTGGAATATGAAAAATTTCAGATAGTCCGTTTCGGGAACATTCCACAAAATCGGGTGGTCGGGCGACTGCTGCCGCGCCTCGATCTGCCGAAGCGAGACCTCCGCGTCCGCCGCCGCGTCATGGAGCATTTGCCGAAACAGCGGCTCTGTCATGAAATGCGAACAGGAGCAGGTCGCGAGGTAGCCGCCGCGCGGCAGCAGCCGCATTGCCTTGAGGTTGATCTCCTTGTAGCCGCGAATGGCGTTCCTCACCGTGCCGCTGCTTTTCGTGAACGCGGGCGGATCGAGGATAATGAAGTCGTAGGGGCTGTTCCCCGCCTTGTACAGCTCGGTGAGCAGATCAAAAACATTTGCGGCGGTGAACTGCATATTCGTGAAGCCGTTCAGCGCGGCGTTTTTTTTCGTCATTTCGATAGCGTCCTCAGAAATATCAACCGCGTTGACGAGCCTTGCGCCCCCTGCCGCCGCATTCAGCGCGAACGCTCCTGTGTGTGTAAAGCAGTCCAGAACTGTCCGCCCGCGCGCTATCCGCCGTATCGCCATACGGTTGTACTTCTGGTCGAGGAAAAAGCCCGTTTTCTGACCTTTGACGTAATCGACCTCGTATTTTATGCCGTTTTCGGTGATCTCAGCAACACCCGGCAAATCGGTTCGCAGCCCGCACCAGAAGCCCTTATACTGCTGCATTCCCTCAAGCTCGCGTATCTTCACATCGCTGCGCTCGTATATCGCAGTTATCGGCTCCCCCATTTCCTTAAGAGTTTCGGCGAGCAGCTCATACAGCATTTCCTTGATTTTCTCGATACCGAGCGAGAGAACCTGCGTTACAAGAACATCTCCGAAGCGGTCAACCGTCAACCCCGGGAAGCTGTCAGCCTCTCCGAAAATCAAACGGCAGCATTGAAAATCCTCCGCCATTACCGTCCGCCGATAGTCGAGCGCGTAGCGTATTCTCCGTCCCCAGAATGCACGGTCAAATTTGTCGTTTGCGTTGCGCGAAACAATGCGGACACGAATTTTCGAGTTGTCGTTGTAAAAGCCCGTGCCTAGGAAACGGCTCTTGGCGCTGTATACATCAACGAGACAGCCGTTTTCCGTACTGTCGCCGATATCTGTCACTTCATCGGAGTACACCCACAGGTGTCCGCCGCGCAGAGCTTTCTCGCCTTTGGGCGTGATGTGAATTTTTGGAAATGTTCTCATTTTCTCTCCATAAAACAGCCCTCCCGTTTAAGGAGGGCTGTAAACCAATTACTTGTTATCATCTTTGTTGCCGCGCTTTTTAGCCGCCAAGCCGAGGGCTATCGCAGCACCGACCGCTCCCATTGCGAGACCTGCCGTGTTGTCAGCAACACCGGTAAACGGATTAGCCGCAAGCGGAATATCGTCATCAGGAATTTCCACGCCTCCGATATCGAAATCAGGCGTTCCGGGCGTATCGCCAAGCGGAACTTCATCGTCCGGGATCATTTCAAAGTCGGGAACAACATTAGGCTCCGGCTCAAAAGGTATCTCGGGAGCGGGATCAACCGATTCGTCTCCCTCAACATAGCCGGGTGTTGCTGGAGTTTCGGGCTCGTCATCATCGCCGTCCGCGTCGTCTCCCTCAACATAGCCGGGTGCCGTCGGAGTTTCAGACTCGTCATCGTCGCCGTCCGCGTCGTCTCCCTCGTTAGGAGTCGATTGGTCAGATTTATCATCATCGGAATCCGAATCACTGTCGCTATCAGCGTCCGAATCGCTATCGCTGTCAGCATCCGAGTCACTGTCACTATCAGCGTCCGAATCGCTATCGCTGTCAGAATCGGAGTCACTGTCACTATCAGCGCCCGAATCACTGTCGCTATCAGCGCCCGAATCGCTATCGCTGTCAGAATCCGAATCACTATCACTATCAGCGTCCGAATCGCTATCGCTGTCAGAATCCGAGTTACTATCACTATCAGCGTCCGAATCGCTATCGCTGTCAGAATCGGAATCCCCGTCGCTATCAGCGTCCGAATCGCTGTCGCTGTCAGAATCCGAGTCGCTATCGCTATCATCATCGGAATCACTATCGCTGTCAGAATCGGAGTCACTGTCGCTATCAGCGTCCGAA
>CAJTTH010000011.1 GCA_910579125.1 uncultured Oscillospiraceae bacterium | reverse complement strand
TGGCTTTGTACCGCCGTTTGTGGGCATAATATCTTTTTGGTAACAATTAGTTGGTGCCGGTGGTGGGACTTGAACCCACACGAGATTGCTCCCAACGGATTTTGAGTCCGTCTCGTCTGCCAATTCCAACACACCGGCATATTTCACTATAATATTATACCACAGCGCCGCCGATTTGTCAAGTACATTTATGAAAAAAATCATCGTACCGATCTGCGCGGAGCTGCCCGCAAGCGGCGTTAAGGTCCGCACCGAACTCGCGACGCTTTGTCGCAATAACGCCGTTGTCCTTTAACACACCGCAGAACGCCGACACTGTTTCGGGCGACGATTTCTTATATCCGCTGTCGGTGGAATTGTAGGGGATAAGGTTGACGTAAAAGTCGCGTTTGCCAATCAGCTCCGCGAGTCGCCGCGCGTGCTCGGGCGTGTCGTTGACGCCCTCCAGCATTACGTATTCCAAGGTAACGCGCCTGTGCGTTTTCTCGGAGAAGTACTCTGCCGCGCTCATTACCTCGGCGATCGGGTACGCCTTGTTTATCGGCATTAACGCGCTCCGAAGCCCGTCGTCAGGCGCGTGCAGACTTATCGCGAGATTGCACGGACGCGGCAGCTCGGCGAACTCGCGTATCTTAGGCACAAGTCCGCAAGTCGATACGGTCACGTGCCGCCGCCCCACGGCTAAGCCTTTGTCCTCGGTAACGAGTTCGCAGAAGTCGGCAACGGCATTGAGATTGTCCAGCGGCTCACCAATGCCCATTACCGACACGCCGTCGATCCTGCAATCGAACGCTTTAGAGATTGCAAGCGCTTGCCCCGTTATCTCGGCAGTAGTGAGGTCACGGCGCTTTTTCAGCATTCCGCTTTGGCAGAATTTGCAGCCCATATTGCAGCCGACCTGAGTTGAAACGCAGATACAGTTCCCGAATGCCTGACGCATAAGCACGGTCTCGACAAATTCACCGTCGGACAGTTCCAGCAAGAGCTTTGCGGCATCCTCGCACTCGCGCTTTTCAACGATCTTCGGCAGCGCAAAATCGAAGTCCGCCCTAAGTCGCTCGATAATACGTTCCGCAAAGCCGAACTCCGCAAAATCGGTCACTCCGCGGCGGTAAATACCGTCATAGATGATGGCGGCTTTGGCGGAGTTTTCGCCTATATAATTAAAATAATCTCTCAGCTTGCGCGGAGACATTCCGTAAATATTCATGGTTTTATCCTTTTCTTAACGCAGATATTTCCCGATCCCGCTGTAACGCTCCAACATTTCCGTTTCTGATATCGTGCGGTTCGCGGGGCTGGTCGAGGGCAGACAAATGTCGGACAGCAAGTCGGGGAAATACTTTACGTAAAGCGCGTGCGCCTTTTTTCCCGTTGTGAACACCGCGCGTATATCGCAGCCCTCGATTATCCTCCGCAGATCGTTCGGCACGGCGTTCTTAATCGAACTGTCCTCCGCGCCGCTTATCTCGCAGCTTTCCAGAACGTCCCAGAGCGCAACGCCGTGCTTTAAGCAAAGCGCTTTTCTCCCCTCAATATCGGAGGGGAGTTTTTCGTTTAATACAGCGCAAAGCATTTTCCAGAAACGGTTCTGCGGGTGCATATAGTAAAACCCCAGCTCGCGCGACTTCGGCGACGGTATCGTTCCGAGAATGAGAACGCGCGACCGTTCGTCAAACACGGGCGGAAACTCGTGCGTTACGCGTTTAGAGCTCATAGTCCACGCTCACCGTCTGAGTGCGTATCGACTTGCAGAACTTCGACACCTCAACGTGCAGGGGATTTGTGCTGTACGCTTTCAAAGCGTCAAGGCTGTCGAACTCCGAGACCAGGACTGCGTCAAAGCTGCGCTCGGACGGGTTGATGTTCACGCCGACCTCCATTGCGCGTATCTCGGGTATCTGCCCCTTAAGCGCCAGCAGACGCCCCCTGAAAAGGAGCATATTTTCATATTCGCCCTCTTTAAACTTCCACATTACAATATGTCGTATCATTTTATCTCCTTATTGAAAGCCGTATCCACCGCTGTTTAATGACATTATATCATATTTGCTCTTTCGTGTCAAGGAGATTTGCGGCATATCGGAAAATCTAGGGTTATCAGGCGTTATCGAGCTGCGGGAAAAAGTTTCTGACCGTTTCGGGTATGTCGCTCCACTTGACCTCCTCCCAGTCCAGAACTCCCATGACGCGCGAAACCTTGAGCTTCAGGAACGCGCCATCGCGTAGTTCCCTTACCGTATTAAAGTTAAGCTCGGATTCGCCGTCGTCGGGGCAGCGCGAGGGGAGCGTGTACGAATAGTACGTCTCGCCGCCGTTTTGAAAATTTGTGTATTTCGTGTTGTCTATCCGAGTGTAATAGTAAACGACGTTCCCGAAAGCAAACGAGCCGAACAGAAATGCCGCCGTAAGAATAAGCGCTGTTGTCGCAATTATTGCAATGATTATCTTCTTCATAATTCCTCCGTGTTATTGAATATTTAGTAAAGGCAACACCGCACAATTACCGCGCTTCGCGCTTTGTCGGCGTTTGCTTGCATATTTTCCGTCATCTTGCACAATTCGTCCTAGCAAGGCATACAGCCTTGCGTCGTCCTCATTGTACAATCTGACGAAAAATCTGTCTGCGCAACCGCTCGACAATAATTATGCGGTGTTACCTAAAGTTTATGTTATGCCGCAGCCATGACCTCCTCCGCCTTTTTCTCGGTGATAACTCCGCAGTCCTCCATGCTGTCCAGAACCAGCTTCAGGCGCTGTTCGGCAAGCTCGGGCGATTCGTCGGGAGAATAAGCCGAGGGCGCGTTCGGAAGCCCCGCAAGCATTGCGCATTCGTACTCCGAAAGCTCCGAGGGCGCTTTCCCGAAATACCCCTTTGCCGCGTCGGTAATTCCGTAGTAGCCGCTGCCGAAGTAGATCGTGTTCACATACAGCTCGAATATTTCATCCTTTGAGAGCGCCTTTTCCAGATCGAACGCCGCGTACACCTCGGCGAACTTCCGCTCGATCTGTTTTTCCTGTGTGAACCAAAGGTTCTTGGCAAGCTGCTGCGTTATCGTCGAGCCGCCTTGCTCAAACGAAAGCGTTTTGACGTCATACAGCAGCGCCCGCACTATCGACTTGAGGTTGATTCCGTTATGCGTGCGGAACTTCCTGTCCTCGACGGATATCACAGCGTTTATGTAAAACTGCGGCAGTTCGGAGACTCTCGCGAAGCCGTCCGCAGCTTGCAGCTCCGCAATCGCCGTATCAAGCGGCTTTGCGGCTTTGGCGTTGTTCCACATGACCGCGCCCTTTATCGCGAAAAATCCGACAACGGCAATGCAAAGCGCCGCAATTCCCCCGATAACGCTAAAAATCACTTTTATAATTTTCTTCTTTTTCATGGTTCCCCCTTGCGATCAGATCTGCCGCCTTGCCGCCCATTCCCGTGACTATCCATACTATTACCAGCACGATAATTATCGGAACTGCGGCAAGCGCTATTATTACGCCGACTGTTTTGTGTGTTGCCTTTTCAAATTTTTGTTTCAACGTATATACCTCCCCGAAATTTCAAAAAAATTATGTTTAACCTACTTACCGTTTCCGCTGACTATGCCCAGATAGCTCCGCGAGGTTGCCTTGTAGAACAGCACGTACATCACCGCGAATACCGCGTAGCACAGCAGCGTAACGAGCGCGAGCAGCGGAACGTTGTACATATCGAACAGATTGAGCATTTTAGCTATCATCGGGAACGCGAACATCATGTGCACTCCCGCCGCGGCAAGCGGCAAAAAGAACACCTTCAGCACCTGCGAGTTTATAGCGGATTTTATCTCACGCTGCGTCATTCCGACCTTGCGGAGTATCTCGAACCGCGCCGCGTCCTCAAAGCCCTCGCTTATCTGCTTGTAGTACATTATCAGCGCCGCCGACAGCGCGAACACGCTTCCCAGCAGAATACCGAGAAACAGCAGACCGCCGTACAGCCCGTAATAGTTCTCCACCAGCGTCGCCTTTGTATCAATATTGAGACTGATGTTCGCCTCCTCCATAAAGTCCATGCCGAATACGCCCCACGGATTTGAGAGCTGGTCGTATACCCTGTTGACCTCGTTTATGTCCTCCGAAACGTCAAAGCCGTAGGTCACATAAATGTCGCTTATAAACACGCCGCCGTAGCCGATGTCCTCGTCCTCGGGTATGCCGTGCTCCTTCTTATATTCTTTTTCCATTTCCTCGTTTATGGGAGTAAGCACGTCGTACTGCTCCTTATACATCTTCGTGAGCACGTCCCTGTCGCGGACGTAGATAAACGCAAAGTCCTCGTTGGTGCGGTACACGTTTTTATCTTTAATGCTCTCGGGCACGGTATCGAGTGTGATAATATTAAACTCCATACCGCCGTATTTCAGAGTCGGATTTGCGGTTATGCGCTTTTCGTTCGGCTCGTATATCGCGGCGTCGTTTTCGCCGAGCTGCAAATTCAGCGCCTTGATGTTCTCGTCCGCATCGTCGAGCGGGATTATCCTGCCCTCTGCGGGTATGCCGAATTCGCTGTCGGGCAGAGACGTGTCTATTCCCATAACATATTTAAGGGTGTCCTCATTGAAAGAAACATAACGCGCAACGGAACCGTTTTTCGGCTCATAGCCCAGCGCCGTGACGTGTTCGTTTGTTTTCTCAATGAACTTATCCGAAACAAAACGCTCGTCGTCCCGAAAGACCATGGTAATATCGTGCGGGTACTGTGTTCCCACCATATCGGGAATAGCCGCGTACAGCGACACGGTACTTGAGAGCGTTACCAGAACCATAGTCGAGAGTATGCAGATAGAGGCAAGCCCCGCGCCGTTTCTGCGCATACGGAACGCCATCTGCGATAATGAAACGAAATTTTTCGTCTTATAATAGTAGTCCTTTTTCTTCTGCAAAATTCTGCAAAGAACTACGCTGCCCACGATAAACAGCAGATAGGTCGCGAGAATTACCAGAATGACCGCAAACCAGAACACAGCGATAGCTGCGGCGGGGTCTTTTATAGTGACCGCTATAAAGTACGCCGTGCCGAGCAGCAGTATACCGAATACCGCCATGGGGATATTCGTGCGCGGAGGGCGCTCTCCCGTATTCTCGGAGCGGAGCAGCTCGATAGGTCTCGAGAAAAACAGCTGCCGCAGAGAGTTCACCAGTATGAGCACAAAAATCACCGCAAACAGTATCAGCGACGCTATGACCGAAACAATGTCGACCGTGAACGTATACGTAATGCCGCCGCGCAGCATTTTCACCGCCAGCATTTCCGCCAGCTTTGAAAACAGTATTCCCATGCCGAGCCCGAGCACCTCTGATATGAGATAAATAAGCACGGTTTCCTGTACGAGAATTTTCGCTATCTGCCCCTTGCCCAGTCCGAGGATATTGTACAGTCCGAATTCCTTTTTTCGCCTTTTGATGAGAAACGAGTTGGTATAGAACAGAAATATCGCAGAAAAAATCCCCATAACGATACTCCCCATACCAAGCACGATAGACATCATTGTGCCGCCCACCATACCCTGAAGCATACTGCTGCCGCTGAGGAAAGTGACAATGTAAAATACCATGACCATAAGCGATGAGGTCAGGATATATGGGATATACGAACGCCCGTTTTTGCGTATTCCCGTAGCCGCGAGCTTTGAATACAGACCCGCCATTACGTCTCACCTCCGCTTGCCATAACGGTGAGCGCGTCGGATATTTTGCGGTACATCTGGTCGGCGGTGCCGTTCCCTCTGTATATCTGGTGGAACACCATTCCGTCGCGGATAAACAGTACTCTCCGCGCGTGAGAGGCCGCCTTTACCGAGTGCGTTACCATAAGTATAGTCTGCCCGCGCGAATTTATGCCGCCGAACAGTCTCAGCAGCTCGTCGCTTGCTTTCGAGTCGAGCGCGCCCGTGGGCTCGTCGGCGAGCAGTATCTTCGGGTCGGTGATGACGGCGCGCGCGACCGCCGTGCGCTGCTTCTGTCCGCCCGATATCTCATACGGGAATTTCGTGAGCAGCTCCGCTATGCCGAGAGATTTCGCGACGGGCAGCAGCTTGCCCACCATATCGCGGTACTTCATTCCGCGCAGAACGAGCGGCAGCAGTATGTTATCCTTCAGCGAAAACGTATCCAGCAGATTAAAATCCTGGAACACAAATCCCAGATTATCACGGCGAAAGGACGACATTTCGCTCTCCTTTATCTTCGTGAGGTCGCGCCCGTCGAGGATAACGCTTCCCGCGGTCGGTCTGTCGAGCGCGGCGAGAATATTCAGCAGCGTGGTCTTGCCCGAGCCGCTTTCGCCCATTATCGCGATGAACTCTCCCTCCTCCGCCGAGAACGAAACGTTTTTCAGAGCCTCGACCTTGTTTCCGCCAAACCTTTGAACGTATGTTTTTTTAATGTTGTTTACTTCAAGCAGTGCCATATAAAAGTCTCCTTAAATGAGATAAGAGCAAAGCGGAGGGATTTTTCGGGAACGTGCTTTTTGTGTATGCGGCTTCGGTATTTATGAACCCTCCGCTCTGTTCTCTGTATTTATTATAGCATACCCGAAAAAATTTCGCTATTTATTTGTCTTACATTTATCTTACATTTTTGTAAGATAAATGTTGCAAAATTCCCCGAAACGTAAGTCCCGGGGAATTTGCTCTTGTCATTCTCTTGTATCTATCTCTTTTTCACGCAGATCTATAAGCACCTCCGTGCCATCC
The DNA here is from genome assembly GCA_910579125.1 of uncultured Oscillospiraceae bacterium. GTDB lineage: Bacteria > Bacillota > Clostridia > Oscillospirales > Ruminococcaceae > CAG-115. The sequence goes on along the minus strand of CAJTTH010000011.1, from coordinate 65,328 downwards.
TTGCCGGAACGTATTTCAATACCGTGTCCTAGAGCTTTGCATATACGCTTGCACAGATACAGCCCTATACCCGTTGCCTTTTTGTCGGCGCGTCCGTTGTTGCCCGTATAGCCGCGCTCAAACACTCTCGGTAAGTCCTCGGGGGCTATCCCGATACCTGTGTCGAGTATCGAGAGCTTTTTCTCGGGTCTCAGAGAAATTTCCACGTTTCCGCTTTTCGTGTACTTGAGGGCGTTCGAGATAAGCTGCTCGACCACGAACAGCAGCCACTTTTCGTCCGTAAGCACCTCGACCCTGAGCGGCTCGTAAACCAGCGTTATTTTTCTGCGGATAAACTGTCCCGAAAATTTACGCACAGCCTGTCTGATTATCTTGTCGAGCGAATATCCGCGTATCACGAAATCGCTCGATTCGCTGTCAAGCCGAACGTAGCAGAGCGCCATTTCGACATATTGCTCTATCCTCTGCAAATTCTCCGAAAGCTCGCGGCTCTCCTCGGTATCCGTCTCCTGAAGCGCCAGGCTCATTGCCGAGATAGGCGTTTTTATCTGGTGCGCCCACATCGTGAAATACATGACCGCGTCCTCGTAGCGTTTGTCGGCAGCGGATTCCAGTGACGTTTTTTCGGTGAACAGCGTTTCCAGAAGCTGCTGATACCGCTGCTCGACCTCGTTCTCGCACTCGGGCAAATGCTCGAGCGTGAGAAGTATCTCGTACTGTAACTCGCGCAGCAGCTTGTGCTTGGCGTAATACCGCCGAAAATCTCCCGCGGCGGCGGCAGCCGTTATCACCGTGCAGATAGTTCCCGCGTAAACGTATGCCGCAAGCGGCACTCCGTACAGCGCCATAAACAGCACGAAAACCGCCGCGACCAACAGGATCACGGCGATTATTCTTCGTCTGTAGTACAAAAAGTTAAATAAAAATCTCATTTCTTCCTTTTGAATACCGGCTCGGCGCGTCTGCCTTTTTCCCGCTTGGTGCGCTCCTGTTCCGCTTTTTCCTGTGCGGCACGCAGACGCTCCGCCTCTATCTGCTCCAGCTTTGACTTGCTTTTTTCGGCGATATCGAGCAGCATAAGGCGGTTGTTGAACGACGGCTTATCCAGTACGATATCGAACAGCGCGTTCATAAGCTGCTCCGCCTCGGCATCGCTGCTCACCAGCCGCCTTTCGATAAGCTCGCGCTTGGTTATGGCGAGCTGACTTATATCACAGCATTCATCGGTTTCCACAATCTCGTTAAGCGCTGCAAGGCTCGCGCGGAGCTTCTGCGTCTGCTCCGGCTCGTTGTCAGACTTGCGGGCGCGGCTGTCGGCTATCTTGCATTGCAGAAGATCGCGCAGATCGGGCGCGCCCAGCTCGCGGATAAGCCCTTTCAGCTCTTTCCTGTCCTCGGGAATGGGCACGTCGTGGTGGTAGATAAGCCAACTTATTTCGTCTATCATATTCTTCGGGAACTCCAGCCGTCGCATTATACCCTCGGCGAGCAGCCGTCCGCGTTCAGCGTGACCCTTGAAGTGCCCGTTTCCTCTGACGTCAACGAACATACAATCGGGCTTTCCAAGATCGTGGAACAGCATGGCGAAACGTATCTCGGGCTCGGGCAGCGCGTAGCCCACCGCCTTGCATATATGCGTCCACACGTCAAATTCATGATGACGCGTCCGCTGTTCAAAACCGATACAAGGCTCGATCTCGGGCAGCACATATTTTAATATGTCCGAGTTTTGCTCCAGTGCCCTTGCCGCAAATTTTCCCATTACAATGCGCTGCAATTCCTCGCGTATCGAACCCGCGTCCGCATATTCGAAGCACGCGACGTTCGCTTTCATGCAGTTTCTCGTCTGCTCGTCGATCTCGTACTCGTCCTCCGAGCAGTAGCGGATAGCCTGTAAAAGCCGCGACGGCTGTATCGTGAAACTCTTTGACATATCGTAGATAGTCTCCGCGGTCGGCTTTCCGCCCACCTTTACATTGACCGTCACGTTCTCGCCGATAGCCACGACCCGTTTTATCTCGCCCGTCAGCGCGCCGCGCCCGTCATACGGGTCGATAAGCCCAGCCTTGGGGGAGTACGCCATGGCGTTCATTGTGAAACCGCGCCGCGCCAGATCGGTGTCCAGATCCTCCGCGTACATGACCCTGTTGCCGACCACCTCGCGGCGGTACGGCGATATCTGTATCACCATTCCCACGACAGTAACAAGTATCTCCCCGCGTGACATTCCCTCGTCGGAGATACGGTATTCGCGGAACGTGAACATTATATCGTTTATTTCCGCGTTTGTCACAATATCAAAATCCTGCGGCGAGTTGCCAACAATAAGCTCGCGCACGCAAGCCCCGACAACATAAGCCTCAAATCCCGCGCTCTCAAGGCGCTCCAGAGCCTCAACAACGGGCGCCGGCAAAATGATCATCTGTAATCCCCACCTATCCAAAAGCAAACTTGGCGTAATATTCATGCAATTTCAACATAATATCTCATAATAATTATACACCATTTCTCTCCGCAATTCAAGAGAATTTTATAACATAATTTTGTATAAAATGACTAATTGGTGAAAACTGCAAAAAATTTTTATAAAAACACTTGCATTTTTGTCTAATATGTTATATAATATGAATAATGAGTTTGCAGAAACCATAAATAGGTGCATTATGTCTGCATTTCAAAATCAAAATCCGGAGGTACTTTTCAGATGAACACATTCAAAGCCGACAACATACGCAACGTTGTCTTAGCGGGTCACGGCGGCAGCGGCAAGACCGCTCTCGCGGAAGCTATGCTCTTCAAATGCGGATTAACCGACAGAATGGGAAACACCGCCGAGGGCAATACGGTTTGCGATTTCGACGCGGAGGAGATAAAGCGCAAAATTTCGATAAACGCGTCTATTGCCAATATGACCTGGAACAACACCAAGATAAACGTTATCGACGCTCCCGGCCAGTTTGATTTTGTAGGAGGACTTCACGAGGGTATCCGCGCCGCCGAAAGCGTTATCATCACCGTCAACGGCAAGGACGGAGTATGCCCCGGCACGATTAAATCCTATCAGCTCGCGGTAAAGAACAACAAGGCTTGTATGATGGCTGTCACCTGTATGGAGGTCGAGAACAGCGACTTCTACCGCGTATTCACGCAGATGAAGACCGTTTTCGGACCGTCCGTCTGCCCGATAGTTGTTCCATATGACAAAAACGGTCCCGTTGAGGCTTACATAAACCTTTTGACCATGAAGGCGTACAAATACGACAAGAAGGGCGTTCCAACCGAGGTGGAGATGCCCGCGTCCGAGAACCGTATCGCGGGTCTGCGCGCGGCAATGGCGGAGGCAGTCGCGGAGACCAACGAGGAGTTTATGGACAAATTCTTCAACGAGGAGGAGTTCACCCATGACGAACTTGTAAAGGGCATCCACGACGGTGTTGCAAGCGGAACGATAACTCCCGTGGTATGCTGCGCGAACGACACGCTTTCGGGCGTTGATATGCTGCTCGACGCGGTAACGAAAATGCTGCCGTCTCCCAACGAAAGAAAGCTCGAGACTATCGAAGGCGCTCCCGCCGATTACGACGAGAACAAGCCGTTCAAGGGCATTGTGTTCAAGACCGTTGCCGACCCGTTTGTCGGTAAGATAAGCTATGTAAAGGTGGTTCAGGGTAAACTGACGGCAAAGACCGTTCCCGTTTCGACGGCGGGCGCGGAGCTGCGTTTCGGCAAGCTCGTCACCGTCTGCGGCAAGAAACAGGACGAGGCTGCCGAGGTATGGGCGGGCGACCTGTGCGCGGTCACGAAAATGGAAGCAAACACCGGCGATACTATCTGCGACCCCGCTGATACAAAGCCGCTGGCGGGTATGGAGTTCCCGAAGGCGTGCTATTTCAGAACGCTCAAGCTGATACGCGGCGGCGACGAGGGTAAGCTCTCCACCGCTATAAAGCGTCTGCTCGAAGAGGACCGTACACTCGAATACGTTCACAATCACGAAACGCATGAGCGCCTTATCGGCGGCTTGGGCGAACAGCATCTGGACGTTACGGCGGCGAAGCTCAAGGCGAAGTTCGGTCTCGATGTGGAAATGGTTGCTCCGCAGGTTGCGTACCGCGAGGCTATCCGCAAAAAGGTCACTATCGAAAGCAAATACAAGAAGCAGTCGGGCGGTCACGGTCAGTACGGACACGTTAAGATCGAGTTTGAGCCGTATGACGGCGATGATCTGGTGTTCGAGGAGAAGATATTCGGCGGCTCCGTTCCCAAGAATTTCTTCCCCGCTATTGAAAAGGGCTTACAGGAGGCTGCGGAGAAAGGTTCTATCGGCGGCTATCCCGTTGTGCGCCTGAAAGCGACGCTGCTCGACGGAAGCTATCACCCCGTAGACAGCTCGGAAATGGCGTTCAAGACAGCCGCGTCCATGGCGTTCAAGGATTGTATGAAGATCGCCGAGCCGTATCTGCTCGAGCCGATACAGAGCTTGAAAGTGCTCGTTCCCGACGATAAACAGGGCGACGTTATGAGCGTGCTGTCCAAGCGCCGCGGCTCGGTTCTCGGCATGAACAGCATGGGCGACGGTATGACAGAACTCATCGCGGAGGCTCCCGAAGCTGAAATGCTTGATTTTGCGCTCGTACTGCGCCAGATAACACAGGGTCTGGGCGAGTTCTCGGCGGAGTTCGCGAGATATGAAATGGCGGCTGCGGCTGCCAAATAACGGTCTGATTGATTTTTCACATATTTATCGGCGTCGGAAAACGGCGCCGATCTTGTGTTGCTTTGCGTTTAAATTTTTCTAAAAAAATATTGACATTTGTGTCAATTTGTGTTATGCTATAAGTAGCGGTTTAATTTAAACGATATTAAAGATATTGTGAAAAGCCGCCTATTTTTATCGGTGAAAGAGGTTGACTAAAGTGGAAAAAGCGAAACATTCTATTAAGGTAAAAGTCCTGCTTATGTGCCTGCTTCTTATGCTGGGACTCATTCTTAATGTGACTGTGGGCATTATCGTACAGTTTATCCAGACCCAGAAAAACGTTGAAACTATGCTCGGCGAAAATCTGGACAGCGCTTCAACGCTGGTTGCGAGCGGACTGAAAAATATTACCATTTTGGTAATGGATCACGCTAACGACTATGAATTTTGGAACGGGACTGCCGAGGAAAAGGCGGCTCACGCGCAGATGGTTGCGGCTTACGATGATAATGTGAACAATTTGATATTTATGGACAGCGACGGAACGTTCCACAACGGCGAGATTCCGCAGAACGTGATATCGGCGCTGAATTCCGCATCGGTGGTTATTACGACCCCCGCTGACGCGAATTCAAACTTTTACCTCGGCGCAAAAAGATCAGATGGAGGAATTCTCTGTTCGGAGATGAAGGCGTCCAAACTGTCGACCATTCTTACGGGAAGCGCCTGCGATACGTTTATTCTTGCGAGCGACGGCACAGTCATTGCGTCAGCTGTGAAAAACAACGCTCCCATAGCGAATTACTCCCAATATGTGCAGAAATCCGGTTCGCGTTATATTAACGCTACTCCGCAGGGCGAGTGGGGGAGTCTCGGTTGCTTTGCGGCGGAGTCTATCGACGGCACAGACGGCTGGACGGTACTTATCAGCGCAAAGTCGGGCGAATACTACAACGGCATAGTGACTGCGTTCACAGTAAATTTAGTCGTTATAGTATTTATGATAGTAATGATTCTGCTTGTAAATATCTTTATTTCCAGAAGCATTATCAAGCCCTTGGATGCTGTTCGCGCGAAGATCACCGAAATGGCGGCGGGAGATCTTTCGGGAGAGCAGATAAATATCCGCTCCAATGACGAAATGGGAGAGCTTTCTCATGCGGTCAACACGATGGCGGACTTCAATCGTAACATAATCGGCGATATCTCCTACTACGCGGAGGAGATCGCCAAGCAGAACCTTTGCGTAAAGCCGAGAGCGCAGTATGTGGGCGATTATCTGCCCGTTGAGCATTCGCTTGAGCGCATTGTCGAGTCGCTGAGCGAGGTCGTTGCGAACATAGAGAGCGCGGGGCGCGAGGTAAGCGCCAGCTCCGCTCAGATGTCCGGAAACTCCTCCGTGCTTTCTCAGGCGGCGGCGGAAGAAGCGGATACTGTTTCGCAGCTTAATAACAGTCTGCACAGTGTTCACGATCAGATAAGCGAAAGCGCGGAAAAGGCGGTACAGGCGCGCACAATGACCGAGGAGACCGTTGCCTCTATGAACGAGGGCAGCGAGAAGATGTCGAGAATGCTTGCCGCAATGAACGAGATCAACACTACCTCCTCGCAGATCGCGAATATCATCAAGACCATTCAGGACATCTCTTCCCAGACGAACATACTCTCGCTCAACGCGTCCATTGAGGCGGCAAGAGCGGGCGCGGCAGGAAAAGGCTTCGCGGTAGTCGCCGGTGAGGTAGGCCGTCTCGCGAACAAGACCGCACAGGCGGCAAAGTCCACTACGGGTCTTATCGAGACGTCTCTTAAGGCTGTTGAGAACGGCACGGTCATCGCGAACGAGACCGCGGAAATGCTCGGTATGATCGTCGGCAAGGCGGGCGAGTCCGCAAAGGTCGTAGAGGAGATCGCCGACGCGTCCACAAAACAGGCGGAATCGGTAAAGCAAGTCCTCGAGGGTATGAACAGCATTTCGACAGCGGTAAATCAGATAAGCGTTTCCGCAAGAGAGTGCGCGGATTCCTCCGAGCTGCTCGCAACACAGTCCTCTATGCTGCATGAGACCGTTGAAAAGTTTGTTATCAACGGCAGCAAGCCGAAAACGGCCGCCGTTTCAAAGCCCGCGCCCGTACAGAGCGCTCCCAAGCCGACTGCCAAACCTACACAGACAGCGCCAAAAAAGACTATCAGTCTGCCCGATGACGAGCCTGTTAAGGCAGCACCGAAACCCGCTCAGAACGCTCCCAAGCCGACTGCAAAGCCTGCGCAGACAGCTCCTAAAAAGACTATCAGTCTGCCCGATGACGAGCCGCCCGTAATTAAGGAGAGCCCCGCTCCCGCAGCCAAGCCTGCGGCGCAAAAATCGGCAGCGCCCAAACCCGCGGCATCTTCAAAGCCCGTGATTATGCTGCCCGACGACGAGGCGACTGTTACGGCTGCTCCGACGGCAGGCAAGGTCGTTTCCAAGGCTACCATGCAGCCCGTAAAGCGCACTGTGCGTATGGATCCCGATAAGTATTAAAATTGACCCCGCTGTCGGCGACGGCAGCGGGATATTTGTAAAGATTTTTATTCAGGAGGAACTTTTATGAGCATTGAATGTAAGGAATTCGGCTATTGGCAAGGATACCGCTGCCATCTGGTAACACTGAAGAACAAAAGCGGTCTGTCGGCGGCGTTTACCGATTTCGGCGCGGCAGTGCAGTCGCTGTGCGTTCCCGACAAGGACGGAAAGCTTGCGGACGTAGTGCTGGGCTATGATACCCTTGACGAATACGTTAAGGGCGATTATTGCCACGGCGCGACTATCGGACGTTACGCGAACAGAATAGGCGGCGCGAAATTTACACTGAACGGCAAGGAATACAAGCTCGCCGAAAACGACAACGGAAACAGTCTGCACGGCGGCGGGTTCGGATACAACAAGCGGCTCTGGACTATCGAGGAGCTCAGCGACGGCGATGAGCCGGCGGTGACCTTCGGTCTTACAAGCCCCGACGGCGAGGAGCATTTCCCTGGAACGGTAAAGCTCAAGGTCACTTTCACGCTTTTGGAGAACGGACTGCACATCAGGTACAACGCCGTTTCCGACAAGGACACGATCCTCAATCTCACCAACCACTCCTACTTCAACTTAAAGGGAGAGGGTGAGGGAGACATCAAGGATCATATTGTGAAAATCAACGCGGCGAAATACACGCCGGTTGACGGCGAGCTTATCCCCACTGGCGTTATGGCTTACGTTACGGGAACGGCGTTCGATTTTCAGTCGCCCAAGCCCGTCCGCACGGACATGGACAATGGCAGGCTTCCCGACGGTTACGACCACAATTTCGTGCTTGGCGAGGGCAAGCAGATGCGCACGGCGGCGGTAGTGACCGAGCCCGTGAGCGGACGCGTTATGACCGTCCGCACCGACAAGCCCGCTATCCAATTGTACATCGGTATCGGTCTTAAAGGCGAAACGGGCAAGGGCGGTCACAAATACGATAAGTACGCGGGGCTGTGTCTCGAAAGCCAGTACTGCCCCGATTCCCCCAACAAGCCGCAGTTCGGGAGCTGTGTGCTCAAGGCAGGTGAGGAGTACTGCTTCACTACCTCTTACACGTTTTCGATTGCTGACGACTAAGATATAATAAGCAAACAGGCTCGGATAACGCGTCCGAACCTGTTTTTGTATGTTATACCTCGAAATATCCCGCAAAACAAGGCGGAACGGTGATTTTCCCGTTGTCGACAGACAGTCCGCTGCCTACCGAATAAATTTTCTCCTTTAAGGAGTATTCGCAGTCAAACGACGTCGCTCTGTCTGAGGGGTTTATTATCACAAGTATCCTTTCGTTTTCCGCGCTCCTGAGATATGCCAACGGATAGGTGTTCTTTTCGGCGTACAGAAACTTTATCTCTCCGCGGCTTTGCAAGGCGGGGTGCGACTGCCGAACGGCTATAAGGCGCTTTATCTCGCTGTAAAGCGAATTTTCGTCGGACGACTGCGACTTCACCGTCGGGCGGTCGGGGCGGTCGTCCTGTTTTATGTAGAGCTTATCTGACGGCGCGGAGCTGAATCCCGCGTTCGTGGAGTTATCCCACTGCATGGGCGAACGCGAACCCGTTCTTCCGTAGCCGCCCTCGACCGACGCGAGATTTTCCACATAACGCATACCGATCTCGTCGCCGTAATAGATAAACGGCGCGCCCGGCATTGACAGCAAAAACGCGAACGCGGTCTTAAGGTCGTTTTCGTAGCAGCCGCGAGCAAGTCTGTCCATATCGTGATTTCCCGACGGTATGCAGATAAGCCCCTTTTTGTCGGACTTTTCGTAATTCTCGATATACTTTTTCACGAATTCGGAAACATCGCCATTGCCGCGTTTCGAGAAAAACGGCTCATCACAGCGGAACAGGTCGTTGTAATGCGACGGTCCGAAGTGCAGCAGAAAATCCATGTGAAAGCCGCCCAACAGGGATTTATCGGGCTCACCCCACTCGGAGACCATTGCCGCTTCGGGAAACTCATTGTCAAGAAATTCGCGGACGTTCTGCCATAATTTTATCGTGCCCTTGCCGTCCTCGTCGTGCTTTACCAACGAACCCGCCATATCGACGCGGAAACCGTCGCAGCCCATTCCGAGCCAGAACCGCATAATATTTTTAAGCTCCCCCAGAGTGGCCTGCGCGCCATCACTGTCCATGGGCTGCTGCCACTTTTTGTCGGGATCGGGCTTGTAAAATCCATAGTTCAGCGCGGGCTGGTGGGAGAAGAAATTCACCGCGCACGAGCCGTCTCTGTCGGAAATTCCGCGAATGCAGCCCATTCCCTCGGGAGACTCCCATATACTGTCCGTCCAGACATATCGGTCGGTAAACTCGTTTTTTTCCGCTTTCATCGACTCTCTGAACCACTTGTGCTCAACGGAGGTATGCCCCGGGACAAGATCGAGAAGTATGTGCATTCCGCGCTTGTGAACCTCGCGGAAAAGCCGCTTCAGATCCTCGTTCGTGCCGTAGCGCGGAGCCGCTTGGTAATAGTCGGAAACGTCATACCCCGCGTCGCCGAACGGCGATTCAAAGCACGGGTTCATCCATATTGCGTTGCAGCCGAGCTCTTTTATGTAATCGAGCTTGCCGATAATTCCGTTAAAATCCCCTATACCGTCGCCATTGCTGTCGCAGAACGACTGAGGGTATATCTCGTAAAAAACCGCGTTGTCAAGCCATGCGGGCTGATTTGTTTTGCTCATAACAAAACTCCTTTCAAATAATATCGGTTATGGAAAACGAATGCTCCTATATGATATAATACTGCAAAATAACGCGGATTTCAAGCAGAATAACACTATTTGATAATACAATAATACTTTTTCGCGTAACAAAAAGCCGCGCCGCAAGCCGATATCGGCACAGGACGGTTTTCGGTTTTCGAGCCGTTTTCTGTTTCGTCAGAAAGCACCCTTTACGGTCATTCCTTTCCTGTATAGTAATAAAAAAGTGCTTAAAGATTTCCGCTGTCCTTAAAAAGCAGTTTCCCTCGCTCATTGTACATACTTGAAAGAATTGTTGTCCTCTCATTACTATAGACACGTGTTTCGCGAAAATGTTACATCATTTTGAAAAATTTTCGGTGAATGGCGGCGTAAAAAAGGAGGAGCTTTTACGCTCCTCTGATTTATAATATTATAGCAGCTTAACGAGCTTGTCGACGATCTTGCTGCGGCACGGGTCGACGATGCCGAAGTCCTTTTCGCGGTACGTCCACGCGGCTCTGCCGATACCGAGCTTGTTGAAAACCGAGGAAATATCGGTGTACCAGTTCATAAGCTGATCGTCCGAAACGCGGTCGATGACTCCGTATTCCCCGCAGTAGATCGGCACATCAAGCTTTTCGGCAACCTCGACCGCGACCAACATCTCCCACTTCATAAACGACGCGTCGATCATCTCACCGCCAAAATTGTCAAATTTCTGCGCAATGTCGGCGCCGACGTTTTCAAGCGATTTTTGTCTGTACGTTTCCTTAGTATCGGGATAATCTATCTTGCAGTCGGGGCTCATAGTATCCACCCACGGCGCTCTCTGATGCGTGAAAACAAGCGGATCGTAATAATGAAAATTAAACACGATATTGTTTGTGCAAGGCTTGTCGAGCAACGTCAACCCGAAAATGCTGTTCTGATATATTCCTCCGATAAGTATGAAATTATCGGGAGCGGCGGCGCGTATCTCGCGGATAGTCCGCGCGGCTATGTTGTTCCAGATTATCGCGTATTTTTTCTCGGTAATCTCGTTCAGCAGCTCGAACGCGACGCGGTCCGCTTTGTCCGCGTAGTGCTTTGCCGTTTCACGCCATATTGCGACAAAGACGTCCTGATACTTCTCGTCCTCAAAAAAGCCGCTCTCATTCTCGCCCTTATCAAAAGAAAAACCGAGCGTTTTGTGCAAGTCAAGAATTATATTGAGATTGTATTTTTCGCACCACGAAACGCAGCGGTCAAGATACTTGAACGCGTCCGCGCTTACGGCGTTGTTATCGTCGAGAATAATGTTAAAGTCAAACGGCAGACGCACATGGTCGCAGCCCCAGCCCGCTATCCTTTTAATATCGTCCTCGGTGATGAAATTTTCAAGGTGCTCTTTTTCATAACCCGACTGCGACAGCCAGCCGCCTAAATTTACACCGTGATTGTAGCCTGCAAATTCTCTCATGTCACTTCTCCTTAACCCTTGTAGTCTGCCGACTTGTACTCGGCGATAAGAGGCGTTGTCCCGTCGTAGGCTTTCAGCCAGCCGTCCACGCCCTTGCCGGGCCATACGTTCATCATAATTTTGCCGGGAGTAGTCGGGATATTTTTGTCGGCGGAATAAACCTCCTCGCCGTCGACATACCACGTTATCTTATCCTCCTGCCAATCAAAGCCGTATGTGTGGAAATCTTCGGAAGCGTCAAATCCGAGATCGTAAATATACTCGTGTTTGCCTATGCCGTCGGTGTAATAGTTGAACTGAACAGTTGTCGTATCCTTGCCGAGAAACTCAATGTCGATCTCGTCCCACGGGTTTTGATCGGTCGGACCCGTGTAGGTAAAGAACGAGGAAACAACGCCGTCGTTCTTGATCGGCTTCATAACGACCTCGTACATTCCGTAGCCGTAAAAATCCTTGCTCCTGAACTCCGCGCCCGAATAGGGGATAAGACCCTCACCCGTGCCGTCGAGGTCTATCTTCAGCTTCATTGAGCCGTCGGAGAAATTGACGTTTGCTTTGCGCCAGGTGCAGTTGAACATTGAGCCGTTAGTCCACCCGTCGGAGCATTCGAATACGCTGCTTACGTCCGCGAGAGTACCCGTCAGGTCGGCAAGAACGCCGCTTGTCGAGGGCGCGGGATTGCTGTCCCCGGTAGAGCTGCTTTCCTCGGATGAACTTTCGGAAGAAGTGCTTTCCTCCGTGCTTGCCGAGCTCTCGGAGGATGTGCTTTCACCTGTACTCGTCGAGTTGTCGGAGGGAGTCAATACGCTGCTTGTGCTGTCGGTGGAGGAGCTGCCTTGGTCGTTCGCGCAGCCGCACAATGCCGCGCAAAGCGCTAATATAAGCGCGCCGTTTTTCAAGAATTTATTCATAAGATCACGTTCCTTTCGGCAATTTAATTCTGTGATTTTATTATACCTGTTTCCCTGAAAATGATATACAAAAAAGCGGCAAAAAATATCGCGTTTTTAATCAGAATTAAATTTCACGCCGCCCTTTATTCCCGTCGCGGAATTGTAATATTTCGCGCGGTACTGCTTTGGCGTAAGACCCGTTTCCTGTTTGAATTTCTGTATAAAATGGCTGTGCGAGCTAAACGACAGAAAGCTGCCGATATCCACCGCCTCGTAGTCGGAATATTTCAGCATCTGGCACGCCGCGTCAATGCGCTTTTTCAGTATATAGCGGTTCAGCGTCATTCCCGTTTCCGCGTGGAAGAGCTTTGATAGATACTGCACCGACAAGCCTAGCTCGTTTGCGATATCGCCGATGACAAGCCGCTCGTGAAGATGCGCGTTGATATATTCGATGCATTTCGTCACCTGATAACAGTAGCTGGAGCTTTTGTTTATTTTAGCCATCCGCTCCGTGAAATCCGTGATACACTCGGAATGTATCTCGTTTATCTCGTCGGCGGTTCGGGCGTTGTCGGTCAGCCTTATATAAAGGTCGGAGAGGTTGTAGGCTGTCTCGCGCTCCATTCCGCCCTCGACGCAGAAACGCGTGATGAATGATACCGTTATCACCATGTGATACTTGAGATTTCTCAGATTATCGGTAGAAAGCACTCCGAACCCCTCGCCTCCGAGCGGCGTGGCAAGCGCGCGCACGCCGTCGAGATCGCCGCGCTTTACACTCTCGTAAAAGCGCATTTCATTCTCGACGGGAGTATGTCTGAGCTCGTTTTCACGCATCTCAAACTCTATTTGTGAAAAAATTTTATCAGATAAACGCATACCGCACACACCCCTGTTTAAATACTTATTAAAAATATTATACAAAAAAATTCACCAAAAGTCAAGATATTTGGTTAAACTGAAAATAAAAATGCTAAAAATCTGATATAAACTTCTTTAGGTAAATGCTATAATTAAAACATAAAGGGCGGAGAGATAGGCTCTCGCCGATAAATACGGGGCTTTCCCCGCAAACGAAAGGACATACCGCTATGAAAAAGATGATTTCCGTTATTACCGCTGCGGCCGCATTTGCGGCAGTTTCCGTATCCGCTTCGGCGTATACCATCAATGTAGATCTCGGCTTCGGCTGGTCGGCAAACACCACTATCCCCGCTGAAGAGTTCGCGGACGTAACGACCGACACGACCATTACGATTAACTATGAGACGAACAAGGCGCTTGCGGATATGCCCGGTCAGGAGTACTGGTGCATAAAGACCATGATAAACGACGAGGGCTGGCCGTTCGTCAGCAACCTTGTAGGTCCGGAGCTTTCGGAAAGCAAGGACAGCTATTCTCTCGACGTTGAGAGTTCATCTATCAGCTTTAAAATCCCCGCCGAGGAGCTTGAGCACATTCAGATCGCGGGTATGGCGCTTATGGGACACGGCATAAATCTTATTGATATGACCATTTCAAACGACGCTCCCGCAGAACCATCTGTTCCCGCCGAGTCCACTGCTCCTTCAGCATCGGAAAGCACTTCGACGGAGAACCCCAGCTCGGGCGTTGAGGGCGTTGCCGCGGTCGTCGGCGCTGCCGCTCTGGCTCTAGGCACGATGATAGTTGCGCGCAAGAGAACTAAGTAAATCCTCGAAAGGAGGCTAATCATGAAAAAAATGAAAAGTATTATGGCTGCCGCGCTGGCTCTCGGCTGTATGCTGACAGTCACCGCGTGCGACGAGGAGAACGGTTCCGTTTCAACGGGCGGCGGAACACCCTCAGACACAAACACTCCGCCCCAGGCTTCCACTTCAAGCTCCACCGCGACCATGAACGAATCGGACGCGTCAGAGGTAGCTAAAATAGATATCGGCGCGGAGAAGCTCGCAAATCCCACAGTCAAGTTCCTCAGTGAATGGGATCTGAACCCCGCCGAGGGTCAGCCGATCTCCGTCGCGCTTGAGATGTTCCAGACGCAGTACGGCGGACGTATAGAGCTGGTGCACACCTCTTTTGAGGAACGCTATACCAAGCTCTCCACCATGGTTGCTTCCGACGAATCTCCCGATATGTTCAGCGCGGGCGATATGGACGTTTTCCCGAAGGGTGTTCTCAGCGGATATTTCCAGCCGCTCGACCCGTATATAGACTTTAACAGCGATCTCTGGAAGCCTATGAGCACCGTAAACGAGCAGTTTTCCGCAAACGGAAAGCACTATGTCGGCGCTATAGACGTTGAGAGCGACTGCGTAATGTTCTACAACAAGAAGACCATTATCGACAACGGTCTTGACGATCCCGTTGAACTGCTGGAGCAGGGCAAGTGGGATTGGGACGCGCTTTGGAATATGATGACGCAGTTCTGCGACCGCAGTCAAAGCAAATTCGCTACCGACGGCTGGTGGTTTGAGGGCGCTATATCGCTCACAACGGGCAAGCCTTATATCGGTATGGATAACGGAAAGATTGTTCACAATCTCGACCATCCCATGATTGAGAGCGTACAGAGTTATATGCTTAAGATGAAAGAAAACGATCTGCCGTTCCCGAAGAGCGAATACGGCTGGGAAGTTCACCCGACCAATATCCGCGATGGAAAAACGCTGTTCTATCCCGTGGGCGTTTACGCGCTTTATCCATACAACAACATTATTCAGAATTTCGGTAATATGGAGGACGTTATGTTCGTTCCCATGCCCAAATGCCCCGAGGCGGACGCGTATTATCTGCCCGCGAGAATTAACGGCTTTTCGCTGATAAAGGGCGCGAAAAATCCCGAGGGCGTTGCGGGTTATCTGAACTGCGCAATGGCTTCGCGCGACAGCGAGATCGCCAAGGAGATAGGCAAGCGTCAGGCATTCGACGAATACGGCTGGACACAGGAGCAGTGGGATATGCTTGAAAAGGTCAACAAAATGACAACAGAGCATCCCGTTATCGAAATGTATAACGCGGTCACTCCGACTATTGCCGACTGCATAAACAACCCGATGAAAGAGGGCTACAACGCAGGCGTAAGCTGGATACAGACCCGCGAATCGTACAGAGCTATGGTTCAGGCGGAGCTTGATACAGCAAACGCAAAGCTGAACTCGTAAGATAATTCCTCCCCCCCATAATAACCGGCTTGCGGCAGCAAAACTGCCCGGTCGGTTTAAGGCAAAACCGCACACTTCATAATAAATTTTCCTGTTGAAAAATCACGCAGCAAACCGACTTCGTTTTTAGCGGAGCCGGTTTGTTGTTTCTGTTTTTCCGCGTGAATTTTTTTGATACACCTTTAATATTAAACACATCTTGAAATTTTGTGCAAAGTATGATATAATAAATATATATTGCAAAAAATGCAGAGTTCTGCGGATATAAAGAAAGGACAAACTATGAAACTGGGAATGGTGGGGCTGCCGAATGTCGGCAAAAGCACCCTTTTTAACGCACTTACAAACGCGGGCGCGGAGTCCGCGAATTACCCGTTCTGTACGATAGAGCCGAACATCGGAATAGTTTCCGTGCCGGACGAGCGTCTCGACAAACTGGCGGAAATGTATCACCCCGAGAAATTCACTCCCGCGACGCTGGAATTTGTTGACATTGCGGGGCTGGTAAAGGGCGCGTCCAAGGGCGAGGGTCTGGGCAACAAGTTTCTCTCAAATATACGCGAGGTGGATGCTATCGTGCACGTTGTTCGCTGCTTTAACGACGACAACATTATCCATGTCGACGGCTCGATAGGCGCTGCCCGCGATATCGAAACGATAAATCTGGAGCTTATTTTTTCCGATCTGGAGATACTCGAGCGCCGTATCGACCGCGCGAAAAAGGCGCTTAAGGGCGACAAGTCCGCACAGGCGGAGGTCGACTTTTTCGAGGCGCTGAAGGCTCATCTCGAGAACGGCAAGTCCGCACGCAGCTACGACTACTCCGACGAGGAGCGCGCTATGCTCCGCGACACTCCGCTGCTTTCAAACAAGCCCGTGATCTACGCGGCCAATCTGTCCGAAGCGGATTTCACGGGTGACCTCAACGCGAACGCCGAGTACAAAGCGGTGTGCGCCGTCGCCGAGGAGGAAAATGCCGAGGTGCTCCCGATCTGCGCGCAGATCGAGGCGGAGATCTCCGATATGCCCGCCGAGGACAAGGAGCTGTTCCTTGCTGATATGCATCTTGAAAGCTCGGGTCTGGCGCGTATCATCAAAACAGGCTATCGGCTGTTGGGGCTAATCTCTTTTCTTACGGCGGGAACTCCCGAGGTTCGCGCATGGACGATAACCAAGGGCACAAAGGCTCCGCAGGCGGCGGGAAAAATACACACCGACTTTGAGCGCGGCTTTATCCGCGCGGAGATAGTCGCGTTCGACGATCTTATAAGCTGCGGTTCTATGGCGGCGGCGAAGGAAAAAGGACTTGTCCGTCAGGAGGGCAAGGAGTATGTGATGCAGGACGGCGACGTTACGCTGTTCAAATTTAACGTGTAATGAAGACGATAGGCTTGATAGGCGGTATGAGCTGGGAAAGTACCGTCACGTATTACAAAGTTATCAACGAGACCGTAAGTCGGCGGCTCGGCGGTTTACATTCGACAAAAATACTGATGTACAGCGTGGATTTCGCGGAGATTGAGGAATGCCAGACGAACGGCGATTGGGCGAAAAGTGCGGAAATTCTCGGCTCAGCGGCGCTTGCTCTGCAAAAAGCGGGCGCAGATTTTATAGTTATCTGCACCAACACCATGCACAAGGTCGTTCCCGAAATATCAGAAATGACAGACATACCGATAATGCACATCGCCGACGCGACCGCAAACGCGCTTATCGGCGCGGGTTTCAGTACTGCCGCGCTCCTCGGAACACAATACACAATGAAACAGGATTTCTATAAGGAACGCTTGACTGACAACGGAATACGCGTACTTATCCCGAACGATAACGATATTGAAACGGTAAACCGTGTTATTTACGAGGAGCTTTGCCGCGGAGTTATCTCGCCGTCCTCGCGGGAGGAATACGTGCGGATAATCGACAGCTTAAAGCGCGGCGGCGCGGAAGCCGTAATTCTCGGCTGCACGGAGATTGGGCTGCTGATAAACGGCAGCTGTTCGCCGCTGCCCGTATTCGATACCGCGCTTATCCACGCGGAAAGGGCGGCTTTATACGCAATTGACGAGGAGATCAAATGAATAAAGTTATTCGGTGCAAAAACACCAACAATAAAAAAATAATCGGGCTGCTGATCTCGCAGGTTATTTGCGGCGTAATGCCCGTTGTGCTGCTGGCGGCATTCGTGCTGCTGCAGATGTACGAGAACAAGATAATCGCGCTCGTTGCCATTGCACTGATCTTTCTATGCAACGTCGGGTATATGCTGCTCGCGCGGAGGTACAATGTTCTGAACAGCGGCAGACGCGGCGAAAAGCTGCTTTACAAGACCGTGCGTCATCTCGGCGGCAACAACATAATTTTCTGTAATCTTCCCGTGCGGTACAAGCGCGGACGCTCGGAGCTGGATATGCTCATCATCAGTCATAAGGGGCTTATCATAGTCGAGGTGAAAAACCACTCGGGAACCATTCAGGGGAGCTGGAAAGCCGACAAGTGGGAGCAGCGCAAATACTACCGCGGCGGCAAAAACACCTCGCAGCAAATGGACAATCCGATAAAGCAGATGCGCCGCCAACGCGATATCGTCAAGAGCATTCTCAACGCGGCGGGCGAGGACGTGTGGATAGACACTGTGCTGTATTTTTCAAGCAGTAACGCAAAACTCAAGCTCAACCTCCGCGAAAACGATTATGTGTGTCTCGGCAGCAAGGAGCTGCTGCATTTTCTGGAGAGCTACGACCGCGACACTGTGGTCTCGCGCGTTCAAATGGAGAAATACGCGCGCATACTCAACGAGGCAAGGGCGAATATCTAGGATATGGACTACATCATAAAAATAACGGTTCGCCGCAAGGACTTTTTCCTGTTGTGGGATAGCGAACACGAGCCTGTATTTCTTACAGACGAAAACGGCAGAGCAGTGTTTTTCGGCAGCTTGGTGGAGCTGAACGCGTTCGCCGAAATAAACCGCGTATTGTCCGCATGACACTTAAATAATGTAAACTACGGGAGGTAGAAAATGGTCGCAAAAACGCCGCCTATGGGGTGGAACAGCTGGGACTGCTACGGCGCGTCCGTCACCGAGGAAATCGTCCGTCGGAACGCCGAGTTTATGGCAGCACACCTGAAGCAATTCGGCTGGGAGTATATCGTCGTGGATATCCAGTGGTCTGAGCCTAATGCCAAGTCGCATGAGTACCGTCCGTTTGCCGATCTGTGCATGGACGAATTCGGGCGCTTGTTGCCTGCCGAGAACAGATTTCCGTCCGCCGCGAACGGAAAGGGCTTTGCGCCGCTCGCGGAGTATGTCCATTCACTCGGCTTGAAATTCGGCATACACATAATGCGCGGAATACCGCGTCAGGCAGTTCACCGCAACTGCAAGATAAAGGGTACGGAAAAAAATGCCCGCGAGATCGCCAAAACCGCAAGTATATGCGCGTGGAACACCGATATGTACGGCGTCGACCCGACAAAGGACGGTGCGCGTGAGTATTACGACAGTCTGTTCGAGCTGTACGCATCTTGGGGAGTTGACTTTATCAAGGTCGACGATATCTGCCGCGAGCTTCCTCACGAGGAAGCCGAGCTTGTGATGCTGAGCAGATCGCTGCGCGGCTGCGGTCGTGACATGGTGCTGAGCCTGTCGCCCGGACCCGCGCTGCTCGAAAAAGCAGAGCTGTACAAGCAGACCGCGAATATGTGGCGCATTACGGACGATTTCTGGGATAAGTGGGAGCTGCTTTATGCGATGTTCGAGCGCGCTGAAAAGTGGTCGGTGCACGCAGGCGCGGGGCATTTCCCCGACGCGGATATGCTGCCGATAGGACCGATACTTCAGGACTACGACAAGTCGAACCGCACGAAATTCACTAACGACGAACAGCTCACCATGTTGACGCTCTGGAGCATTATCCGTTCGCCACTGATGATAGGCGGCGAAATGACGGGCTTCGACGAGTTTACGATGAAGCTGCTCACCAATGAGAGCGTTCTCGCAATGCACAAGAATGCACGGCACTCGCATCAGGTATGGCGGCGCACCGTCAACGGAAACGAGTATGTTCTCTGGACGGCTCACTGCGCCGACGGCGGGCAGTACATAGCCGTATTTAACGCAGGGGAGACCGTCGGAACGATTGAAATTCTGCTCGCCGATTTGGAGGTATTTGAGCCGAAAACCGCTTTGGAGTTATGGTCGGGCGGCACTGAAAGTCTTAACGACACGCTTGCCGTCAAACTCAATCCTCACGGCGCAAAGGCCTACCTAATTAAATAAAAAATTGCCGCTGCTCATACGAACAGCGGCAAGCTTTATTCGGTTAATTAGTCGTTGATCTTGGTAACAACGCCGGATCCAACGGTGTGACCGCCCTCACGGATAGCGAAGCGGAGACCCTCTTCGATCGCGATAGGAGTGATCAGCTCAACGTCCATTACAACGTTATCGCCGGGCATACACATAGCGTCGGGACCGCCGGGCAGTGTAATAACGCCCGTAACGTCTGTAGTTCTGAAGAAGAACTGCGGACGGTAGTTGGAAACGAACGGAGTGTGACGACCGCCCTCTTCCTTCTTAAGAACGTAAACCTGACCGCTGAACTTGGTGTGCGGGTGGATAGAACCGGGCTTGCAGAGAACCTGTCCGCGCTCAATCTCATCACGGGTAACGCCACGGAGCAGAGCACCGATGTTGTAGCCCGCAACAGCCTCGTCAAGGGTCTTATGGAACATCTCAAGACCTGTGATAACAGTGCTCTTGGGCTCGTCAACCAGACCCGCGATCTCAACGGTATCGCCAACCTTAGCAACGCCGCGCTCTACACGACCTGTAGCAACAGTACCACGACCGGAAATGGTCATAGTGTCCTCAACAGGCATAAGGAAAGGCTTATCCTCATCTCTCTCAGGAGCGGGAATGTGCTCGTCAACAGCGTCCATAAGCTTCTTGATGCAAGCGTAAATGGGATCGTTAGGATCCTTGCTGTCGCTGTCAAGCGCCTTGAAAGCAGAGCCGCATACAACGGGAACATCGGTAAAGCCGTTCTTCTCAAGAATTTCGGTGATGTCCATTTCAACAAGCTCAAGCATACCGTCGTTGTCCTTGTATTCGCCGGTCGCCGTATCAAACTCAACGCCGTCAACGTCGTCGCACTTGTTGATGAAAACAACCATTGTGGGAACACCTACCTGGCGTGCAAGAAGAATATGCTCCTTGGTCTGCGCCATTGCACCGTCAGTTCCGGCAACGACGAGGA
Source organism: uncultured Oscillospiraceae bacterium (assembly GCA_910579125.1). GTDB lineage: Bacteria > Bacillota > Clostridia > Oscillospirales > Ruminococcaceae > CAG-115. The sequence goes on along the minus strand of CAJTTH010000011.1, from coordinate 44,630 downwards.
TCGCGCCGTCCATCTGAGCCGCACCGGTGATCATGTTCTTGATATAGTCCGCGTGACCGGGGCAGTCAACGTGAGCATAGTGACGAGCGTCGGTCTCATACTCAACGTGTGCGGTATTGATAGTGATACCGCGCTCTCTCTCTTCGGGAGCCTTATCGATCATATCATAAGCCTCGAACTTAGCCTGACCCTTGAGTGCGAGCCACTTGGTGATAGCTGCGGTCAATGTGGTCTTACCATGGTCAACGTGACCGATGGTACCGATGTTAACATGGGGTTTGCTGGAATTATATTTTTCCTTAGCCATTGGTATTTCCTCCTTTAGTAGGCAATTTGGGCGAAGCGCCCCAATTTCAAATGTTTACAGTAATATTTTACCATAAATACGTAAAAAAATCAAGTACTTTCGGTAAATATTTATAACGACCATGAAAGTCAATCGTTCTGCTTGCGTTTGGACATAATGCCCTCGGCAATGTTCTTCGGAACCTCGATATAGCTGTGCGGCTCCATAACGTACTGACCGCGTCCCTGTGTCTTGGAACGAAGATCGTTGGAGTAGCCGAACATCTCGGACAGCGGAACAAGCGCAGTTACCTGCTCCGTGCCGTTGCGTGATTCCTGACCCTGTATCTGTCCGCGCCGTGAAGTCAAATCACCGATGACCGTACCGGTATAATCGGACGGAGAAACGACAACAACCTTCATAATCGGCTCAAGAATGATCGAGTGCGCCTGTCTGAGCGCTTCCTTGATAGCCATTGAACCCGCGATCTTAAACGCCATTTCGGACGAGTCGACCTCGTGGTAAGAACCGTCGTACAGCGAAACCTTAAGGTCTACAACGGGGTAGCCCGCGAGAACGCCCGCGTTGAGCGCACCCTGGATACCCGCGTCGACAGCGGGTATGAACTCCTTCGGGATAGAGCCGCCGACAACGTCATTGCTGAACTCGTAGCCCTTGCCGCTTTCGTTCGGTGTAACGCGTATCTTAACGTGACCGTACTGACCCGAACCGCCCGACTGACGCTTGTACTTCATATCAACATCTGCGTCGCCCGTAATGGTCTCCTTATAGGCAACCTGGGGAGCGCCGACGTTAGCCTCAACCTTGAATTCGCGCAGAAGTCTGTCGACGATGATCTCAAGATGCAGCTCACCCATACCCGCGATAATTGTCTGACCCGTCTCTGTGTTCGTCCAGGTCTTGAACGTCGGGTCTTCCTCAGCGAGCTTTGCGAGACCGATAGCCATTTTCTCCTGACCAGCCTTGGTCTTGGGCTCGATAGCCAGATCAATAACAGGCTCGGGGAAGTCCATGGATTCAAGAATGATCGGGTGCTGGGGATCGCAGAACGTATCGCCAGTCGTGGTGTACTTAGTACCTACGACCGCCGCGATATCTCCGCACGGACAAGCCTCAATGTCCTGTCTGTGGTTGGAGTGCATCTGCAAAATACGACCCATACGCTCGTTCTTGTCCTTGGTGGAGTTGAGAACGGTCGTACCCGCCTCAACAACGCCCGAGTAAACTCTGAAGAAACAGAGCTTACCAACGAACGGGTCGGTAGCGATCTTGAACGCGAGCGCGGAGAACGGCTCTTTATCGCCCGCGTGACGCTCCTCCTCCTCGCCTGTGTCGGGATTTGTACCCTTAATGGACGGGATATCGAGCGGCGACGGCATAAAGTCAACAATAGCGTCAAGCAGCTTCTGAACGCCCTTGTTTCTGTAAGATGTTCCGCAGCAAACAGGAACGAACTTGTTGTCAATCGTGCCCTTGCGGATAGCTTTTTTAATCTCCTCGGGGGTGAAGTCCGCGCCCTCGTTCTCGAGGTAACGCTCCATAAGGTCGTCGTCGAGCTCAGCAACCTTTTCAAGCAGATTTGCTCTGTACTCTTCCGCCTTATCCTTCATATCCTCGGGAATTTCCTCGACGCGCATATCCTTGCCGAGGTCGTCATAGTAGATATCGGCATTCATCTCGATAAGGTCGATGATGCCCTTGAAGTCCTGCTCAGCGCCGATAGGGAGCTGGATCGGAACAGCGTTGCACTTCAGTCTGTCGTGCATCATATCCACTACGTTATAAAAGTTCGCGCCCATAATGTCCATCTTATTTACATAAGCCATTCTGGGAACGTGATAATTGTCCGCCTGACGCCAAACTGTTTCGGACTGCGGTTCAACGCCGCCCTTTGCGCAAAATACGGTAACAGAGCCGTCAAGCACTCTCAGAGAACGCTGAACCTCAACCGTGAAGTCAACGTGTCCCGGAGTATCAATAATATTGATACGGTGTTCTTTCCAGAACGCGGTGGTAGCGGCAGAGGTAATTGTGATACCTCTCTCCTTTTCCTGATCCATCCAGTCCATCGTGGAAGCACCCTCGTGCGTCTCACCCATTTTGTAGTTGACGCCCGTATAAAACAGGATACGCTCGGTGGTGGTGGTCTTACCCGCGTCGATATGAGCCATGATACCAATATTACGTGTCATTTCAAGAGAAACGTCTCTTTTCATAAAATCCTCCGTAATAGCCCAGCTCAAAATTAAACGCCGCAGAACTCCATACGGACGGCAAACGCCCCGCACGGAGATCCGCCTTTATTCGTTCGAGCCGAACAGCGTTTAATTTTACCATTTGAAATGCGCGAAAGCCTTGTTGGCTTCAGCCATCTTATGTGTATCGTCACGCTTCTTGCAAGCTCCGCCCTGATTGTTCAGCGCGTCGCAGATCTCGTTTGCAAGTCTTTCTTTCATCGTCTTTTCGCTGCGGTCGCGGCTGTACTTGGTTATCCAACGCAAGCCGAGAGTGCGGCGTCTTTCGGGACGAACCTCCATAGGAACCTGGTAGGTCGCACCGCCGACACGTCTTGCCTTTACCTCGAGCTGAGGCATAATGTTCTCCATTGCCTCCTCGAAAGCCTCGAGAGCGTCCTTGCCGGTCTTCTCGGCAACGATCTCGAACGCGCCGTAAACGATCTTCTGGGCTACGCCCTTCTTTCCGTCAAGCATGATGTTGTTGATAAGTCTTGTTACCAGCTCCGAACCGTAAAGCGGATCCGGCAGCACCTCACGCTTGGGGACATTACCTCTTCTTGGCACTTTAACTTCCCTCCTTCAAAAATTTGAAATCACAGGTACTCGAAAGCACTTCATCTTCCGCAAATGCAAACAATCGGCAATGATTTTATTTCAAAATAATGCCTATGTCAGCTTACAGGAAAATTAAGCCTTCTTTCCTGCCTTGGGTCTCTTTGCTCCGTACTTGGAGCGCCCCTGCATTCTCTTGTCAACGCCCTGTGCGTCGAGAGTTCCTCTTACGATGTGGTAACGCACACCGGGGAGATCCTTAACACGTCCGCCTCTGATAAGAACGACGGAGTGCTCCTGCAGTTTGTGTCCGATACCGGGGATATATGCCGTTACCTCGTAGCCGTTGGAGATCTTTACTCTGGCAACCTTTCTCATTGCGGAGTTAGGCTTTTTGGGAGTCTGAGTTCTTACAGCGGTGCACACTCCGCGCTTCTGGGGAGAGTGTTGGTCGATCTGCTCCTTGTGGAGAGTGTTCATACCCTTTTGGAGCGCCGGCGCCTTGGATTTCTTGGTAGAAACCTGACGACCCTTGCGGACAAGCTGGTTAAACGTAGGCACTATTTTTCACCTCTTTCTTGATTTGCGGAATACGCGCTGCGTATTCCGAGATTTATTGCTGTGTGCTTATTATTTCCCCGAATAGAAAAATATACTAACACACATTCATAAATTATACAGTATAAAGCGGCGTTTGTCAAGGTCTTTTTCAAAACTTTGTGACAACCGCCGCCAAAAAAATTACCTATTCAATTGCTTTTTGTGCACTTTGACCAACGCCTTTTCAAGCTTTTTCACTATTGGGTGCCTCTGTGCCGACACTCGGCTCGGAAACAGCTTCGACGCTGACGCCGACGTCGTCCGCAGCGGCGTTCTCCGGCTCGGTCATGGGAGCTTCCTCCGCTGCCTTAGCTTCAGCCTCGGCAGCCGCAGCAGCCTCCTCCTGAGCGCGCAGACCCGTACCCGCGGGAATGAGCTTGCCAATTATGATGTTCTCTTTCAAGCCCGTGAGCGGGTCGACCTTACCGCGAATAGCAGCCTCGGTGAGCACTCTCGTGGTCTCCTGGAACGATGCCGCCGACATAAAGCTGTCGGTTGCCAGAGACGCCTTGGTGATACCGAGCAGAACGGGCTCGCAGGTAGGCAGCTCGACCGCCTCGCCGTTTGCCTTGCGTTCCTTAAGCTCGTCGTACACAGCCGCGTATTCGTTCTTGCCGATAACCGAGCCCGCGAGCAGTGCGCTGCTGCCGGGTTCGAGCACGCGGATTTTTCTCATCATCTGGCGGACTATTACTTCGATATGCTTGTCGTTGATATCAACACCCTGCAAACGGTATACTTTCTGTACCTCGCTGATGATATAGTTCTGAACTTCCTTTTCGCCTTTTACAGCAAGTACGTCCGGCGGGTTGATAGAACCCTCGGTCAGCGGATCGCCCGCCTCAACGCGGTCACCGTCCTGAACCTTGGGACGGTAGCCGAACGGAACGGCATACGCTTCCTCAAGCCCGTCATCCGTCGTGATGACCGCGTGACGCGTCTTCTTGATCTCCTCAAACTTAACCGTACCCGAAACTCGGGTAATGATCGCCGCGTTCTTCGGGTGACGGCTCTCGAACAGCTCCTCGACACGCGGCAGACCTTGCGTAATGTCCTCTGCGTTCGCGATACCGCCCGTGTGGAAGTTACGCATCGTAAGCTGCGTACCGGGTTCGCCGATAGACTGCGCCGCGATAACTCCGACAGCCTCGCCCTTGTTTATAAGCTGACCGTTCGCCAGCGATGCGCCGTAGCACTTCGCGCAAACGCCGTTTCTCAGCTCACAGGTGAGCACCGAACGCACCTTAACGCGTTCCGCGCCGGACTTGACGATCTTCGCCGCGTCTGTGTCGGTGAGCATTTTGTCCTTGGAAATGGTGAACGAACCGTTCGGCGCGGTGAAATCCTCCGCGAGGAAACGCCCGACAAGTCTCTCGGCGAGCTTTTCAACAAGCTCGTTGCCCTCGCGTATCTCGTAGACCTCGATGCCGTTAGCCGTGCCGCAGTCGTCGCCGCGGATAATTACCTCCTGCGAAACGTCGACCAGACGGCGGGTCAGATAACCCGAGTCTGCGGTACGGAGCGCCGTATCTGCCAAGCCCTTACGCGCGCCGCGCGAGGAGATGAAGTACTCGAGGACGTTCAGACCCTCACGGTAATTAGCCTTGATAGGCATCTCAATAGTAGCGCCCGAGGTATTCGCGATAAGTCCGCGCATTCCCGCGAGCTGTCTGATCTGAGCCGTAGAGCCACGCGCTCCCGAATCAGCCATCATAAAGATGTTGTTGTACTGTCCGAGGTTTTTTGTAAGCGCCGTCGACACGTCGTCGGTCGCCTTGTTCCATATCTTGATGAACGTTTCCTTGCGCTCGCCATTGGAAATGAAACCGCGGCTGAACTGCTTGTTTATCTTCTCGATAGCGGCATCCGCGCCCGCGAGTATCTCCGCTTTCTGGGGAGGGATTTCCGCGTCGCAGACCGCAACGGTAATTCCCGAGCGCGTGGAGTATTTGTAACCCATTGCCTTGATCTTGTCCAGAACCTGTGCGGTGGTCGCCGTTCCGTGAATTTTCAGGCAGCGGTCGATTATCTGCCCGAGCTCCTTCTTCGTTACCTTGAAGCCTATCTCGTAGTCAAGCTGATGATCGGGGTCGGTTCTGTCAACATATCCCAAATCCTGCGGAATGTGCTCGTTGAAGATAATGCGCCCTGCCGTAGTCGGCACTATCCTCGTGATGACGGTCTCGCCGAGATCCTTTGTAACGCGCACCTTGATAGCCGCGTGAATGGTGATGATACCGTCCTGATAGGCCATAATAGCCTCATTCGCGTCACGGAACACCTTACCCTCGCCCTTTTCGCCTGCCTTGTCAATGGTCAGGTAGTACGAGCCGAGTACCATATCCTGCGTGGGAACGGTAACGGGCTTTCCGTCGGAGGGCTTGAGCAGATTCTTCGCGGCGAGCATAAGAGTTCTCGCCTCCTCCTGCGCCTCGTTGGAAAGCGGAAGGTGGACCGCCATCTGGTCGCCGTCGAAGTCCGCGTTGAACGCCGTACAGCAGAGCGGATGCAGCTTGATAGCGCGTCCCTCTACAAGCACGGGCGAGAACGCCTGAATACCGAGTCTGTGCAGCGTAGGCGCACGGTTGAGCAGCACGGGGTGATCCTTGATAACGTTTTCGAGCGAATCCCAGACCTTGTCGTCCGCGCGTTCGACGAGCTTCTTCGCCTGTTTGATGTTGGGCGAGACCTCGCGAAGCACCAGATCGTTCAGCACAAACGGCTTGAACAGCTCGAGCGCCATTTCCTTGGGCAGACCGCACTGATCCATTTTAAGCTCCGGACCTACGACGATAACCGAACGTCCCGAATAGTCGACGCGCTTACCGAGCAGGTTTTGACGGAAACGTCCCTGCTTGCCCTTTAGCATATCGGACAGCGACTTCAGCGGACGGTTGTTAGAGCCCGTGTAGGCTCTGCCGTGTCTGCCGTTGTCTATCAGAGCGTCGACTGCCTCCTGAAGCATACGCTTCTCGTTGCGCACGATAAGGTCGGGCGCTTTCTTGGAGAGCAGGTCTTTCAGACGGTTGTTTCTCATTACGACCTTGCGGTAAAGCTCGTTGAGGTCGGAGGTAGCGTAGCGTCCGCCGTCCAACTGTACCATAGGACGGATATCGGGCGGAATTACGGGGATTACGTCCAAAATCATCCATTCGGGGCGGTTGCCGCTGTTCTTGAAAGCCTCGATAACGTCCAGTCTGCGCAGCAGCTTTACCTGCTTCTGACCTGCCGACGTTGTCTCCAACTCGGCTTTCAGCTCCTCTTCGAGCGCGTCCAGGTCTATCTCCGTAAGCAGCTCCTTGATAGCCTCCGCACCCATACCCGCGCGGAAGGTGTCAATGCCCGCATACTTGGACAAATACTGGCTGTATTCCTCCTCGGTGAGCAGCTGCTTCTTTACAAGACCCGTTTTTTCACCCGGGTCGATAACGATATATTTAGTGAAGTAAAGTACCTCTTCCAGCTTCTTCGGGGTAAGGTCGAGAACCTGCCCGATACGGCTCGGAGTTCCCTTGTAGTACCATATATGCGACACGGGAGCGGCAAGCTCGATATGCCCCATACGCTCGCGGCGAACCTTGCTGCGCGTTACCTCAACGCCGCACTTTTCGCAGATCTTGCCCTTGAAGCGGATACGCTTGTATTTTCCGCAGTTGCACTCCCAGTCCTTCTGCGGCCCGAAGATACGCTCGCAGAACAGACCGAATTTCTCCGGCTTCTGGCTGCGGTAGTTAATGGTCTCCGCGCGCTGTACCTCGCCGTGCGACCACGCTCTTATCTGCTCGGGGGAAGCCAGTCCGATCTTCATAGACTCGAAAACACTAAAGCTCATTATATTACCTCGTTTTCTTTTGTTAAACGCCCATACGGCGCGGAACCGTTATTCTTCGTCAAAATCGTCGCCGACCGGGTCGGACGGCTCGCCGAATTCCTCGTCGTCGTCCAGACCGTCGTCAAAATCCGCGTCCTCGTCGTCGTATTCCTCATCGTCGGCGAACATATCATCGGGATCATCGCTTGTAATGCCGCCCTCGCCCGAATCCTCGCCGATAATGTCATAGCCCGCGGCATTGAGAGACGCGTCGTCGGAGCGGTAATCCTCGTTGAAGCCCTGCTTGCCGTAGTTCGTGTTCTCTTCCTCTTCACCGTCGTCCTTGAGGTCGATCTCCTTGCCCGCGTCATCGAGTATACGGATATCCAGACCCAGACCCTGCAGCTCGCTCACCATTACCTTGAACGACTCGGGAACGCCGGGCTTCGGCACGGAATCGCCCTTTACAATAGCCTCATAGGTCTTCTGGCGACCCATAAGGTCGTCCGACTTTACGGTCAATATCTCTTGGAGCGTATACGCCGCACCGTAAGCCTCCAGCGCCCAAACCTCCATTTCACCGAAACGCTGACCGCCGAACTGAGCCTTACCGCCCAACGGCTGCTGCGTAACGAGGGAGTATGGACCCGTGGAACGCGCGTGTATCTTATCGTCGACCAGGTGATGCAGTTTAAGATAGTACATATAACCGACGGTTACGGGAGAGTCAAATTTCTCGCCCGTTCTGCCGTCTACGAGCTGCGTTTTGCAATCGCTCGTCCATGCCAGCTTTGTGAAGTCGATGCCCTCGCCACCCTCGCCGAGAAGCTCCTTGCGCTTGCCTCTCGCTTCGTCGTAGAGCGCGCGTATATCCTGTTCGTGAGCGCCGTCGAATACGGGCGTCGCGATCTTCCAGCCGAGCGCTTTCGCAACGTAGCCGAGGTGAACCTCAAGCACCTGTCCGATGTTCATACGTGACGGAACGCCCAAGGGGTTCAGCACGATATCAAGCGGAGTTCCGTCGGGCAGGAACGGCATATCCTCTTGTTTGAGAATACGCGAAACGACGCCCTTGTTTCCGTGACGGCCCGCCATTTTATCGCCAACGGAGATCTTGCGCTTCTGCGCGATGTAAACGCGTACCTTTTCGTTTACACCGGGCGACAGATCGTCGCAGTTCTCACGGTTGAATACCTTAACGTCCACAACGATACCGCTCTCGCCGTGCGCAACGCGCAGCGAGTTGTCGCGCACCTCGCGCGCCTTTTCGCCGAAGATCGCGCGGAGCAGCTTTTCTTCTGCCGTAAGCTCCGTCTCGCCCTTGGGCGAAACCTTGCCGACCAGAATATCGCCCGAATGTACCTCCGCGCCTATTCTGATTATGCCGCGGTCGTCGAGATCCTTCAGCACCTCATCGGAGAGGTTCGGGATATCGCGTGTGATCTCCTCCGGACCGAGCTTTGTCTCACGGCATTCAAGCTCATATTCCTCTATATGAATTGACGTGTACACATCGTTGTAAACAAGTTTCTCGTTGATGAGTACCGCGTCCTCGTAGTTGTAGCCCTCCCACGTCATAAAGCCGATGAGAGCGTTCTTTCCGAGCGCGATCTCGCCCATTTTTGTAGCGGGACCGTCCGCGATAACGTCGCCCTTTGCTACGCGCTCGCCCTTGTTGACGATAGGGCGCTGATTTACGCAGTTGCCTTGGTTGGAGCGCTTGAACTTGATGAGCTTGTACATGTGCTCCCTGCCCTCGTCCGTTCTGATGATAATGCGGTCGGCGGAGACCTCGGAAACAACTCCGTCCTCCTTTGCGCATACGACAACGCCCGAGTCAACGGCAGCCTTGTACTCCATTCCCGTGCCGACGATAGGATTATCGGTGACCATAAGCGGCACTGCCTGGCGCTGCATATTCGCACCCATGAGGGCACGGTTCGCGTCGTCGTTCTCGAGGAACGGGATCATGGCCGTAGCCACGGACACCACCATTTTCGGCGAAACGTCCATATAGTCAACCTTTTCCCGCTCGATTTCGAGGATAGAATCGCGGCATCGCGCGTTCACGCGGGGTCTCGCGAAGTGTCCGTCCTCATCAAGCGGCTCGTTTGCCTGCGCAACAACATAATTATCCTCAACGTCGGCGGTCATATAAACGACCTCGTCCAGCACCTTGCCCGTAGTCTTGTCGACCTTGCGGTAGGGTGCTTCGATAAAGCCGTAAACGTTGATGCGTGCGAACGTCGCGAGGTAAGAGATAAGTCCGATGTTGGGACCTTCGGGGGTCTCAATGGGACACATACGTCCGTAGTGCGAATAGTGAACGTCACGCACCTCAAATCCCGCACGGTCGCGCGAAAGTCCGCCCGGACCGAGCGACGACAGACGGCGCTTGTGCGTAAGCTCCGCAAGCGGGTTGTTCTGATCCATGAACTGCGACAACGGCGAAGAGCCGAAAAACTCCTTCATAGCCGCGATGACCTGACGCGCGTTGATGAGCGACGACGGCGTTACCTTTTCGGTATCGTTCGCCTGAAGCCCCATTCTCTCGCGTATAGTGCGCTCCATTCTGGTAAAGCCTATTCTGAACTGGTTCTGGAGCAGCTCGCCCACGCAGCGGATACGTCTGTTTCCAAGGTGGTCGATGTCGTCAATGTCGCCCACACCCTCGTTAAGGTTGATAAAGTAGCCGACTGCCGCAAAAATGTCCTCCAGCGTGATGTGCTTGGGTATAAGCTCATCGGAACGCTTTGCGATAAGCTCCGCGAGCATTTCCTTGTCGTCGCCCGCTTCCTCGAGAATATCCGCGAGCACGCCGAACTTAACCTGCTCGTTGATGCCCAGCGCCTCAACGTCCAGATCGCCTGTATACAGATGAATGTCGACCATGCCGTTGCCGACGATCTTCATCACGCCCTCGCCCTCGGGCTTGTAGACGGATACCTCCATTACGCCCGAGTTCTGAATTTCCATTGCCATATCGGCGGTGATGATACCGCCCTCCTCGGCAAGCAGCTCGCCCGAAAGGGGCGCAACAACGTTCTCGGCAGCTTTCTTTCCCACAAGCCGCTGAGCTATGCCGAGCTTCTTATTGTATTTATAGCGTCCGAAACGCGACAGATCATATCTTTTTGCGTCAAAGAACAGATTGTCGAGCGTAGTCCTCGCCGAATCAACGGTCGCGGGCTCTCCGGGGCGGAGCTTTCTGTAAACCTCGAGCAGAGCCTCCTCCTCGTTCTTTGTGTTATCCTTGCCGTTCTCGATAGTAACGGTAATTCTCGGGTCTTCGCCGAACTTGTTTATGAGATCCGCATCGCTCGAAAGTCCGATAGCACGCAGAAACGTAGTGCAGGGAAACTTTCTGTTCTTGTCGATACGCACATAGAACACGTCCGAGCCGTCCATTTCAAGCTCGAGCCAAGCGCCCCTGTTCGGGATAACGGTCGCCTTAAAGAGCTTTTTGCCTGTCTTATCATAATCAAAGCCGTAGTAAACACCCGGAGAACGCACCAACTGAGAAACGACGACACGCTCCGAGCCGTTGATGACGAACGTTCCGCTTTCGGTCATAAGCGGCATATCGCCCATATAGATCTCGTTGTCGATGATCTCGCCCGTTTCCTTGTTGAGCAGGCTTGCCGTGACTTTTAACGGTGCGGCGTAGGTAGCGTCGCGCTCCTTGCACTCCTCAATCGAATACTTTGTGTTTTCCTCCAGTCGGTAATTCACAAAGGACAACTCAAACTTGCCGTTCGAGTCGACGATCGGGGATACGTCTTTGAAAACCTCTTTAATTCCTTCGTTGAGAAACCACTCATAGTTATCCTTCTGAATACCGATGAGGTTCGGCATATTGATGACCTCATTGATCTTCGAGAAGCTCTGTCTTGTGGTTTTTCCCGACTGCACAGGCTTTGTATTCACCATCGGCTTTAATCACTCCTTATTAAATAACGCGGAATTTCAGGCGCAAATAGCCTATAACTCCATTATGATACATTTTAATATTTTACCACATTCGGAACAATTTGTCAAGGACTAATTCAAAATATTTTTGTATATTTTTGTTTTTTTTGTGAAATCGCCTGTCGAACGCCGCAGAAACGCCGCCCTTTCGGGCAATATAACCGATAAAACGCAAAAAGGCGCTGCCGCGTCCAAAACGGGCAGTGCCTCGTGTTATTTTAATTTTTTTCGGAGATCAGAGCTCTTCGTCGGATTCCTCTGTACTGCCGAAAATATCGCTGTTCGAGAACGGAGTCTCCGTTACTGCCGCAGCCTCGACCGCACTGCTCTCGGGAACCGCGTCCGCGACAGCCTTTGCGAGCGACGGTTCGTCCTCAACGTCCATATCCTCGTCAAAATCGAAATCCCAATCGTCGTCGATATCGTCGCTGTCCCAATCGTCGTAATAGTTTTCCTCGTTTTCCTTTTCGAGTTTCTTTTTAGTGATATAAGTCGCCGCCGCGATACCGCCCGCAACAGCCAATGCGCCCACCATAAAAATTCCCAAAGCCTTCATAGCCGTTTCCTCCTTAAATTCCGGCAAAACTGCCGCGTTAAATACTGTACATCTATTATATACCCATTTCAAAAAAAATGCAAGCGTCGGCGAAAAATTTGGTAACTTTCACCAAAGCGGTCACATATTTCCTGTCATATTCATCAAAATTGATATTGCCGCTATCGGCGCGGTCTCGCACCGAAGTATACGTTTCCCGAGCGACACCGACGCAAATCCCATTCTTTGCAGCTCCTCAGCCTCGGCGGGCTCAAATCCGCCCTCGCTGCCGATAACGATATCCACGTTACGCTTAAATTCGCTCACCGCGCTTTTCAGCGGAACGTCGGAGCATTCATAAAACATTATTCCCGTATTCTCCTCGGAAATGAACCGTTTTAATTCGGTAAATTCCACCGCCGCTCCGACCGTCGGTATTATTCCGCGTCCGCACTGTTTTGCCGCCTCCAATGCGATTTTTTGGTATCTCGGCAGTTTTTTGCACATTTGCTTTTCATCGGGACGCGATACGCACCTTTTGGTAAATATTGGGATTATTTCAGCCACTCCGCACTCCACCGCCTTCTGAACGATAAACTCCATTTTGTCGCCCTTCGGCATTGCCTGAAAAAGCCGCAGATGAATGCTTGGTTCGGCTTGGTTGACGCTTTTTTCGATTATCCTGAACGTGCAGCAGTCACCGTCCGCTCCCTCAAACTTCGCGAGATAATCGTTGCGTTCGCCGTCGCACAGCACCGCGAGGTCGCCGCGCCGCATTCTGAGCACGGACACGATATGTTTTACGTCCTCGCCGGTTATCACCGCCGAGCTTTCGGATATGTTCTCCGTGAAAAATCTCGGATATCTCCAACGCTCCGTCATGGCGTCACCCGCATATCTTGCTGCGCGTGTTTTTCCATTACCGCGTAAAAATCTGGCATTTCTTTTTTGAAATTCAGCGGCTTGAACGTCCGCGAATCCACAAACCCGTGCGAACTCGTACCCACCGCGAGAATGTCTGTTTCTCCCTTGCGCGTTACCGTATACTCAAACTCTATTCTTGCCGGAGTAAGCCGCGATATTCGCGCCTCGATAAGCAGAGTGTCGTCATATTTCGCGGGAAGTCTGTAACGGCACGAGATACCCGTTACGGGCAGCATAACGCCCGCTTTTTCCATATCCGCGTAGCTCATGCCCGCCGCCTTGATGTAATCCGTCCGCGCGATCTCGAACCACACGGGATAAACCGCGTGATGAACCACTCCCATGCAGTCTGTTTCCGCGTAACGAACCGTGACCTCGGTTATATTCGCCATTGCCGCCTCCGTTAAAACTTTTCGCGTTTGGATTGGAACAACCCCGCCGCAAACGCCTGCACTCTGTCGGGAATGAGCTTAGCCGCCAGCAGGAGCGCCTTTGTCGCCTTGTTTTCCGTTATCAGCAGCGTGCCGCCGAACATTTCTCTCACCGCGTGCTCGGCGAGCTTTTCGCTCGGATACGCGGCAGTCAGAAATTTAACGCGCGCGGTCTCGCCGAACTCCGTGGCAACGGGTCCCGGGCAGAGCATTGACACATGAACGTGACTTTTCTTCGACCTCAGTTCCTCCGCGACCGCCTCCGTCATACGCACGATATAGCCCTTGCTCGCGTAATACGACGAGAACCACGGTCCGGGAATAAATCCCGCCATGCTCGCGGTATTCAGTATATACCCGCAGTCGCGCCGCCTGAAATCGCGGAGGAACAGCTTAAACAGTATATGAAACGCTTTTACGTTCACATCGAGCATATCCAGCTCACGTTCGAGATCTGTTTCCGCGAAATCGCCGAAAACGCCGTAGCCCGCGTTATTAATCAGAATATCAATATTATACTTACGTACCTTTTCATAAAGCGCGAACACCTGATTTTCCTTTGAAAGATCTGCCGTTATGCACATTGCCTTTACGCCGTATTTGTCGACAAGCTCATTCTTCAGCTCGATGAGCCTGTCGCGGCGGCGTGCCGTCAATATTACGTTTATTCCGTGTCTTGCCAGTGAACGCGCGATATCGCGCCCGATTCCGGAGCTTGCGCCCGTTACCAATGCTATCATATCATACCTCTATTCTTTTTATTCGGGGTGACGGAAAATGTCGACGAAAGCCGAGCCGATTTGCGTACTCTATGCTTCGTTCAAACAATGTCGACGAAAGCGGGTTTATTTAAAAGCAAGCTGTGCACCGGCTCACTTCGTTGGCCTAGCCGAACTGATTTGCGTACTTTCCGCTCCGTTCGCTTCGCTCGCTGCGCTGCAAGTACACAAATCAGCTCGCTTGCACAGCTTGGGCGCTTGCCCGAAGCATTATTTTGCCGACAAATTACTTTTTGATTCTGAATGGCGCCAGCGGCAATCCGAAACCGCTGAAAATGTGAATCTCGGCGTAATTTTTCCAGAGATAACGCACTCCGCAGGGATTCGGAACTTCGTCGCACGAAAGGAAAATACGCTCTCCCGAAACGTCAGCCCAGACGGGATAGTACACTCCGTCCTCGCCGCAAATCTCGAACCCGTCCGGCTCTCCCTTTACCTTAAACCCGCCGCGCGCGTTTGCGAATTGCAGTTCCACCATATCGCCGCGCCAGATAACGTTTTTGAACGTCGGAGCGAACGCGCCGTCGCAGCCGCCGTATACCATCTCCATTGCCTGCATGGCAAATCTGTGACCTACGGGCTCTTTGTCGACGGGGTGGATATTATCGCGCTCGCCGCAGTCCAGCGTTACTATTATGCCCGTATTCTTTATTGTATTGTAAACGCGCATCTGTGCCTCGCGTATTTTGCTCCAGCTGTCGCCATCGGGGTTGCCGCCCGCGTACATCGGCAGCTGCGCGATAATGAACGGCAGCCCGTCGTCCTCCCAATCGTCGCGCCAGTTGCGGATAAGCTGGGTGAGCAGCGTGTAATACGCGTCGGGGTGGCTTTCATCGGTCTCGCCCTGATACCAGAGCACGCCGCCCAGCGTATACGGGAATACGCGCGACACCATGCTCTCGTGGAGTATGCCCGGCGAAGTCGGGTTGCAGGGCGCGACGGGTCCCGGATAACGATCCTCACCGCAGTATTCCAGACAGCCCTCCCAGGTGTGCTCGCCCTCAGACGCGTAGTATTCGGCACTCTTTGCCCACCATTCCTGCTGATAGACCATATATTCGCGATAGTCGGCGATCATCTTGCTGACGTCCTTGCCCTCGACGGCCGCGTCGTAATCGTCAAAGTAGACCTTTGCGTCGCCCGCGGCGTACTCGCGCTTTATCCAGCAGGACGCGGAAGTGCCGCCCCAGTTGCAGCCGATAACGCCAACCGTAACGTCTAGCAGCCGCGACATCTCCTTGGCGAAGAAGTAGCCGACCGCACTCCAGTGCGCCGCGCTTTCCTTGTCGGCAAAATCCGTCCAGCAAGCGTTCTGCATACTTTCCTCGTAGTCGTCGTCGTAGATCGTCTTTTTGGGAACATAATAATAACGCACGTCGCGGGTATCGTCGTTTTCAAGACACTCCTTGCCGCCCTTGCAGTTGCAGAGCTCGAGCTCCATGTTTGACTGGCCGCCCGCAAGCCATACCTCTCCTATTGCAACGTTCTCGATACGCTCGACCTGATCGTTATCGTCGTCGTAGAGCTTTAAAATGACAAAGCGGCACGCTCCCATAGGCGGAAAAACGATCTTCCATTTTCCGTCCTTGACGGCGCATGAGGAGTGAAATCCGCAAAGCTCGCCGTGAATGATCGCGCCCTCCTCGCCCGTGCCGAACACGCAGATGTTTTTGCCGCGCTGCAATACCATGCCGTTGGTAAAGATCGGTGCTGTCTGAAATTTCGCCATAAAAAATTCCCCTTTCAAAGAAAAAGAATATACCTATTATATTTTACCTCTTTTTGGACAAAATGTCAAGAAATATCTTTACAAATTTAAAAAAATATATTATAATAATAAGATAGAGTTTTATTAAGAATGCATGGGAGGATTTCAGACAAATGCTCAGACTTGCGCGGTATTTGAAAAAATTTATGCTGAACGTGACCGTCGGTCCGGCCTGCAAGCTGACCGAGGCTATATTCGAGCTTATCGTGCCGCTCGTAATGGCGGAGATAATCGACGTGGGCATCGCGAACGGCGACACGGACTATATTTGGCGGCACGGGGTAACGCTGGTTATTCTGGCGGTGTGCGGACTTACGTTCGCGCTGGTGTGCCAGTATATGGCGAGCGCGGCTTCGCAAGGCGTGGGAACGCGTCTGCGCGACGATCTGTACGCGCACATAAACACGCTGTCGTACAGGGAACTTGACAAGCTCGGCACGGCGGCGCTCGTTACGCGTATTTCCAACGACGTAAATCAGGTGCAGACCGCCGTCGCTATGCTGATACGTCTGGTGGTGAGAGCGCCGTTTCTGGTTATCGGCGCGACCATTATGGCGTTCACTATCTCGGCGCGGCTGTCGCTTATCTTCTTGGGAGCAATGGCGGCGATAGTCGGCGTTATGTACCCGATAATGCGCGTTACAGTAAAGCTATTCAAAAAGCAGCAGAAGTCGCTGGACGGCATTTCGCGCATAACAAGGGAGAATTTGTCGGGAGTGCGCGTCGTGAGAGCATTCTCGCGGCAGGACTACGAAAGAGAACGCTTTGAGGAGACAGCCGAGGAGTACCGCAAATTCGCGGTCAGGGCGGGCAGAATAAACGCGCTGCTCAATCCCGCGATATTCGTTGCGGTGAACATCGCGTATCTGCTTATAGTCTGGATAGGCGGCGGCTTTGTGGACGGCGGCATCGACGGGCTTACGCAGGGCAAGGTCATCGCGCTTGTCAACTATATGACGCAGATATCGCTCGCACTTGTCGTAGTGGCAAATCTCGTCACTATCTTCACGAAAGCGGCAGCTTCGTCCGCGCGTATAAACGAAATTTTCGATATGCAGTCCTCGATTATCGGCGCGCAGACATCGCCGAAACAAGACGAAAACGCTCCCGCCGTCGAATTCGACAACGTGAGCTTTTCCTACGTCGGCGGAGAAAATTCGCTTGAAAAAATCTCGTTCTCGCTAAGTCGGGGAGAGACCCTCGGAATTATCGGCGGTACGGGCTCGGGCAAGTCTACGCTCGTCAATCTGTTGTGCCGTTTCTACGACACGGACAGCGGCGCGGTCAAGGTGAACGGCGCGGACGTGCGCGATTACCCGACCGAGGAGCTGCGGCGGCTTATCGGGATAGTTCCGCAGAAAACGGAGCTGCTCAGCGGCACGCTCCGCGAGAATATGACGCTCGGCAGAACGGATATTTCCGACGAACAGATACAAAAGGCGCTTGAGATTGCGCAGGCAAAGGACTTCACCGACAATCTCGACGGCGGGCTTGACGCGCGGATATTGCAGGGCGGCAAGAACCTCTCGGGCGGACAGAAACAGCGTTTGACTATCGCGAGAGCGGTCGCGCAAAACCCCGAAATACTGATACTCGACGACAGCTCCAGTGCGCTAGACTACGCTACGGACGCTAATCTCCGCAAGGCGCTGAAAACGCTGCCGGTGACGTGCGTTATCGTATCGCAGCGCGCGAATTCCATTCGGCACGCGGACAAGATAATCGTGCTCGACGACGGCGAGGCTGCGGGTATCGGCACTCACGCGCAATTGCTGAAAAGCTGCGAGGTATACCGCGAGATATGTCTTACACAGTACACCGAGGAGGAGCTTCTTAAACAGGAAAAAGAGGAAGGGGGCGCTTTATGATGGATAACAAAAGATTGACGAAAAAGGGCGCTCTGGGGCGTATCCTGCGTTATATGAAAGGTCAGATACCGCTTGTCGCGCTGGCGATAATATGCGCGGCGGGCAGCGTTCTGCTGTCGTTGTACACCACCGTGCTGATAGGCAGAGCGGTCGACTGCATAAGCGAAAACGGCGTTGACTTTGAGCGTATGATACCCGTTCTGATAACTATTGCGGTTATTATACCCATAGTTGCGCTGCTGCAATGGCTGATGTATTTTTCGACCAACAAGATAACTCACAAGACCGTAAAGCAGCTCCGCGCGGACATCTTCGCGCATTTGCAGCATCTGCCGCTCGCCTATATCGACGCGAACTCCCACGGCGACATTATAAGCCGCGTGGTGAACGACGTGGACGCGGTGAGCGAGGGCTTGCTTCAGGGATTTCAGCAGCTTTTTACGGGCGTTGTCACGATAATCGGCACACTGGTATTTATGGTTACGCTCAACTGGCAGATAACGCTTGTGGTCGTATGCATTACGCCGCTGTCGTTCGCGGTCGCGGCGATAATTTCCAAGCTCTGCTTCAACAAATTTAAGGAGCAGTCGTCGATAAAGGGCGAGCTTACGGGCTACATCGACGAGCATATCGGCGGACAGCGGCTCGTCAAGGCTTTCGGCTTTGAGAAAGCCGCCGAATCCGAGTTCGGAGAGATAAACGAGCGGCTGAACGTCTGCGGACGGCGCGCGCAGTTTTACTCGGCGCTGACAAATCCGTGCACGCGTTTCGTGAACTCCCTTGTTTACGCGGGCGTGGGCGTGTTCGGCGCGCTGAACGCGGTCAAAGCGGTTTCGGGCGGGTTTACGGTCGGCGATCTGAGCTGCTTTTTGCAGTACGCGAACCAGTACACCAAGCCGTTCAACGAGATATCGGGAGTTGTCACCGAGCTTCAGAACGCGCTGGCTTCGGCTGCGAGAATTTTCACGCTCATCGACGAGCAGCCCGAAAGCTCCGATGAGGACAAAAATGTACTCGAAAAATGCGACGGACGCGTGCAGATAAAGGACGTGTCGTTCTCCTACGTTCCCGAAAAGCCGCTTATCGAAAATCTGAACCTTGACGTCAAGAGCGGTCAGCACATTGCGATAGTGGGACCTACGGGCTGCGGAAAGACGACGCTTATAAACCTGTTAATGCGCTTCTACGACGTTGTAAGCGGCGAAATAGACGTGAGCGGACTGCCCGTCAAGGAAATAACGCGGAGCAGTCTGCGGAGCAATTTCGGTATCGTTTTACAGGAAACGTGGGTGTTCCGCGGAACGGTGCGCGACAACATCGCCTACGGAAAGCCCGACGCGACGCTCGAGGAAATAACCGCCGCCGCGAAAGCCGCTCATGCGCACAGCTTCATAAAGCGTCTGCCGCAAGGCTACGATACGGTAATAACCAACGAC
Organism: uncultured Oscillospiraceae bacterium; assembly: GCA_910579125.1. Classification (GTDB taxonomy): domain Bacteria; phylum Bacillota; class Clostridia; order Oscillospirales; family Ruminococcaceae; genus CAG-115. Next base: position 25,413 of record CAJTTH010000011.1, on the reverse strand, counting down.
GCGGAATTGTCGCAGGGGCAGCGGCAGCTTTTGTCGATTGCGAGAATAATGCTCTCGCTGCCGCCCATGCTGATACTCGACGAGGCTACGTCCTCGATAGATACCCGCACCGAAATGAAGATACAGAACGCATTCGACAAGCTGATGCAAGGACGCACAAGCTTTGTGGTCGCGCACAGGCTTTCGACGATACGCGAGGCGGACTGCATTCTTGTAATGAAATCGGGGCATATTGTTGAACAGGGTACGCATTCGGAGCTTATGGCGAACGACGGCTTTTACGCGGAGCTTATCCGCTCGCGGCAGGAGGGGTAAAACGCAATTTAGCAATGTTGTGACTTGAAAGCCGGGATCATAGAGGGACATCACCCTTCGACGTGAGGGCGCGACTGCCCTCCACACCCGATGCATACGGCGTTAAGCAATAATCCGCTTAATTTTCTGAAAGGTTGATAATTACTATGCAGATACCTAAACGAATAGCCGCGGGGCTTATCAACGCGCTGAAAGGCGGAGTTGTGCCGCGCGTGGGGCTTGGTTATATCGCGGTCGGGCGCACGGACGAGATAAACGCTCTGCTGCACGACGTTGCCATTGCCGAGGACGGCGGCGCGTTCTTCCGCTTTATCGTCGGGAAATTCGGCAGCGGCAAGAGCTTTCTCATACAGACTATGCGCCAGCACGTTATGGACAGGGGGTTCGCCTCGGCGGACGCGGACCTGTCGCCCGAACGGCGGCTTATGGGCACAAAGGGTCAGGGGCTGGCGACCTACCGCGAGCTTATGCGTTCGCTGTCCGTCAAGGCCAAACCCGACGGCGGCGCGCTGTCGCTTATCCTCGAAAAGTGGATAAACGGCGTGCGCTCTGAGGTGGTCGCGGACGGAATGTCGCCGGACAACACGTTCTTCGATACCGAGGTCGAGAAACGCGTTTACGCGAAAATAAACGGACTGGAAGATATGGTTCACGGGTTCGACTTCGCTGCGGTGATAATCACCTATTACAAGGCGTTCCGCGACGGCGACGACGAGCGGCAGAGCAAAGCAGTCCGCTGGCTGCGCGGGGAGTATTCCACCAAGACCGAGGCAAAACAGGACTTGGGCGTGAACGTTATCATCTCGGACGAAAACTGGTACGAATATATCAAGCTGATGACGGCGTTTCTTGTGAACGCGGGCTACAAGGGTCTGGTCATTATGATAGACGAGCTTGTCAACATAATGAAGATATCCAATTCGGTAACGCGCCAGAACAACTACGAGAAAATACTGATGATGTACAACGACGTAATGCAGGGCAAGGCTTCGCACCTCGGGATAATTATGGGCGGCACTCCGCAGTGCGTCGAGGATACGCGGCGCGGCGTGTTCAGCTATGAGGCGCTGCGTTCGCGGCTGGAGCGCGGACGGTTCGCGACGGACGAAACGCACGATATGTTAGCGCCGATAATCCGCTTGAACACGCTCACCTACGAGGAGCTTACCGTGCTTACCGAAAAGCTCTCGGAGATACACGCGCTGTTGTACGATTACGATCCGAAGATCACTCTTGAGGACAGGATATATTTCGTGAAAGCGGAGTTTGAGCGCGTGGGAGCGCAGACGAACGTTACGCCGCGCGAGATGATCCGCGATTTCATAGAGCTTCTGAATATCGCGTACCAGCACCCCGAGAAAACGCTCCCCGAGCTTATGGGCGAGGACGAATTCAGGTTTGCGGAGGGCGAGGGTGACAGTTCCGAGGCTGCGGACGGTTTTGAGGATTTTGATTTGTGAGGAACCATGTTATGGCAATTGTGGAACTCAAAATTTTAAAAATCGGCAGCGATAGCAAAATATACGTCAGGCGCATATAATACGGCACGGGAGCATTCCCGACTTTAAAGCAAAGGAGCTGAATTGTATGTTTGGCATTTTCGGCAGACGATCGAACCGCAGATCCGACCGCCATCGACCCGGCAGACCCGGACACAGACCGCCCCCTCCGCCCTGCGACTGCGGACGCTGATTAAATGACTGCGGCTGCTCCGCCGAAACGCAGAGCAGCCGTTTATAATGTTAAAGAGGTAAAAAATGAGCAGAAACGATATTTTCTACAGACTTGCGCCGTTTATTCAGGACTATATCTACCGCAACAAATGGGAGGAGCTGCGCGACATTCAAGTCGCGGCGGCGGAGGTCATCTTCGACAGCGAGGAAAATCTGCTGCTGACCTCCGGCACGGCGAGCGGAAAGACCGAAGCGGCGTTTCTGCCCGTGATAACGCAGCTCTGGGAGAATCCTTCGGGCAGCGTTGGCGCGCTGTACGTCTCGCCGCTCAAGGCGCTGATAAACGATCAGTTCGAGCGGCTGGAGGAGCTGCTCGAGGAAGCGGACATACCTGTCACAAAATGGCACGGCGACGCTTCGCCCTCCGCAAAAAAGAAGCTCGTCAAAAACCCGCGCGGCATTATGCAGACCACTCCCGAGAGCCTTGAGAGCCTGCTTATGCGCAACAGCGCGAACGCCTATCGTTTATTCTCCGACCTGCGTTTCGTCATCATCGACGAGGTTCATTATTTTATGGATAACGACCGCGGCTTGCAGCTGCTGTCGGTGTTGGAGCGTTTGCAGCGGATCATCGGTTTCGCGCCGCGCCGTATCGGGCTTTCGGCTACTCTCGGCGACTGCGCGAACGCCGAAAAGTGGCTCTGTATGGGAACCAGCGCGCCGTGTATAACTCCCAAGGTCCGCGAGAAGAACCGCAAGGTGCGCCTGTCGGTGAGGTTTTTCCCCGTCGCCGAAAAAATACCGCACTCCGACAGCAAGACGCTGCTCGAAAAATATTACGAATACCTCTACGAAAGCACGCACGGCAAGCGCTGCATAATGTTCTCAAACAGCAAGGGCGAGGTCGAGGAGAATATCGCGCACATGAAAAGGCTCTCCGATAAAAAACGCGGGAACGACTGTTATCTCGTTCATCACGCGAATATTTCCCCGGCGCTGCGAGAATTCGCCGAGAAGCGCATGAAATCGGGCGAGCTGCCTGTCTGCACGGGCGCGACTGTCACGCTGGAGCTCGGCATCGATCTCGGACATCTGGAGAGAATAGTGCAGACAGGTTGTCCGCTTACGGTCTCCGGGCTTGTTCAGCGGCTCGGACGGACGGGGCGGCGCGGCGGAGATATAGGCGAAATGCGCTTCGCGTTTCGCTGGGACATGAGCCTGCCGCCGAATACGTTCTACAAGGAAATAAACTGGGATCTCGTGATGTGCTCGGCTATGATCTTGCTTTACACCCGCGAAAAGTGGGTCGAGCCTATGTATCTGCCCAAGCTGCCGTACAGTCTGCTCTATCATCAGACTATGTCGATACTCGCGGCGAGCGGCTCGGTGCAGCCGAAGGAGCTTGCGCGGCAGGTGCTTACGCTGTCGGTGTTTTCGCACATTTCCAAGGAGGACTACTTGTTTATGCTCCGTAATATGCTCGAAAACGGGCAGCTTGAACGCGGCGAGGACGGCGGTCTGCTTATCGGCGAAAAGGGCGAGGCAGCCGTGAACAGCTACGATTTTCTGGCGGTGTTCTCCGTTCCCGTGGAGTATACCGTACGGAGCAATGCGGGCGGCGGGGTTTCAGCGGAAATAATCGGCACGGTGCAGAACCCGTTTCCGCCTAGGTCGCAGTTCGCGCTGGCGGGTCAGGCATGGGAGGTCACGGAGCTTGACAAAAAGCAGACTACCATTTACGTTAAAAAGATCGATGGCATTTCCGCGAACGTGTGGACGGACGTGGGCAACGAGTACGTCCACACAAGGGTGATGAAGATGATGCTGGAGGTGCTGCGCAGCGACGAGCAGTACGCGTTCCTCGACGAAAGCGCGCGCAAACGGCTGGACGATATTCGGCGCTTGTGTCGAAACGCGACAATGAGCGGCGAGGTGACAAGCGGGCGCGAGCTTACGGGCGGAACGGTTCCGAACGGTCGGGGCGATAAACACAAACATGATGTTTGCGCAGTCGCCTCAAAAGCGGCGCACGGACGCGCCGCAACAGAGGGCGACAGGATTGTTGTGCCGCTATCCGAAACGGTTTTCGCGGTTTTCCCGTTTCTGGGAACACGCGGAGTTATGGCGTTGCTGTACGCCTTGCGCGAGCGCGGATTTCAGGCTAACCTGTGGTTACAGCGCTACATTCCCGTGTGTATCGAAGTGACGACCGACCGCGGCAGGGAGACCCTTACCGCCGCGCTGAACGATATCCGCGAAAACGGCGCGGACAAGTATACGTTTCACATTCCCGAAAACTGCGAGATCACAGGCAAATTCAACGACTATATCCCGCGCCAATTGCTTACAAAGCAGTATGTGGAGGATTACCTTGACACGGACGATCTGCGGAATATGGAATAAAATGAAAAACACGTTCGCTCTGAACGTGTTTTTGCGTTTTATGCCGAATTGGAATTCTGATACTCGCCGTTGTAAATTCCGGTGACGGAGATCGTGAGAAAACGGAAGTCGTTCATCAGATCCAGCTCCTCGCCCGGGTGATCGCCCATTATCCGTACCGTCGGGCGCAGAACATTCGCGCTGTGCGCGATAACGACGCCATGTCTGCCGTCCGAAAGCTGCACCATCGTTCCGATCGGGTACGGATTGAATGCCCTCAGAAACGCCTGCGTGACCCCAAGGTCGAAGTGCGTGCCGCTGCCGCCGAGTATGTACTCCTCAGTCTCCGCAACCGACCACGGAATGCGGTAGGGGCGGTTTGAGGTGAGCGCGTCAAACACGTCGCAGACCGTGAGAATACGCGCGATAAGCGGTATTTTTTCGCCCGCCAGACCCGTCGGATATCCCGAACCGTCAAACTTCTCCTGATGAAACAGCACGCCTGAAAGCACGTTCGAGCTGAAATTGTCGCCGTTTTTCAGAATATTGTAGCCGATAAGCGGGTGGCGCTTTATCTCCTCAAACTCCGCGTCGGTGAGCTTGCCGGGCTTGATGATGATGTCGTGGTCGATGTTCGACTTGCCGATATCATGCAGCAGCCCCGAAAGCACGACCTCTTTAGTTTCGTCGGGCGTCATTCCGAGTTCCGTGCAGACGCTCGCCGAAAGCATGGAGACACGCAGACAATGCTTGTAGGTGTAGTCGTCATAGTTTTGCAGCGCGATCATCTGATTACCGAGAAACGAGGAGTCGTTCGCGATGTCGTTGATAATATCGTCGGCTATCCCGTCGACCTTCTTCACGGCGGTTTGCGAAAGCTCCTTTATCTCATCGTTGCAGTCAAAGATCTCGTCAAGGTCCGCAAGCGCTCTGCCGATACGGATATTGCGTTCGTGCTCAATCTCCGCCTTTGTGGAGGGACGCGCAGCTTCCTGTATACCGCCGCCGACGATACGCACTGTCTTAATGCCCTTTTCCGCGAGCATTCCGATCATACCGGAGGATAAAAAAGTTCCCTTGTAAAGTAAAGTCTGATATTCCCGCGCGGTGGTGGAATCAACGTTTTCCGCGAGCTGCATTCCCTCGCGGAGCTTGTCAACCGGAACGATAAGCATAAAATTATCTCCTTTTATTATAACGGAGAGGTGTAAATCCCTTTCCGCACATGATCCTTAAGGGTTTCGCGCGCGTCGGCGACTTCGCTTTCGTAGGTTATCCCGAACCACTTGCTGTCGGTGGGAATATCGAGCATATGATAACCGCGCGAGGTTATCTCGTGTCCTACCGCTTCAGCAATGGTAAGCTCGGCTTTCAGCTCGTCGGGCTGGAGATTGTCGAGGAACTTTCGGAGCTGATGAGCAAGCACAGGCATAAATCCGATAGTAAAGCCCCACATACTCATAGAGGTAGTATCGTTATCGTTCAGAACGCGCTCGTAGCCGTCGTACTTTCCTCGGATAACGCCGTCCTCGCCGCGCTTTATCTGCTTTGTTTCCTCAACGAGCGTGAGCAGATGATTTTCGTCGGTGCGGCAGATACCTCGGTTTACCGTGCCGTTTTCGGAGAGTGTGTTCTTCAGCAGAAAGTCGACCGAGCAGCCGTCCGCGGTCGGGTTCTTAAGAAAATCGCCCAGCAATTTAAACGCGTCCGCTCCATAAAAGTCGTCGGCGTTGATAACGGCGAAGCTGCCGTCCAATACGTCCTTGCAGCAGTACAGCGCCTGAGCCGTACCCCACGGCTTTGTGCGCGAGGGAAAGTCCTTTTCGCGCTTGGGGAGTTGGTCGGGCGACTGGTAGACGTAATCTACCTTGACGAGCTTTTCAGCGCGTGCGCCGATAGTGCTTTTGAACAGCTTCTCAATATCGCGGCGAATAATGAACACCACACGATCGAAACCGTTTTTCAGCGCGTCATGTACCGAATAGTCTATCAGCAGTTCCCCGTTTGGTCCGAGGGGCTCAAGTTGTTTTATTCTGTCACCGAAACGGCTTCCCATTCCTGCTGCGAGTACTACTAAGGTTAAATTTGACATTGCTTGGACCTCCTGTGATTTTATAGTTATAATTCCTTTGTATAACGAATATCGGTAACGGTAATTCCGCCAACCTCGCAATCAAGAGTATCTTCGGTCGGCGCAAAGCCGTGCTTTCGGTAAAATCCTGCCGCGCGGTCGTTGCCGTTCAGCACGTAGAGGTATACGCGTCCAAAGCCTTGTTCGTTCAGCCATTTGACCGCATAGTCGAACAGTTCCCCCGCACAGCCCGTACCCCAAAATTGGGGTAAAGCGTACATTGTGTGAATTTCACCCCAACCGTTCATTTTTTCCTCGGCGGCGGGGCGCGCGTGAACGTGCGCGGCGATTTGCTCTCCGTCAATAATTACAAAGCTGCCCTCGTCCAAAAAATCAATTCTTCCAGACCACCTTTCGGGTTCTATCCCGTCCAGAAAATCCTGCGGCAGCATCCCCTTGTAGCCCTTTTTCCACGCGGCAGTATACAATGCTCCGACCTCGCGGAGATCGCTTTCGGTCATTCTGCGTATTTTCATTACAATATCTCCCTCGGCAAGCCCTCAAACAAGCCGTCGAGCTGCTCCAAGGTCATTGCGCCGATAAGCGCCCAGCCGTCCTGTACCGCGAGGAAATACGGTTTCAAGCGTTTCATAGCCTCATGGTATTCAATCTGCCCGATAACAGTTTCCTTGGTAATGCTGACTATCGAGATTATCCACTTATCAATGACTGCGCCCTTTATCGCCCACTGCTCTTCGGGAACGATCGGGAAAAGCGAATCGGTGTCCTCGGTGAGCGCGCACGCCACAATGATCGCCCCCTCGTCGTTCTGATATACTCTCGGATTTGCCTGATATGCCTCTTGCCAACGCTTGTTGAGATCGTTTTCCCTTTTCTTGAATAAGCTCATTATTGCAAACCCTCTAAAGACTCCAGTATCTTGCGCATTTTTTCCTCTGCTTTCGCGAGCTTTGCGCGCTCGTTTTCGATCTGCTGCGCGGGGGCTTTCGCGAGGAAGCCCTGATTGTTCAGCTTTCCCGAGAGGAAGTCGATATCCTTTTGCGCGGCTTTCTTTTCCTTTTCGAGACGCGCAAGCTCCTTTTCCTTGTCGACAAGCTCTCCCATGGGGATAAATACGCGCGCACTGTCGGTAACGACCGTTATCATTCCGTCGGTGTTCTCGGCTTTCTCAACAACGGAGAACTCTCCCGCGCCCGCGAGCTTCTCAAAGAACGGCTGCGCGTTCTTGAAAATATCGGCGAACTTGGTCTCTACAATCTCGGTGACTTTCTTTGACGGCGGAACATTCATTTCGTTGCGCTGAACGCGTATAGCGCGGATAGTCTCGATAACGCGCGAGAACTCCTCTTTCTCCTTTGTGAAATTAAGCGTCTCGTCGTATTCACACCACTTGGAGATCATAATGGATTCGCTCTCGGTCTGCGGCATGGACTGCCATATCTCCTCAGTGATAAACGGCATAAACGGGTGGAGCAGCTTCAATATCCCCGTCATGATGAAGACGAGAACGTTCTGCGCGGCAAGCGCGGTTTCTCCTCCTGCCGCAATGCGCGGTTTTGTAAGCTCGATATACCAGTCGCAGTAAATATCCCAGATGAAGTCGTAGAGGTTCTGTACCGCAATGCCCAGCTCGTAGGCTTCAAGATTGGTCGTAACGTTCTTTACAAGATCGTTGTAGAGCGACAGCACCCACTTGTCCTCGACGGGCATATTTTCGGGGAGCCTTGCGCACTCGAAGTCCTCGGGGAGGTTCATCAGAATATAGCGCGAGGCGTTCCAGAGCTTATTCGCGAAGTTGCGCGAGTTGGTGACCTTGGTTTCCGTCCAACGCATATCGTTTCCGGGAGCGTTGCCCGTTACCAGTGTTAAGCGCAGCGCGTCCGCGCCGTATTTGTCGATAATTTCAAGAGGATCAACGCCGTTGCCGAGCGACTTGGACATTTTGCGCCCCAACTCGTCGCGGACAAGACCGTGAATAAGCACGTCCTCAAACGGCTTTTCGCCTGTGTGTTCAAGCCCCGAGAAGATCATTCTTGATACCCAGAACGTGATTATATCGTACCCCGTGACCAAAGTCTGCGTGGGGTAGAAGTACTCATAATCGGGAGTTTTCTTGGGCCAGCCGAGTGTGCTGAAAGGCCAGAGCGCCGAACTGAACCACGTGTCGAGCGTGTCCTCGTCCTGCTTTACGGGAGCGCCGCACTTCGGGCATTTCGTGATGTTGTCGAGCGTTATCTCGGTGTGCTTGCAGTCGGGGTTTTGGCAGTAGAACGCGGGAATGCGGTGTCCCCACCATATCTGACGGGAAATGCACCAGTCGCGTATATTTTCCATCCAGAACAGATAGCTGTTCTCAAAGCGCTTGGGAACGTAACGCAGCTCGCCGCTCTTAACAACGTCAATAGCGGGCTTCGCAAGCTCTTTCATCTTAACGAACCATTGCAGCGACGCAGTAGGCTCAACGGTAGTTCCGCAGCGCTGGCAAGTGCCGACGTTGTGCTTGTGCGGCTCGACCTTAACGAGCAATCCCTGAGCTTCGAGATCCGCGACCATAGCCTTGCGAGCCTCGTAGCGGTCCATACCCGCGTATTTGCCGCCGACGCCGTCCATGATAGTCGCGTCGTCGTTCATCATGTGGATAACGGGCAGTCCGTGGCGCTGACCGACCTCAAAGTCGTTGGGGTCATGCGCGGGGGTTATCTTAACGCAGCCCGTTCCGAATTCCATATCAACATATTCGTCCGCGACAACGGGTATCTCGCGGTCGGTGAGCGGCAGCTTCAGCATTTTCCCTACAAGGTGAGTATAGCGCTCGTCCTTGGGATTAACGGCAACAGCGCTGTCGCCGAGCAGCGTCTCGGGGCGCGTGGTCGCGATCTCAACGAAACCCGAGCCGTCCGCTATCGGATAATTTATATGCCAGAAAAACCCGTCCTGTTCCTCATATTCGGTTTCGATGTCGGAAATGGAGGTCTTGCAGTTGGGGCACCAGTTGATAATTCTCTCGCCGCGGTAGATAAGCCCCTTGCCGTGCAAGTCCATAAAGACCTTCTGAACGGCTTTCGAGCAGCCCTCGTCCATTGTGAAGCGCGAACGGCTCCAGTCGCAGGACGTGCCCATCTTGCGCTGCTGCTCCTTTATTCTGCTGCCGTACTTGTCGTTCCAAGCCCACGCGCGCTCCATAAAGCCGTCGCGTCCGAGCTGATGCTTGGTAACGCCCTCTTCTTTCATCGCCGCGACTATCTTCGCCTCGGTCGCCAGAGCCGCATGGTCGGTTCCGGGCAGCCAGAGCGCGGAATAGCCCTGCATTCTCTTAAAGCGGATAAGTATATCCTGTAACGTACAGTCGAGCGCGTGACCCATGTGGAGCTGTCCTGTGATGTTAGGCGGCGGCATTACTATCGTGTAGGGAGTTTTCTTTGTGTCGCGCTCCGCCTTGAAGAAGCCGCCTTCCTCCCAGTATTTGTAAAGTCTGTCCTCGAAATCCTTCGGGGAGTATGTTTTCTCCAGTTCTTTTCTCATTTCTGTGTCCTTTCTTGCCATATCTTAATCGTATTCCTCGCATATAAATCTGAAATCCTCGGTTGTCTTCGTCTTTTTGAGAACGCGGCTTTCCAGACGTTCCGCGAAAGTTTCCGATGCTTTATTATACAGAATATTTGTAAAATAGCTGTTGGTGCACATCATCATAACGCCAAGCGTCTCACGATCAAGTTCGACCCTGTTTTCAACGGGATAATTTCCGCTGTTGTCGGCAGTCGCGGCATCTCCGTCATATTCGTCAATTACCGCCTGCATTTCCTCGGCAGTGGCTGTCTTGGCAGCGATATCGACCGCTTCTCCGTCGTAAAATTTCTCAACGAAAAGCCTTGCCAGCGTCTGCTTGCGTTTGATTATCACATCGGAAATATTATTCGCCTGTTCCTTGACGAACTTCAAGATCGCTCTTTCGGACGCCTTGATATTCTTAAACCGAATGTAGATCAGCCGCGTTTTCCCGTTTTCGGATAGTTCGACTTTATCCAGCACGCCGTCCTCACCGTATGCGGCGGTCAATCCGGAGGGAATAAGCTCCCTCGGAACGGTATAAATGCGGGCTTCGTTTTCGTAAAGCGGCACCTCGTATATCATTATCTGATATTCGTTATCGTAATCGAGCTCCAGACATTCGCCGTTCTTATAGTCGGGTAACTCGCCGAATTTGAACTCGCCGGCTTTAAATTCCAACGGTATTTTGTAAATTCCCATTTGTATGCTCCTTTAACCTTTCGCGCGCAGCTTCTCGGTGACGCTCTCGTCAGGTGTAACATAAAGCGTTTTGTTGTTGGTAAAGATCACCATTCCGGGCTTCGCCCCCGCGGGCTTTTTGACGAACTTTACCGCCGTGTAATCGACGGGAACGCCCGAACCGCTTCGCCCCTTGGAATGGAACGCCGCAAGCTGCGCCGCCTCGAATATCGTCTGCTCGGAGGGCGTTTTGCCGTCCGTTTTTATGATGACGTGCGAACCCGCGATATCCTTGGTGTGAAGCCAGATGTCCGTCGCCTTTGCGGTTTTCAGCGTGAGCGTGTCGTTCTGTTTGTTATTTTTGCCGACAAGTATCTCGAAGCCGTCCGTCGAGCGGAATTTCATAGGCTCGGAGAGCTTTTTCCGCTTATCGTCGGGCTTATCTCTGCCGCCCCTAATGAACCCCTGTTCGCGGAGCTCGCGGCGTATCTCGTTCAGTTCCTGTTCGTTTTCGTTTCGGGAAATGCAGTCCAGAACGCTGTCCAGATAAACCAGATCGTCCGCGCCCTTTTTGATAAGCTCTGTGAGCATCTTCTCGGCAGTGTCCAGCTTGCGGTATTCCGCGTAATACCTCTGCGCGTTCTGCGACGGAGTAAGCCGCGCGTCGAGCTTTATCTCGCGGCGCTCTCCCGTGTAGAAATCGTCCAGCGTACACGAGGTCATTCCTTTTTCGAGTTGGTAGATATTGGCGTTTATGAGATCGCCGCAGACTCGGAAAACCTCGCGTTCTCCGCACTCGGCGAGCTCCTTTTTCTGTAATTCCAGTTTTCGTGAAACGCGCTCGTATGCGTTGTTTACGGTCTTTAAAAGGTCGTGAGCGCGCTGTCTGGTGCGCTCGGCTCTCCCCGCCGACGAAAAGAAATCGTCGAGCAAAGCGTTCGCTGTGTCGAATTTTGTCACGGTCATTGCCGAGCCGTACTGTCCGATATCAACGAAACAGAAGTCCTTTTTCTTCCCCGTTTCGTCCGTGAGCATGGTGAACTCTGCCGCGCCGTTCAGTGCCGCTTTCGCCTTGTCGAGGAACACGCCAATGCGTCCGCGCTGCTCATCCATAAGACCGCCGCACGGCACGTCAACATCGCCCGCCGCACAATATGCGCACTCTCGGGCGAAAATCGGCGATACTCCCTCCAGAATATCAGGCAGCGCCTTTGCAAGCCTGTCCGTTCTGCCGTTAAGCGCACGCAGAACCTCTCCCGAAGTCACTTCAAGCAAATTCAGACGCTCCGCGCGCGGAGGGGTTTCGTAGACGATATTCGGCAGCACGCGCCGAACGCTTGAGACCTCGTCGGTCACGCGCTTTATGCTGTCGACGACCCGACCGTCACGCACCACGATAATGTTGCTGTGCCGCCCCATGATCTCCGAAACGACCGTGTTCACGACGATATCGCCGATCTCGTTGGTGCACTCGAAATCGAAGTACAAAATGCGCTCGAGTCCGTCCTGACGTATATCGACGAGCCGACCGCCGCCCAAGTGCTTGCGCAGCAGCATACAGAACATCGGCGGCGACTGCGGGTTCTCGAACTCCGCGCTTGTGAGGTTTACGCGCGCCGAGCCGCCGTTCGCCGAGAATATCAGCGATTTGCGGCTCTTGTCCGCGCCGCCGAGCAGCCGCAGAGTAAGCACTATTTCCTCGCGCGAGGGCTGGTAGATCTTGTCGACCCTCGCGCCTATCAGATTTTTCAGCTCTTCCTTTACGCAGTGTAAAAGTGCTCCGTCAAGCGACATACCGCCGCCCCCTTTCGAGTAAATTTATTTCGATAACGCCTTGCGAACATCGGCTCAGACGTATTCGCAAGGGTCTTGCTCGCACTCCGCGCTGAACACGGGAACGGACGAAAACTCTGCCGTGACGAGCTTCGCAAGCCTGTGTGCTGCCGCCTTTTCCGTGCCGAAATGCCCCGCGTCGACAAGCGTCATCCCGCAGTTTTCCGCCTCGACCCAAAAATTGTGCTTGATATCGCCGGAGACTATCGCGTCACAGCCGCGTTCGCGGGCAAGCCGCATTACGTTTCGGTCGACACCGCCGCCGCAGCATACCGCGATCTGCTTTATAGAGCGGTTCGTCCGGCTGTAACGAACGCCGCCAAGGTCGAGCTTTTCCTTGCAGTACTCGGCGAGAATCTGCGGCGTGAACTCGAGCGGTATCTCGCAAACCGCGCCGAAACCCTTTCCGTCGGGCTGCGTTACCTCGAGAACACCCTCGCTCGTCCATTCCAACAGCTCCACCAACGTATCGTTTACGCCGCCATCAGCGATATCGAAGTTGGTGTGCATGGCTATCGCGGCAATATCGCGGCGGATAAGCTCCGCAACAACGCTCCGCGCGGAAATGCGCTTCAGCGCGTCAAATATCACGGGGTGGTGCGAAACGATGAGGTTTGCGCCCTTTTCGGCAGCCTCCTTGATAACATCGTGCGTTATGTCAAGGCAGCAGCACACTCCCGTGACCTCCGCAGTGCCGTCTCCGGCAAGCAAGCCCACGTTGTCAAAACTCTCGGCGCTTTTCAGCGGAGCGAGCGTATCCAAATAGCTTAAAATATCTCCAACCGTCATTATTACACCTCGTCAACGTTCCGTAATACAAATGCGACAAATTACGACAAGTATATTATCGTGATAATACATTTTGTCATTAAATGCACAAATATGTCAGATTAGAAACGATTTACCCATAATTTCTTTTCGAGATTTTTTTAAAACAAGAGAAATATCTCACCTTTTAAGATTGTGTGGTATATTTCGGTTTGTGTCGGTAATTCACGAAAAGTGCAAATTTGTGAATTAGTGTCTGAAACCATTGTTATAAATCGCTTTCAAGGTTATTCGTCCTGTCGAGAATTTCATTCGCCATATCCCGAAAAACCCTTGCTTGCTCTGCGCTGTTGTGAGATTTTTCCATTCCTTCGGCATTTTTTCTCAACTTTTCGGCAATTTTCCGCAAAAAAATACGATCGGTAATCTTACCCGTAAGCGATTCAACGGTACTAATCTCACGCTGAATGCCCGTATACGCAGCCAGCATTACCGTGTAGCCGCGCCCGCCGTCGTAGGCAACGCGTTCCTCAAGAATATCAAAACCGTTTTGGTACAGCCACTTGCGCAGAAATTCCGCGCGCGTCATCGGCTGAAGAATGAACCGCGTATCGGCGTTAAGAAAGCGGCAGCCGCCGATTATCCGCGCAATAAGCTCGCCGCCCATTCCGCAGATGATAACGTCGTCGGCAAAGTCGATCTCCGCCAGACCGTCCGATTTTACTATGCGGATATTGTCAACGCCCGTTTCCGAGACCGTTCTGCGCGCCGCCTCAAGCGGACCGTCGCGAACGTCCGAGGCAATAACGAGCGCCGATTTGTCCATAGCCAAGCGGCAAGCGAGCTGTGCATGGTCACAGCCGATGTCCGCGGCTGTTTTGCCGTTTCTGCACAGCTCCGCCGCTGTTTTCAGCCTGTTGTCAAGAGTGAACAAATCACTCGCCCAGAGCCGCGTTCAGCTTGTTGACTATATCGTTCGCGTCAACGCCGTGAACGGAGCAAGCCTGTCCGACGGACTCGCCGCGCGCGGACGGACAGCCGAGACAGTGCATTCCCATTGCGAGAAAGATGGGAGCGGCAGCCTCGCCGTTAAAATCAAGAATATCACCGATAATGGTATCAACAGTTACTTTCATAATAATACTTCCTTTCTTTACTAATGTGTATTGACATACACATATTTATTATATCACAAAATTTGCGTTTTGTCTACCGATATTTCTGTTATTTTTCCCCGGGTATTGCAATTTAGTAAAAAATGTGCTATAATATACGAAAAGTTTTGTTTTTACGGTTTCGGAGATGTATTTATGGTTGATTTTTTCAGAAGAGAGCTGGAGGGCGATCCCGGATTGAAGCTGTTTGGCGGGCTTCATATCGGGCTATCTGTGTTCTTTCTTATTTTATATATACTGCTGTTCGTCTTCCGAAAGCGGCTGAGGGAGTTCGGGCATTTTACCGTTATCAGACGCGTAATGGCGGCGCTGCTTTTCGCGAATATGGTGGTGCATTACACGGGGCGCATCGCGATTGGCGAGTGGCGTTTGGAAGAGGACTTACCGTTCCACCTTTGCTTTATCGCGAACTTCTTTATGATGTACATTCTCTCGACCGACAATAAACATAATCTTTACCGCGTGATCTACTTTTTCACGCTGATAGGTCCGTTGCCCGCAATCATATGGCCCGACCTGCACCGTACATGGGGCGGATACATTTTTTACCAGTTCATCATAAGCCACCATATAATGCTGTTGTTCAGCCTGTATTGCCTGTTCGTTCTCGAATATGGGACCTCGATAAAGGGCGTAGTGCTCACGTTCTTTATCGGCAACGCGTATATCGGCTTAATGGCGCTGTTTAACCACTTTTTCCACACCAACTACGTTATGATCGGGGAGCTGCCGTCGCAGCTGTATGAGGTGTACCCGTTCCTTGACAAAATGCCCGCGATATTCTGGCTGGAGCTGGTGGGAGTGCTGGTTCTTATTACGGCTTATGTTCCGACTCGTTTCATTAAACAACATAGTATAAAGGAGAAAACGACATGATCGACAAGACTGATGAATTTTGGGCAAGCGCAACCGCCAACGATATCGACGAGTATCTCAAGGCGTATTCCGACAACTCCGCGCTCGACGTAAAGCCCGTGGTGTGCGGCTGCGGCGGGGATACGTTTACTATAAGGTGCGATCAGGACGAGAGCGTTATCGGGGTAAAGTGTGAAAGCTGCGGTGCGGAAAAGCTGCTTGCCGACAGCGCCGAATACTGGGAGGACGCAGACCCCGAGGACTTTGAGTGTCCGCTTTGCCAAAACCGCGTCTATAACACACGCGTAGGCTTTCAGCGGCGCAGGAACGGCAGCGTGAAATGGGTGTATATCGGCGTTCGCTGTACAAAGTGCAAGGCACTCGGCTCGCCGTTGGACTGGAAGATCGACTATGAGCCTACCGACGAAATGGAACGGAACATTTAGTGTATTACATTTTGCAATTCACTTGGGGAATTATACAAAACGTTGTCGGTTTTTGTATTTTCTTGGCGAATATCGAACGGAGGCATTTTCGGTACGGGAGCGCGGTCGTTACGGTCCGGAGGTCTCGGCGCGGTAGTCCGGGTCTCGGAATATTCATTTTCATCACCGAGAGTGCAATGTACAGCGAGCACCGCGATTTTACTTTAATGCACGAATACGGGCATACGCTCCAGTCGATAATACTCGGACCGCTTTTTCTGCCCGTTGTCGGACTGCCGTCGCTGCTTTGGGCGGGGCTGCCCGTTTTCCGCAAATATCGCGAAAAGAGCGCGGTATCATATTATCGCTTCTACACGGAGCGCTGAGCGAATTTTCTCGGGGAGTGTTTCGCGAAAAATCACGAAATTCCTCTTGACAAAAGCGGAAAAGTGTGATAAAATATTAATGATATTTTGGAAATGCTTTGACGGGAGAAAAAACCGCATTCGCCTTTCAGAGAGCCGTTGTTCGGTGCGAAACGGCAGGTCGGCGCGGATAATAGCTCCTCCCCGAGCAGAATCGGTGAACATTTAAGTAGTCGGTTTCGGGTTCTCCCGTTACAGAGAGATCGAGCGGGCGGGTTTCCGTCAACGAGAGTGGTACAGTGGAGTTTGA
This sequence comes from uncultured Oscillospiraceae bacterium, assembly GCA_910579125.1. Lineage (GTDB taxonomy): Bacteria > Bacillota > Clostridia > Oscillospirales > Ruminococcaceae > CAG-115. The sequence goes on along the minus strand of CAJTTH010000011.1, from coordinate 8,993 downwards.
CTTCACCTCTTGATATGGGGGTGGAGTTTTTCTGTTTTAAGCGTGGCGAGGTAAGCCAAAAGTTATTGTCAACATTCAAGGTTGAAGTGGGCGTAGCAAAGCGACCGAAGCAAAGCGTAGGGAGCGGTTTCGAGCGACCTTGCGGAGGGAGCAAGGCTCGCCGAAATTGCGAAGCCTTTCAAATAATAGCAAACAGCGACATTATAAAGTAGCAGGGGCAAAAGTCGCAAGCAACGGTGACGACAGAGCGGAACGAAGTGAAGCGGAGGAGTTACCGTTGGCTAGCGAACGAAGTGAGCGGTGCGAGCTTTTGCCATTAAAATAAAGGCGAGCTTTTGCCTTTCAAATTAAGGAGGAAATATGAAATACGATTTTGCCGCCATTGAAAGCAAATGGCAGAAGTATTGGGAGGAGCACCGCACGTTCCATGCGGATAACGATTACTCCAAGCCGAAATATTACGCGCTTGTGGAGTTTCCGTATCCGTCGGGTGACGGACTGCATGTCGGACACCCGCGTCCGTACACCGCAATGGATATCGTCGCGAGAAAGCGCCGTATGCAAGGGTATAACGTGCTGTTCCCGATGGGCTGGGACGCGTTCGGTCTGCCCACCGAGAATTACGCGATCAAGAACAAGATACACCCCGCGATAGTCACGAAAAACAATATTGACCGCTTCCGCGGACAGCTGAAAATGCTCGGCTTGTCGTTTGACTGGGAACGCGAGGTCAACACGACCGACCCGAATTACTTCAAGTGGACGCAGTGGATATTCCTTAAGCTGTTCAAGGCGGGGCTGGCGTACAAAAAGGAGATGAACGTCAACTGGTGCACATCGTGTAAGGTCGTTCTCGCAAATGAGGAGGTCGTCAACGGCGTTTGCGAGCGCTGCCACGGCGAGGTCATTCACAAAGTGAAGAACCAGTGGATGCTGAGGATAACCGAGTACGCGCAGCGGCTGCTCGACGATCTGGATTCCGTCGATTATTTCGAGAAGATAAAGACAGCGCAGGTCAACTGGATAGGACGTTCGACGGGCGCGGAGGTAACGTTCAAAACGACCGCAGGCGATGATCTGCTCATCTATACGACGCGCCCCGACACGCTGTTCGGCGCGACCTATATGGTAATTTCACCCGAGCACCCGCTTATCGAAAAATGGACGGATAAGATCTCAAATATGGACGCTGTCCGTGAATATCAGGCGGCTGCGGCGCGCAAGTCCGATTTCGACCGCACCGAGATGAACAAGGACAAAACGGGCGTTAGGCTCGATGGCGTCTGCGCAATAAATCCCGTGAACGGCACGGAAATACCGATCTTCATTTCCGATTACGTGCTGATGAGCTACGGCACGGGCGCTATTATGGCGGTTCCCGCGCACGATACGCGCGACTGGGAGTTCGCGAAAAAGTTTAACTTGCCGATAGTCGAGGTTGTCAAGGGTGGCGAGGACGTTCAGAAAGAACCGTTCACCGACTGCGCGACGGGCGTGCTGACAAACTCCGAGTTCCTGAACGGTTTGTCCGTTGAGGACGCTAAGGTCAAGATCAAGGAGTGGCTCACGGAAAAGGGCGTCGGACAGGAAAAGGTTAACTTCAAGCTCCGCGACTGGGTATTCTCACGTCAAAGATACTGGGGCGAGCCTATTCCCGTTGTTTATTGTGAAAAATGCGGCTGGCAAGCTATTCCCGAGGAGGAACTGCCGCTGACGCTCCCCGACGTGGAGAGCTATATGCCCACCGACAACGGCGAAAGTCCGCTCTCGACGCTCGAGAGCTTCATCAATACCACCTGTCCGTGCTGCGGAGGTCCCGCAAAGCGCGAAACCGACACAATGCCGCAGTGGGCGGGTTCGTCTTGGTACTTCCTGCGCTATACGGACCCGACCAACGACAAAGAGCTCGCGGGCAAGAAGGCGCTCAAATACTGGCTGCCCGTTGACTGGTATAACGGCGGTATGGAGCACACCACGCTGCATCTGCTGTACAGCCGTTTCTGGCATAAGTTCCTGTACGATCAGGGCATAGTTCCCACCGAAGAACCGTACGCAAAGCGCACCTCGCACGGTATGATACTCGGCATAGACCCCGAACACCCCGGAAAATTCTGCAAGATGTCCAAGTCGCTGCATAATGTTGTCAATCCGGATGAGGTTATCGCGGAGTACGGCGCGGACACGATGCGCCTGTATGAGATGTTTGTCGGCGATTTCGAGAAGGCCGCGCCGTGGCAGGAGAACGGTATCAAGGGCTGCAAGCGTTTTCTGGAGCGTATCTGGAATATGGCGGAGAACCTCAAGGACGGCGACGGGTATTCCGAAAAGCTACGTTCGTCAATGCACAAGACGGTCAAAAAGGTCTCCGAGGACATTGAAACGCTGAAATTCAACACGGCGATCGCCGCGATGATGGGCTTATTGAACGAGGCGGACGAAGCGGGCGGCTTCAACCGCGGGGAGTTCAGAACGCTGCTTATACTGCTCGACCCGTTCGCGCCGCATATCGCAGAGGAGCTGTTTGAGCGGCTCGGTTTCGGCATTCTTAACGAGCAGAAGTGGGCGGAGTACGACGAAAAGCTCACCGTTGACAGCACCGTAGAGCTTGCGGTTCAAGTGAACGGCAAGGTAAAGGCGCGCTTCAACGCTCCCGTTGACAGCGGCAAGGACGAGCTTATTGCAATGGCGCTCGCGCTTCCCGAGATAAAGGCGCTCACAGACGGCAAGACGATAGTAAAGCAGATCGCCGTTCCCGGAAAGCTGGTCAATATCGTAGTTAAGTAAATTAAAACAAAGAAAGCGAGCCTTGATTTTTAAGGCTCGCTTTTGTTTGTTAAGTTGAAAATTACTTTAAAAATCCCTCGATTATCTTTTCCTCCGCCTGTTCTTTGGTAAGCCCGAGGGAGCAGAGCTTCATTATCTGCTCGCCCGCGATCTTTCCGATAGCGGCTTCGTGGATAAGCTCCGCGTCTACGTTCGCGGCATTGAGGGCAGGCTGCGCGTCGACCCTGCCGTTCTCGGCGATTATCGCGTCGCACGCGGAATGTCCCGTGCAGCGGTTGTTCCCCTCGACCACGCTGTAAAACGCCTGATGAGAATTTCCTCTCGCGACGGAGCGTGAAACCAAGTCCGCGCCGCTGTCCTCGCCCTCGAGCTTAACATGAAAATTCGTTACCGCGTCCTCCTCGTTGTCGGTCATAATGCGCTCGCGGACGATTATCTTCGCGTTTTTGCCAAGCTCCGCATTGGTCGTGCGCGTCGAGCGGTCGACTCCGCCGAGTTGTATGGTATCCATTTCCAGACGTGAATTTTCCTTGAGAAAACATTCGGTCACGGGGTCTATCTTTTTCAAGCCCGCGCCGTCTCCCGTGCCGATGTGTTTTTCCTTATACAGCACGGAGGAATTCGGTTCGAGGAAAAAGCGGTGGATACCGTTGTGGCGCGCGTCCTCCTCGCCCTCATTGTGAACTCCGCAGCCCGCGACGATAACGACGTCTGCACCCTCGCCAATGTAGAAATCGTTGTACACCAGATCGTCCACCGCCGTATGCGTAACGCACGCGGGTATAAACACCGTTTCGCCTTTTGTGAACGGCTTTACCGTTATGTCGATTCCGGGCTTATCCGTTTTGGAGGTTATCGTGATGTTCGCCGAGTTCTGCCGACCCGCGCACTGTGAATCCTCACGGATATTGTACGCGCCCGCAAAGCCCTTTTCCGTGTCGTAATCGGAAATGACCTTGAGCATTTCGCCCGTTATATCGTTAAAATTCAAATTTAAAAGATCGCTCATATCATCACCCCATTCTTTTGGGACAAGCGCAGGTGTACTCGCCCTGAAGCAGCGCGGGAAGTATTTCCTCGCGCTTTCCCGCAATGCGTATCTTACCGTCCGCGACCACGATTATGTTGTCGGCTATCTGCAAAATACGCTCTTGATGCGAGATCACCACAAGCTCGCCGCTCTCGTTGCCGCGTATTTCCTCGAACGTCTCCACAAGCCGCGAAAAACTCCACAGGTCGATACCCGCCTCCGGCTCGTCGAACACGGAGAGCTTGGCACGTCTCGCGAGCACCGTCGCTATCTCTATGCGCTTCGCCTCGCCGCCCGAAAGCGCGCTGCTCATTTCGCGGTCGATGTATTCTTCCGCGCACAAGCCCACCTTGCCGAGCAGTCCGCACAGCGTGCCGTGGTCGAGTTCGCCGCCGGCCGCAAGCTCCAGAAGATCGCGCACGGTAAGCCCCTTAAATCTCACGGGCTGCTGAAACGCATATGCGACGCCCTTTTTGGCGCGTTCTGTGATGTCGAGTGCGGTGATGTCCTCGCCGTCGAGCAGTATCTGTCCCGAGGTCGGCTTCTCAACGCCCGCGATCAGCTTTGCGAGAGTGGTCTTGCCGCCGCCGTTCGGTCCGGTGATAACGGTGAGCCTGCCGTCCGTTTTGCAGGATATTCCGTTGACAATAGGCTCGCCGCTCGGCAAGCTCCAATGTAAGTCCTTTATTTCAAGCAAAGTATTGCCTCCTTTTTCCTATATAACCTATTATATTGTAGCACATTGCCATTTTTTTGTCAAGATATATTTTGCACTGCAGAGCGCGGTTTATTACGGGTGGCGCAAATTCCCGCGTTTCAAAAAATTTTTTTTCGCGGCCGAAGCAACCTCACTGTTGTCTGACACGCAAAATACAAAAAAACAGCTCTGTTAAGCCAAAGGCTGAAAGCAAAAATAAAAATGTTGAAAAACAGGCGACAAAACTACGGCAATGTTGAAAAATATTTTCATCTTTGTGGATATTGCACAGTTTCAACCGTTTTTCAAAAAATGAAAAAAATGAGCAATAACGTCGACCGTCCAACCGTTCCGGAGCCCTGTCCGCCTTGCCCGGTCGACAGCGCTATGGACTTCCCGTGAACCGAATAAACACGGTGAGCCTGTCCCGTGCTTCCGATATCGCCGATACGCACGGGTTCGGCTACCATTGTCCGTTGGTGTCGCTCGAGCGTATTCTTCAGCGTTGCGCCCGCGTAGTTCGCGGTCAGACAGTATGATTTTCCCGTCCAAGCGACGGCGTTATCAATTATATCCGCGAGCATTATGCCATTATCCGCAGGTTGTGTGACGTTCGGAATATTCGTCCAGTAACAGCGTTTCCGCATCTGTGCGGATACCGGAGCCGAGTTTATCACTATCGGCTGAACGCCAAGCTCGCGGCTTATCGCGTTCTGCTTGTGTATCGAATAATTGTTCTCGTACAAAAACCACCTCGCGCCGCTTTCACGCAAGGCTCGGACGTATTCCATAAAAAGCTGCCAACCATCGCCGCCGACTTCGGTCTCGCGTTGACAACAAGTATCCTTAATTGACATTTTTGCTTTAGGGCAACACTGTATAAAACGAAAAAAAATAAAACTCCGTGCAGCAAAAAAAAATGCAGAATGTAGTTTTTGTACAGCTGTTTACAAGGGTAAACCAAATTGAACCGGCAGAGAAATTCTGTCAGCTAAAATCAGATTAGCCAAAGCGAACATAATATTTATTTTTGCGGTCAGCTTTTTCAGACCGCGATAGCGCGTTCGTAGGAAGCCCAATTGCCGCTTAACAACAGCAAAAACATGTTCCTCGGCTTTCGACGGGGCGATAAAACACCACCGCTTGATAATTTGTTGCGCCTTTTCTTTGTTTTATGCGGCTCAATTTTTGAACAATAATGGCGTATCCCCTAACCGTAACGGATTTTAGTATTTTTAAAAAAATTTCCTAACCTATTGACAAATCAAAATAAGTATGCTATAATACAGTCAAATAACAGACCGTCAACAACTGTACGGAGGAATAATATGGAGCGTGAAAAAGTAAGAGCATATGATAATGAATATTGCAAGCTGCGGGATATTCAATTTGCAGCCTATGAGCTATATGCGAGAAAGCACAATTTAACTGCTAAGGAGCTTTTTGTATTAGACATTATATGGTTTGCCCCAAACGGCTGTCTGCAAACGGAAATTTGCGAAAGGCTTTCCGCTACAAAGCAAACTGTCAGTGCAATCATCAAGAAATTTTGGAAAATGGGCTACATTTCGCTTACAGAAGCAGAAAACGACCGCCGCAATAAAATCGTTCGTTTTACAGATGCGGGGATGGAGTATGCAGAGCAAATCATTCCTCCCGCCGCAAATGCGGAGGTCGACGCCATGGGCGATTTGTCGGATAACGATATATCCGAATTGGTCAGAATAACAACACAATTTTCTGCAAGTATGAAAGAAAGGTTTGAGCAATTAAAATGACGAAAACCGAAAGCAAAACTTTTTACAAGGAATTACTATCACTTGCAATACCCATTGGTTTGCAAAATCTCCTTGTTGCGCTGATTGGTGCGTCCGACGCGCTGATGTTGGGGCGGCTTACACAGGACGCAGTATCGGCGGTTTCGCTTGCCAATCAAATTGCGTTTATAATGAACCTGTTTATCGGCGCGGTCACAGGCGGCGGCAGCGCTCTTATCGCTCAATATTGGGGCAAGGGCGACAAAGCTATGGTCAAAAACCTGTTTTGTCTGATAGTAAAATTATCATTCGGCATTTCCGTTATTTTTTTTGCGCTTGCAATGTTTACTCCAACGCTATTAATGAAAATATATACGAACGACGAAACACTAATCGCGATCGGTGCTTCTTATTTAAAGGCGGTTGCGGTTTCGTATCTTTTCAGCGGAGTTACGCAGTGCTATTACATAGTTATGAAGGTTGAGGGCAACGCAGCGAAAAGCGTGATGATTTCCGTTGTTACGCTGGTCGCGGATATGACGATCGATTTTTTCCTGATTTACGGCATTGCGGGAGTGCCAAAGCTCGGTGCGAACGGCTCTGCTTACTCAACAGTCGTTGTAGAGTTTATCGCGCTTGTCTGGTGTGTTGTTTACTCATATCGAGGAAAAAATACACAGCTTGATTTTTGTGGTTTGACGTGGTTTTCGGGCGGCATTTTCAAGGATTTATTTAAAATTTCATTGCCTATGCTCGGAAGTTCTCTTGCTTGGGGCTTGGGATTTTCAATGCACTCGCTTATTATGGGACACCTCGGCTCGGACGCGACCGCGGCGGCTTCTATCGCCTCTGTCGCGCAGGAGCTTGTTACCTGTGTATGCAAGGGAATTTCGGCGGGCGCGGGAATTATTGTCGGCAAGCTGCTCGGGCAAAATCTCTTTGACAAAGCAAAAGAATACGGGAAAAAGTTCTGCAAAATTTCCTTTTTAATAGGCGGAATTCATTTGATTTTGCTGTGTATTCTCGGACCTGTCGCGGCAGCATTTTTCGTGCTCAGCGAAACAGCAAAGCAGTATCTCGTTATAATGTTGATTTTCAGCGGATTTTACGTTTTTGCGTATTCGGTAAATACAATAATTGTATGTGGGATTTTTCCCGCGGGCGGCGACGCAAAATATGACGCAATAAGCGTATTTATAGCTTCGTGGTGCTTTGCCTTGCCGCTTGCACTGCTCGGAACTTTTGTTTTTAAGTGGAATACGGTGGTAATTTATATGCTTATGTGCGCCGATGAAATTGTAAAGCTGCCGTGGATTTATCCGCGATATAAAAAATATCTCTGGCTGAAAAATCTTACAAGGGAGTGAAGATTATGATTATCAATACGGGTGCGCGGACGGATACCGTGCAGTATTACACGGATTGGCTGTTGAAGCGGTTTGAGGAGGGCTATGTTCTTGCCCGAAATCCGCTTTTTCCGAATAAGGTAACGCGCTATGAACTGAACCATGATGTGGTGGACTGCGTTGTGTTCTGCTCGAAGAATTACGAGCCGATTTTGCCGCGTCTGCGCGAAATAACCGATAAATTCAACACGTATTTTCACTACACGATAACCGCTTACGGCAAGGACGTTGAGCCGGGTGTCCCGACAATCGGAGAGAGCATTGAAACGCTGAAAAAGCTCTCCGCACTCGTCGGAAAACAGCGCGTTTCATGGCGGTACGACCCCGTTCTGCTTACCGAAAAATACACAATTGAAACGCATCTAAAAACGTTTGAAAAAATGGCGCGGGAACTGTCGCCGTATATTGAGCGCTGCATTTTCAGCTTTGTAGAGATGTACAAAAAGCTCGAATACAATATGCCCGAAATAATTATGATGTCCGCGGAGGATATGGAAATTCTCGCGCAGGGATTTGGCAAAATTGCGAAAAAGCACGGCATTTATATTCAGACCTGCGGCACAAACGGGGATTTCTCCAAATACGGCATTCATTCTTCGGGCTGTATGACGCTTGATATTCTCGGTGCGGCAAATAATATAACGTTCAAAAACTTGAAGCATAAGGGCTTGCGGCAAGGCTGTCATTGCATTGAAAGCCGCGACATCGGTGCTTATGACACCTGTATGAACGGCTGCAAATATTGCTATGCAAACAAAAATCCGCAAAAAGCGTTTGAGAATTACAAGCTGCACGACCCGAACTCTCCGCTGATTTTGGGTGAATTAAAGGAAACCGACACTGTTCAGCAGGGCGCGCAGAAAAGCTTTATAAAGGAGAATTGAAATGGATTTTTATGAGGTTATCAACAACAGACGGACAAGGCGAGAACGGTTGGATAAATAGATGGATTTTGAAATTATAAAAAATTATTGATGCAGGAAATATATACCCGTGCTATTCCGGTCAGGAGGAACACTAATGGCTTGCGATATGGAAATACAAAATGAATTTACAAATAAAATCAAAGACCGATTATTATCTTTCATTGGCAATAAAAACAGTATTTTTTTAGAAAAAATTACAGCGGAAATTTCAAAAGATTATTACTTGGCTGTTATAATTGACGACTTGTTTTTAAAGATTTCTACTGCTGATAATTTTCACTTTGCTTCTTTATGTAATGAAATATTTGTCGGCAATCCACAATATGAAAATCAGATTTTAAAGCCGAAAATAATTTTTTCTTACCATTCCGATAACATAATTATTAAACTGGA
>CAJTTH010000010.1 GCA_910579125.1 uncultured Oscillospiraceae bacterium | reverse complement strand
CTTCTTAAATTCCTCCGTGCGCGACGTGATAAAAATTATCATATCGCCCTCGGGAATAGCCCCGATAAAATCTGCCGCACCGTCAAGAAGCGTATCATATCCGTCGCTTTTATATCCGTTGTGCTTTACTATCGTGCCGTCGAGGTCTAATATCCACGTATGTCCCAGCGGTGAAAGTGTTATCTCATACATTTGAGCCTCTCCTATTTAAGCAGTTGTCCGATATGTCCGCCCGGATGATTTTCCTTGAAATCCTCCAGCTTTACTCCCATCTCCTCAGCCAGCCTGACGGCGAGCATTTGCAGTACGATAAGATTAAGCGTTGTGGAATTATTCGGAGCAATATTCCAAAGATCGCCCTCATGTTCAAGATCAATCACTAAGGAATTCTTTATTTCTTTTGTCAGCGTGCTGTTCTTTTCAAATGTCAGCAGCCAGATATTGCATTGTCTTTTCTTTAGAAGCTCGTCCAGATAAACCGATTCCGCTGTCTCACCGCTCTTTGTCAGAATAATTACAAGATCGCCGCTGTGTATCATTCCCAGATCGCCGTGGACGGCTGAATTTGTGTTCATATAGCTTGCGTTCAGACCGAAAGAGTTCATCGTTCCGACGAATTTATCACAAACCGGAACGTTCTTTCCCAGACCCGATACAATAAGCTTGTTTCCGTTCTGCAAAACTTTTGCGCTCTCGTCCACAAGCCTTTCAAAAACATCCTCATCTATTGACATCAAGGCTTTCTCCATGATCCTCAATAAATTTTTAAAATATTGCTTCATAACACTTCCTCCAGATAATATAATCCGTTATAGAATGCGCCGCATATAGAATCGTAATCCTGCCACGCATACGTGGTAAGCGAAAGCCAGATTATTGCGTGGATCAGTTTTATCTGCCGCGGTGTCACATCATTGTTTAGCAGCTCAAAAAAATACGGTTCGGTATCCTCCCAACCCGACGACGCTATTTCAAGTTCCGCGTCGTTTTCGTATATATTCAATTTAAATCGTTTCAAATTAAACTGATCATAATTACCGACGATGGAATAATACAGCTTTGCCCAATCGTATGCCGCATCTCCAAAAAATTTCGTTTTGCCGAAATACCCGCGCGGATCGATCATGACCGGTTCCGTATCATTGCGCAACATAAGATTTGAAAATGTACAGTCACCGTGAAGAAACACAAACTCAGATGGTCTGAGTTTCTCAAACTCCTCAGTCAGTTTGTCCTCCTGTCCGAAAACATTTCTGCATTTTTTTCCGTTTACAATCACAAATTCATCGTCTGCAAACGGCACAAGACTGCGTACTTTCTGCAGTCTTTCAAAAGTCTTGGAGATATAGGCGTCACGGTAACTGTTTTCGTCGAACGGAGCAGTACCGAGCGCGTGCAGATTTCTCAGACATTCTATCAGCTCCGCAAGTATTTTTTTCTTGTTTTCAAGAGGGATATCCGTATATTCGTATATGTTTTTCCCGTTGATCTTTTCAAGCTTAAGCGGGTCTATCGAAAAAATTTCGGGCAAATTCTTAAAACCGCGGGACATTGTTTTTTCATACCATGCCCTCTCACGAACCGCAAGAGCACGCCCTTGTTCGTCTATCCCCTCCTTAATTATCCAGCCATCTCCCGTGATTATTCGATTAAACGGGCGGCACTTCTCTGTTTGCAGCTTGTTATACTCGGATATCAAGCCGTATTCTTTTGTGCGGTCAAGAGTTATTGTGTCAAAATCAATGCTCTGTTCCGAAAGCCATTTTACAAACTCGCCCTCTTGGGGAACGCCGTTCAAGACAGATTTATTTTCAAACAAAAACATTCCCGCAACGCCGCATGTATCCGATCTTTCCTCAAGAAATTTTCCGTTTTCAAATTTCCACCGACATTCAAATCCAAGCGAACACCCTACATAATTTCCGGGTTTCAGCACGGAAAGATCAAGCTCATTATTCAGTATAAGATCGGACCAGATCAACATAAACGGCATATTTTCGGGGATCTCACACAATGCCTTGTCAAGCCCGCCACAAGTGCCCGGACTTCCTTCGGCATTTACGACTTTATAGTCAACTTCAGCAAATGCCTCAAGATATTTCTTCAAGACATCGCATTTGTAATCACCGATTACAACAAATTTATGCGAGGGAAATTTGTTGAATAGATAAAATAACATCGGCAGATTATTTATCGGCACAAGCGCTTTAGGTTTGTTTCGCGTCAGATGTTTCATACGCGTACCTTTACCGCCTGCCTGCACAATTATATAATCAAATTCCATAATTACATCCTTTTCTTTTTTGTAACATATCCACAACTGCGTTCGCTGTCACAATGAATCGCAAATTTTACGCCGCAGTATTGCAGCGGTGCGTCAAAAAAGCAGTCCATAAAAGCATATTTTTTCGGCAACCAGTTTTGCGGTTTTAACATTGCTTTTCGACCCGGAACGCGATAAAATTTTCCGTTTTCGGGGCGAACTCCATAACGCCGCTCGATCTCATCATAGCTTAAAAACTCGTAATTCAGCGAACATATTTTCCGGTGATTTTCCTCTGCGTTCAAGTTGTTCAGCCAATCTAAGCCTTTAAGGAAATCCTCGTAGCCGAGCCGTATCGCCTCGACCATTTTGTATTGCTGCCGAACCTTTTTCGCGCGAATTTGCTTTTTTACCCATTTCCGTGAATTGAAATTATCGCAATACAGCGCACACAAATGCAGATAATTCCGCGTATTGTAATATTCCGATGACGAATTATATTTCGCTTCAAACTTCTCGTGCCAGACCCCCACGCCGTTCAGCGTGATTATCCGCAGCCTGTTCCTAAGCGCGTATTCCACATCGTCATATTTAAGAAAAAACGGCAGCGGAAATTTCCCGTCCCCGATCAGCTTAAACGGCATACACATAAACCACCAACCGCCGTAATTTATTTCGTTTTCGCGCTCGTTCAAGGCGAGATTTTCGGGCTTGCTCAAATCCAGAAAATGCCCGAACGGCTCTTGCACGCCGTCCTTACCGAAATGCCCGCCTGCCTCAAATTGAACGGTTGGCTTGTCCATGTACAGCATTGAGCCGGCAATGGATAAATCGCTGTATTCAGGCTTCAGAAACCGCAGAAAATTCAGCATTTTTTGTATTGCCGTGAATTCAATTTCCACGTCGTCGTCCATTAAAACGAAATGCGTAAATCCACCTATCTCTGCCGCTGTTTCCATTCCCTTTTTGAAGCCGCCGCTGCCGCCGTTGTTGATATTTCCGACCAACGTAACGCTGCCCGTAAAATCGTTCAGCGAGAGCGTCCGCGCGTTATCAACAACGATTATTTCGCACTCGAAATCCGAAACATTTTCCAGATTTTTCAGCAGATAATTCACGTTCTTGATAATGTATTTTTCGCGCTTGTAGGTGCAGAAAATTATCGCGCAATTAACGCGGCTTGGATTTTCGCACTCAACAAAAACGGCATTATCTTTCACGCAAATGTCGGTAACTCGAGTATACTTTTTGAGCTTTTCGCGCGTAATAAAATTAAAATATCCGTTTCGGCTATATAAGGCTTTCGTTCCGTTTAGCCGAGGTTCGGTCGCCAGATTAAACCATTTCAGCATAATTCCTTGTTTGCCATTTCCACCGCCAACGCGATAACCTTATCCATATCCAAATAGCGGTATAATCCCAATCTGCCGCCGAAAACTACGTCTTTTCTTTCCGCGGCAAGCTCCTCGTACTTCTTATAAAGAGTGTTATTTTTCTCGTTATTAACCGGATAATAAGGCTCGATACCGGGTTTCCATTCCGTAGAATATTCGCGGCTGATAACCGTTTTCGGTTGCTCCCCAAACTCGAAATGCTTATGCTCAATTATACGTGTGAACGGAACATCTGCGGCTGTGTAATTCACGACCGCATTGCCTTGATAATTTTCTTCGTCGAGAATTTCGGCTTCAAAGCGCATCGAACGGTATTCCAAAGCGCCGAACTTAAATTCGAAAAACTCATCAACCGCACCCGTAAAAACAGTTTTTGCGGCAATATCCGAATTTTCTTTGATGAACTCAAAGTAATCCGTATTCAGCTTGACTTCGGCGTTCACGAGCATTTTTTCAACGATCTGCGTGTAACCGCCGATAGGTATTCCCTGATAATGGTCGTTGAAATAATTATTGTCGTAGCGGAAACGAAGCGGCAGACGCTTGATTATAAATGCAGGCAGCTCATTGCAAGGGCGTCCCCATTGTTTTTCGGTGTACCCCTTGACCAGCTTTTCGTAAATGTCTGTGCCGACAAGCTTCAGAGCCTGCTCCTCAAGATTTCGAGGTTCGCCGATATTCAGCTCGGCAATCTGCTCCGCAATTTTCGCTTTAGCTTCAGCGGGAGTTTTTATCCCCCACATTTTGGAAAATGTATTCATATTAAACGGCAGGTTGTACAGCTCGTCCTTGTACACGGCAACAGGCGAGTTCACATAGTTGTTAAACTCCGCAAATTGATTTACGTAATTCCACACTGCCTTATCCGAAGTATGAAAAATATGCGCCCCGTATTTGTGAATGTTGATCCCCTCAACGTTCTCTGTGTAAATATTTCCACCAATATGCGGACGCTTGTCTATTACCAAACACTTCTTTCCCTTAGCCGCCGCTTCATACGCGAACACTGCGCCAAACAATCCTGAGCCCACTATCAGATAGTCGTACATACTTCCTCCAATCGGCTTAACATAGCTGTTTGTTGTGCATACAACATAACCGTGATTATGTTGTAAAACGCATTATAAACAAATTAAACGAATGTAAAGTATAACTCTTTTCTAATTGTATCATAGTTAATGGGTTTTGTCAAGTACCTAAATAAAAAAAATTATACATTTTGAGTTAGATTGTCTTTTATCTGACCTGAATTGTTATGATCTGCGCCGTATTGCCATTTCTATTTTGTTAAGATCAATTGCACGAAAAAGAAATCTGCAGCCGATATTATAAAAATTCACAGCTGCAGAATACAACATAATCACGGTTGTGCTGTAAGCCCATATTTATGACAGATAACCATAACCTTATCCTCCGAAAAACTATTTAATGATAGTTCTATTATACCAATTTTTCAGAATTTTGTAAAATTACGGCATTTAACGGTATTATACATTCCCATACTTAGGAAGTTTTACCGGGAATATATACAAGTCTACCGCCGGCATCCCAACGTTTGGAGGACGAAAGATTGTACATACTCCAATAAAAAGCTCCCGCTTTCAGAGAATCATAACAGCCTCCGCCGAAAAGGGTATTGACCCAATTTTCCCTTCTGAACCAAAAATAATCGCCGATAGGCAATGCGCTGTTCCCTTTGCATTCGGCGGCTATAAATAACCAGTCAAAGTCTTTCGAATATCCAAACGCAGAAACATATCCATTTGCAGGACACGGCAATAGTCCTGTGTCTCTGTAAGGTGCATCGCTTATATCATCGGTGAAGCCATGGTCTGTAACATACAACTTTCCGCAGCTATTCGTTGGTACATCGAAAAATACATTGCCGCCGTCGACCCAAGTCCAGCAATTGCCGTAAAAATTTTCTTCTCCGCGGTAAGTGATAAACTGTATGTTATCGTTTCCTATTACAGTGCTTGTTGCGTTTCCACAAGAAACCGTTCTTCCTGTTTTTTTAATGTTAGAGAAATTTTGCGCTTGAGTTGTATTGCCTGACCCAAAAGTTTCCTGCGTATTAAACGATGCATATTCAATTGCCATTAATAATTCTGTGGCTGCAACCGTTGCCATATAAGATTGCGCCCAACCCCTTCCGCGATTATGTGCAAGTTTTCGGGTATTGGCACGGGTAAGTGCCTGCGACTGACCCGAACAAGGTTTTGCATTCGCAATGCTGGACAGCTTATCGTTGTCAAAATCCGCAATTTGTTCATCGTCCAGCAGATATGCGCCTGCTGACATATCGTAAATGCTTCCCTCGAACGCCGATAAATAAATTTTGTCGACCTCGACACCGTTGCACACAAACGCGGGGTGAACCTTAAATCCTGCCTTAGGCATATCGGATATGTAATACCTCGCCTTGCGCAGATGATAACCATCCGCGTCGTCGATCTTTTCCGTTTTTAGCGGAACGACGCGGTAATAAAATTTCGGCTGTTCTACCATGACCTGTCCGTTTGACCCATCTGATTTGAAGTTATCATCGCCATAGTAAGCGAGAACTTCTCCGCCGTCCGAAAGATTGCAGCGCCGTCTGCCGCCGTATGCGCGAATTTTATCGAAATCTGCGCCGGCTGTTTTACCGACAGCTCCTGCCAAACGCGTAAATATGCAATTCTCAAAATCGGCTTCAAACCCGTAAATATCGCTGTCAGTGTAGCCGACAAATCCCGCCAGCTCGGCGTTTACAGAATCCGTGTAGGCTTTAGCGGCGGCAAGCGTTTTCTTATCGTTTTCGTCAACGTAACCTTGCGAAACGCCAGCTACCGATCCTGAACCCGACGAACCGCGAGCCTTTGTTATTTTGTGATCTACGCCACGCAGTTCCACATTTCCCGATCCGAGAAGATAGACCGTTCCGCGAGTTCCATACAATCCGTCGATAGCTCCTGCGGGTATCGCTATTACATCATCTCCGCCTGCGGTGATTTCTGGCAGCTTTGAAGCGTATATCGTTTCGCTGCTGTTGTTAAAAATTTCGGTGTTGTCACCGCCAAGCCCTGTTACTTTTATTTCAGAGCCACTTAATTTGATTGTCTTTACCATAAAAACCTCCATATAAAAATTAGTCGGAGTATTTTAACTCCGACTAAATAATATCATAGAGAAAACTGCAAAAAAATGTAATTTATTTGCTGTTGATATTACAGTTTATAAGTTAATCGAAAAAATGTACAGGCTATGTTTAGCAATCCGCCTGATTCCGTTTGTATCCGCTATGCATAGTGGCATCAGTTCAACACTTCTAATCAGTTGTGGGTTCAATTAATTTACTCCAAGAATATTGTAAGATAGCTGAACATTTCGAAACATCCTTGCCGTCAATTGAAGATAATTTTTTTCATCTGCACCGTTGTTTGTTGCAACATACACTACCTTATCATCGTAGTGGCACTGTATTTCATACTCTATTCCGAAATTGATCGCAAGCGCAGCCGCACAGTGACGCAAATATCTTTTTATTTCTTCGTCTTTTGTATATTCCCTGCATTCTCTGATTCCATTGCTGTTATTATATGTCGCCTCTATTTTTGAACCCGCTTCGCCATAATGTTCAGCGGCATTGTTATTTCCCGCTCTGTGATAAGTATGACTTTGGTTGGCTCCTTAGGACACAAAGCCGTAACATTCAAGAAATCGTGGGAGAAATCTATCCCAATCATCCAAACAGGCTTGTGTACTCGGCATTTCGTGCGCGTTACGATGTAGATCTTACACGCGAACGCTTGCACCGGTTTGCGTTTCTCGCAATGCTAGGCGACCTCGGCGGCTGCTCGCTGTCTGATATTATCGGCATACGCAATACCGATCTTGCCAAACTCAGCGATGAGCAGCGACGAAAATACGCCGCAATGCAGGAACGGTATCGTATCAAGCCTCAAATGTCTGACGCAGACAAGGCAATTTTGGCGAAGTTCAAGGAGAGGCTCAAGGGTTGACATCCGATCGGATTGAACCAAGTGTGTGAGCAAACTGCTCACACACTGCTGACAAGTTGGAGGGGGTAGGCAAAACGTCGCCCCTTGCTTTCACTTAAGGGGCGTTTTGTTACTCCACTCATCTAACTGTAAGATCTAATGGAGACACCGTCACGTTCTGCGCCCCCCTCTCATTTTGCGAGTTGGTCAAATAATTTGGGTGGAAAATTAGTCCACTCACCTCATGCTTTTACGCGAAAATGAAAGATTTTTTCTGAAATTTCATTTTCATTAGTGGATTTTAGGGTATTTTTCGGGGAATTTTAGTTTTTTGCGTAATGCGGTTTGGATTTCGCGTGCCGCGTTACAAATATTTACACGTTTCATTATTCAGACTTAACATAAACTTTTTTAACATATTATCACCATTTATTTGTAGTAGAAAGCTTTGACCTCGTGAAATTCCAACCGCTCCGAAGCGCAGAGCTGCTCAAAATCGCCGACCCTGCCACCGTCGCTCCATTTGTAGTACAGCTCGTAAAGCATCTTATAGTAGCGCGTTTTCTCGGCGAGATGGGTGGGAACGTCATTTTCCGCAATGATCCTTTCGGCGGTTCGGATAGTGTCATCGTATTCCCCGCGCGCAATACAGCACCCCTCGGGAAAGTGATGAGCGCCGAACGCGAGCCAGTCCAGTTGTTGCTTCAGATACAGGTGAACCGTCTTTTGGTCGCAGTCGGGGTGCTCGTAGGCTCTTTCGAGAATATTGTACGGGTCGAAATTTGTTTGGTTTGGGTCGTGAGGATTGTAATAATTGCCGAATATCTGAAACGCCCAGCGCATTTGCGGCATTTTCTCCGCCTTACATTCGCGCATGAAGTAATCGTTCAGCAGTCCTGTAAGCTGAAACGGCAGCGACAATCCGAACCGCTTATGCCCGTCAAATCTGTCGCCATCGATATAGTCGCAACAAAATTCGTACAGCAGCGCGTCCGCCTCGTCTTGTGGAACGTTCTGCTTGAACTCCTCTGCGAACCCGAATAAAAACTTATTGGCCTGTTTCTTCAGCCCCATTTCAAACATTTCCCAATATTTACTTATTTCAGTAATAAATTCATCGTAGGTCATACGTTCACCCCCTTGCTGAAAATATCCCACACCTCCGGCAGTTTTTCCCGCACAAACTGTGCGTAGGAGCAGTCGGGCGTCTTCTCCATTCCCTTATCGCGCATATATCCGATAATCATTTTGCGGAACATTTGCAGTTCTTCGGTAGACTTATCCTCAAAACGACCGATTTTCATTTTCCCCTCACTAACGTATTCATTGAACAGTGCGTAAGCGTCGCTGACAAACAGAGCCTCCGAAACCGAAACGGGCGCTGTCGCGAGCCGTGCGCAAGGAATATTTCTAAACGGTACGACCTCGTCCTCGGAAACGCGAACCGTGTAAATACAGCCGCTTATCCCCTCCGAGACCTCGCGAAGCGCGTTAGGGTATAATTCGTTGTAAACGGGAATACCGTCCTCAAAACCATACGGAAACCAGTAGTAAGGTCGCTTGACCGCATTACAAAGATAAAATGCCGCCACAACGTCAATAGTCGTCATATAAACATAAGAGCGGTCATGGTCGGCTGAATAGGGTTTCAACACGTTCAGCCCCCTAACATTGCTCCCGTGATAGAGCGTTATCATAAAATCCTCCTCATTATAACCGCGTCGTCATCGGGATAGTAGTTCTTCCGCACGGAAACGCGCTCGAAGCCGATTTTCTCGTACAGTGCTATCGCCGCCGCGTTTCTGCTCCGCACCTCGAGATAGCATACCGCCGCGCCCTTTTCCCGCATTTTATCCAGAAGTTCCCCGAGCAGCTTTTCAGCTATTCCCCGCCCCCTAAATTCGGTCAGCGTACCGATCTGATACAGTTCGCCCTCGTCAGCGACCACGCGCCCCAAAGCAAATGCGGCAAGCCTGTCGTTCTCGATATGCGTTACCGTAACAGACAGCGGGTTTTCCAGCTCGGCTTTAAGCATTTCGGCAGTCCACGAGCCGCCGAAGCAGTCCCGTTCTATTTCAAACAATTCGTTGAAATTTATCATCGACTTCCCCCATGAACAAAAAAGCCCGCCAAGGCGAGCTTTTGTAAATCAAAAATCAATATCATTGACCGCGGAATTAGCAAGCGACAGATCCTTTTTCGGAATGCGCTTCAACGGGTTGTAGACATACTTCTTGCAGGAATCATACGCTTTCATATCTCCGAATTTGGAGCACTGAATAACGTCACCCTTTCCGGGAGAACCGAAAGCGCAGTATTTGCAGGACGGCTTGATATTGTTTCCGAACAACTTCTTTTTAGCCATAATATTTTCCTCCGATCCAAAAATCCTTTATCTATTCACATTATATCACATTACTCGAAAAAAGTCCACATCAATTACGTTAATAAAGTGATAAATTAACAAGCGGCGATTTGTGGATTATGCCCAATTTAAAGCATTTTAAGCTAATCAGCAGCACCTGTTAAGCAAAATTAAACTTAATGTCCGAAAATTATTCCTTGGAGTAGATCGGAATGATATTCTCCACCGCAAGCTTTCCGAAATTTTCCTTCACGTCGACAATGTGGAGCGATTTTCCCGCAAGGAACTGCTTTGCGGAGTTGCCAAGCTGTCCGAAAACAGATGCTCTCTCCCCGTCAAAATCAACGACCAGCAGATAACCGTTGTCGCCGTTAAGCGTAACGCCGCGCAGCCACATCGCGTTTACGGTAAGCTGCTTAGCCTCCTCGCAGAGCTTGTTCGAAAGCTGCATGGGATAAGGGTTCAACGTATGGAATTCGTACTGCGAATCGGGGGTGATAATATGCTGAGCGTGACCGTTCTGAAGCACTTGCTTCTTCTCAAACCACTTCGAGACGATGTCTCTGCTTACAGTCATATTATCCGAAAACGGATTGATCACAAAGCCGCCGCAGTCCTTGTTATTCTCTATCATAACCGCCAGATTATCAAAATTCACATAAATGGTATGCTCTATTTTTGCGTTCTCCCATTTATCCATTTCGGCATTTTCGCTGAACACGGGGAAATAATGCTCGCCGTTCGTATTGTTCAGCATCGTGAACGTTATTTCACTGTCGGGCGCGAGAGCGCGCGTTCCGTCGATGTCGTAAGCCAATTCCTTGGAAAAGGTTACCGACGCCAGAAACTTTGCCTGCATAACTATCTCGTATATAAGATTGCCCATGACCTCGTTTATCGCCTGCTTGTCTGACGGGTCGGTGCTTCTGCGTTTAGCAAGCAAATCGCGCATTGTGGGGCTTTCCAGTTTCTGGTCGATATATAAATTTTTAGCCATAATGTTTCTCCTTTGATTTACGGATCTAACCGTTTATATCCTTAGTTACCGCCGCAACGGAAATATCGTCGCGGCTGCCGCAGCGCGAACGCGTTTTCAGATGCTCGCCGAGCGCCGAGGTCGTGCCGCTGTCCACCGCCGAGAGCACTCTGCGTCCGAATTTCAGATAGTCATCCTCGTTGACGAACGAATTTATCAAACCGTCGCTCGAAAGCATCACGCCGGAAAAACCGCCCTTGCGGTAGAAGTATCGGAAATTTCCGATAGCGTCGTTGTCGCACAGCGATGTGGTAAGATTTCCCACCAATTTCGTATCCTCGGGCACGGGAAAGAGCATTTCTCCGCCGTCCTGCGCGCAAAAACTTCCGTCGCCGATCTGCAGACCGAAACAGCCGTTTTCGGTAACGCCCGCGACTATCAGCGTCGCGCCGTACATTACTTCGTTCGCAATACCGCCGTACTTGTCGTATATCGACCGCTCGTGTCCGTTCAGCGGAAGCAGACCGATATGCGCGGCAATCTCGCTGTTCCAGCCGCAGATAATATTCGCGGCTATCCTACGTGCGGCGTTTGACGGGTTTTCAAGAAAAATACCGTCCAACCCGTTGTTGCGCTCGCAGAAATCGCAGATCGAACGTATTGCCACACGCGTAGCCATTTCACTTCCCGATGCGGAACGGAAATGTTTCTCGCTCCCGTGACCGTCCGAGACCGCTGCGACCGCAAAATGCTCCGCTATGTACACTCGCGCGCTGTCCTGGCAGACTATGCCCGTTTCTTCATGAGAAGCGCCTTTTACGGAAAGCGCATAGCCCTTAAACCGCATTACCAGCCTTCCTCGATATCCGCGGTAATTTCGTCGCTCTCCGCGAACTCGCGAATTTGCTCGGCGGCGGTCTCCTGTTTGGTGCGGAAGTCCTCCTCGGTTTCGGCGAGGCGCATACTGCGGCTGCCTATCTGCGACGAGGTAACGGCTACAAACTTAACGAGCTTCGCCAGAGCCTCGCCGTTATGCGCGGTAACAACGCTGTCAGGATTGCCCGTGAAATGCGAGAGAATATCGAAGTCCGCATCCTCGCCGATAGCGACCGCGGCTTTTATTCCCGCCGAGTACCACCGGTTCTTGCGCAGCTCCTCGAGACCCTTTTCAAAGTTGTCGGTGGGATAGCCGTCCGACATAAGTATCATTACTGGCGCAAACGAAAGAGAAGGCGAACTCATAAACGAGTTTCTGGACAGCTTGCTCGACAGCTCGGTAAACGCGCTGCCAAGGTCGGTCACATTTTCCGCGTCAAGCGGCTTCCACTCGAATTTATCAACTGAAATAGGCTCGGAATACATCCACTCGCTGCCGCCCGAAAACTTCAGCACAGCGATCTTGATATCGGCGTCAGCGCCGCCTATTCCGCGTATCTCCGGAATAAGCTCCTCCATTACGGAATTTACGGTACCGATCTTGCTGCCGCCCATACTTCCCGAGCAGTCGATAAGAAAGAACAGCACCATTGACTTTTTGGCAATTTCTTCCGCGTCATCAAACGGATTAACAGGTATTTCGGACATAAGTACCTCCTACTTTTATAATCATTACTGTTTCTATTATACCACTTTTATTGTCAATTGTCAATCATTTATATAAATTATATTCTTGGCGGTTTTTTTCGTCAAAGAGATCGTTTTAAAAAAATAACGCCGCGCCCGCCAAAGACTATATCGTACATACCGCGGTCCTTTACAAAATCGTTTGTGTACGGAGGTAATCACCGGCGTGAACGCCGCGAACGTTCCGAGAAATATCCCGAAACCGAGCAGTATCAGCCATACAAACACCTTTTTCTCTGTGCGGAAAAAAGCCGCAATGTCCTCGAAAGTAATGTGTAAAATCATTTTATCGCCTCCCTGAATTTACTATATAACGCAAAACGGCGTCGGTTTTGTTCCGACGCCGCAATATTATATTAACCGATGTTGTTTACTCCGCGCCCTTTTCAAGCGCGTCGGCGATAATATTGCCGAGCAGCTCCCCCGTATAGACCGCCTCGTCAAGCGAGTTTCCGTGACTGCCAACCTCGATAAGCAGCGCGCCCGTGGAAACGTCCTGATTGTAGTTCCGATAATCGAACAGCACCGCGCGCGCCAGATCGGGGTACGCTTCCTCGGCGCAGTTCTGAAGCAGACAGGCGAGCTTGAAATTCTCCATATAATCGGGCATATCCATTTCTCCGTCGTCGCAGCCCGAGATTATCATAAACTGCGCGGCGTTTTTTCCGTCGATCTCGGTTATCGGCGCGACGAGCGAGCCGTCCGCGTTAATAATTCCGTCGCGGTGAATATCAAGCACGATCTTAATACTCGGGTACTTGTCGAGAATTTCCCGCATACTGTCCGCGGAACGGTAATAAGCGCCCGTAAATATCGGCGAATCATAAACCATACAGTCGTGAACGGACGATATTCCGCGTTTTGAAAGGCTTTCGCAGATAGCGTCGCCGACCGCCGTCATATTCCGCGACGGGTCAGCGGAACGGTTCGGATAATTCTCGTCAAAGCTCTCCCCGTAAGGAAGATAGCTCTCGCTTGTATGTGTGTGGTAGATCAGCACGGATGGCTGCTCGCTGTCAAGCGTGCCGAAAGTCGGTTCATTCTTTGCGGCCTCGGCAAGCACGCCGTTTGCAAGCTCCGTGCAGTTGCGCACCTGAGCGCCGCTGCGAAGCGTTATGTAGTCGTCCGACTGCTGTTTTCCGAAATTGTAGCGGTAAATTTCGCCGCTTTTTTCGTTGAACTCCGAGTAGTCCGTATCGTCCGCGTTTTCGGTGCGGTTGACTGTGATCATTCTGCCGAGCTTCTGCTGAGGCTCGGGAACGTCCGAACCGCCCGTATCGGTGCTTGTATCGGGCGGACTGCTCTCCGCGCCGCTTGTTACCGTGGAATGCTGCATGCTGTCCGACCGCGTACTTTCCGCAGGGCGAATGCTACCGCTGCTTTGAACGGAGCTGTTCGTTCCGGCCGTTGATGAACCTTCCGTTTCGCCTGTATGACCGCTTTCCGTCGGTAAGGGTTCACCGTGCGGAAACTCAACCGCTCCCGCCGATACATATGCCGCGCTGCGCAAAGCCGTGCCCGCCGCAGTGCTTGTCCCCGCCAGAAACGGACAGCACAGCGCCGCCGCGCCTATAATAAAGGATTTTACCTTTCCCATAATTTTCACTCCTTTTTGAACATTTTATTCACGGAGAACAAAAAATATTACATAACCAATCAGATGAAGCGCGGCGTTTCTGCACAAAAAACAGGCTGCACGGTAAAGTGCAGCCTGTAAAACTGTTGCAAACGTTAATTAGTACATTCCGCCCATTCCGGGAGCAGCGGGAGCGGCGGGAGCCTCGGGCTCGGGCTTATCAGCAACAAGGCTCTCAGTGGTGAGAACCATCTCCGCAACGGAGGAAGCGTTCTGCAGCGCGGAACGAGTTACCTTTGCGGGGTCTACGATACCCTTTTTGAGCATATCGCCGTAAGACTCGTTGTAAGCGTCGTAGCCGTAGCCGACAGTCTTTTTCTTGACAATAGTGTCGATGATAACGCTGCCCTCAACGCCTGCGTTAAGCGCGATCTGGCGGATAGGCTCTTCGAGTGCGCGGAGAACGATAGACGCGCCCGTTTTCTCGTCGCCCTCAAGGGTGCTCATTATCTTTGCGACAGCGGGCATAGCGTCAATAAGCGCAACTCCTCCGCCCGCAACGATACCCTCCTCAACTGCAGCCTTGGTAGCCGCGAGAGCGTCCTCGATACGGAGCTTCTTCTCCTTCATCTCGACCTCGGTAGCCGCGCCGACCTTGATAACGCCAACGCCGCCCGAGAGCTTGGCAAGGCGCTCCTGAAGCTTCTCCTTGTCGAACTCGGAGGTGGTAGCTTCGATAGCGTTTCTGATCTCGTTTACGCGGGATTTGATCTCAGCGGACTTGCCCGCGCCGTCAACGATAATGGTGTTCTCCTTGGTGATCTTAACCTGCTTAGCAGTACCGAGCTGGCTGATCTGCGTATCCTTGATATCCAGACCCAACTCGTCGGTGATTACCTCGCCGTTGGTGAGAATCGCGATATCCTTAAGCATTTCCTTGCGGCGGTCGCCGAAGCCGGGAGCCTTAACCGCAACGCAGGTGAATACGCCGCGCAGCTTGTTGAGAATGAGATTGGTCAAAGCGTCGCCGTCAACGTCCTCGGCGATAATGAGCAGCTTCTTGCCCGACTGCACGATCTGCTCGAGCAGCGGCAGAATGTCCTGAATGGACGAAATCTTCTTGTCAGTTATCAAAATGTAGGGATTGTCGAGAACAGCCTCCATTTTGTCGGTATCCGTTACCATATACGGCGAAATATAGCCGCGGTCGAACTGCATACCCTCAACCACCTCGGAATAGGTATCGGCGGTCTTGCTCTCCTCGAGAGTGATAACGCCGTCAGCCGTTACCTTATCCATTGCCTCGGCAATGAGCTTTCCGATGAACTCGTCGCCCGCGGAAATTGTCGCGACACGTGCGATATCCGCAGAACCCGCAACCTTCTTGGAGTTCTTCTTGATCTCCTCGACAGCTGCGTCAACGGCTTTCTTCATACCCTTTTTAACGACCATGGGGTTTGCGCCGGCCGCGATATTCTTCATACCCTCGCGCACAAGTGCTTGTGCAAGCAGAGTAGCGGTAGTCGTACCGTCGCCCGCTGCGTCGTTGGTCTTGGTAGCGACTTCCTTAACGAGAGCCGCGCCCATATTCTCGAAAGCGTCCTCAAGCTCGATCTCCTTAGCGATAGTAACGCCGTCGTTGGTGATGAGCGGAGAGCCGTACTTCTTGGACAGAACAACATTTCTGCCCTTCGGTCCGAGTGTGATCTTAACAGTATCCGCAAGAGTATCAATGCCCTTTTGCAGAGACTTTCTTGCTTCCTCGCCGTAAATAATATCCTTTGCCATAATTATCTCCTCCTGATGTTTATGTGAAATTTAATTACTTAGCGGTCTTGGGCTTGGGACCGGGTTTTTTGCGTCCGGGCTTTGCCGCCGCAGCCGCTTTTGCAGCCGCCCTTGCTCCGGGCTTGGGACCGGGCTTTTTCCTTGTAGCGGGAGCTTCTGCTTTTGCCGCTTTGGAAGCGGTCTTTCCGGCGCTCTCCTCAACAACCGCGAGAATGTCATCCTGTCTTACAATGGAGTACTCTACACCGTCAACCTTTACCTCGGTGCCCGAATACTTGCTGATAAGGACTTTGTCGCCGACCTCGACGAACATCTCGACTTCCTTGCCGTCAACCGTTCCGCCCGGTCCTACCGCAACTACCTCGGCGATAGAAGGCTTCTCCTGCGCTGCGGCTGTGAGAATGATACCGCTCTTGGTGGTCTCCTCCGCCTCAACCGACTTGATAACTACTCTGTCTGCTAAAGGTCTGATCGTCATATATATTTCCTCCTAATGAAATAATGTGCGAATACTTTTAGCACTCGTGTTTCCCGAGTGCTAATTATATTTTAACCTATATTAAAAAAAAATCAAGAGGTATTGTGTGTTTTTTTTACAATTTTGTATGGTAGCACAAATATTTGTTTTTATTATCGACATCTTTTGGTAATTTTATACAGTGATTTTTTATTGATTTTACGATATTTATATTAAGGATATTGCAAATTTCCGAAGTTTATGTTATAATTACAAAAAAGCAGCGCTGATCGATCTTGAAAGGGATACTTTATGTTCGGACTATTCAAAAAAAACAAAGGCTCAGATGAGGATAAGCGTGCGGACTCTCTTCCGCTCACCAAAAAGGTTCAGTTTGAGGCACTGCCGCTCAGACAGGTCGAGAGCGAAATGGACGGCGATCTGCGTGCGGTTGTCGGCTATGTTCCCGTAAATTATTACGCCACAAAGGACAGATATCTGCTGTGCATCTTCTATTATAATGAAGATTACAGCGAGATCTACATTCGCTTTGAATACCGCGTCGATGATCTTCCGCGCGGCAAAACCAAGCTGTGGACGATTGACAGAGAGCTTATGCGCGATATTCTGCGCAAGTTCGGACAAAATATATAGCGCATATTGAACCTTTTTATTAACGAGCGATTTGCACCTCATTTGTGTATAATTTTCACTTAACTTTCACCAAAGCGACTTCCAAATTTCATACACAATTGTTACAATATGTATTGTAATCAAGAGTTGTCGAGAACGCTCGCGATTAGTTAAAATTGCCAACCACCCTTTTCATATAATTACCAACCAAACCAACATTGAAGCCTCGCAGAAATGCGGGGTTTCAATGTTTTTATTGTCCTCTCTTGACGTTTGCGGAATATTGTGATATAATTTATTATAGGCATTAACTTTTAACTGTGGATTTCTTTGTCGCAGAACGTGTTCCGTAAACAGAACCCGCAGACTGAAAATAATACGACCGGAGATGTAGATTGACATGAACAAAACGGATAATACTGTTGAGAAAAGAAGAAAGCCCGTGCTTGACCTCACGCTATCGGCTATGTTTCTCGCGGCGGGATTGCTTCTCCCGTTTTTGACGGGGCAGATCAAACAGATCGGCAATATGCTGCTGCCCATGCATATTCCGGTTATTTTGTGCGGACTTATATGCGGTTGGAAATATGGTCTTGGCGTAGGATTTGTAACGCCGCTGCTGCGCTCCCTCATTTTCACAAGACCTGCGATGTATCCCGACGCAATCGCCATGGCGTTTGAACTGGCGACCTACGGACTGGTGGTGGGTCTGCTTTACACCCGTTCGCGCTGGAAGTGCATTATTTCGCTGTACCGCAGCATGATTGCCGCGATGATCGCGGGGCGCATCGTCTGGGGCGTCGCGGAAATTTTCCTGCTCGGTCTGGGAGAAAACGGCTTCACTTGGGAAATGTTTATGGCAGGCGCGTTCCTTAAGGCTTTTCCCGGGATCATTCTGCAGCTTGTCTTTATTCCCGCTATGATGCTTGTGCTCAATAAAACGGGTCTTGTGAAGTTCTCAAAACATCACAAAAAGCACGCCGAAAGCTCCGAGAGCTGATTATGAACAAAGCCGTTTTTGTTGTCGCAGAGGAGATAAAAAAGCGCGCAAAGCCTTTGACGGTCGCCATTGACGGACGCTGCGCGGCGGGAAAGACCACCCTTGCCGAGCAGTTGCGGGAACTGCTCGGCTGTAACGTTATTCACGCCGACAGCTTTTTTCCGCGCCCCGAGCAGCGCACCGCCGAGCGCCTGAACGAATATGGCGGCAATCTTGACCGTGAGCGTCTGCTCGCCGAGGTAATGCTGCCGCTTAAACGCGGAGAACCGTTTTCTTACCGCCCGTTCAGCTGCAAAACACAAAGCCTTGTCGGGGAAATTCACGTTGAACCTAATGAAGTGACCGTAATCGAAGGCTCATACAGCTGTCACCCCGCGCTGTGGGAATATTACGGGCTGCGCGTTTTCCTCACCGTCGACCCCACGGAGCAGCTGAAACGGATAGAGCGCCGCAGCGGAGCGAACTCGCTGACCGTGTTCCGTGAGCGCTGGATACCGTTGGAGGAAAGGTATTTTGCCGTGCTGAATATCGCTGAGCGGTGCGATCTGGTTCTTGACACGCGGGAGAAAATTTATCGGTGAATAAATAAGAGCCTTGGCAACGTGTCAAGGCTCTTTGCTTTTGCGGAGAATTATCCCGTGCGCTCCGTTCCGAAGCGAATGTAATTGTATTCCTTGGCGAGAGCGTCCCATGTCGGCGAACCGACGATACCCGACGGATCAAGCCCGTAAAGCCGCTGAAAGATCATAACGGCGCGTTCGGTCTCGGGACCGAAATAGCCCGTAACCTCAATAACGGGAATGTCGCCGATATTTTGCCCGATAACGCGCAGATACGTCTGGAACTCCTTAACGTCGTCGTTGCGCATTCCGGGGGTGAGGTTATAGCCGGGATAAAGCGCGGCAGTCGCGCCTTCATATCCCTCGGGAAGGTTATTGAGGATATCCGTGTAAATACGGCTGATAAGCTGCCATGTGCGAAAATCCACTATGCCGTCGGGGTTCAAGCCGTAAAAGCGTTCGAACGCTTTCACCTGATTATCCATCGCCTCGTTGAAAACGCCGTTGGAATTTACGGTGGGAATTTCGGGGTTAAAGTAGGATATCGTGTTCAGATAGTACGCAAGCGAGCGCACACGCTGCCCATAATCGCCCTGACGGAGACTTTCGTCCCAGAGGTTCTCTATCTCTTCTGCCGACAAACCCTCGCTCGTAAGTTCCGAGAGGTGTTTTACCGCAACAAATATGTACTTTATCTGATACCATGTTGCCTTGTTGACAACACCTGTCACGGGAAGATTAAACACGCTCTGGAACGTGCGGACGGCGGCAGTGGTGCTTTCGCCGAATATACCGTTCGCGGGAACTATCTTCGGTATCGCGGGATAATTCGTGCTTATCCGGTTCAACTGTACCTGAATGGTGCGCACCTCGTTTCCCGACGCTCCGAACCCGAACGGTGTGCCCGGATAACTCGGGATATTCGGCGAGATCGGCGCATTGTACACTATGTCGATATCGTTGCCATAGTAGTACTGCAATATTTCATAGGGCGTGTAGCCGCGGTTTGCAAGCGGCACCGTCCCCCACTGCGACAAGCCCTCGCAAGTGACGGTCGTGCCGTTGCAGAACATCGTAAACAGCGGCTCTATATTTCCGCGCCTTACGATATAGTTGTTGAAAACCTCGTCAACAATGTTGGCAATATTCGCGAAAATATCTCGCCCGTACACAAACGCCTGGTCATACTGGGTGGAGTTGGTGATGTCGAAATCGTAGCCGCGCGAACGGTACCACTCGGTGTAAACGCGGTTGAGCGCGAACGATATCTGAACGTAGATATTCGCCCGCAAAGCCGCCTCGGGCCACGTCGGGAAAATCTCGCTCGAGGCTACGTTCTTTATGTAGTCGGGGAACGTCACCGAAACGTTGGTCGCATTGGAGGAGGGCGTTCCAAGGTGAACGATTATCCTTTCGGGAATAAACGGTACGTTAGAGGGCATTATCCACCTCCGTTATCTCCTCGGCTGCATTGTTCTTTTCAGCGACGGGAACCATGGCTACGCGCTGAATAGATTGCACTCCGTCAAATACAGGGATATCGCGCAGAACAACATCGGCAAAATCTTTTCTTGTCACCGTCGCGTCATACAAAGCAAACGGCTGAATATTATTCTCAAATGACTGCGAAAGCTCTCTCGACGGAGCGGGGAGCGTTTCGGTGCGTGTCTGACCGCTGCTGTCCGTTGTGAGCACATGTAACTCGCGGGTTTCGCCGCCGATCTTTTTGGTGACAACGCACCGCGCCCCCGCGATAGGCAGCGCCTCACGCGCCGTATACACGCGAAACAGTATTGTTCCTCTGCCGATATTCCGCCGAACGAAATCGTCGTAATCATCGTAAACGGGTTCGGGATAGTTTATCGGCTCAGCACCGCTGCCCTGCCGCATAACGCTTCCGGAGGGTGCGTCGGGATTTTGCGGATAACTCTCGTCCTCAAAGCTGCGTCCCGTAAGCTGTTCATCCTTACTCGTGCCGCTTATCGGCTGATCGGCGAGCGTCTCCGCCTTTTCCGCGGAAACGCTCTGCACGTCCGCGAGATCGGGGCGCGGCGCGGTCGGCGAGTTATCCGTTACGCCCGAAACGTTCTCCTCGGGGTTATTGTCCGCGGGATCGCTTTGCTCGGTAATGTCCTCGCGAACCTGCTGTGTCGACGGTACTTTGGAATGCTTCGGCAGCGTAAAAAGCACGTCTGACAGCCCGACAACTTCATTGTCCGCAGTCGGGGCGGAGTTTTCCGACGGCGGCTCGGGCCCGGACACGGTCACAGGCTCGTCGCATTTCTCTTCCTTGGGATGCTCAACTATGTCGTTCGGGTTCAGGCTTTCGTCGTTGTCAACAATCTCCGCAAGAAATCTGTCGTAGACCGCGGGAAATTCACCGCTCTCCTCGTTAACGTAACCGATAACGGTGGGCTTTCTTTCGGGTTCTGACACTTCGGTTGTTTCGACAGCCGCTTCAGCAGGCTCGGATACGGGAGCAGCCGTATCCGCTTCTCTGTCAACCACCGGTACGCGCTCCTCCACCCTGCTCCTGACGGTCGCGGGCTTTTGAGAGCGGCGGTTAAGCTCCATAAGTTCGCGCTTGTATTTTTCTATCAGCTTTTTCGTATCTTCCATAATATGACCTCCGTATAAATTTTCTTGTAAAGTATATGCAAAGGCGCTGCGGAAAATGACGGAGGTACTGATATCGCCAAAAGAAAAGCCGATATCCTCACATTCCCCGTGAAAATATCGGCTTTGTAAGCGTTATTCGTTGTAGCTGACCTTTATGTCGAGCGCGTTTTCAAGCTCCGCAAGGACTTGTTTCACCTCGTCGTAAGTCGATTTTATGGCAGCGGAATGGTCTATCGAGTATTCCTTTTTCGTGCCGAGCGCCGTTATCTTATCCTTAAGCGCTGCGGCATTATCGCATTTATCGCCGTCAAAGTAAATGTCGTTTCCGTCGATTCGTATCACGACGGTATCGGATTCGGAACTGTCCGAAACGGGATCGCTCCCCGAAACGTCCGAGCTAACGGAGCTGCCGGAATTTCCTCCCCCAAGCCCAAAACCGTCGCCGCCGAACGGCTTGAAAATTATAAGTACAGCAATGACAGCCGCCAGCAGCAAAATAAGCAGCAGCCCTATCGGCAGTCCTCTGCGTCTGCGTCTCGGTTTTTCCTCCTTGGGCTGTCTCGGTTCTTTATTTTTGGGCATATTAAATACTTCCTTTCGTCTTATTCATTGTCAAGCGAATTTATACGGTAGCGCACGTTTCCGCTGTTTGCCTTGTGCTCGAGATCGTTCAGCGCCTTGTCGACAGCCGCGTAATCGTCCTGAAATACCCGCCGCGGGTCATACGAGAATATCATATACGCGATAGTAGAGCCGCTTTGGTCGTTCGCCGCCTGCAAGGTGTATTCCGACAAAAATACGCGCATTCGGTTAAGCGCCGTTTCAAGTTCGTCATTATTATGTATCTCGATAACCGCGCCGCTCTCCGCCTTTGCGGGATCGCCGAACGACAGACGGCGCACGGTGTTGGAATAACTGTTCTCCAACCCGATATTCAGCACGATTATCACATCGTCCATATATTGATACGCGTCGAGACGGCTCTCGGCGGCGTGGAGCTTGTCCAACAGCTCGTCGGCACTGCCCTCGTCCAGCTTGCCGAGCGCCTCCGCAAGCTCCACAGACAATTCGCTGTTTTCGCCGCGAAGTTCCCCGAGCACGGCGCTGTTCGCGGCGTTCTCGGTCCGCGCGGCGTCAAGAGCGTTCTGCTTTTCGGAGATCAGCTTGCTGTTCTCCGCCATGACCATGAAGATCATTATCATAATAACGTCAAGCAGCGAGGTAAGCTCGATTATGATATCGCGTTTACGTCTGCGCTTCATGATCTTTCCTCTTTTCCTTGTCGTGCTCGTGTATCAGATAATCCGCTTCGTCAAGCGCCCTGTCAAGGCGCGCGGTCACAAAGCTGTCGGCAATTTTAAAGCCGATCGCGAAAATCAATCCCCAGAACGTCGTGGAAAGCGCGGACATAAAATTGTCCGATAAATTTTCCGCTCCCGAAAGCCGCATAAGCGACGTTACCGTGCCGAGTATTCCCAGCAGCGGGAACACCGCCGTTATATTCGTGAACAGCGAGTACATTCCCGCCGCACGCTCCGAGCAGTTCATAAGCGCGGAAAGCTCGTCGTCCTTCAGCGCAAGCTCCGCCATAACGCCGTTGCGGCGGTCGCTTTTCGGGCGGACGATATTTTCAAGCCTTGAAATATTCTTTCGCAAAGCCAAATAAACCAATACGTTTACGGCGCAAGCCGCCATAATGACAAGCGTAATAAAGTCGAATTTAAAAATCGCTTTGAGAAATTCCATAGGCGCGCTCCGTTCGTTTTACTTTATTTCATTATACAACATATTATGGCGTTTGTCAACAAGAATCGCTCTTTTTTGCCGTAAAGCGGAATTTGCCGCCGCGTTCGGTCATTGTTCTTTTCCCTGAATAAATTTTCAAATTAACTATTGAAAAAAAGGACGAATAGTGTTATAATAAGTTTAAGTGTTTTACAGAACGGAAAGGTGGAAAAAAATGGCAACAAAATATATCTTCGTAACGGGCGGCGTAGTATCGGGACTTGGAAAGGGCATAACGGCAGCTTCTCTGGGACGGCTGCTGAAAATGCGCGGTTACCGCGTGACTATTCAGAAGTTTGATCCGTATCTGAACGTCGATCCCGGTACGATGTCTCCGTATCAGCACGGCGAAGTTTTCGTTACCGACGACGGCGCGGAGACCGACCTCGACCTCGGACATTACGAGCGTTTCATCGACGAAAATCTGTCCGTGAACTCCAACGTCACAACCGGAAAAATTTATTGGACAATACTTAATAAGGAGCGCCGCGGCGACTACCTCGGCGGCACGGTGCAGGTTATCCCGCACGTCACCAACGAGATAAAGAGCCGCGTTTACCGTGCGGCGAACAGCGGCGCGGAGCCCGTGGACGTAGTCATCACCGAGATAGGCGGAACGGTCGGCGATATCGAAAGTACGCCCTTCCTCGAGACTATACGGCAAGTGAGCTACGAAAAGGGACGCGAGAACGTTCTGTACATTCACGTTACGCTGCTGCCTTACATAACGGGCAGCAACGAGCTGAAAACCAAGCCCACACAGCACAGCGTTAAAGAGCTGCTGTCGCTCGGTATTCAGCCGAACATTCTTGTTTTGAGGAGCGAATGTGAAGTTCCCGTGGAAATGCGCGAGAAAATTGCGCTGTTCTGCAACGTCCGCAAGGAGGATGTTATCCAGAACCTTACGGCGTCGTCGCTGTATGCCGTGCCGCTTATGCTGGAGCGCGAGGGTTTGGCGCACTCCGCATGCTATCACCTCGGGCTTGAGGACAGAGAACCCGATCTTGCCGAATGGGAAAATATGGTTCATCGTCAGGAGAACGCGACAAAGCCGCTTACCATCGGGCTTGTCGGCAAATACGTCGCGCTGCCCGACGCGTACATTTCCGTTATGGAGAGCATTCGTCACGCGGGCGCGTTCAACGGCTGCAACGTTGACATAAAGCTGATAAACTCCGAGGAGATCACGCCGCTCACCGCCGGCGAAATACTGTCCGAGGTGGACGGGATATGCGTTCCGGGAGGGTTCGGCGACCGCGGAATCGAGGGCAAGATTGAGGCGGTGCGTTACGCGCGAGAGAACAAGATACCGTATTTCGGTCTTTGTCTCGGAATGCAGATGGCGGTCATCGAGTTCGCGCGGAACGTCGTCGGACTTGACGGCGCTAATTCTGCCGAGTTCGGCGAGTTCGAGTATCCCGTAATCGACCTTATGCCCGACCAGAAAGGCGTTGAAATGGGCGGCACGATGCGGCTCGGTCTGTACCCGTGCAAGCTGGAGGAAAACAGCGTTTCGCGCGGGGTATACGGCGAGGAGCTGGTTTACGAGCGTCACCGTCACCGCTACGAGTTCAACAACGCGTACCGCGAGGAGATCGCAGCTAAGGGTCTTAAGTTCGCGGGATTGTCGCCCGACGGCAAGCTCGTGGAGATCGTGGAGCTTCCGCGCAGCGAGCACCCGTTCTTCGTCGGAGTGCAGTTCCACCCCGAGTTCAAGTCGCGCCCCAACCGTCCTCACCCGCTGTTCAACGAATTTATCAAGACGGCTTCTGAGCTTAAGGATAAAAAGTAAACACTGTGTTCTGTATAATAACGCTATTCATGGGATAAGGAGTTGATAATATGTCGGAATCGTTTTACGATAACCGCGAGCTTTCGTGGCTGAAATTCAACGCGCGCGTGCTCGAGGAAGCGCGCGACGAAACTACTCCGCTGTTTGAGCGGCTGAGGTTCGTGCAGATATTCTGTTCAAATCTGGACGAGTTCTTTATGATACGCGTCGGCAGCCTACAAGACAAGCTGCTGTACGAGCCGAAGGATCGCGAGAATAAGACCAATATGAATGCCAAGGAGCAGCTTTCGGCTATTGCGAAGCGCGTCAAAGCGCTGCTGCCTGTAAAGGACGAGGCATATGCCGAGATAATGCAGGGGTTGTCCGCGTGCGGCGTGGAGCACCTGAACGAGGACGCGCTCACGCCCGAGGAGGACGCGTTCCTGAAAGCGTATTTCACGCGCGAGGTTCGTCCGCTGCTTTTCACGGGAGTGGTCGACAAAAAGCACCCCGTTCCCTTTCTGAAAAACGGAGGCATATATATCGGCTGCCTTATCCGCAAAAAGACCGACGCTTCGGGTAAGCGCACGTTGGGAATACTGCCCGCCTCGGATAATCTGCCGAGAGTGGTTTTTTTGCCGGGAACGGGAAAATTCCTGCTTATTGAGGAGCTGATACGCCGCTACGCGAAGCAGGTGTTCAGCAACTTTGACATCATTTCGAGATGCATTTTCCGCGTGACAAGAAACGCCGACATTGAGATAGACGAGGGACTGTTCGACCATGACGTTGACTTCCGCGACGTGATGAGCAAGCTCGTCAAAAAGCGCAAGAAGCTCCGTCCCGTGCGGCTGGAATTTCAAGGCTCGCCCGACGGAGAGACGGTCTCGGTGCTGACTAAGATTCTCGACGTTTCGGACAACTACGTTTTTAAGCAGACAGCGCCGCTTTCAATGGGCTTTGTTTCAGTGCTGGAGAAACGTCTTGAAAAACAGGCGGGGCTGTTCTTTGAACCGCTCGTTCCGCAGCGCTCGGGAGCGATACTGCCCGATGTTCCGCTGATAGAGCAGATAAAACAGCACGATATTCTGCTGAATTATCCGTATGAAAACATCAACCACTTTATAAATCTCCTTGAGGAAGCGGCGGTCAACCCCGACGTTTCTTCGATAAAGATAACGCTTTACCGTGTCGCGCGTGACAGCAAGATAATCAACGCGCTGAACAAGGCCGCCGAAAACGGCAAGGACGTTCTGGCGCTTGTGGAGCTTCGCGCAAGATTTGACGAGGAGAACAACATCGGTTGGTCAAAGCAGCTCGAAGAGGCGGGAGTTACCGTTATTTACGGGCTGGAGGAGCTGAAGGTCCACTCGAAGCTGCTGCTGATAACGCTGCGCGACGGGAACAACGTCCGCTACATCACACAGGTCGGCACGGGAAACTACAACGAGCGCACCTCGCGGCTGTACACCGATCTTACGCTGATGACATCGGACGAAGATTTCGGAGCGGACGCGTCGGTGGTGTTCAACGCGCTTATGGTCGGCAGCACCGTCGAGAGCACGAACCGTCTGCTCGTCGCGCCAAAAGGCCTGAAGAGCCGCCTTGTTTCCTATATCGACAATGAGATAACTTACGGACGCGACGGGTATATCGGCATCAAGATAAACTCGCTGACCGACCGTGATCTAATTGAAAAACTTGCTGAGGCGAGCCGCGCGGGAGTTACCGTGGAGCTTATCGTGCGCGGAATATGCTGTCTTATTCCGGGCGTTGAAGGAGCGACGGAGAATATCCGCGTTATCTCGATAGTCGGACGTTTTCTGGAGCATTCGCGAATTTATATTTTCGGGCGCGGAGACCGCCGCAGAGTGTACATCTCAAGCGCGGACTTTATGACGCGGAACACCGAGCGCCGTGTCGAGGTCGCCGCTCCGATACTCGATACGTCGCTTGCAAACAGGGTCTGCGATTTATTCTCGACTATGCTCAGCGATAATGTTAAAGCACGCGAGCTCGGCGCGGACGGAAAGTACAAGCGCGTTTCCTCAGCGGGCAGGATTCCGCTGAACTCGCAACTCTACTTCTACGACGAGGCGTACAAGTCCGCCGCTGCGGCAACGGGAATTATCGGCGAAAAACCTCCCGCAAAGCAGAACGCCGACGCGCCTATCAAGGTCAGAATAAGAAGAATACACTGAAAAAAGGGCTGTAATATGACGTTACAGCCCTTTGTTGTTAAATTTTTTCAAGACTTAGCAGCTTGGCGTCGATATCCGCGAAATATGTTAACCCCATCGAAACGATATCGCCTATCGTTATTTTAACGTGCGTGAAACGCTCACCCTCCTCAAGACCGTCAAGGTCTATGTCGTAATCGTGGAGATTTCCGAGCGAGAACCTGTTGAAATCGTTATAGGCGTTGCTGTCACAGTTGCTCATGGGCGAATGCTCCACCACGTTTTTCTCCTCGTTTACACTATACTTTATTATCGGTATTTTGTCGACAAATTCGTTGTCGGGTACGAACCTTATCTCGCCGCCCTCGTCGTAGCCCTCGTTAGGACGCGAGACCTGAATATATCCCGTAAGCTCCAGCTCTCCGTCAAATTCTATCATTCCGCTGTATGTATAAGCGCCGCTGATGCGTTCATCGTAGTCAGCGTAGTTCGAGTAGAACCCGGTCTCGGCGCTCTTAACCGTAAGCTCTCCGAATTTGTCCCCCGGCTCAACGCGGTAATACTCGCTGCTCGGGGCAATCTCATCTCCGATATATTCCACCATATCGCTATCTTCAAAACGCTCAAACAAATCGGGGTTCTGCACGGGATTGAACGAATGCTTTGAGGTGAACGCGTAGGCAAACCCGTCGCAAGCAACACTGTAATCGCCGTCCAGAAAGCGTTGCTTGTCGAAATCCTCAATCTTGAATTGCTCCAATTCGTTGTTTATGTCATAGACCATCCCCTGTATCTGCGTAATATCCGAAGTGTTGACGACCGTGCCGTCCACACAGGTGAGGAATGTCGGCTCGCCTTTAGGAGCGCTCTCCTCGGACGTTGAGCTTTCGGGGGTGCTTTCCGAACCGCCGCTTTCGGAGCTTGCGCCGTCGGGAGTGCTTTGCGGACTGCCGCTCTCGGATCCGCCCGTGCTCTCGGACGCGGAATTTGTGCTTTCGGGAACGCTGCCCGGGGTCTCCTTGTTGTCGCAGGCGGTGAGCGCCGCGAGCATTGCCATTGTGCAGATGATTGCGGTAATTTTTTTCATTGTTTGTTCTCCTGTTGTCATGAAATTTATTAAAAAGCGCTTAATGCAGCGTTTTAACAAGAAAAATTATGCCGAACGCTTATGTAACGACGAAACGATCTGCAAAACGATACCCGCCGCCGTAAACGCAAGAACGGTTATTATCCAGATAACCGCGCCCTGATGAGACGACAGATAGTATATACGGTCGGGCGTCATATCGGGAGTGATGAGTTTTTCGTTATGCGATACGATAAGGTCACCGAGAAGCTGTCCGATGATAACCCCCGCAAGGTTTCCGACGGTTACGGCATACGATACCGCAGTCTTATTGAAAACCGCGAGAATAAGCGCGGGCATCCAGATAAAGTAATAAAGTCCGCGCGAGGTCCATTCGAACAGATAAACGTCCCGCAAAAGCGTTCGGGATAGCGCGTACAAGCCGCCGAATGCTATAACGGCAGCGGTCATTGCCGCAAGCCTGTTTTTTGTGTTTTGTGTTAAAACATTTGTCATAATAACGCTCCTTTCGGTTGTTTTTATGAATTTATTTTACCATATTACCGCCGCAAATTCAACTACAAAAAGGTTACAATCGGGTTACAAAAAGGTTACAGTTTCCGCATAAAGGTTACAGATTGTAACTTTTTTCGTCAAATCGTAAAAATACAGAAAAATTGACGCTTTTTTGACTTTTTTGTTATATAATAAATATAGTTGTACTTAGGAGTAAACGCCATGCCTTAGCCACTCACTCGTGCCGCGGGCAGCCGCGCGGCACACCGTCTTGTCACCTCTCAGGAGCTTATCATCAATTTGTCAAGCAGATTAAAGAAAACGAGATAACTAAGCTGATATAGTGGATAACCGTACAAAGCATTACCCCCGACGACATAAAAATCGTCGGGGGGGGGGTAGTTTTAATGATGTCCGCCGTGATGTCCGTTTCCGTTGCCGCAGCCGTTGCCATAGCCATAACCGTTTCCGGTGCCGTAGCCGTTACCGTTACCATAACCGTTTCCGTTACCATAGCCGTTACCGTTGCCGTTATTGTTACCATAACCGTTTCCGGTGCCGTCGCCGTTACCATAACCGTTTCCGGTGCCGTTGCCATAACCATTTCCGTAGCCGTTACTGCAGCCGTTGCCATAAACGCATTCGCTGCCGAAATGGCAGTCCTCGTTATGCGTATGCTGAACGCAGCGTGAACGAATGCAGCGTCCCTCGCATTCACCCGCAAGGCAGATCGCGTAGCCGCAACCCTCGGCAGGAGTAAAATTCTCTAATTCTTCGCGGGTAAACAGCACACTCAAATGATTTTCGTTTAACGGGCACGTTGTGTATCCGCACGAATTTTCATATTTGCACTGTGCATTCCACTCGCAGTCGCTGGTAAACCCTCCGTCCTTGTAAGTCTCAACAACAACCTCAAAAAGATATTCTTCCTGATTGTCTGTTTCAACGAATTCATTCAGTGCCCCCTTTAGCGGCTCGCTGTAATATACCGTTCCGTTTGCGGGCGCGTCAAACGTGCCGGAGCTTACTTGGGGATATTCGGTGATTATTGAACGGTACATCGGAGATTGATCGGACGGCGTACTCGCTGCATTACCGTCTGTTGATGCAATTATATTATCCGTGTTGCCCGAAGCCGCTCCGTCTGATGATGTCCGATCGGACGATGTGCCTGTTGCATTGCTGTCTGTTGATGCAATGATATTATCCGTGTTGCCGGAAGCCGCTCCGTCTGATGGCGTCCGGTCGGACGATGTGCCTGTTGCATTGCTGTTTGTTGATGCAATGATATTATCCGCGTTGCCCGAAGCCGCTCCGTCTGATACGGAAACGCGGTCGTCGACCGTATCGCTTTCCCCGCTGTGATCTTTGCCGTCGTTGGTGAACTGCCCCTCCGACAAAACCATATCCGCATCGCGCACGGAATTTCTCCACGCACCGAACCCGACCGTTCCCGCGATAAGCAGGCAGCCCGCAGCAGAACCTATTTTAATAAGCGTTCGTCTGCGTTTATTGTTATGCTCGATAATTTCTTCACTGCGCCGAAATACGCTTTCGGCGACTTCGTTATAATTCTTCATAAACAAAGCCCTCCTTTTCAAGCTCCGATTTTAACGACTGTTTGCCGCGGTAGATCAGGTTCTCTATCTGGCGGCGGCTTTTCTTCATTACCGCCGCAATCTCGGCGTTGGGCAAGTCCTCAAAAAACGAGAGGTACAGCACGGTACGATACTCCTCTCTGATATTGCCCATTGCGCGGTGAAGCATTATTTTCTGCTCCTCTTTAAGGTATTCATGCTCGAGATCATTCTCGTCGGCAAGAATATCCTCCAGCTCCTCAATAGGGGTATCCGTCCACCTTGAGTTGCGTCGGAACCAATCTATCGCTGCATTTCCGGCTATCGTATAAAGCCACGTCTTGAACGAAAATTTCTCGGAAAAGCGGGGCTTTTTTACAACAAGTTTCACGAAAACGTCTTCCATTATCTCCTCGGCAATATGTATGTTTTTGACATAACCGTTCAGATACAGGATAAGTCCGTCCTTGTAGTCCCTTATTATTTCAACGATACCGCTCTCATCACCGCCAAGGAAACGGCGGTAGCTACTTGCACCGTTATCCATGACATCTCCTTTCCGAAAGAAATTTTTCCCTTCACTTATTAAACGCAGCAAAACTTAAAAACTCTCACCACGAAAAAAAATCCTCCGAAAAATACGGAGGATTTTTGCGTTTTACTTTTTCAGCGTGAACTTTGAAGTCTGCTCCTGCAACAGCCGTGCCTGAGCGAACAGCTCCGCGCTTACCGCCGCCGCTTGCTCGCTGCTCGCGGAATTTGTCTGCGTAACTGCGGCTATCTGACCTATGCCCTGATTGATCTGCGTGATAGCCTCCGCCTCATCGCGAACCGCGTCCGCAATAACGCCTATATCCTCGTTGGAATGCGTAACAAGCTCCATTGTCTTTTGGAGCGTTTCCGAAACTCCGCCTACGATTGTGATACCTCTGTTCGACGCGCCGACGCAGTTTTCGATGAGGTCCTTGGTCGCCTTGGACGCCTGATCGCTCTGTACCGCGAGACTGCGTACCTCGTCCGCAACGACCGCGAAGCCCTTGCCCGCTTCTCCCGCGCGCGCCGCCTCGATAGCCGCGTTGAGCGCGAGTATGTTCGTCTGGAACGCTATGTTCTCGATAGTCGCAATAATTTGCCCGATTTGCTGCGAGGAACTGCTCACATCGGACATCGCGTCCATCATCTGTTTCATCTGCTCGCTGCTCTCCTGTACCTGTTCGCCTGTAAGCTGTGCGCGTTCCTTTGCGCCTGTCGCCTTTTGAACGTTCTCAAGGGCGCTCTTGTACAGCTCGTCAAGCGACGCGTACAATTGTTCGGTGGAGCTTGCTTGCTCGGTAGCTCCCTGTGCCACTGCCTGCGAGCTGTTGGAAAGCTGCTCGGCATTCTCGGAAATGCGGCGCTCCGCACCCGCTATCTTCCCGAGCGCTCCCGACATGGTCTCCGTAAAATTCTCGATCGAACTCTGTATTGACGTAAAATCGCCCACATAATCTGCGGAGGTGCGCACATCGAAATTACCGTTTGACAACTCGCCCATAATTCTGTTGATATCGGAAACATAACCGCCTATTCTGTCCATAGAAGTTTTCAGCGTGTTTACAAGTTCACCCACCTCGTCGTTGGACTTGTAGTTTATATTCAGCGCAAGCTGTCCGCTCTGCAATACGCGGCTTCCGTCCGTTATCGTGATGATAGGCTTTATAACACGCCTTATTACAAACATTATAAGGGAGATAAGGCACACCAACGCCAGTACCAGACAGATTATCGTGGTTACGTGCATAGTGTTTATCGTGCGTTCAGTTTCCTCCTCGCTTGCGGTACGGAGCGTTTCGCCGCGTTCTATGACCTTATCCAGAATGCCGACAAGTGTGGTCAGGTTGCTCTGAATAGTGCTCTGATAAAATTGCTGTGCATCGGCGGGACTGCTTGCGTACTGCTCAAGCACCTGCGAAGCGGAACCGTGAAGCTC
The DNA here is from genome assembly GCA_910579125.1 of uncultured Oscillospiraceae bacterium. Taxonomy (GTDB): domain Bacteria; phylum Bacillota; class Clostridia; order Oscillospirales; family Ruminococcaceae; genus CAG-115. The sequence goes on along the minus strand of CAJTTH010000010.1, from coordinate 40,710 downwards.
CTTGTGAAGCGTCTCCAGATCGCCGCGCATCTCAAGTATCTCCGCGTCGTCCGTACCCGCCTCGCCGTACAGCCACTGCCCCAAAACACACGTTGTCGGATCCATGCTGCCCGTGAACTCCGTTCCTGCGTACAGTGCGTTGCTCAGATTCGCCGACCACTTGTAATGCGCTGTCTCGGCAGTACGCGACCTGGCCAACAAAGAATTCATCTGAGTATTTATTGTCTGTGTTCTGTCAATACGAATTATGTTGACAGTAGTCATAACGCTGAAAAGAAGCATCGACGCAAGTGCCGCTGCAACAAGAAGACCAACGTTTACCTTAATGCTTTTGCTCATAAAAAATCCTTTCTAAACCTGCCCTGCCGTATTTATTCTATAAAAAAGCGCAGGGCATCGATAGGCGTGTCTTGCGCTGACAGCGGCAAATTATGTCTTGTAATATCTTGACAACAGTCACCTTTCATATTATACATTATATGTTCAAAAATGTCAAGCGGTGTTCTGCAAAATGTAAAAAATTGACTGAAAAAGGCATTTTCTCTGCCCGAAAATTGTTATTTTCTCCTAATTGCCGCACTTCGCGCAGCCGATCTCATGACGTCAAACGGAATATGCCCGACCGCCTGAACAGCGTCCGTGTGGAACAGCACTCCTTTTTCACGGCAGACCTCCGCGATCTCCTTTATTTGGTAGTCGCTGCATTGTCAACATATATTCTGTTCATTTTTCCAACTGCTTTTTTTTCGTTAATTTAATAGCGATAATATCTACCCGATCAACCCGTACTTCACCTTAACGCGCTCCAGCTTTTCCAGCATAGGCTCTGCGAGGAACCACAGAAAAATCGCGGTCGCGGCAGCGTGAATGCAGTCCATCGGCAGCCCCGTAAGATAATACCCGAGAATAATATTCAAATTAAGCGACTCCGCTCCCCATATCAGCGCGGAAACGGGGTTCATTATTCCGCCATAGATCACGATAGCGCTGAACGCGCCGAAAACGCAGAGCGGCAGACGCGTTTTGCGAAGCAGTCCTTTATTGCACAGAACTCCCGCCAGAAACCCTACGATTCCCGCCGCAAACATCTGCCAAGGCGTCCACGGTCCTTGGGAGAGCATAACGTTAGACACGAGCATTGTCACCGCGCCGACCAGAAATCCCGTTTCGCCGCCAAGCGCCGCGCCCACGATTATCACGACCGCCAACACGGGCTTAAATTCAGGCAGCATAAAAAACGCCGCTCTCCCCGCTATCCCGATCGCGCACAGCACAGAAATCAGCACCAGCTCCCGCGCTGCCGGCTTTCGACCCTCAAACGCCAGAAAGAACGGCAGCATACACTCCGCAAGCACTGCCAGAGCCGTTATATAGTACTGCTTATTATCCGGGAAAACCATTCCGATATACAGCGTTAAAGGGATAAGGCAAATTATTACCGCCACCGCCGCGACCGTCCGTTTCGGCAGCTTTCGGCGAACTTGCACGGGCGGTTCGGCGGGCTTTGACCGATTGTCTCCTCCGAGAAAAACGGCGGCGAGTATCAGCGAAAAAATTACTATCCCGTAGACGCAAAGCTGTCTCACGCCGAGCGCGGTCAATCCTCCCTGCCCCAACGTTTCGCTGAAGCTTTCGTTATTCAGCGCGTAAAAATACGCGGCAGCGGCGGAGACTGCGCAGACCGCCGCGCCGATTTTTCTCCAAAGCGGCATCTTACGTTCCGTTTTTTCGGAAGTTATTTCCGCAATCCGCGCACAAACGACTGCGGCGCTTTTTTTCGTTTCGGGGAGCGTTCCGCCGACCGCCGAGACAACGTCCTCAACAGTGACCGCGTCGGGTATTATACCGCGCGATATGCGGTTGGCGGCGGTAGTATAGAAGCTGTTCCCCGAGAAAAAAACGCGCGGCTCGCCCTCCGCCGCGACAGCTCCGTCAAAGAAAAGCGCACAGCGGTCGGCGTATTCGGCGCAGAACTCCACATCGTGGCTTACCATAACAACGCACACGCCCGCCTCCAGAAGTTCTTTTAATATCGCCGCGAACTCGATTTTAAATTCCGCGTCAAGCCCCTTTGTAGGCTCGTCCAGCAGCAGAATTTCGGGGTTTGTAAGCAGCAGCTTCGCCAACGCGGCACGCTGCATTTCTCCGCCCGAAAGGTCGAACGGGTGACGCTCCTCCAGTCCGTTAAGGCGGCAAAGCGACAGGATATGCGCGAGCTTTTCACCGCGCTGCTCCTTTGACAGCATACTGTCGGAAAGCGCGTCTGCCAAGTCCGAGTAAACGGTTTTCCCGATGAACAGCGTCTGCGGGTCCTGCGGCAGCAGACAGACGCGTCCGTTTACCCTTACCTCGCCTCGGTACGGCTTTTTCAGCCCCGCCAGCAGCTTTAGGAGCGTAGTTTTTCCCGTGCCGTTTCCGCCGAGAATACAAACCAGTTCGCCCGCCCGAGCCGAAAACTCCAAGCCGCGTACAACGTCGGGCAGCTCCCTTTCATAGCGGAAATACGCTTCGTTAATCGATATTTTTTTTTCGCCGAATTCGAGCGGCATTTTTTCCGCGATGGGCGAAACGGGATTTTCCGCAGCGTATTCCGCAAGAAATCCCCTTCCCTCGTTCACCGAAACGGGACATTTTCTCTCCGAGTTGACTGAGCCCCAGATACGCATTGCGGCGGGCATTGCGAGGAACATATCATTACCGTTCTCTTTCAGGAACGCTCCGATTTCCGCCGCGCTTCCGCAGCAAAGCAAGCGTCCGTTTTCCATTACCGCCGCGCGGTTTGACAGCGGCAGCGCCTCTTCAAGACGGTGCTCGGTGAGAATTATCGTCGTGCCGAGTTCCAGATTTATCTTTTTCAGCACCGCCAGAAAATCCGACGCGGCAATGGGGTCAAGCTGACTTGTCGGCTCGTCGAGAATTAAAATTTTCGGCTGCATTACCATTACCGCCGCTAAATTCAGCAGCTGCTTCTGACCGCCCGAAAGCTCCGAAACGTTCTTGTGGAACCAATTCTGTATGCCGAAAAAGGAAGCGGTCTCGGCGACCCTGCGGCGTATCGTCGGAGTATCACAGCCAAGACTTTCCAACCCGAACGCCAGCTCATGCCAAACCTTATCGGTAACGATCTGATTTTCAGGCGACTGCTGCACAAAGCCGATCAGCGCGGCGCTTTCGCGCTCGTCAAGCTCGGAAAGCAGCTTTCCCTCAAAAAAAATTTCGCCGCTTAAAGCTCCGCGGGGTGACAGTTGGGGCTTTAACTGCCTTAACAGCGTAGTCTTTCCGCAGCCCGAACATCCGCACAGCACAAGAAAATCCCCCGTATCGACCGTGAGCGACAAATCGTCAACAGCGGGTTCAGCGCTCTTCGGATAACAAAATGTTAAATTTTTGAGCGCAAGTATTTCCACTGCTTTTCCTCCCGGATATCTATTGTTATCGGCACTGCGCACAACCCGAAATACGCCGCTTCAAGCCCTATCGTCAGCGGCTCGGCGAGCATTCCGCGAATATTCGGGAAGTACTGCCAGCGCAGGTTCCCCGAAACACACCCGCTCAGCAAAAAAAACGCGCACAGTCCGAGCCATGCCAGAATAATTTTATCGCGTTCGGTGAACGTATAGATTGAAAACGCCGTCCGTCCGCGCAGTCCGTAACCTCGGCTTTTCATGCTGTCGGCAGTCTCGATCGAGTTTTCAAGCGACCAAGTCACCATGATCGAAAAGCACCCGAGCGCGCTTTTCAGCTTGCCGAACGCGGAGCTTTCGGACGAGAATTTACCCATTCCGCGCTGCGCCTCTTTAACGCGCTCAAACTGCTCCTTAAACCTCGGCACGAAACGCAGCGTCATACTCAGCACCAACGACAGCGCGGGGATAATTTTCCCGAACAGATACACAAACTTGTCCGACGTCACGATCTCGGTGTAACACGCGAACCATAACAGTACGCTCACAAGCATGACAGCCGCGGCAAGTCCGTAAATTATGCTCTCCAGTGTCAGCGGATTACCCGTCGGCAGATAGCAAATTATCATCATTCCGCGGTGGTTGAACGCGGGATTGACGAGCGCTGTCACAATCATCAACGGCAGCGCGTATCTTATCATAAACCGCAGCGCCCTTGCGCCCTTAAGCCGCGCGTAATAAAACACCGCGCAGACAAGCGAAATAAGCAGACAAACAGGGTGCATTAAAAACATTGAAAATCCCGTTACCAAAGCGAAATACACGAAATTTACCACGGGGTGGCAGGCGCCGAAAGCGTCCTTATTTTTCATCTTTCCTCCGATACGCTTTTACATTGTGATTTTCCCGTACATTTCCGGGCGGCGGTCGCGGAAAACTCCCCACTCTTGACGGAACACCCGCGTTTCGTCAAGGTCAAATTCACGGAGCAGAACGCAGTCGGAAACGCGGTCGGCACTTTCAACAATCTCGCCGCGCTCGTCGGTAATGAAGCTCGATCCGTAGAACGTCAGCGCGCTTGACTGCCTGGCGTTGCCGTCGTCGGGAGTTACCGTCTCCGTGCCTGTGCGGTTCGCGGCGATCACGGGTACAAGGTTTGCCGCCGCGTGTCCCTGCATACAGCGCCGCCAGTGCTGCATACTGTCGCACTCAATTATCGGCTCGCTGCCGATAGCGGTCGGATAAAGCAGCAGCTCCGCGCCCATAAGCGCCATACACCGCGCCGCTTCGGGGAACCATTGATCCCAGCATATACCCACTCCGATACGCCCGAAGCGCGTTTCCCAGACCTTAAATCCCGTATTCCCGGGAGTAAAGTAGAATTTCTCCTGATAAAAATGGTCGTCGGGAATGTGCGTTTTGCGGTACACACCGAGCACATCGCCGCAGTCAAGCATGGCGACGCTGTTATAGAAAACGTTTACATCACGCTCGTAAAAGCTTATCGGCAGCACTACGCCAAGTTCCCGAGAGACTTCTTTGAACCGCGCAACGGCAGAGTTTTCGTCAAACGGCAGCGCAAGCTCGTAATGCTCATATCGGCGCTCCTGACAGAAGTATTTCGTCTCGAAAAGCTCAGGCAGCAGAATAACGTTCGCGCCGTCCGCGGCGGCTTTGCGTACCAATTCCTCGGCTTTTTTTATGGACTGCTCCCGCGTCTCGGGAACGGACATCTGCACTGCGGCAGCGGTAATTTTTCTCATTGCTTTCTCCTTTTGTTTTGCAGCGTTTCAGTTATCGTTTTTCAATAATTAAAATAAGCTGCAAAAAAACTTCAAAACCGCTCAACAGCGAGGCAAATCAAAGTTTAAAGTGCTTAAAAAAGCCTGCCTTTTTTGAAGTTTCTTCGACATATTAGTTTTCATTCAAGCGCAGAACTCTTTCGTATTTCTTATCGGAGTCCTTGACAATCCCAATACGCCCCGATTTAATGTACCGATCTATTCTGTCGGCGAACCACCAATCGCTCATTCCAAGACGATTCTGCGAGATGATCGACGCTATGATCTCGACCTCGCGCCGAGGCTCTTTCCCCAGATACTTCCATATGAGAAAATCGTAGAAACTATCGGAAACGCCGATAACAGAGCCGTTTACTACCGCACGCAAGGAGGAATTTCCGCGTTTCAGCGCGTCCCAGCGTACCGCGTTCATCACTATCTCTATCTGAGTCAGCCTACGCTGAAGCGGCAGCAGCTCCGTAAATTCACGCGGTTCGACCTCGCCCCAGCCGGAATGTTCAACAGCCGTTTCGCCCTTGACAATGAAGTTCGGCAGCTTGACCGCATACACCTCTCCCCTATACCTTCGAAGTTTTCCGCAAAGCCACATCATACCGCATATTGAATAGGGCGCGTCGCTATACCATATCCGCAGCGGTTCGCCGTTTTTCAAGCAACTCTTAAGCCGCGTAAGCTCGCGCGAATATTTGCCGCCAAGCGACCTCAGCTCGGCGCTCATTTCCTCGTCCGCGCCCCATTGGTAATGATAAAGCATTTTATAAATTAAATCACGCCGATATTTACTTAACACAGGCTGCGAAATATCGCCGATATCAAGCATAAACGGCAGACAGATTACGTCGCTGCCAAGCCCCTTTTCGTGTTTTAGTGCGTATTTCATTGCGCCCGCGTCACTCTCGCCGAATAAGATCTCAATCATTATTAACCTCCGTTTACTTAAAAAGCGGTATCTGTTGAGTTATGCAGTGGATATTGCCGCCGCCTATAAGTATATCGCGCGCGTAGACGGGTATCACCTCACGCTCGGGAAACAGCGTTTCCAGAAGCTCGCGCGCGGGCTCGTCCGCGCGGTCGCCGAAAAACGGCATAACCACCGCGCCGTTCGCAATGTAAAAGTTGACGTAGGACGCGGCAAGGCGCTCGCCGGGAGTACGCGTCGGCTGAAAGTTCATTGTGTCAAGACCCGAGCACTCCTCGTCGGTGATAGTAACAGGCTTCGGACAGCGCAGCTTGTGCACCGTAAACTCGCGCCCTTTCGCGTCCGTTTCGCGGGTAAGAATATCAAGGCACGACTTTGACAATGCGTACTGCGGGTCGTTCTCGTCGTCCGTCCACGCGAGCACCACCTCCGACGGCTTTACAAACGCGCAGATATTATCAACGTGCTCGTTGGTCTCATCGCCGTAAATGCCGTTTTTAAGCCAGATGACCTTAGTCACATTAAGATATTCGCACAGATAATTCTCAATTTCCGCCTTTGTGAGCATCGGATTGCGTCCTCGGCTGAGCAGACACGCTTCGGTCGTAATGCAGGTCCCCTCGCCGTCAACGTGGATCGAACCGCCCTCCAGTATAAAATTGCCAAGATCATACATATCCTTATTGTACAGATCGCACAATTTCCTTGCCATTTTATTATCCAGATCCCACGGGAAATACAGTCCGTCCTCGAGACCTCCCCACGCGTTAAATCCCCAGTTTACGCCGCGTATCTCCCCGCCGTTTGTAACAAATGTCGGCGCGTAATCCCTTGCCCAGCTGTCGTTGGAGGACATCTCGACCACGCGTATATTATCGGGGAGCATTCGCCGCGCGTTCTCGTACTGCTTTTGCGACGCGCAGACTGTGACCCGTTCGCTCCTTGAAACGGCCTCGGCAACCTGAACAAATGCCTTTCTCGCCGCGTATCCTCCGAACTGCCAGCTGTCCGGGCGCTCCGGAAAAATCATAATGCACCCGTAGTGCGGCGCAAATTCGGCGGGCATATAAAAGCCGTCCGCTTTGGGCGTTGAGCTGATTATCTTCACTGAAACCGCGTCCTCTCATTTATCGTTATTCTAATATTATACCACCGTGCGCAAAGAAAAGCAATATCTTTTTAAAATGAGAACGTCTGTTTTATACTACATTTTGTGCATTATTTAAAAATAATTGGAAGTTTTTGGCGGCTTTCCGTCAATATACACAATTATCACGAAACTATCACACAAAAGATTGGAAGCGTGTTTTGTTCATATTATATTGACAAATCGCTCGAATTATGGTAGAATTTATACAGACGAATGATTTTTCGTGAATTATTTTTGAAGGGAGTATTTCATCATGACAGTAAAAAATATGGCGATCGCCGCTTTGGTTTGCGGTATTGTCGGCATTGTAGGCTCGTTTATTCCATATGTAGGCTATGTGGCTCCGCTTTGCGCAATTGCGGGTATCGTATTCGGTGCGTTGGCACTCAAGCGCATTAAGGCAGGCGAGGAGCCTGAGAGCAAGGGTCTTGCTATCGGCGGATTGATTTGCGGTATCGTTGCAACAGCAGAGAGCGTTATTGCGGTGCTCTGCACGATTTGCGTATTATGCGCGGCTGCCGGCGCTCTCGGCGCTCTCGGCGCTTACAGCAGTTTCTTCATTTTTTAAGATAGCTACATAATAAGATTTAGCCCTGCTGAGGCGAAAACCTTTCGGCAGGGTTATATTTTTAGGAAAAGGTGTTTTTATGTTTCCCGGATTTGAAATTTTCGGACGTTTTATCGGCAGTTATATGATATGCGCGGTGATCGGTATTTTCACTGCCTGTCCGCTCGGGATATACTGCTACAAAAAATTCACGGGCGATGACATTTCGCTGATATTTGTGTATCTTTTCTCGGCGATCGGCGTTTTCGTCGGAATGCATTTACTGTACGGCATCACCAATATCGCCTATTGGGGAGAGCTTTTTAAAGCCACGGGCTTTGTAAATTTCTGGGAGCGGTTCGGACTGATCTTCGGCGGTTCGGTTTTCTACGGCGGTCTTATCGGCGGTCTTATCGCTGGCGGAATTTCAGTCAAGGTTCAGAAGCTCCCCGCCGATATCGCGACCGACTGCGCCGCCCCGTCGATAGCGCTGCTGCACGGCTTCGCGCGCATAGGCTGTTTTCTCGGAGGGTGCTGCTACGGCGTCGAATGGGAGCACGGCGTCACCTTTACGAAGTCGCTTGTGGAGAAAGCCAACGGCGTTCCCAGAGTGCCCGTACAGCTTTACGAGGCGGGTTTTGAGTTCGCGCTGTTTGCGGTGCTGTTCATTCTGCTAACGAAAACCGATAAGCTGCGCGGACGGCTTTTGGCGCTGTATCTGCTGATTTACTCCGTCGGGCGATTTATTCTGGAATTCTGGCGCGGCGACGAATACAGGGGCTTTATTCTGGGAATGTCCACCTCGCAGTTTATAAGCGTACTTGTTTTCGCGGTAAGTCTGGCGTTCCTTGTGTTTAAAGGAGTTCGGGGAAAAAGACGGTCATTGTGATTTCGGGCGGCGGTTATGCCGTCCGTTTTTTATGCGCTATGCTTATTTTACATATTTGTATATAATTGCTATATATTTAAGCAAAAATTTTACTAAAATTGATAAATTTCCTTGACAACTTGAAAAAAATCGTGTATAATGGTATTTGTGGAAAGGTTTTTCGGTCGTGGTTCGCCGCGGCGCGGAATCCTTGTAAAATTTTTATGAAACGAGGTTTTTTCCAATGAGCAAGATCGATTTGACGAAGTATGGCATTACCGGAACTACGGAAGTCGTTTACAACCCCTCCTATGAGGAGTTGTACAAGGCGGAGCTTGATCCCTCCCTTACCGGCTACGATAAGGGTCAGGAGAGCGAGCTGGGCGCGGTAAACGTTATGACAGGCGTTTACACCGGACGTTCGCCCAAAGACAAGTTCATTGTTATGGACGACAACTCCAAGGACACCGTATGGTGGACCTCCGACGAGTACAAGAACGACAACCACCCCGCTACCAAGGAGGCTTGGGACGCCTGCAAGGAGATCGCAAAGAAGGAGCTCTCCAACAAGAAGCTGTATGTAGTTGACGCTTTCTGCGGCGCTAACAAGGACACGAGAATGGCTATCCGCTTTATTATGGAAGTGGCTTGGCAGGCTCACTTTGTTGAGAATATGTTCATTAAGCCCACTGCGGAGGAGCTTGAGAGCTTTGAACCCGATTTCGTTGTATACAACGCTTCCAAGGCTAAGGTTGAGAACTACAAGGAGCTTGGTCTTAACTCCGAGACCGCTGTTATGTTCAACATCACCTCACGCGAGCAGGTAATCATCAACACATGGTACGGCGGCGAAATGAAGAAGGGTATGTTCTCGATGATGAACTACTATCTGCCGCTTAAGGGCATTGCGGCTATGCACTGCTCCGCTAACACCGATATGGACGGCAAGAACACCGCTATCTTCTTCGGTCTGTCCGGCACAGGCAAGACCACGCTTTCGACCGATCCCAAGCGTCTGCTTATCGGCGACGACGAGCACGGCTGGGACGACAACGGCGTATTCAACTTCGAGGGCGGCTGCTACGCAAAGGTTATCGACCTCGACAAGGAATCCGAGCCCGATATCTACAACGCTATCAAGAGAAACGCACTCCTCGAGAACGTTACTCTCGACGCTGACGGCAAGATCGACTTCACGGACAAGAGCGTTACGGAGAACACCCGCGTTTCTTACCCGATCGACCACATTCAGAACATTGTAAGACCCGTTTCGTCCGCTCCCGCAGCGAAGAACGTTATCTTCCTGTCCGCAGACGCGTTCGGCGTTCTGCCGCCCGTTTCTATCCTCACCCCCGAGCAGACCCAGTACTACTTCCTTTCGGGCTTTACCGCTAAGCTCGCGGGTACGGAGCGCGGCATTACCGAGCCTACTCCCACTTTCTCCGCTTGCTTCGGTCAGGCATTCCTCGAACTGCACCCGACCAAGTACGCAGAGGAGCTTGTCAAGAGAATGCAACAGAGCGGCGCAAAGGCTTACCTCGTAAACACCGGCTGGAACGGCACGGGCAAGCGCATCTCCATTAAGGACACACGCGGCATCATCGACGCGATCCTCAACGGCGACATCAACAACGCGCCCACCAAGAAGATCCCGTACTTTAATTTTGAGGTTCCGACCGAGCTTAAGGGCGTTGATACTGGCATTCTTGACCCGCGCGACACCTACGCAAACGCTGCCGATTGGGACGAAAAGGCAAAGGATCTCGCACAGAGATTTATCAAGAACTTCGCAAAATACGAGGGCAACCCCGCAGGTAAGGCGCTCGTTCCCGCAGGTCCGCAGCTTTAATGCAGCCCGATAATTTAAAATAATCAAACAGCGCACAGACGGTCGTTTGTGCGCTGTTTTTGTTATGATACGCTGATAAAGCAGGTTATATTACTTTAGGTATATTATAGGGTATTTTTTATAGATTGTTATTGCAGCCTGCCCGATATCTCAAATGCCGGACCTTTCTGCCACAAAAACGGCGTTAGGATTATCTCAAAGCCCTCGCCGGGTCCGCACATAAAATCCGCAGGCTGCCCTTTCGGCAAGCCGTAACCGCACAGCAGATTGGTGATTACGCCCGCGTGGGTAACGCAAGCGGCGCGTGTAACTTCACGACGCATCATATCACTGAAAATAATATCCAGCCCCTCGATGCACCGAACCATAAAATCGCCGTATTTCTCGCCGTTCGGGGGTGCAGCGTCGGGACCTCCCCGCAGCCAGTCGGTGTACTCGCGCAAGTCCTGAAGCTGCCGCTGCGTTTTACCCTCAAACTCGCCGAAATTCATCTCGCAAATCTCGTCGATAATCATCAGCTTCTGCTCGGGATAGATGATCTCGGCGGTCTCCAGACACCGCGCCAGCGGCGAGGAGTACACCTTGCCGACCTCGGGGTATATTTCATCTGCGCAAAGCACCTCGATCTGCCTTTTTCCCTCAGGACAAAGCGCCAGATCGGTCTGCCCGATATATTTTCCGTCAAGATTACCTTGGGTAATTCCATGGCGAATTAAATACAAGTAGTAGTTTTTCATTTGACTTCCTCCTATATACGGTATGTCCGTTTTTGTCTTATATATTATGTCCTAGACCGCTGTCGAAAATTTGGTTATTCTGCCGCTTTACAAATCGGAATAACTGTTATATAATATACTATGTGATAATTTGATCGTCAATAGATTTTTGATATTGACGGGTAACAACGGGTAGTAGGAGAGTAGAGAGAACTATGAACAAGGATTTTCCGAGAGTAATGAAGCTGCTTCGCAAGGAGCGCGGTCTGCGGCAGAAAGAGGCTGCCGATCAACTGGGAATTGCACAGGCGCTGTTGTCGCATTACGAAAACGGAAAACGCGAATGCGGACTGGATTTTCTGGTGCACGCCGCAAATTTTTACGGTGTGTCGGTCGATTATATCCTCGGCAGGACAAGCTCACGCAACGGTACGGTCGTGTCCGAGGAGGAGCTTCCCGAGAGCACAGTCTCGGAGAGCTACGGCGGCGATCCGAACGGGCTTAGTGTGGCATTCAGGAAAAAGCTGATAACGAACGCTATCGAGGTGATTTTTTCACTTTTGATGAAGGCTAAGAACGCCAAGCTTACCAAGGCGGTTTCGTCATACATAGTAACGGCGGTTTACCGCGCGTTCAGAATGGTATATTCGGCAGGCGGAAAAAACGATGAGGATTGCTTCGCCGTGCCGTTTGACGACGTTTCGGGAATGTGCGCGGCACAGCTTTCGCTCGACGATGTGAGAGCAAGAAGCGCCGCTCATGACGGAACAGCCGACGAGCGGATCACGAACTCGCGTATCGAACAGGAATATCCCAAACAGAGTACGGCGCTGTTTTCGATAGTTACCAACGTTGAGCGCGATCTGCAGAAATTCGGGAAATAAGATAACGGGCGGGTGATATATCCGCCCGTTTTTTCGGTCATTCGTCAGCGATATTGTACTCTGTGATAACGTTTTCACGGTTGCGCCAGTCCTCCTTGACCTTGACGAAAAGCTGTAAATTCACCTTGCAGCCGAGAAGCTCCTCGATATCCTTGCGCGCCATCGTGCCTATCTCCTTAAGTCTCTCGCCGCCCTTTCCGATTATCATGCCCTTGTGCGAATCTCTTTCACAGATAACCACGGCGGAAATATCGACGATCTCCTCTCCCTTTGCGCTTTGGCGCGTTTTGAAGCTCTCAATGTCGACTGCCGTTCCGTGGGGTATCTCTTGCTGCATTGTCCAAAGTATCTTCTCGCGGACTATCTCGGCGCAGAGAAAACGCTCCGTGCGGTCGGTCGCGATATCGTCGGGGAAAAAGTGCTCGCCATCTATGGCATATTTTTCCAGCACAGGGATTATTTTGTCGGTGTTTATGCGCCGCTTTACGCTTATCGGAATAATCTCCGCGAAGTCGTACAGCTCGTTGTACTGCGCGATTATCGGCAGCAGATCCTCCTTGTTCTTTAAAAGGTCTATCTTGTTCAGCAGCAGCACGACCTCTGTGCCGTTCTGCGCGAACGAGCGGATAAGCTCCTGCTCCACGCCCGACATTTTTTTCGTAACGTCCGCCATTAACACAGCAACGTCAACGTCCTCGACCGACGTGCGCACCGACTTCACCATATGCTCGGCGAGCTTGGTTTTCGCCTTTAGCATACCGGGCGTGTCAATAAACACGAACTGCGTCCCGCCCTTGGTCAGTACGCCGTTGATGCGATTGCGGGTAGTCTGCGGCTTTTCGCTTACTATGGATATTTTCTCGCCGACAAGCAGATTTGTCAGCGAGGATTTCCCCGCGTTGGGGCGTCCCGTTATTGCGATAAATGCGTTCTTATTCATTGTTATTATCCTCTTTATGTTTACGTTCTTTTCGTCTTAATCTTTTCAGCCGTTTTGCCTCTTCGGCGGCGATCTCCTCCGCGTGATCCAGAAGATATTTCTCGTACATATCGGGGCGCTTTTCCCGCGTGATCTCAATTGCCGCCTGTTTTTGCCACTCGGCGATCTTTTTGTGGTCGCCCGACAGCAATATCTTGGGAACGGCCCGTCCGCGCCAGACCTCGGGACGGGAGTACTGCGGAAACTCCAGAAGCCCGTTGTAGTGGCTCTCGATCGAATACGCGTCCTCGTTGGGGAGAACGCCCTCCTGTAACCTCGCCACCGCATCGCAGACTATCAGCGCGGGCAGCTCGCCGCCCGTCAGCACATAATCTCCGACCGAAAGCTCCTCCGCGTCCAGTTCCTCGAGAACGCGGCTGTCAACGCCCTCGTAGTGTCCACACAGCAGTATCAAGCCCTCCTCGGCGGCAAGCCCGCGCACCTTGTCCTGCGTGAGCGTTTCCCCTTGCGGCGACATATAAATTATCCTCGGACGCGCCTTATGCTGCGAGATAAGCGCCATTACGCAGTCGTAGATCGGCTGCGCCTGCATTACCAGACCCGTGCCGCCGCCGTAGGGCTTGTCGTCGACGTTGCGGTGCTTGTCCTCGGTGTACAGACGGATATTGTGCGTGTAAATCTCGATACAGCCGCGCTTTATTCCGCGCCCGAGAACGCTTGTCCGCAATACGCTGTCGCACATCTCGGGGAACAGCGTGGCTATGTCTATCCTCATTGTCCGTCCTCGTCGAACAGCCCCGGCAGCGGTTTTATCAGCATTTCGCCGCCCGCGATATCAACCTTTTTGACTACCTCGTCAATGCACGGGAACATCAGCTCCGTACCGTTCTCTTTCTTAATGGAGTAAACGTCCGCGGCGCCGTTCTGGTACACCTCGGAAATTTTCCCGTACACCTCGCCCGTTTCCGCGTCCTTTACCGTCAAGCCGATTATATCCTGAACGAAGTACAGGTCCTCGTCAAGCTCCGCGTCGTCGCGGTCGATGTACAGCAGCTTTCCGATGAGAGTCTGCGCCTTTTCAACGGTATCAACGCCCTCGATATGCATTATTACCACATTTTTATGCGGATAAGCGCGGACAACGTGAACAGGCTGCGCTCCCTTGTTGAGATACAGCTCGTCAAATTCGCACAGCACCTCGGGCGCATCGCAGTAGTACTGACAGCGCACCTCGCCGCGTATTCCGTGAGTGGCGACTATTTTTGCTATTTCCAGAAATTGTTTCATCTTCTCTTATCCTTATACTGTTCGTTTCGATATTGACCAAGCGGTATCTCGCGGTTTGTAAAGTATTCGCGGCGCTGAGAATTGTTCGGGGTACCGCGCGGAACATTCGATCGTTCCCTTTTCTGTGAATTATTGTACGCGTCTCGGGGAGCGTTCGGCGGCGCATTACGACGCGTACTGTCGGCGGAGCTCCGAGGAGCGCTCGACGGAGGTGTGCGCCGCGTATTATTCGGCGCGGCTTGCGGAGCAGTCCGCCGTCTGTTGAGCACCAGCTTCACCGCTTGAACGCACGACTGGAAGTTGATCGCGGCGATAAACAGGAAGATCACCGCGTTAATAACGTTCTGGAGCGTTCCATACTCAAGGAACATTATTGAGCACGCCATTCCCGTTAACAGCATGAGATTAACGACTATTTTCGCCCAGTACACCTTCATGTAAAGGTACTTCTTCGTGTCGATTATGCGGTAAACGAACACGACTATGTAGCTTGCGAAAGTGGCGACCGCTGCGCCCGCAATTCCTATCGTCCTGATAAGTATTACGTTTAATCCGATGTTTACGGCGGCGCCTATCGCCGATGAAGTCAGCGAGTGGGTGGTTTTCTGCGAGGCTTCGTAAATGCTCGCGAGAAAGTTGTCCATTGCCTGAAATATCGTTGCACCAAGCAGCAGCGGAACATAAAAAAATCCGGTTTCAAAGCCCTTAGTGTTATAAAACTGCATGATTATCGGACGGAGGACAAGCATAATCCCGCCGCAGCCGAGGAACATAACAGTTTGTATCATGCTGAACGTCGTTGAGTAGAAATTTGATATCGTGCGTGAATTGCGCTCCGTTATCGCGGACATTCGCCAAGCCTGCGAGAAAATGCCCACAACAATCGTTACCAGATTTGGGAATTTATAGGCGAACGAATACAGGCTGTTTTCCTTGTCGCCAAGCATACCCGTTATCATAAACTGGTCGGACGCGTTGATTATCCACCACATTATCATGGTCGGCATAAGCGGAATGCTGTAACGCAGCATGGCGTTGCGGAGCGTTTTGTCATTGTTGACGGGGCGGTACTGCGTGATGAGCTTGGTGGAAACGTTCAGAAAGATGATCGAGGTGAAATCACCCAGAATAACCGCCAGAACGTAACCCATAACTCCCCATTTTAGCACGCCGAGGAAGATAAGGTTATAGACGATCGACGAAACCGTAGTGATTATCCCGTCCACCGCATACAACTTCACGCTGTACCGCGAACGGACATAAATGCCGCAGACCTCCTTTATCGCTCCCGTAAAGACGTACAGCAAGATCAGCCACTCGTACCCCTTGAGCATGGGGATCATTCCGATTAGCGGTACTAACGGAATAAATACCACGCAGCCGACTATACATACGTTTATGCCTATTGAAAATACCATTTTGCCGTTGTTGGACTGCTCCAACGCAAAGCGAAGCACGCCGTCCGCGATGGACAGCGTAACCACCGATATTAGCAGCGAAGATGCTGTGATGATGTTGTTCATTACGCCGAACTGCTCGTCGCCGAGCGTGTCGAGGTAGAACTTCAGCATTACATACACAAGCAGCTTTGAGCTGAATTGTCCTATTCCCAAGACCAGTGTATTGCTTGCCAGTTTTTGGTATTTATTCATAGGGTAAATTATTCCTGTCCGTTATTTCGGAGCTCCTTGAAAAAATCGCTTAAAACCGCTCCGCAGCGCTGCTCCAGAACACGGCTCCTCACTCGCGGGATATGCGTGAACTTCTCATCGAACAGCGCTGCCACCGACGCGCACGCGCCGTTTTTTTCGTCGAACGCTCCGTACACCAGACGGTCAAGTCCCGCGTTCATCACCGCGCCCGCGCACATGGGGCACGGTTCGAGCGTAACGTAGAGCGTGCATCCCGTAAGCCGCCGTCTGCCCAGCTTCTTCGCCGCGGCTTCTATCGCGATCATTTCCGCGTGGGCAGTAGGAGAACAAAGCGTTTCTCGCAGATTGTACCCCTCGCCGGCTATTTCCCCGTTTTCATCGATAACAAGCGCTCCGACTGGTATTTCACCCTGCTCCGCCGCCTTTTGCGCCAGCAGAAGCGCGCGTTCCATATATTCCTCGTCTATTGTCATGAGCGCTTGAAAAATTGTGCCGCGAGTGTAATGACCGCCGAGCCGATATTATAGAACAGTATATTGAACATATTGAACATACCGAACATTGCCGCATTGGGCTTGTTGTCGCCGTCTTTGACGAACATCATAAATATCACCGCAAGCAGTATTCCGAGGATCACAAACGCGGTCTGTATAATGCTGCCGAGTATGGCTTTGTCGCGGATATTGCGCGAGGTGACGACAGCTCCCGTAAAGCCGGGCAGAGTTCCCGTACAGGAAACGGCAGCGCTGCCGCTCGAAACGAACTTCGTGTGCTCGTTGAATGTTTCGTGAGCCTCGAAAGGAAGTATCTTCACGTTCTCCGCGTCTACCTCGAAAAGCTCGGTTATCGCGGAGGTTGATATCATACCGTCAACCGTTTTTATTACCAGCGAGACGTCACGGTAGCACAGGTTCTGCACACAATTTTTGACCACAGTATCTGCCTTGAGCTGCACGAAGAACAGCAGGCAGACCTCGCCGCCGACCGCGAGGTAGATGACCTCGTCGTTGTTTACGTTAGCCGCAGCCTCCTTTTTGTTGTTGGGAACGGTTATCTCGTGGGATTTCATGTGCTGCCGGTTGCCGAGCAGCACGCGCCGTCTGTCAATCCAGCCCATTACGCCGAGATTGTTCTCGTAAATACAGCCGGAAACGGGCTTCAGCAGCTCCTGCTTGTAGTTGAGCATATTGAAGAACGCGTCCGCGAGAACACTGTCGGAGGCTACCGCAAGGCTCGCCGCGTAGATTATCGCCTCGTCGATGTTAATCTTGCCCTCGCAGCGGTTCTTGGGCTTGTCGTAGCCGCAGATGTTGTTTATTTTAACAGCGCTGGGCGGGAAAAGCGTCTTGGCTTCAACGAGAACGGCATTTGTTTCGCTGATATCCTCGACGGCGTTGTAGCCGAGTATCGCAGAGCCGCGCCGTTCGTTCTCTCTTGACGCGAGGTAAAGCGGCAGAGTAACGGTCATGGAGCCCGAGAACGACGCTCCTATAGCGCATATTGCCGAACATACGGTAGCCGCCCACGAAAGATTGTTCGCGGCAAACTCACTGGGATTGACAAAGAAAGAAACAACTCCGCCGATTATCGCAGCAACAAGCGTCGCGACGGATATCTTGCGTGAGGTCCTGTCCGAAGCATCCTCGCAGTAGGTCGAGAGGATAAAATCGCACAGCAGCTCGGTCTTGTGCATTGACGCAACAACAGGAATACCCGAAACCGCGCCCTTTGCAAGCTGCTCCGCGCCGTCGCCGTCGCAGCGTTCCACAAAGAACTTCGCTCTGTCCGCCGCGGAAATAAACGCAAAATTGCGCTGAGCGGTCTTGACGGTGAACAGCTTCGACAAAGTATTGAAAATAAGCGTCAACAGCGATACCGCAAGATATACCTGCGAACGTCCGCGCTGGATATATTCGCCCGATGTGAGGTAGGGTATCATCGCCGCTATCGCGGTAACATGAGCCAGAGCGCAGAGCGTATCGCCGTCGGGGCGGAACTTGAACAGCCGCGAAAGACCGTTTGAAATAACGGAGGAACACGCCGCAAACGACAGAATGCCTATCGTAAGGTTAGTATACAGGTAATTCTGAGGGGCTGAACGATAGCTTACAATATTTGTTATCGTGCCCAGATTTATCCAGAATTTATTGACAATCGCGATAAACAGCGTTGCCGCAAACAGCACCGTGAGTATTATCAGACGGCTTACCAAGCCCTTTGAGGCGCGTGTAAGCCTGTCGCGGATAACGTTCTCGTCGTCGAGATCGACGGGTTCTTCCGTGTCGTCCTCGTCTTCATCGTCGTCCTCGTCTTCGTACTGTGAGCGCTCCAGTTCCTCGGTGTCGCTGCCCATATCCTCAAGAATAAAACTTGCTATACGGCGCTTTTTCTTTTTCGCCAACTCGTTTGCCTGTTTTATCTTATCCGAAGGGGATTCCTCTTCAATCTCCGGTTCGATATCCGGCTCTTCGGGCGCGGAGGCAATTATATTGATTTTGCCCGATTGAGTGTCATCAACGGGAATGCCGCTTGTATTTCCGGTAATTTCGGCAGCCTCGGCTTTTTCCGCGCTTTCTGTGCTTTCCGTGTCGGCAGCAGCTGTTTTGGCAGCATATTTACGCGGATTTTTCTCAGCCTTTTTCTTTTCCTTTTCTTCTTTTTTATCATCTCTGATCTTCTTGTTGAGAGCGTCAACAATCGTCTCTCCGACATGAAGTCCCCCCGGGAACGCGGGACGCTGCGCTCCAGCGCTGAACAGAACCTCGTCAGCTTTGTTCTCGGGTTCTTTTTTTCTCGCCGCGGACGGACGGTATTCCTTGACCCTTTCTTCGCCGCGGCTTGCTATACGTTTCAGGTCGTTGCCGCCGACCGCCAGCGTATCGGTGTTCCCGTCAACCTCTTTAAGCTGCTCGGTAGCCTTTGCACGGGATTCCATGGGGTTCAGCGCGGCAAGCATATCGTCGGGAGATTCCGCCTCGCTGTCCATTTTAAGGAGGGCTTTATTTATTTCGTCGATCTTACGCTGCTTGCGGAGCTGCATGGTATCGGTCGTAACAAGGCTCTCCCGGAAAACGAAACCGCCGTCATCTTCGCTCTCAGCCGCGTCTCCGCCCACATACTCGTGAGCGCCCGGCTCATATGTCCGCACGCCCTCTTCGTCAACCTCGTTGTCGTCCTCGCGCAGACGCTCCCATATTTTAATATCCGCCGCCTCGCTTATTTCCTTGGCAATACGCTCGTTGACCTCTTCCTCGGTGCGCTGTCTCGCGGGGAGCGTAACGTTCTCCTTGGGTGCGGCTTTTTCGCGCTTGTCGATAGCTCCCGCTATATCGACGGCAACGCGCTCCTCAAACTCCTCCTCAGTGCGCTGTTTCGCGGCGAGAGGGGGAGCGTCCTTTTTATTCTTCGCGGAAATGGAATTGATGACCGCCGTTACGCTTATATCGGGCTTCTCCTGCCCCTCGGTCTTTGTTTTTTTCTGCGATCCCGCACGGAGCGCACGGTCGATCTCGTTACCGCCGATAATATCGGTAACGCTGCCGTCAAAAGAGCCCTTGCTGTCATCGGAGCGGCGGTTTGTGTCTATTTCCTTTAATATGTCGTCTATACTGTATTTATCGTCACTCATTTAAGAATCTCTCCTTATTTTGCTTCTCTTTGTCTTACAACCTCATACATGAGTATACCGGCGGAAACCGAGGCGTTCAGCGAGTTGACCTTTCCGTTCATCGGCAGCGACAATACCCCGTCGCAGCTTTCGCGTACAAGCCGCCCAAGCCCGAACCCCTCCGAGCCGACGACGATAGCCGTGCCGCCCGTAAAGTCCGTTTTGCCGAACGGAGAACCGTCAGCTTCCATTCCCCAGACCCAGATGTTGCGCTTTTTCAGTGTTTTTATCGCGTCCACGAGATTTGATACCCTCGCTACCTTTATCCAAGCCGCCGCACCCGCGCTGGTCTTGAAAACCGTCGCGTTCAGTGACGCGGAGCGCCTTTTCGGAATGATCACGCCGTCCGCGCCCGCGGCTTCGGCAGTGCGGATAATCGCGCCGAGATTATGCGGATCGGCAATTTCGTCCGCTATTATTATGAACGGCGGAGTGCCTTTTGCTTCCGAGACCTCGAAAATATCCTCCAATTCCGCGTAGGTACACGCGCAAAGCTCCGCAGCCACGCCGCCGTGCTTTGGCGTTCCCGCAAGCGCCGAGAGCTTTTCCTCGCTCACGTCCTTTATTACAATGCCGCGTTTTTTCGCCAATGAGATAATATTTCCCACTGCTGCGCCGCGCTGAACAAAGATCGTATCTATTTCCTTTTCTGAGCTCAAAGCCTCGGAAACCGCATTCCTGCCGTAAATTATCTGCTGTTCAATATCTTTTTCCAAATTAACGACCTCTTGATCAATATTAAAGTCTAATCATACATTATTTATTATATCACAAACGCTTCATTATTTCAACAGTAAAAATGTGTTTAATTGTGAAAATTTCGCAAAAAATCTTTGGGTTCACCGTTGCAATTTACACAAAAAGATGATATAATGTAAAATGGAGAGTAATAATTTGGAATGTTATCGGAAACGGGTCTTGCATGAGCAGCACCGCCCCGTGCCACGCAAAAGTGATATATCCCTTTGAAATTCCGATTTTTAGACGAAATGTTACTGCTAATTAACAAAACCGACTTTTGGAGGTCATTGAAATAATGTTCAGTAAGGTTGAAAGTATGGGTCTGTTCGGGCTGAACGCCTTTCCCGTAACGGTCGAGGCGAGTATTTCGGCGGGGCAGCCGTCATTCGACATAGTGGGAATGCCCGACATCGCGGTTCAGGAAAGCAAGGCGCGTATCCGCGCGGTTCTCGGACAACTGGAACTCAAACTGCTGAGCGGCAGGGTTACGGTAAATCTCGCGCCCGCAAGCGTGAAAAAAATCGGCTCGATTTTCGATTTGCCCATAATCATCGCGCTTATGCGGCTCGGCGGTATAATTACAAGCGAACTTGACCGCACCGCTTTTATCGGCGAGCTTTCGCTTGACGGAACACTCGCTCCCGTAAACGGCGCGCTGAGTATGGTGCTTACCGCCGCGCGCAACGGCGTTAAGCGCGTGTTCCTGCCTATTGACAACGCGAAAGAGGCGTCGGTCGCGGACGGCGTGGAGGTCTACGGCGCGGAGCATATCACGCAGATAATGGATTTTTTGCAGCACGGAACAGAGCTTTCTCCCGAGCCGCGCTACATACCGTCCGAACGCAAATACCGCCATTTTGAGGATTTCGCCGACGTTATGGGGCAATACGCCGCAAAAAAGGCAATAGAGACCGCCGCCGCGGGTTCGCACAATATACTTATGCTCGGACCTCCCGGATCGGGTAAGTCCATGCTCGCAAAACGTATCCCGTCCATACTGCCGAGGATAACGTTCGAGGAAAGCATCGAGACGACGCAGATACACTCGGTCGCGGGTATCATCAACCCGTGCGAGCCGCTTGTGACCTCGCGTCCGTTCCGCGCGGTGAGCCATACGGCAAGCTCGGTCGGACTGGTCGGCGGCGGCAGCGTACCTAAACCCGGAGAGATCTCGCTGGCACATAACGGCGTGCTTTTTCTGGACGAGCTGCCCGAGTTTGACAGACGCGTTCTCGAAACGCTCCGTCAGCCGCTGGAAAACGGCGATATCACGATTTCCCGAGCAAGCGGTTCGGTGAATTATCCATGCGACGTTATGCTTGTCGCGGCAATGAACCCGTGCCCGTGCGGCAACTTCGGCAATCCGCTGAAGAAATGTACCTGTTCGGAGAAAGCGGTCTCGGCGTATCTCAACAAAATTTCCCAGCCCGTTCTCGACCGCATCGATATTCAAATAGAGATAAAACCCGTGAAATATGACGAGCTTTCGGAGCGTAAGCCTCAGGAGTCCTCGGCGGCGATAGCGGAGCGTGTTCAGCGGGCGCGTGATATTCAGGCGGAGCGTTATAAGGGCACGTCCGTAAAATCAAACAGCCGCATAACCTCGGATATTATCGCGGACGTTTGCCGTTTAACTCACGACGCGCAGGATATGCTGAAAGCAGCGTTTGAGAAGCTGGGGCTTTCGGCGAGAGCCTACGACAGGATATTAAAGGTCTCACGTACGTGCGCCGATCTGGACGGCAGCGCGGATATCCAAAAGTCGCACATCTCGCAGGCGATAAGCTTCCGAAGCCTTGACAGAAAATACTGGAACAGATAGGAGACGATCTTTATGAACAGAAGAAGCTGCGGAGTACTTATGCACATAACCTCGCTGCCGTCGCCTTACGGCATAGGAACGCTCGGCGGGGAGGCGGAGAAATTCGCCGACTGGCTGCAAAAGGCGGGACAGAGCTGGTGGCAGGTGCTGCCCGTAGGTCCTACGGGTTACGGGAACTCGCCGTACCAGCCGTTTTCGTCATTCGCGGGAAATCCGCTGCTGATAGACCTTGACGAGCTGTGCGAGCACGGTCTGCTCGAAAAAGCCGACTGCGAGAACGCCGACTACGGCGCGGATCCCGAATTTGTCGACTATGAAAAGATCTCCGCGACAAGGAACGAACTGCTGCGTAAGGCGTTCGGGAAATTCGTGGACGACGTGGGCTACACCTCGTTTATTCGGGAGGAGGCGGACTGGCTGGACGATTACGCGCTGTTCGCCGCGTTAAAGGATAAATTCGGCGGCAAGCCGTGGACGATGTGGGACAAGGACATCAAGACCCGCAAGCCCGACGCAATGGAACGTTACCGCGAGGAATTAAAGGAAGAAATTCGCTTTGTAAAGTGGTGTCAGTACATTTTCTTCAGGCAGTGGAGCCGTCTGCACAGCTATTGCAACAGCAAGGGCGTCGGCATTATCGGCGATATTCCGATATACGTTTCGCCCGACTGCTCGGACGTATGGGCAAGCCCCGAGCTGTTCGAGCTGGACGAGAAGCTCTGCCCGAAACGTGTCGCGGGCGTGCCGCCCGATTACTTTTCGGCAACGGGGCAGCTTTGGGGAAATCCGCTGTACAACTGGACTGAGATGAAGAAAACGGGTTACGCATGGTGGATAAAGCGCGTAAAAAAATCCATGCAGCTTTACGACGTTATCCGCATTGACCACTTCCGCGCGTTCGATACCTATTACGCGATACCGTTCGGGCATAAGACCGCCGAGCACGGCACTTGGGAGAACGGTCCGGGTATGGATTTATTTAACGCGATAAAAGCGGAGCTGGGCAAGGTCAACATAATCGCCGAGGATTTGGGCGATATTTTTGACAGTGTGAAAAAGCTGCTCGCCGATTCGGGTTTCCCGGGAATGCGGGTGGTGCAGTTCGGGTTTAATCCGGAGAACGCCGATAACGATCATCTGCTGCACAATTACCCGAAAAACAGCGTCTGCTACACGGGAACTCACGACAACGCCACGATAGCGCAGTGGTTTAAAGAAGCTGACGCGAAGTCCGCGAAAATGGCGAAAAATTATATGCGAAAGGGGCTGATGGAGCGCTTTTCCGACTGCGCGGTACGCAGCGCCTACGCAAGTCAGTCGTTCCTTGCGGTCATTCCGATGCAGGATATTCTCGGGCTTGGCAAAAGAGCACGTATGAACCTGCCGTCAACGCTCGGAACGCACAACTGGAGCTGGCGTATGCAGCCGAACAAGCTCAGGGCGAAGGACGCGGAACGGCTTTACGCGCTTGCTGAAACGTATATGCGGCTTAAAAAGTAATGGAAGAAAACGCGGTAATAAACAGCCTTCACAAGGAATTTGCGCGGACGGTAACGCGGAAATTCTCAAAGGCTGTCGAGGAATTTGAGCTGCTGACAAGCGGCGATAAGATATGCGTGTGCATTTCGGGCGGCAAGGATTCAATGCTGCTGGCGGCGCTGTTCCGCGATTACGAGCGGCACGGGAGCATTCCCGTTTCCGTGCGGTATCTTGTTATGAATCCGGGATATTCCGAGGAGAACTTCGCTTTGATAATGGAGAACGCAAAGCGGCTCGAGCTGCCTGTTGAAACGTTTTCGACCGAAATTTTCAGGCACGTCGAAAACACGGATAATCCGTGCTTTCTCTGCTCGAAAATGCGGCGCGGACATCTCTACAACAAGGCGCGCGAACTCGACTGCAGCAAGATAGCGCTGGGTCACCATTTCGACGACGTGATCGAAAGCACGCTCATGGGAATGCTCTACGGCGGGCAGACGCAGACTATGCTGCCGAAGCTGCGCTCACGGAATTACGCGGGAATGGAGCTGATACGTCCGCTGTTTTACGTTCGCGAGCGCGATATTGCGGCGTGGCGCGACTTCAACGGGCTGCGGTTTTTACAATGCGCGTGCAAAATAACGCAGCGCGAGCACGGCTCGAAACGTGAAGCTGTAAAGCGGCTGATAGCCGAACTTTCGGAGGATAATCCGCAGGTCGCGCAGAACATTTTCCGCAGCGTCTGTACGGTGCGGCTTGACAGGCTGATATCCTATAAGGACAGGGACGGGGTGCATACCTTTCTGGATAATTATGACGACGAATTGTTTTGATTTCAGGGCTGCCGACAAATATTATTTCGGCGGAGAATTGGGCGCGGACTGCTCGCCCGAACGGACGGTTTTCCGCGTCTGGCAGCCGTTCGCCGATAATATTGTTCTTCGGCTGTACAATGCGCAAAACGAGCTTTTTTTCTCCGCGCCTATGGAGCGGAAAAACGGCGTTTTTGAGTACGAAAAAAATGGCGATCTCGACGGTGCTTTTTACGCGTTTTCGGTTACGCGGAACGGTGAAACCGTCGAGAGCGCCGATCCGTATTCCGCCGCCGTGACTGCCGACGGCGAGCGCGGAATAATCGTCGATATGCGGCGGCACGCTCCCGAGGGGTGGGAAAACGAGCGCGGTATTTCCTCGGAAAATCCGATAATCTGCGAGTTGTCGGTGCGCGATTTTTCTATGGACGAGAGCGCCGGTTTTGCAAGTCGGGGAAAATTTCTTGCATTTTGTGAAGAGAACGTAAAAAATTCTCACGGAGATACGGTCGGACTTGACTATATAAAAAATCTCGGCGCAACGCACATTCAGCTTATGCCGATATTTGATTTTGACGGCTGCGAATATAACTGGGGCTACAATCCCCGATTTTTCAACGCGCCCTGTGCGTATTATTCGCAGAGCGACAGCGTTTCGGAGCTGCGGCGGCTTGTCGCCGCAGCGCATAAAAAAGGACTTGGAGTTGTTACGGACGTGGTGTATAACCACGTTTTTTCGGCAGAACGTTCGCCGTTCGGGAGGATTTTTCCGCGCTATTATTTCCGCGGAAAAGCTGAATATTCCAACGGCTCGGGCTGCGGAAACGAGTTCGCAAGTGAAAGAAAAATGGCGCGGAAATTCATTCTGGACAGCCTTGAATTTCTTGCGCGCGAGTACAGGCTGGACGGTTTCCGCTTCGATTTAATGGGATTGCTGGACATCGCAACGCTTCGCGAGGCTGAGCGGCGGCTTCGCAAAATAAATCCCGATATTCTGCTGTACGGCGAGGGCTGGACGGGCGGCGCAAGCCCTTATCCCGAACGGTTCCGCGCTGTTCAACGCGGCGCGGAAAGACTCCCCGGGTACGCTTTTTTCAACGATAGTTTTCGCGACGGCGTGAAAGGCTCGGTGTTCAATTCCACGGACTGCGGTTACGTCAACGGCGCGGCTGACGAGCGGCATTTCGCGCCGATAAGGGCGGCGCTTTCGGGTGAGTTTCCGAATAATTTCTGGACGGATAATTCGGCACAGACGGTAAACTACGTCGAATGTCACGATAATCTTACATTGTACGACAAGCTGAATATTTCGCTTAACGGCGCGGATCGTGAGCGGATTATCAAAGCCGATAAAATGGCGGCGGCGCTGATTTTTCTGTCGCGCGGAATTGTGTTTATTCAAGCGGGTCAGGAGTTCCTGCGTACAAAAAACGGCATTGATAACAGCTACAACTCCCCCGACAGCGTGAACTCGCTGAAGTGGGATATGGTCACGGAAAACCGTGATACCGTTGAGTATTACCGAGGGCTGATCGCGTTCAGAAAACGGTTTCTCGGCGAATTCGGCGAGTGCGTTTTCGAGAATGCGGACGGCGGATTTTTGATGGGAACGGGGAATTTTCTGTTGCTTATCAATCCGACCGCCGAGATGATTGCCGCAAAAATCGACGGTGAATTTGAAATATTCGCGGACGAAAGCCGCGCCGACGATAAGCCCTTGTACACGAGCAAGCGGCTTTACTGCGCGGAATATTCAATATTGCTTGCAAGGAGAATTATAGATGAAACAGATCGACAAACTGCGCGGATTGATGAATGAGCGCGGAATTTTTGCATATATTGTGCCGACCGACGATTTTCACGGGTCGGAGTATGTCGGCGCGCATTTCAAGCTGCGCGAGTATTTAAGCGGGTTTACCGGCTCGGCGGGAACGCTCGTCGTAACGCTTGACGAGGCGGCGCTTTGGACTGACGGGCGGTATTTTATTCAAGCGGAGCGCGAGTTGTCGGGAAGCGGAATAGCTCTGATGAAAATGGGAGAGCCGCAAACGCTGACCATTGAGCGCTTTCTGCTTGAAAAAATGCCTGAAAAATCGGCGCTCGGTTTTGACGGGAGAGTTGTTTCGGCGGCGTTTGCAATGAGGCTCGAGAAAGTCCTGAAGCCGAAAAGCGTCGCCTTGAAAACAGACGAGGACTTGGGCGGAGCAATCCGTGAGAACAGACCGCCGCTCTCGAAAAAGCCTGTTTTCGAGCTTTCGGAGAGCGTTTGCGGAATGTCGCGGTGCGAAAAATTAGCGCGCATACACGAAAAAATGCGTGCCGAAAACGCCGGCTGCCTTGCAGTCTCCGCGCTGGACGAGATCGCTTGGACGCTTAATCTGCGCGGCGGAGATGTGGACTACAATCCCGTTTTTTTGTCGTTTATGTTGGTGTTCGCGGATAGGGCGGAATTGTTCGCGGAGAGGGAGATTTTCAGCGATGAAACCGCTCGCGCTCTGGAAAATGACGGCGTTGAAATTCGTCCGTACAATGAAATTTACAGCGCACTCAAATCGCAGAGCGGCGCGGTTTGGGCTGACCTCAAGGCAGTGAATTACCGAATGAAATGTTCGCTTGCGGACGCGAAAATTATCTCAAAGCAAAGTCCGATCGTTATGATGAAAGCGGTGAAAAACGACGCCGAGATCGACGCGGAAATTTCCGCGCACATAAAGGACGGCGTTGCCGTAACTCGTTTTATGTATTGGCTGAAAAACGCGATAGAACGCGAAAAAATAACCGAAATATCCGCCGCCGAGAAGCTGGAAGAGTTCCGCAAAATGGGCGAGGGTTACCTCGGGCAGAGCTTCGAGCCGATAACGGCATACGGCGAACACGGCGCGATAGTGCATTACTCCGCGACGGCTGAGACGGATGCGAAGCTTGAACCGCGCGGCTTGCTGCTATCCGATACGGGCGGGCATTATTTTGAGGGAACGACGGATATAACACGTACCTTTGTCCTCGGGGAGCTTTCCGATGAGGAAAAACGCGCGTTCACGCTTGCGCTGGCGGCGCATCTGGAGCTGCTGGGCGCGGTTTTTCCCAAGGGAGTGCGCGGCTCAACGCTGGACGGAATAGCGCGGCAAGGTTTATGGCGGCACGGGTTGGACTTTAATCACGGCACGGGTCACGGCGTGGGCTTCCTGCTGAATGTTCACGAGGGTCCGCAGCGTATTTCATGGAGAACGGCGAACGACGCGCCGCTTGAAGCGGGAATGATAACCTCCGATGAGCCGGGGTTGTATTTCGAGGGAAAATTCGGGATACGCCACGAAAGCCTTTTGCTGTGTCAGGAAGCGGAGTGGTTGCACGGCGGTTTTCTTTGTTTTACGCCGCTTACCTGTGTTCCGTTCGACGTTGAGGGAATTGACAAGGAATTGCTCACCGACGCGCAGTTAACTTATTTCAACGAGTATCAGAGCCGGGTCTGCGAAACGCTTTCGCCGCATTTGCCGATTGAAGAAGCAAAATGGCTTTTTGAGCTGACAAAGCCGCTCTGAACCGAGGAAACCGATTTTGTATAATAAAGCCTGACACCAAGTTCTCAAAGAAATATAATGAAAAAAGTAAGGCGTCAAAGATGAGGGACGAAAGGCGAGCTGTTCTATTTGTGCGGGCGTAAATCCGAGAACTTCACGGTTTATGAGCTGAAAACGCTTATTTGGCGCTATTCTATGAGCTATCGGAATAATCGTCGGATTTGCTCGGCGACTGATAGAATACCGCCCGCCGAAAAACGCCGCCGCTATTACGCGGCATTAAAATCCGTCGCATGACCGCCGACCGCGCGACCGGCTCTGCGCAATATCCACTCTGCTTCGCTCCGTGAATATTGCGCAGAGCCCTCAAAAACACGAAAAAAACACTTCCTTTCGGATAACCCTTTAACACCGGATTTCCGAAAAGAAGTGTTTAATTATTGTACCGAATTTGTTTTACCCTCGCTTTTATCGGCTGCTTACTCGACCGCGTAACCCTTCTCGCGGACTGCTTTTTCAATATCCGCGATATGCTTTGCGCATACGTCCCTGGTTTGGGCCTCGGTCATTATGCGGAGCAGCGGCTCGGTGCCGCTGGGACGCACGAGCACTCTGCCGTCCGAGCCGAGCGCTTCTTCGGCGGTTTTTACTGCCGCAAGAACGTCGGCGTCGTTCAGCACGGCGTTCTTGTCGGTGACGCGCACATTCTTCAATATCTGCGGGTACGTCGTCATTCCCTTTGCAAGTTCGGAGAGCACGGTCTTTTTCGCGCAGATGACCTGCATGATTTTCAGCGCGGTGAGAATTCCGTCGCCCGTATTTGCGTACTTGCTGAAAATAATATGTCCGCTGTTTTCGCCGCCGAGAATATACCCTTTTTCGTTCATGCATTCGTAAACGTACTTATCACCGACCGCAGTCTTTTCATAGGCTATACCCAAATTGTCGAATGCCTTGTACAATCCGAGATTGGACATTACGGTGGTGACGACAGTGTTCCCCTCGAGCTTTCCGCGTTCCTTGAGATAACTGCCGTATATGTACAGTATCTTGTCTCCATCGATAATCTGAGCCTTTTCATCAACGGCAAGGCAGCGGTCCGCGTCGCCGTCGAACGCGAAACCGCAGTCGAGCTGCTCCTCCTCCACGAGCTTTATCAGATTTTCGATATGTGTAGAACCGCAGTTAGTGTTGATGTTGAATCCGTCGGGTTTGTTGCTGACAACGTAGGTTCTTGCTCCGAGAGCGTCGAAAACGCTCTTTGCGATTGCAAACGCCGAGCCGTTCGCGCAGTCAAGTCCGATCCGCTTTCCCTTGAACGAATGAGTTGCCAGAGAGATCAGATAGCCGATATAACGGTTGCGCCCCGCGGAGTAATCCGATGCGCGTCCTATCTCCTCGCCCTGCGCGAGAGGAAGTTCGGGAATTACGCCGTCGAGATACTTTTCCAGCTCCTCAATAAATTGGTCGTCCATTTTTTCGCCCTTGGAATTGAAGAGCTTGATACCGTTGTCATAGTACGGGTTGTGTGAGGCGGAAATCATAATTCCGCAGTCGAAATCGTCTGTGCGTACTACATAAGAAACGCCGGGGGTCGTTGTGACGTGCATCAGATACGCGTCCGCTCCCGATGCGGTTAGCCCCGCCGTGAGCGCGTACTCGAACATATACGAGCTGCGGCGCGTATCCTTTCCGATAACCACTTGACAGCGGTGCTCGCGCCCGAAATAGCAGCCGATAAACCGCCCGATCTTATAAGCGTGATCAACGGTAAGTCCGACGTTTGCTTCGCCGCGAAATCCGTCCGTGCCAAAATACTTTGCCATAGTAAAGCCTCTTTTCATAAATTTGCATACTTATACATTATAGCTTATGCGGGCATGGTTTGTCAATATGTTTTTTGAAAGTCCGGCGTTCTTTGTATTTTTTCATTATACTTATGACGCTTCTTGTCCGCCCGATCAGGCAATTTTACACTTCTCATAATGCTCGATCACCCGACGGCAGCGCTCCAGTTCCTCGGGAGGAGCCGTGCCCTCCTCAAGAGTATAGTACGCTCTGTGAATGGATTCAGCCCATATCTTGCCGAGCTCCTTAAGAATTGCGTCGACCTCTTCCTGCGTCCTGACAACGAAGTTATCACAGATCTGGCCAAGCAAACGCCCGTTCTCGTCATAAATTTCTTTCACAACATGCGGAACGATATCGTGATTGATCTTTCTCGGCATATATATCACCTCTGTTAATTCTATGCCTGCGGTGGTTGTACAGTTGCTAACTGTTTATCCCGCGGTACAAATCCGCCGCGTACTCGATGAGCTCTTTTCCGTTTGTGTTGCCGCCCTTTGTCAATCTTGCGGCAACGTCATGTTGTCGGCGTTTGCCTGCATATTATTATAGTACGCCGTCAGACCTCGGTTGACAGCGGCAATAAACAGGCTCTAAGGAGATTTTATGGATAAATATTGCATTTACCTTCGAAAATCCCGTGCCGACCTCGAAGCTGAGGCTCGCGGCGAGGGCGAAACTCTCGCCAGACACCGCAACACGCTTACCGAGCTTGCGCGAAAGCAGAAGCTCCCCATAAGCGCTGTCTATGAGGAAATCGTGTCAGGTGAAACAATAGCCGCCAGACCGCAAATGCAGAGACTGTTGTCTGAGGTCGGCGCGGGGCAGTGGGACGGCGTTCTGGTTATGGAGATCGAACGTCTTGCACGCGGCGACACAATGGATCAGGGATTGGTCGCGCAGGCTTTCAAGTATTCGCGGACTAAGATAATCACGCCGATAAAAACATACGACCCGACAAACGAGTTTGACGAGGAATATTTCGAGTTCGGGTTGTTTATGGCGCGGCGCGAGTTCACAACGACAAACCGCCGCCTTGTCCGCGGCAGAGAAGCCTCCGCAAAAGAGGGAAAGTATGTCGGCAGTATCCCGCCATATGGATATAAAAAGGTCAAAATTGAGAACGACAAGGGCTTTACGCTTGAAATTATCGAGGAACAGGCGCAGATAGTCCGATTGATTTTTGATTGGTATGTCGAGGGCGCAGAAGTCAGCGGCGAAAAGAAGCGGCTCGGTCCTCACGCGATAGCCGTTCGATTGAACGAGCTGGGTATAAAATCGGTCGTCGGCAAAGAATACTGGACAATTTACGGCGTTAAAAGAATACTCTCAAATCCCGTTTACATAGGAAAAATTCGTTGGGGATACCGAAAAGTCAAGCGCGTCGTAACTCCCGAAGGCAAAAAGAAGACCCGCGAATTTTCGGAGGACGGAGAATATTTTATCGTCGACGGTTTGCACAAGGCGATTATTTCCGACAAGGTTTGGAAGGCGGCTCAGGTTCTGATCGCCGAAAATCCCCCCGCTCCGATCAAGTACCGCGCTAAAAGCGCAAATCCGTTTACGGGAGTTCTCTACTGCGCCAAATGCAGGCACGCCATGTCAATGCGTCCGGCAAGCGGCCGTCAACCGTATGCGTATATCGGCTGCAATACGGCAGGGTGCTGCAACAAGGCTTCGCCGTTTCCGCTTGTGGAACAACGTTTTTTAAGCGTCCTGCGGAGCTGGGCCGACGAATATGACGTTTCCAAGGATAAAGAAAAGCAAGAAGCGGTAAATAAATCCGAACTCGGAGAAGCGGTCGCCAATCTGGAAAAGGAGCTCGCTTCTTTAAACATACAACTGAACAATGTATACACATTCTTTGAGCGTGGAACTTATACGGAAGAGGTATTCCGTCAGCGTTCTTCCGCTCTGGAAGCGCAGATTGCGGAAATGAACGCTCGGATAAAAAACTTAAAGGCCGAATACTCTCTCGCGTTGGAACGGCAAAAAGCACGCGCCGAATTCGCGCCCGCAATATCGCGGCTGCTTGAAATTTATGTCACGCTTTCCCCTTCCGAAAAAAACGGTTGGTTTAAGCAAATCATAGAGCGCGCGTATTACGAGAAAAATGAAAGCGGACAATTCCGCAATATCACGCCCGACTGCTTTACATTACAGGTATTCCCTCATCTCCCGAAAACGGATAGCTAGATATGTGTGCTATCATTATGCCCCCTGTTCATAGGTCATAATAATCACATAATCCGCCGCCTCACCCTGAACGCGGTAGTCGTGCGATTCGTAGAGAATGCCCTGCTGGTCGGCGCGGTACTTCGGCGCGACAGCAGTAACGAGGATATATCCCGCCTCATGCAGCCGCTCCGATATTTCCATAAGGAACTCATTGTAGATTTCGCGGTCGTCGGGCGAGATGTATTCCATATCGAGGTTCAAGCCGTAGTAACCCTTGTCATCAAGCTCGTAGAATATAGAGGAAATAAGCCGCTCGCGTGCTTCGCTGTCGGCGAGTATCTGCGAGAGCACCTCGGTCGAAAAGCTGCCGTCGTATATGTTCGTGACCACCATAAGCGGCATTACGGCGCTGCGCGTCGCTCGGTAGATGAGGTCGTCCGCGTCGGGCGCTATCAGCTCTCCCTGTGAAGTTATCGAGTAGCTGAACGGGCTTAAAAACGTCATAAACGGCAGCGCGCAGTTGAGCGCGTATTCGGTGATATTCGGGTAAGCGAAACCGTTGATTATCGCGGGGCGGCGGCTGATATCGCTCTCCATGGGGATATTGATGACCTCGCCCGGCTGAAGCGAGATAGGGTTGACATTCGGATTTGCTTCGAGCAGCGTTTCAAGAGGCACTCCGAACTCCTGTGCCACGGAATACAGCGTCTGCCCCTCTTGGAGCGTGTAGCGCATTGAATTTGACATAATGACAAGGTTCTGCCCGACGACAAGATTGTTCGGGTAGCGCAAAGCGTTATCCGCGGCGATACGGTTCGCGGGAATGCCGAAGCGGCGTGAAAGCAGATTGAGGTTATCGCCCGATTGAACGGTATAAATAAACATAGCAGCCTCCTTTAAGAATTAAGAACGATCTCTTTTCGCGCGCCGATAATGCGTATGCCGAACGTATCCGCGAAATTATACGTTGACAGTCTGCGGTTGCGCGCGTCTACAGAATGTGCGCACACGAAAATGTTTTGCGGCGTTGCAGGGCTGAACACCGCCGAAATGAAAACGGTATGATAAAACCGCCCCGAGCGGTTGATAAGCTGGATAATATCACCGTGCCGCAGCTCCGAAAGCGGAGCTTCCTCGCCGTAAACGCCCGCTCCTTTGTTCGTCATCAGAAACTCGCGCAGAAAGTCCACGCCTGTCCACGAGGGCGCGCGGTTGTCGGAATTTATGTAATACCAGCCGTTCTCCTGCGAGTAGTTCATCACGCCGCACCCCGCGTACATACACTGCGAAACGAAATTCGTGCAGTCGCCGCCTATGTCCTCGAAATCGTAAAAGCGCGGATTTCTCGCGAACGCCCAGTTCAGCGCATAGGCGACCGCCGCGCGCCTGTCGTATTCGGTCTCGATAAGCATAATATCAACTCCTTTATTCATATTATGCGGCGCGGCGGTTTTGGTTACGGTATTGACAGAAGGACGGATATGTGATAAAATAATCTTAAGGAAGAATTTGGGAAAAGGAGCCGAATTATGGAAAAGAGATCAAACCGCAGAGTATATTTAATTATTTGGATTGTTACGACTGCCGCTGCGCTTGTCATAGCCCTTACGTGTATTCCCTATTTCGGTAATGACGTCGGGAGTTCGTATTTTACATTTATCAGAACCGCTGTTTTGCTTGTAAGCTGGCTGTTTCATTCGCTTTTTATATCCTTTCATTATCATCTGTATACCAGACCGAAAAAACTGTGGATGATCATCTCGATAAGCGTTCACATCGCATTGACCGTTCTAAGTTTTCCGTTTGCAATATTTTTCTGGACGTGTATTTAGTTTAACACATTGTTGAGGTGTAATGCCTGCGCCCTCACTTTAACACCTAAAAGCGCTAAAAATATTTTTGCTTACCCCCTTGAAAAATCCTGTCGAATGTGATAAAATATAAGAGTATGAATAAAATCAAAGGAGACGCTATACCATGTCAATGACATTTAACAGAAAATTGCCTATCCCGAAAGAGGTTAAGGAAATGCACCCCATTTCCGAGGAAATAAAGCGGGTAAAGGCTGCCCGCGACAAGCAGATCGCGGACGTGTTCACGGGCAAGAGCGACAAGTTTTTGCTGATAATCGGACCGTGCTCGGCGGACAATGAGGATTCCGTAATGGATTACACCAACCGCCTTGCAAAGGTTCAGGAACAGGTAAAGGACAAAATACTTATCATACCGCGCATTTACACAGGAAAACCCCGCACGAACGGCACGGGCTACAAGGGGCTTATCCACCAGCCCGACCCCACCAAAAGCGAGGATATGCTCGAGGGTATCATACAGGTGAGAAAGCTGCACGCGCGCGCTATCGCCGAAACGCACCTTACTTGCGCGGACGAAATGCTCTACCCCGAGAATTACCGTTATCTTAGCGATCTGCTGTCATACGTCGCGGTGGGAGCGCGCTCGGTCGAGGATCAGCACCACCGTCTCGTGGCGAGCGGCATGGAGTGCCCCGTCGGCATGAAAAACCCCACCTCGGGAACGCTGTCGGTTATGTTCAACTCCATTCAGGCGGCACAGGCTAAGCACACGTTCATTTACCGCGGCTGGGAGGTAGTGTCGGACGGCAATCCGTTTGCGCACGCTATTCTGCGCGGCGCTCAGAATAAGCACGACCAGACTATCCCGAATTATCATTACGAGGATCTGAAGCTCTGCTGCGATATGTATTTGGAAAAGGGTTTGGAAAATCCCGCGATAATCGTCGACACCAACCACTCCAACAGCGGAAAGCAGTACCTTGAACAGGTGCGCATTTCCAACGAGATACTCCACTCTATGCGTCACTCCAAGGAGATACGCAATATTGTCAAGGGCTTGATGATCGAAAGCTACATCGAGGACGGCTCGCAGAAGATCGAAGAGGGCACCTACGGCAAGTCGATAACCGACCCGTGCCTCGGCTGGGAGAAGTCCGAAAAGCTCATTCTCGAAATTGCGGATCAATTGTAAGCTGACCCCTTGACAAATCCGAGCAAATATGATATAATGCTGAAAGTGAATATATTAAAGCGTTGACGGGAATACAGCAGCGAACGCATAACCTTTTCAGAGAGCCGCCGGCAGGTGTAAGGCGGCAAGGCGCGTTTTGTGAATTACCTCCCCGAGCGGTCTTGCGAACGGTCTCCTATTAGCGGACACGGGTATGCCCGTTACAGCTGTTCAAAGGCGGTTTGTCGTTATGATGATCCGCAAATTGAGGTGGTACCGCGCTATTTGAATTTCAGCGCCCTCTCGGAGCTTCGTCTCGGAGAGGGCTTTTTTATTGAAAGAGGGTGTTATCCGTGAGATGTGAACATCTCATCGGCTATGTAAAATTCTCACTTTAATTTGAGGAGGATTTTATGATTAGAATTGCAGATATCAACGACCGCGGGGAGCTGACGGAGCTGTTTGCCGAGCTTCACCGCCGCCATGTCGAGATAAAGCCCGAAGCGTTCATAATGCCCGAACGCGAATGGTTTTCGCGGCGTATCGGCGAGATACTGAACGACGAAAGGCAGACCGTTCTCGTACACGACAGCGGCGGTAAACCCGACGGCTACGCGGTCGTGAAGATAATTGACGTGAATACCGAGGAAAAAAAACCGCGCAAGGTGTGCTATATCGACTGCTTCGCGGTCGCGGAGAGCTGCCGCCGACACGGTATAGGCACAGAGCTTTTCGGCGCGGTGAAAGCGTTCGGGCGCGAAAACGGCTGCACGGACGTACAGCTCGGGGTAACCGCCCGAAACACGGACGCGGTCGCATTTTATGAGAAAATGGGGCTTGTTCCCCGAACTATAATAATGGAGGAGAAATTATAACAATGGAATTATACGACGAACTTATTGCGCGCGGACTTATCGCGCAGGTCACCAACGAGGACGAGATACGCAAGATGATAAACGCGGGCAAGGCGACGTTTTATATCGGCTTCGACCCGACCGCGGATTCGCTGCACGTCGGGCACTTTATGGCGCTGTGCCTTATGAAGCGTCTGCAAATGGCGGGCAACAAGCCCATTGCGCTGCTCGGCGGCGGCACGGGAATGATCGGCGACCCGTCGGGAAAATCCGATATGCGCAAAATGCTCACGAAAGAGGATATCGACCACAACATCGCGTGCTTTAAAAAGCAGATGAGCCGCTTTATCGACTTTTCAGACGATAAGGCGATAATGGTAAACAACGCGGATTGGCTGCTTGAGCTGAACTACATTGACGTGCTGCGCGAGGTCGGCGCTTGCTTCTCGGTCAACAAAATGCTGACGTTCGAGTGCTACAAGCAGCGTATGGAGCGCGGTCTGACGTTCCTCGAGTTTAACTATATGATAATGCAGAGCTACGACTTTTATATGCTGTTCCAAAAATACGGCTGCAATATGCAGTTCGGCGGCGACGACCAATGGGCGAATATGCTCGGCGGCACGGAGCTTATCCGCAAAAAGCTCGGCAAGGACGCTCACGCAATGACCATTACGCTGCTGCTCAACTCCGAGGGCAAAAAAATGGGCAAGACCGAAAAGGGCGCGGTGTGGCTCGACCCCGAAAAGACTTCGCCGTTTGATTTCTTCCAGTACTGGAGAAACGTCGACGACGCTGACGTTATCAAGTGCCTGAAAATGCTCACGTTCCTGCCGATCGAGGAAATACTCGAAATGGAGAAATGGGAGGGCGCACAGCTCAACAAGGCTAAGGAGATACTCGCGTTCGAGCTGACGAAGCTCGTTCACGGAGAAGCGGAAGCGCAAAAGGCGCTTGACGGCGCGAAATCGCTGTTCGGCGGAATTGGCAATACCGACAATATGCCGACGGCGGCGGTCGAGGCTGCCGACGGGAAAATCGGAATTCTCGACCTGCTTGTGAATACGAAATTGGCGCCGTCCAAGCGAGAGGCGAGAAACCTCATCTCGGGCAAGGGTATCGCGGTCGACGAAGTGATAATCGACGATCCCAACGCGCAGATAGACCTCACAAACGAGGTTATTGTCCGCAAGGGCAAAAAGGTGTTCTTAAAGGTTTCAAAAGCATAAGATACGGCGTCGGGCATATCGCTCGACGCCGGTTTTTATTCGGTCGTAACGGACTTCGCAAGGTTGCGGGGCTTATCGGGGTCTATTCCGCGCAGAACCGAGGTGTAGTAGGCTATCAATTGCAGCGCGCACACTGTCGGGAGCGGCAGCAGCATATCGTCAAGCTCGCCGCCGATATTCAGTTCGAGTTTTATGTCGACCGTTCCCTCCGCAAATTCCGTGCCTTTTCGGCAGATTGCGATTATCGTCGCGCCGCGTGCCTTGACCTCCTCCATATTGCTGACGGTCTTGGCGAGAACGTTCCGCTGCGTCGCTACCGTTATCACGGGGATATTCCGCTCTATCAGCGAAATCGTACCGTGCTTTAATTCCCCCGCCGCGTATGCCTCGGAGTGAATGTAGGTGATTTCTTTCAGCTTCAGCGAGCCCTCCAGTGAAAGCGCGTAATCAAATCCGCGCCCGATAAAGAACAGCGTTTCAACGTTCACAAGCTGCGACGCAATAAACTGGCATTCGTCCTTATTTTCGATAACGTCACGGATCGCTTCGGGCGCTTTGTACAATTGTGCCGTGAGCCGCCGCATTTCGTTTTCGAGGATTATTCCGCGCGCGTAGGCGAACCTGAACGCGATAAGATACAGCACCGCGATCTGTACGGAATACGCTTTTGTACTCGCGACCGCGATTTCGGGTCCCGCGAGGGTATGAATATACATATCGGAATTGCGCGCAATCGCCGAATACTTTACATTGACGACCGCGAGCGTTTTCGCGCCGCGCGATTTCGCCAATTCAAGGCTCGCTATCGTATCCGCGGTCTCGCCCGACTGCGACACCAGAATTACCAGATCGTCCTCGCCGACGATAGGATCCATATAGCGGAACTCGCTGGCGATCTCGACTGTTACGGGAACTCTCGCCATTTTCTCGACAGCGTAACGCCCGACGATACCGGCGTACATAGCCGTACCGCAGGCTACCACAAAGACGCGCTTTACGTCTCGCATAAGCTCATCGGTAAGCCCTATATCCGAGAAGTCGGGAACACCGTCCGTGACTATGCTGTCCAAGGTTTTGACAACGACCTCGGGTTGTTCGTAAATTTCCTTCAACATATAGTGCGGAAAACCGCATTTCTGTGCCTGCTCGATATTCCAATCCGCGGTTTGCGTCTGCTTTTTCACCGCGATGCCGTGAATGTCGAAAAACCTCACGCCGCTGTTGTCAATAGCGACTATCTCATCGTCGTCAAGCAGAGCATAGTTTTTAGTGTATTTCAGGAACGCGGGAATATCGCTGGCGATAAAGTACTCGCTCCCGCCGATACCGACTATCAGCGGACTGCCCTTTCGCGTAGCGTAAACACGGTCGGGAAAGTCCTTGAAAAGGATACCGAGCGCATAGCTTCCGCGAAGCTCCCTGACCGTTTCCATTATCGCGCGCAGAGGATCGCGTTCGGCATAGTAATAATCGAGCAGACAAGCTACAATCTCGCTGTCGGTTCGGCTTACGAACGAATATCCCTTTTCGGTAAGAAATTCCTTAAGCTCCGCGTAGTTTTCGATAATTCCGTTATGTACGATAGTAACGCGCCCGTTTGAATGCGGGTGCGAATTTATATCGGACGGCTCGCCGTGCGTTGCCCAGCGCGTATGCCCTATCCCGC
Source organism: uncultured Oscillospiraceae bacterium (assembly GCA_910579125.1). Lineage (GTDB taxonomy): Bacteria > Bacillota > Clostridia > Oscillospirales > Ruminococcaceae > CAG-115. The sequence goes on along the minus strand of CAJTTH010000010.1, from coordinate 1,890 downwards.
AAAAGCCCTCGGGTTTTCCCTCGTCCGCGAGCTTTTCCGCCATACATTTCAGTTTGCCGCGCGTTTTTACGGTGCGTATCACGCCCTTCTCAAACACCGCTATACCCGCGCTGTCATACCCGCGGTACTCCAGTTGTTCAAGTCCGTCCATAAGAACGTCCGCGCAGTCGCGCATTCCGACATATCCTACAATACCACACATACCGTTTTCCCCCATCACAAACTCACCGGCACGCCGAAATTCCGACGGTCAGCATTATTTTATTCTGTATATTTAAATTATATCACCTTTTTGCGGCGTTGTCAATCAAAACTTTTATTTTGTATATTTTAGCTGTCTTGCACTTGCGGGAGGATACCCGCGCAACCGCTCGACAATAATTGTGCGGTATTGCCTAAAGTCTACGTAAAAGAGTGGCAAAGTCAGAAATAATACACATAGTTTCAGCATAACAGGATTTGATCTCGAAATCCTTTGAAAAACGGCGGGACCATGTCATCCAATGCTGAGGAGCAGCCCGCTGCAGACCGTAAGATTATACGGTAAAGAGCAGCGACCGATAGGCTGCTGCTCTTTGCTTTACCGATAATCTCCGAGCTGTTGCACAATAAGAGCTGATCTTTTGTTTTCGGAAATATTGAATTTATTGCCCGGCAAAGCCCGGTGAGGTTGTCGTGGCAAGCTATGAAAATATCCTCAACCGCCGCGCCCGATATCACCCGATGATAACGCCGTACTGCCGCAGCCACGTTTCCGTCTGAAGGAAGTACGCGTATATCTGCGGCACGGTCATAAGCTGCCCGTACCAGTTTTTGGTGAAGCTCGCGCCGTCCGTGTCGAGCATTCTGCGAAGCTCGTCGGCGTTGACTATTTCCGTCAGGCGGCAGTCAGGGCTTTCGAGCAGCGCGCGGAGTTTTCCGCTGAGCAGCGCCATATAATTGGGATTGTGTGTCTTGGGATACGGGCTTTTCTTTCGCCAGAGAACGTCCTCGGGGAGAACTCCCTCCATCGCGTAGCGAACCAATCCCTTTTCACGTCCGCGGTAATTCTTGAACGCGGCGGGGATATTATACGCGTACTCCACCAGCCGATAATCGCAGAACGGCACGCGCACTTCAAGTCCGTGCGCCATGCTCATGCGGTCCTTGCGGTCGAGCAGCGTCGCCATAAAATACTCAAGGTTCAGCGTGAACATCTCGCGCATACGCGTATCGTCCGCGCCCTCGCCGTCGAGATAGTCCACGTCCGCCAGACAGCGGTCATATGCCCTGCGGACGAACGCCTCCGCCTCCCTGCCCGACATCGGCTTTTTCATCAGCGCGCCGCGCTCGGGAACGCTCGTCGCCCACGGGAAGCCGTTGTAATGCAGCACCTCGGGCTTGTGATACCACGGATAGCCGCCGAAAATCTCATAAGACCGTACTTGTTAACATACGTTCTTTTCTCTCAATTTCATATAGGCATTCAGATATATATGATATAATGAAAAAGCACTTTTAAGGTGCTTTTTTTGTTGTTTTTATCAAATATCGTTGATTTTCATCAAAACGCTGACAAAACTCCTTGAAAGTGATAAAATTATTGAAAGGAGTGTACTGCAATGATCAAGATCACATTATCCCGCAAGCTGGGCGAGCTGCGGGTAACGCAGTCGGAACTCGCAGCAGCAACCGGTATCAGATCGAACACCATAAACGAACTGTATCACAACCTTGCCGGCAGAGTCAGCATTGAACAGCTTGATAAGATCTGCGAGGCTTTGAATTGCGATCTGAATGAGATCGTAGAATTCAGCCCCAACAAGATGCGTACTGTTGCGGAATGTAAGAGCAAAGACGCTTACGGAAAGAAAGGGTAAGCAGTTCCCGGGCGGTGGTGTTCCGCTCGGG
>CAJTTH010000009.1 GCA_910579125.1 uncultured Oscillospiraceae bacterium | reverse complement strand
GGTATTTTGCGCTTTTGCGCATACACCGGACAGAAAGAAAAGGTGATTTATTATGGCAAAGGATATCAATCTTCAGGACGTGTTCCTTAATCAGGCGAGGAAGGACAAAATTCCCGTAACGATTTATATTACTAACGGTTTTCAGTTCAAGGGTATAATCAAGGGGTTTGACAGTTATATCGTTGTACTCGATACGGACGGAAAACAAAATTTGATTTACAAGCACGCTATCTCGACTATAACGCCGTTCAAGCCCGTGTCGATACTCGATGCTTACGAAAAGTCCGAGGAGGACTAAATGAATTCGGGCTGGACTACGGTCATAATCGTGACCTTGTCCGTGTTTATCATTCTTGTCGCGGTCGGGCAGATATTTTTCGCGGGCGGTGAAAAGCTGACTACGGAAACGGCGTTGGTCTACAATGCCGAGGAGGAAGTTCCGTTCGAGGGAGTATACCTGCGCGACGAGACGCTTATTTACAACAGCGGCACGGGAATACTATGCTACGAGCAGGAGGACGGCTCCAAGGTCGGCAAAAGCTCGGTCATCGCGCGACGCTATAAAAGCGACAATGACGCGGCTTATCTGAGGGAGATCAGCTTGCTGGAAAGGCAGATAGCGGTGCTCGAGAGCGCCGAAAGGCTTGTCGGCACGGATAATTCCCAGCTTGAGGCTATTTCCGTTCAGATAAACGAGAGCCATTCGGGCATGATCGCGGACATTATAAACGGAGATTTTCTTGCCGCCGCCGAGAAGCAGAACGATCTGTTGGAGGCAATGTGCAAGCGAGAGATAACGCTTAAGGAATCGAACGGTTACGCGGCGAAAAAACAGTCTCTCAGCAATCGAATAAGTCAGCTGAACGCGCTGATTTCGGGCGGCGTACAGGACGTTGTTGCGGGCGGCGCGGGCTATTTTGTCAGCGAGGTGGACGGCTACGAGGGCGAACTCGATTACGAAAGCGGCGAAAGTCTTACTGAAGAGAAAATAGCCGGCATAATTGCCGCTCCCGAGAAATCACACGACGGAAAGGCTATCGGAAAGCTGATCGCGGACTATCACTGGCGTGTTGCGGCAGTGATAGATACCGAAAATATGTTCGGGTTTTACGAGGGCGGCGAAGTTCAGCTGCGTGTCGGCTCGGGTTCGTATCTTATCGACGCGGACATCATTTCTGTCAAGAATTGCGGCGACAACAAGGCGATATACATATTTGAATGCGATAAGCTCAACTCGGTGGTAACGGTGGGGAGAACTGCGCATTTTAAGCTGCCGGTGAACAGTCACGGCGGTCTGCGCGTTTCAAGAAAGGCGCTGCGCTACAACGACAAGGACGAGCGCGGGGTGTTTATAGTACGCGGACAGAACCTGATGTTCAAAAAGGTGAATGTTGTCTATTGGGGCGAGGATTACGTTATCTGCACACAGGAGCAGGACGACGATTTTCTCAGGCTGTACGACAAAATAGTTACCGAGGGTAAAGATTTGTACGATGGAAAAGTTATCGGATAACACGCAGACGACATTTGAGGACATTCGCGAGAATTACCTTAAGATCTGCGAGAATATAGACAAGTCCGGGCGCGATGTTCGGCTGATGGCGGTGACCAAGACCGTCAGCCCCGAACGGATAAATTGCGCTATAGAACTGGGAGTTTCACTGTTGGGCGAAAACCGCGTTCAAGAGTATCTGGACAAGCGGGAGAGCTATAAGCCCGCCGAGGTTCACTTTATCGGCGGACTTCAGACCAACAAGGTGAAATACATTATTGACAAGGTATCAATGATACATTCCGTGGATAGTCTGCGGCTGGCGGAAGAGATAGACCGCCGCGCGGCACAGCACGGGATAGTTATGGATATACTCGCCGAGATAAACATCGGCGGGGAGGAAACAAAGGGGGGCGTTCCGGCAGACGGCGCAAGCGCGTTCTGCAAGGAAGTTGCCGAGTTTCCGAACATCAGACTGAGAGGTCTGATGACAATACCGCCTGCGGGCTGTGACGAGAGCGTCTTTGCGGAAATGCACGGGCTTTTCGAGCAGATAAGGGTCGAGAATGCGCATAACAGAGAGAATTCGGTGTTCGACACCCTCTCGATGGGAATGTCGGGAGACTACGAGGCGGCAATACGGCACGGAGCCACAATTATCCGGATAGGTTCAGGGCTGTTCGGGTACAGAAAATATTTATAATTGGGAGGAAATTAAAATGGCAAATTTTTTGAAGAGCATCTTCGGTACGGGGGACGAGAACGAGGGCTTTATGGACTATGAGGAGGGATACGACACCTCTTCCTCGGCTGTGACGGATGAGGAGGCGTATTCATCGGGATATTCCGATTATTCCGGCTCTTATGGAAACAACAGCAGTTCCAAGATCATTAATATGCACAGTGCGTCGGGTGCGCCCAAGCTGTTCATTATGAAACCCGCAAAATACGAGGATGTTATGAACGGTGCGGTCGATATGCTTCGCGAGGGCACGATTATCTTTTTGAACCTTAACGGTATCGACCAGGAGATCGGCACGAGAATTGTAGATTTTATGACGGGCGTTGCCGCGGCTTTCGAGGGCAGAATTAAAAAGGTGGACACCTGCTGCTACGCCGTAGCACCCAAGAATGTTGACTGGATCAACAGTATTGACGAGTGATAAGTGATCACGCAAATTGCAAACGATGAGGAGCGTTTTCTGTGTGCGCATATTTCCGATTTGTCGGCATTGAGCCGCAAAACGGGAGTGCCGCGTTTTTCCCGTTTCCTAAACGAGCGAGAGGCGGTTGTGGCAGGGCTGGGCGCGGCGCAGACAGGAGGCTCGAAGCCGTTTTTTTACGGAGGATATGACGGCGCGGCGAGAACGGTATGCGGTTTCTTCGAGGGAACGTATGCCGAAGAGCTGCCGCATGAGGAGCTGTTTCCCGTGTGCGCCGTTACGTTTTCTTTCCGCAGCGTTGATAAGCTCTCGCACCGCGATTTCCTTGGAGCGATTATTGCGGCGGGGCTTGAGCGAGACGTTGTGGGTGATATTCTGGTCGCAGAGGATCATGCGGTCGTGTTCTGTCTTGATGCGGCGGCGGAGATCGTCGCGGGTCTGATGAAGATAGGACGTGTCGGAGTGCGCTCGGAGCGCGGAATTACAAGAGAACTGCCAAGAGCAGAATTTGAGAGGATAAAGGCTGCAATAGCGTCAATGAGGCTGGATTGCGTTGTGGGCGCGTGTACCAATACTTCAAGGGAGAAATCCGCGTTGCTGGTAAAATCCGGACAGGTTAGTGCGGATTTTTCGGTGTGTCTTAATGTAAGCACAATGGTCAAAGAAAATACGGTTATTTCAATACGCGGCTTTGGCAGATTCCGATTGTCGGAAATTGTCGGGGAAACCAAAAAAGGCAGGCTTCGTGTTGTTATATATAAATATATATAGTGAACGTCGAAAGGCGTTACGGCGGCGCTGTGTATACGGGGGATCTTTCGTAAGCGCGGCTAAGCATCGGGATTTGGACACGGCAGGGTATCCTGCGGTAAATTGGAAGGGAAGATAAAATGAACGCAAAGGAAATCGTTACTAAAAAATTTGAAAAGGCGGCTTTTAACGGATATAAGCCCGACGATGTAGATGAGTATCTGAAAGAGGTCTCCGACGAGTTCGCGCAGCTCCAGAAGGATAAGGGCGAGCTTGAGCGCAAGCTCGAGGTCTTAGCGGACAAGATACGCGAGTACCGCGACGACGAGGATGCGCTCAGAGACGCGCTGCTCGTGGCTCAGAAGCAAGGTAACGCTATCGTCGCGGAGTCCAAGGCTTCCGCCGAGAAGCTCACCAAGGAGACCAACGAGACCGTGACCAAGCAGCTTGCCGACGCGAAAACGAAGTCGGAGAGACTTGTCAATGACGCGGACGAATACTCCAGGAAAACACGCGCCGATGCTGACGCTGCTGCCGCTAAGATAATCGGCGACGCAAACAACAAGGCTGCCGAGATAAAGGCTGCTATGGACAGACAGCAAGAGATACAAGAGAATATTCTCCAGCAGACAAGAAAAGAGGTTCTCGAATACAGAACGAAGCTGCTCACGGGCTACAAGGAGCATATCGCGCTTATTGAGGCACTCCCCGAAAAGTGCGAGAACGATTATATAAAGAAGACTGCAGAGGAAGTTGAGAAGCGCGAGGCGGAGCGCAAAAAGCAAGCGGCGGCAGCTGCCGCAAAGGCTGCGGCTCAAAAGCCCAAGCCCGCACCTCAAAAGCCCACCGCCCCCAAGCCCGCGGAGAAGCCTGCCGAAAAGCCGGTCGAGAAACCCGTTGCCAAGCCCGCTGAGGAGAAGAAACCCGCGGACGGCAAGGACAGCAATCTGCCGTTTTTCAAGTCACCCGAAGAGGCTACCGCAAGTCACGGAAAGCTCCAGTTCGGAAAGAACAATAAATAAAATATATAAAAACAAAACCAAGGAGAGACATTATGTCAGTGGATCTTAACAGTACGGTAAATCTGCCGCAGACCGAGTTTCCGATGCGCGGCAATCTGCCCAAGAGAGAGCCGGAAATGTTGGCGAAGTGGGAGAGCGAGCGTATGTACTACGCGCTTGCGGAGAAGAACAAGGGGAAAAAGCCTTACACTTTGCACGATGGTCCTCCCTACGCAAATGGAAACATTCACCTCGGCACCGCGCTCAACAAGGTGCTAAAGGATATTATCGTAAAATACAAGGCTATGACGGGCTACAACGCGAATTACGTTCCCGGCTGGGACTGCCACGGTCTGCCTATTGAGCTTAAGGCGATAAAGCAACTTGATGTTGACAGCGGCGTGGTTGATCCCGTGGAGCTGCGCAAGAGCTGCCGTCAGTTCGCGCTTTCCTGTCTTGATGACCAGAAGGCGCAGTTCAAGCGTCTCGGCGTATGGGGCGATTTTGACGACCCCTATCTCACCATAAATCCCGCTTTTGAGGCGAAGCAGGTAGAGGTTTTCGGCGAGATGTACAAAAAGGGCTACATCTACAAGGGTCTGAAGCCCGTTTACTGGTGCGCGGACTGCAACACCGCACTTGCCGAGGCGGAGATCGAGTATCAGGACGATCCTTGCTATTCCATTTATGTTAAGTTTCCGCTTGTTGACGACAAGGGCAAGTTCGGCGACCTCGGGATGGATCTCAAAAAGGCGTTCGTCGTTATATGGACGACCACCACATGGACGCTCCCCGGCAACCTCGCTATCTGTCTCGGACCTAACTACGAGTATACGTTCGTCAAGGTCGAGGACGAGGAAAGCAAGTCCAACGGCGAGTATCTGCTTATGGCTAAGGAACTCGTTGATACGGTGATGAGCGCCGCAGGTATCACGAAATACAGCACTGTCGGCAGTTTCAAGGGCAGCGATCTTGAGCTTATTGAGACCGACCACCCGTTCCTGCCAAGACGTTCCCCGGTTATCGTGGGAAATCATGTTACGCTTGACAGCGGCACAGGCTGTGTTCATACCGCGCCGGGCTTCGGCGTGGAGGACTTCGAGGTCTGCATGAAGCCCGAGTACAAGGGAATGTTCAGCATTATCGTACCCGTTGACGCAAAGGGCGTGCTCACCGACGAGGCGGGCGAGTTCGCGGGGTTAAAGACCGCGGACGCTAACAAGGAGATCGCGCAGCGGCTGGAGAATGACAACACGCTGCTCGCTATGCAGAAGATAGTTCACCCGTATCCGCACTGTTGGCGCTGCCACGAGCCGATAATTTATCGTGCGACTGACCAGTGGTTCTGCAATGTGGATATGTTCAAGCCCGAGACGATCAAGGCTATTGAGGGCGTACAGTGGATTCCCGAGTGGGGCGAGGAGCGTATAAAGAACATGGTCAATATGCGCTCCGACTGGTGCATTTCACGCCAGAGACGATGGGGCGTGCCTATTCCCATTCTTTACTGTGAGGATTGCGGCAAAACTATTATCAACGACACCACGATAAAAGCTATTTCCGACCTGTTCAGAGCGGAAAGCTCAGACGCATGGTACGCAAAGGACGCAAGCGAGTTTATTCCCGCAGACGTTAAATGCGAGTGCGGCTGCGGTAAATTCCGCAAGGAAATGGATATTTTCGACGTTTGGTTCGACAGCGGCTGTACGCACGCAGCTGTTCTCAAGGAGCGCCCCGAGCTTTCGTGGCCCGCGGATATGTACCTTGAGGGCTGCGACCAGTACCGCGGCTGGTTCCAGTCTAGCCTGCTAACGTCCATCGCGACTACGGGACAAGCGCCTTACAAGGCGGTCTGCACGCATGGCTGGGTAGTCGACGGAAACGGTCAGCAGATGCACAAATCCAAGGGCAACCAGATTTTCCCCGAGGAGGTCATCAAGGACTTCGGCGCGGACGTTCTGCGCCTTTGGGTGGCTTCGCTCGATTATCATGCGGATATCCGTGTTTCCAAGGATATGCTCAAGCAGCTTTCCGAGAGCTACCGCAAGATTCGCAACACCGCGCGTTATATTCTCGGTAATCTCGGCGACAGCAAGGGTTTCGACCCGAACACCGAAATGGTAGATTTTGACAAGCTCCGCGAGCTTGACAAGTGGGCGCTCGCGCGGCTTGATGAGGTAATTGAAAAGGTTAAGGCATCGTATGAGGCGTTCGACTACTACCTCGCTTATCACGCGCTTATCAGTTTTTGCGTTGTGGATATGTCGAACTTCTATCTTGATATCGTCAAGGATACGCTATATTGCGAGGCTGCGGATTCTCCCGCGAGAAAGTCCGTACAGACTGCGATGTACGTTATCCTCGATTCGCTAGTGCGGCTGATAGCACCAATCCTGTGCTACACCGCCGACGAGATCTGGCAGTTTATGCCGCACAAAAAGGACGATGATCTGCGCTCGGTCATCTTCAACCAGATGCCCGAAAAGACGGGTGTTACCGCCGACGAGGAGAAGTGGGCGAAGATACACGCGGTACGCGACGACGTTCTGGCGGCGCTTGAGCTTAAGCGCGCCGATAAGGTTATTGGTAAGTCGCTTGAGGCTATGGTTGAGATATTCACCTCCGACGAGAGCGTAAAGGCACTCGAAAACGAGCTTGCGGACGCTTGTATCGTATCGGGCGTTAAGGTGGACGCAGACGGCGAGGGCGAATACAAGGGCGCTGTCTGCTCCGTTACAGTAACGAAAAAGACAGGCTGCGCTTGTGAGCGCTGCTGGAAGTTCGACGATACGGTCGGCAGCGACAGCAAATACCCGAACCTCTGCAGGCGCTGTGCGGACGTTATCAGAACGCATTTTGAATAAGCAATAAAGGATCAGGGAGGGGTATTTTCCCCTTCCCGATTTTTGTGTTTATGAAAAGAAAGAGATATATGTACAAAACGGATAAATTTAGGCATGAAATGGGGAATTTTACTTGCAATACATCTGGCTATTGATAGCGGCTCTGCTGGTCGGCGTTGACAGGATCACGAAAAATCTTGTAGTTGCGAACATGAAGCTGAAGGACACTATTCATATCATTAAATTCGGCGATACCGAGGTTCTGAACGTCTATTACTGCTTGAACGACGGTGCGGCTTTCAGCAAACTTAAGGGACAGAGATGGCTGCTGATCGTGTTCACCTCTCTGGTAATTCTCTTTTTGTTGTATGTGTTGATCTTCAAAAAGGTCAAGCGCCCTGTTTACGTTGCTGCTGTGGGGCTTATTCTGAGCGGCGGCGCGGGCAATCTTATCGACCGCATTTTCAACGACGGACTGGTTGTGGATTTTATTGATTTTCGGCTGATAAATTTCCCGATATTCAACGTTGCCGATATATGCGCGGTCTGCGGCGCGATATTGTTTATGATCGCCGTGATCTGCGACGAGATAAAGAACCGCAAAAAGAAAAAGGCGGAGATTTCTGCCGAGGAGAGTAATGGAGACGATAAGGTTTAACGCGGCGGGCGGCTGCCGTCTTGATAAACTGATATCCGATAGCACCGAGCTTTCACGCAGCGCGGCGGTAAAGCTGATAGAGCTGGGAAACGTTACCGTAAACGGCAAACCGTGCGGCAAAAAGGACGTTCCGTCCGAGGGCGCGGAGGTGGCGGTCTCGCTCCCCGAGCCGCAGAATGCCGATATTCTCCCCGAGGATATCCCAATCGAGATCGTTTACGAGGACGCAGACTTGCTCGTGGTGAACAAGCCAAAGGGCATGGTAGTTCACCCGGCGGTCGGACATTATTCGGGAACATTGGTCAACGCGCTGATGTTTCACTGCGGCGGGAGCCTGTCGGGGATAAACGGCGAGATACGCCCCGGGATAGTTCACCGAATTGATAAGGACACGAGCGGGCTGCTAATGGTCGCGAAGAATGATCTCACACACATCGGGTTATCCGAGCAGATAAAGGCACACACGTTCACGCGCGAATACAGCGCGGTCGTGACAGGCTGCATAAAGGAGAACGGCACGGTGAACGCTCCCATAGGGCGGCACAAGACCGACCGCAAGCGTATGTGTGTGACCCAAGAAAACTCGCGCGAGGCGGTAACGCATTACACCGTGATACGTAATTACGCAGGCTACACGCATCTGGCGGTTTGGCTCGAAACGGGGAGAACGCATCAGATACGCGTGCACATGAGCTACATCGGACACCCCGTCGCGGGCGACGAGGTATACGGCAGCGGCAAGCCGAAATGGCTGAACGGACAGTGTCTGCACGCGAAAAAAATCGGGTTTGTTCACCCGAGGACGGGCGAGTATATGGAATTCGACTCGGAGCTGCCCGAATATTTTGTGAAATTTCTCAGAAGCATAGAGGTGTGAGATGTTTGAGATCAGCAATCCTACCGTGAAGATCGGAAAAAAAGAAACTACGGTAAATCTTCTTGGTCAAAACCCCAAGGAAGTGAAAGATCTTTGTGTTTATACCGACAACAAGAATGCCGATTTAAGTTTGTTGACCGACTATCCGAATGTTGAGACGCTGTTTATCAACGGGAATTTCGCGAACGTTGACGGAATATCGGAGCTGAAGTCGCTTGATCGTTTGACAATAAAGATCACATCGGACGCGGAGCTTACAAATGTGCGGATTCCTAAAGTAAAAAGTCTTACGGTTTATGATAGGTTGAACAAGGGCTTTGAGGGATTACTTACCGAGAATCTGGAATACCTTGCGCTTGAGGAAATGCGTAAGGTTTCCGACTTGTCGTTTTTGGAGAAGGTTTCGGGGCTTCGCAAGCTGTTTTTATGTTCACTGCCCGCAGTGGAGAGCCTGCCCGATTTCGGGAAAATGCCGAATTTGCTCGGACTGAAAATCTATGAACTGCACAAGCTGAACGATATTGAGAGCTTGGCGCGGTCGGCTATACGATATCTTGATTTCACGCTGGCGGCGGACAAGCTCAGCGGAACAAAAATTGCGGACGTTTTGCTTCGTATGGAGCGCTTGGAGCGATTTTCGGGGATACTTGACAGAAACGGCAGGCGGTATGATCCGTTGGCAAACCGTTTGGAAAAGGCGGGGAAGTCCGACATTTGGGTGAACTACAATATGGACGATTGGCTGAGGCTGTGAAAAATTATCCGTATAACACGGGAGCGGAGGTTTGGATATGGATTTCGGCAAGGTGATTTATATGACCGACCTTGACGGTACGCTGTTGACCGACGATAAGCGCATTCTCGACCGCGATATGGCGGCGATAGAGCGTTTCCGCGCGGGCGGCGGACTGTTCACGACGGCGACGGGTCGCGGCTGGGCAATGGCAAGGCGAATAGTCGAGGACGTGCTTCATCTGGATATACCGTCGGTGCTGTTCAACGGCGCGGGCGTGTTTGACTTTAAACAGGACAGGTTCCTTTGGCAGTGCGAGATAGGCTCTCAGGCACGCGAATATATTCGCAGAATAAACGATATGTTCCCAAACAGGCTCGGCTTCGAGGTGCTGCATCAGCATACAGTTTTCGTGCCGTTCCTGAACGAAACCGAGCGTGAGCATCTGGAAATGGAGAGCGTCACCCCCGACCGCCGTCCGCTTGACGAAATACCCGAGGGCGGCTGGCTGAAATTCGTGATAGCCGCGCCTCCCGACGAGCTTGACGAGGTGGAAAGGGCGGTTCGCGGCAGCAGCGATTTCGGGGACGCGCAGTGGGTGCGTTCCGCGCCGCATTATTTTGAGTGTCTGCCAAGCGGAGTTGACAAGTCGCGCGGCTTCGCGGAGCTGATACGTCTGCTGCACGCAGAGGACAGGTTCTCGGTGGCGTCGGGCGACTATATGAACGATACGGCAATGATACAAAAGGCAGATCTCGGCGCCGCGGTAGCGAGCGCTCAGCCGAGTGTAAAGACGGCTGCGGACATTATCGTCTGCGACAACAACAGCGGCGCGATAGCCGAGGTCATCGACTATATCGAAAAATTGTGAGGTAACTATGCCGAATTTTTTTAAGGAACTGGTCAAGGCATTTACGGACGGCATGGGGCTTAATGCCGAACCCAAAAGCGCGGATAAAGCGAACGCCGCAAGCGCCAAAAGTTCTGCGGGCGCGTCAAGTTGGTCAAGCGCCGCAAATTCGGCGCTGTCGGGGATATCGGCAAGTCAGTCGGACGGCACAGGCAACGCGCCTCCGCGAATTAATGTGTCCGCCGCGCAGGTCGTTCCCGACAAGCCCGTGCCGTTCGGGTACAAAAACTCGTGGCTGTGCGTCAAAGCAAGCTCGCCCGAGGAGGTGATCGAAAAGGTCGGCTTAAAGAACCCGCGCGTATGCAACTGGAACGACGGCGTTTACGGCAACAGAGGCGTGTTCGTGTCGCCCGTGCTGGACGGTTATGTGCTTGTTGCGGCTTGGGGAACGGATATTCTTGATACCGACCCCGCGCGTCTCGACGAGCTTGCAAAAAAGTTCTCCGAGCTGCAGTTTTTCAGCACACACCGCGTTGTTGAATATCACGCGTGGGTAAGGTACGTCGGCGGCGAAATGGTACGCGGCTACGGTTACTGTGGCGATACAGGAGAGGTGCTGCTGAACAAGGGCGCGGTCACTTCCGAGGAAACGGAACTTGGGCTTACTAACTTGCTGCCGGACAGCGAGGCGGATTGGGATGACTACGATTTTCCCGATGAGCAGAACGTTCTCGATGTTGCCGCCGCGTGGGGTATCGACACGCTCTTTCAACGTAAGACATACCCGAAATCCATGGGCTTTTTGTGTGATTATAATTGACGAATGGAGAAGAAAATGGGATTTTTAGATGAATTGTTCGGCGAAAGCAAATATCTGAATAAAGAAAAGCAGTCGAAAACGGAAAATACCGAAAAAAAGACGCTCGAGGTAAAACCGGCCGAGCCCGTCCGCCCCGCAACGGGCAGCGAGCCCGATCTTCCCGTGCCGTTCGGCTACAAGTGCAACTGGTTGTGCGTGAGGTCGGATTCCTCGTTGGACGTTATCCGAAAACTCGGCTTGAAGAACTATGAGCCGTCTAATTGGGATAAGGGCATTGAAATGGCGTACAATGGTTATCGGTTCGTTTCGCCCGTGCTGAACGGGTATGTGTTGGTGGTAAATTACGGAATGGATATTCTCACACTTGCGCCCGATTTGCTCGATGAGAGCGCGAAAAAGTTCCCCGAGCTGCAATACTTCTCAACACACCGCGTTTCGGAGTATCACGCATGGGTGAAGTACGTCAACGGCGAAATGGTTCGCGGCTACGGTTGGTGCGGGTGCGACGGCGAGGTCATCATAAATAGGGGAGGGATTACTCCCGAGGAGCAGCATCTGGGCTTCACAAATCTGATATCGAGCGCTGCCGAGGATCCCGAGAGAGTTCAGGTGCCGAGCGAGGATCATGTTATCGAGATCGCGGCGGCATGGGGTATTGACCCTGGTTTTTCGGGGAGCAATTTCCCGAGGGCTTTGGGGTATATCTGCAAGTAAGAGGTATATAACGTTTATAATAGAGAAAAAAATCATAGGAGGACACTATGGACGAAAAACTTGTACGGCAGCTTGAAATAACTGCCACAAAAATCAGAATGGGCGTAATTGAGGGAACTCACTCGGCAAAGGCGGGACATCCCGGCGGTTCGCTGTCTATTGCGGACTTGCTGGCTTATCTGTATATGCACCGCCTGAATGTCGACCCCGCCGACCCGCAGATGCCGACGCGCGACCGTTTGGTGCTGTCGAAAGGACATTCCGCGCCGGGATTGTACGCGGCTCTGGCACAGCGCGGATTTTTCCCCGAGGAGGAACTGAAAACACTCCGTCACATCGGCGCGCGTTTGCAGGGACACCCCGTAAGAGGAAAGATTCCCGGCGTGGATATGAGCACCGGTTCGCTCGGACAGGGCATTTCTGCGGCTTGCGGAATGGCGCTTTCGGGGAAAATTTCCTGCGATACCTACAAGGTCTACGCGATACTCGGCGACGGCGAACTCGAGGAGGGCGAAGTCTGGGAGGCGGCGATGTTCGCGGCGCATTATCAGCTTGACAACCTTGTCGCAATCGTTGACAACAACGGCTTGCAGATCGATGGCAAAATCGGCGACGTAATGTCTCCCTACCCCATTGACGAGAAATTCGAGGCGTTTGGCTGGAACGTTATCAGCATAAACGCTCACGACTTCAACGAAATGGAAAAGGCGTTCAACGAGGCGGAGACCGTAATGCAGAAGCCCACGATGATCGTTATGCGCTCCACAAAGGGCAAGGGCGTTGACTATATGGAGAACTCCATAGGATGGCACGGAAAAGCGCCCAACGACGAGGAATACGAACGCGCGATGAAACAGCTCAAAGAGCACCTCGCCGAGCTTGAAGCGTAATTTGAAAGGAGCGTAAAAAATGGAAAATAAAGCAACACGTGACGCATATGGCGACGGGCTTGTCGCACTCGCCGAAAAGCGCGATGATCTGATAGTTCTCGAAGCGGACTTGGCTGCCGCGACAAAAACGGGCGTATTCAGGAAAGCGTACCCCGAAAAGCACTTCAACTGCGGCATTGCCGAGGCGAATATGATGGGCGTCGCGGCGGGTATCGCAACTACGGGAAAGCTCGTTTTCGCAAGCTCGTTCGCGATGTTCGCGGCGGGGAGAGCGTTCGAGATCGTCCGCAACTCGATAGGCTATCCGCATCTTAACGTAAAAATCGGCGCTACTCACGCGGGAATTTCTGTCGGCGAGGACGGCGCGACCCACCAGTGCAACGAGGATATTGCGCTTATGCGGACTATCCCCGGAATGACGATCATCAATCCGTCCGACTACGTCGAGGCAAAAGCGGCGGTGCTGGCAATGGCGGAGTACGAGGGTCCGACGTATCTGCGGTTCGGTCGGCTCGCCGTGCCGATTTTCAATGACGAGAACACCTACAAGTTCGAGGTCGGCAAGGGCATTACCATGAAGGACGGCAAGGATGTTACGATAATCGCGTCGGGGCTTATGGTTGCCGAGGCTGTTGAAGCGGGCAGAGCGCTCGCGGAGCAGGGCGTGGACGCGCGGATAATCAATATCCACACGATAAAGCCCATTGACCGTGACATCATCATAAAGGCGGCGCGCGAGACGGGCAAGATAATCACGGTCGAGGAGCACAGCGTTATCGGCGGGCTCGGCTCCGCGGTCGGCGACGTGGTTCTCGAGGAGTGTCCCGTGCCCGTTATCAAGATAGGTATGAACGATGTATTCGGCGAAAGCGGTCCCGCAAAGGAGCTTCTGAAAAAGTACGGTCTCTGTGCGGAGAATATCGTCGCCGTTACAAAGGCGGCGCTCGGTAAGTAAGATTGGAGGATGCTATGAAATTTAAGAGAGTTATGAGTTTGGTTATATCAGCAGTGCTCGCCGTAGCATTATGCGGCTGTGGCAACAATTCGCCGTCGGACAGCAGCGGTTCGCAGACCGTTTCCGATAATTCGGGAGCGCAGTCCGAGGACAGCAGCACCGAGAACGGCACTGAAAATCAGCAGCAGCGGAACGATCCGATGAACATCACTTCCGCGAAGGACTTGGTGGCGCAGATGAAGATCGGCTGGAATCTCGGCAATACGCTTGATTCAATGGACTCGTCCAAGGATCATCAAGGTGTCGAAGCGGAGACCTCGTGGGGAAATAAGACGACCACGAAAGTTATGATCGACACTGTCGCAAAGGCGGGATTTAACGTGTTCCGCGTGCCCGTTTCGTGGGGAACGCACATGGATGAAAACTACGTCGTTGACAAGGAGTGGATGGACAGAGTTCAGGAGGTGGTCGATTACGGCTACGACAACGGTATGTACGTTATACTGAACACTCACCACGAGGAGTGGTATATGCCCAAGGAGGAGTTTGTTGAGGAGAACCTCAAGCAGCTCGAAAAGCTCTGGGAGCAGATCGCCGAGCGCTTTAAGGGCTATGGCGAGCGTCTGATATTCGAGGGCGTAAACGAGCCGCGCCTGCGCGGAGAGAGCGCGGAATGGACGGGCACAGCCGATTCCCGCGAAATCGTCAACAAGTATGCCGAGACATTTGTAAAGACGGTGAGAGCAAGCGGCGGCAACAACGCCGAGAGAGCGCTTATGCTCACTCCCTACGCGGCTTCGTCAATGCCCGAGAACCTCAAGGCGCTGAAGATACCCGAGAACGCGGGCAACGTTATTGTTTCTGTTCACGCGTATCTGCCGTATTCGTTCGCGCTTGACACCAAAGGTACAAAGGTCTACAACCCGAACAACAACGAGATACCGGGCTTGTTCAAGAATATCAAGGAGATATTCCTCGACAACGATATTCCCGTTATTATCGGCGAATTCGGCTCGGTCAACAAGGAGAACACCGAGGACAGAGTAAAGTGCGTGACCGATTATCTTACCGCTGCGAAAGAGGCGGGCGTGCCGTGTATCTGGTGGGATAACGGCGCGTACAGGGGCAACGGAGAAAACTTCGGATTGCTTATCAGAGGAGAGCTTGCGTGGTTCAACGAGGACGTTCTGAACGCCATGATCGCGGCAGCGGAATAAATCTTAATAAGACAAGGAGCGTTATCCGATAGGATAACGCTCTTGATCATTCGGTTACTTCTTTGTACCATGTGACCCACACGACATGGATAATCGGATACGAGTTCGATACTCTTCCGTGCAGTGTGACCGTATCGCCGAATGCGTGGCTGTCGGCACGGTTCGCTATCTGTTCGCCGCACACGGAGCAGCAGCGCTTGTTGTTAAAGCATTGATTTCCGCATTTTCCACAGATCTGAATGCCAGTCTCCGATATAGTATTAAAGCGTGCTCACGCAGGTGAACACGCTTTGGTGTTTTTATTCGTTTCCGCGGACTTGAACGAAATGCCAAGCGTCGCGGCACATATCCTCAATACCCAGCTCCGCTTTCCAGCCGAGTTCCTTTTCGGCGAGCGACGGGTCGGAGAAGCAGGAAGCCGCGTCACCGGGACGTCGAGGACCTACGGTGTAGCCGAGATCAATATTGTTGACTTTCTGGAACGTATTCAGCACCTCGAATACCGAGTAGCCCTTGCCCGTGCCGAGATTGTACGCGGGGCAACCGTTTTCAAGCTCGCGGGCCTTTCTGACCGCCGCGACGTGACCCTTTGCCAGATCGACAACGTGAATGTAGTCGCGTATGCACGAGCCGTCGGGCGTGGGATAATCGTCGCCCGCGACCTGCAGAATGTCGCGCTTACCCGTTGCTTTGTCGAGAACGATCGGCATAAGGTTGTTGGGGATACCGTTGGGATCCTCGCCGATAAGGCCGCTTTTATGCGCGCCTACGGGGTTGAAGTAGCGCAGAAGTATCATAGTCCACGAATTGTCCGCAGCGTACATTTCGCGGCAGAGGTTCTCAATTATCAGCTTGGTCGAGCCGTAGGGATTTATCGCCGAAAGCGGAAAATCCTCGTAAACGGGCACGCGCTCGGGAATGCCGTAAACGGTTGCCGAGGAGCTGAACACAAACTTCGTGCAGCCGTATTTCTTCATCATTTCGAGTATGTTGAACGTTCCGCGCAAGTTGTTCGAGTAGTACACCAACGGTTTTTTCACGCTCTCGGGAACGCACTTGTAGCCCGCGAAATGTATTACCTGTTCAATATCGTTTTCTTCAAAGATATGCTCTACGGCGGGCATATCCAGCATATCCGCCTCGTAGAACTTAAAATCTCTGCCGGTAATCTTCTTTATTCCGTCCAGCGCCTTGGAGTTGGAGTTGTAGAAGTTGTCCATAACAACGATATCTTCGCCCTCGTTCAGCAGCTCAACGCATGTATGGGAGCCGATAAATCCGGCTCCGCCGGTAACTAAAACAGCCATAATTGATCCTCCCAAATGAACCTTTATTTAAAAAAGCATATAATTATTATAACATATTTTTTTAAATATGTCAATTGCTTTTCGGCGAATTTCACAAATTTTCGTGACTTTATGTTTTAAATGATTATTTTCCGCAGCCTTTTAGGCGCTCGTTTTGTATTATTTTAAAAGAGTGTTTTTACGTCAAAAATACCCCTTGAAATTCAGACGGGTTTGTGTTATAATGTAGTTTGAGTTATTGTGCGGAAGAATATTTTATGAGCATTTTGCATAATGAGATAATATAGAATGGCATATAGAAAGGACGCGAACAAGGCAGACATCGTTCGCGAGGGTATACTACAATGGCTAAACAGAAGATAGCGGTGCTGTTCGGCGGCGCATCGAGCGAGCACGAGATATCGCTGCTGTCGGCATATTCGGTATTGACGAACATTCCGCAGGAGAAGTACGACGTTTTGTGTGTCGGGATAACGAAAAAAGGACATTGGATGTATTATCCGGGCGAGTATGAGTACATTAAGACTGGGGAGTGGGAGAACAATCCCGACTGCTGCACAGCGGTGCTCAGTCCCGATTCGGTGCATAGGGGGATAATAGTTATCGGCGACAACGACGTTTATCTGCGAAAGGTGGACGCGGTTTTTCCCGTGCTGCACGGTGCAAACGGCGAGGACGGCACGGTTCAGGGGCTGTGCCAGCTTGGCGGTCTGCCGTGCGTCGGCTGCAATATGACAAGCTCCGCGGTGTGCATGGATAAGTCGATAACGCATACCGTGCTCGACGCAGCGGGGATAAAGACCGCCGATTATTTGACGCTCTGCCGCGAATCGCTGGGCGATATGGATAGGGCGTGCGGAGAGATCGAGGATAAGCTGAGCTACCCCGTTTATGTGAAACCGTCGAGCGCCGGCTCGTCGGTGGGCGTTTCCAAGGCAGAGAACCGCACGGAGCTTAAAGAGGGCTTGAAGGTAGCGTTTGCGCACGGTCATAAGGTAATTGTCGAGCGTGAGATAATCGGTAAGGAGGTCGAGTGTGCGGTGCTCGGAAACGGCATCGATCTGCTGGCTTCCGTGCCGGGGCAGATAACCCCCGCAGAGAAGTTCTACGATTACGACGCAAAGTATAAGCTCGGAACATCGGTTCTTGACATACCCGCGAAAATTACGGACGATGAAATGCACCGTCTGCGTGATATCGCGAAGAGGGCATACAGAGCGTGCGGCTGCAGCGGGCTTTCGAGAGTGGATTTTTTCGTTACGGAGAATGATATAACACTTAACGAGATAAACACCATGCCCGGCTTCACGGATATAAGTATGTATCCAAAGCTGATGGAGAATATGGGCGTGCCGTATCCCGCGCTGCTTGACAGGCTTATTCAGCTTGCAGTTGAGGGCAATTAGTCAAGAGCGACAGATAAAAAACGCAGCAAAGCAGCGTAAGCAAAAAAAGCAAGGCGATAATGCCGCAGCAGCAAAAGCCGCAAGCAACGGTGACGACGAAGCGTAATAAAGCGGAGGAGTTACCGTTGGCTAGCGCGGCAAAACAGCGCGGTGCTTTTGCCTTTAAAGTAAGGAGATCAAAGATATGGATAATTGTTCGATATTTCTGAACATAAAGCAGACCTCGGACGGGATAACAGACGAGTCGGAGTTGTTTACGCGGGGGGAGTTCCGGTACCACAACGGGTCGTATTATATAGATTATGACGAGAGCGAGGCAACGGGCTACGAGGGCAGCCACGCTCAGCTTAAGATAGACGAGAAGATGATGACCATGACGAGGACGGGTTCAACGTTTTCGGGGCTGGTTTTCGAGGACGGAGTGCGGCATTTCTGTCACTACGGAACGGAGTACGGCGAGTGCATGGTCGGAATAACGACTTACGAGTTGAACAATTCGCTCAACGAAAAGGGCGGAAACGTTCATCTGCGGTATTCGATAGACGTTAATTCGGGACTTATGACGGAGAACGAGATAAGCATTAAGGTGAAAATGTAATAAGTTTCGGCTTTTTAATTAACCGCCAAGAGTAACAGACAAAACACGCAGCTTTAAACTTTCGCCAAAAGCAACAAACAAAAGGTGAAGTGAAGCGGAGTGCAAGCGAGTTGCCTTGTGAAGTGGAGAGAGCAAAGCGAACGGAGCAAGGTAACTTGGCTGGGGCGGCGAAAGCCGGCCGGTGCGCGAAGCGTTTTTAAATAAGGAGGACGTAATATGTATTATAATGCAGTTAAGGATGCAAAAAACGGCGTAAAGGAAATAATTACGGAGGCGCTGGGCAAGCTGGCCGGCGCGGGAAAAATATCCGCCGAGCCGCTGCCCGCGTTTCAGGTGACTGTGCCGCAGGACAGTGCGCACGGCGATTTCTCGGCGAACGCAGCGCTGGTCTCGGCAAAGACGCTGAAAACCAATCCGAGAGCGCTGGCGCAGATGATAGTTGACGAGATCAAGCTCGACGGCACGGGATTTGATAAGGCGGAGGTCGCGGGTCCCGGGTTTTTGAATTTCTATCTCGGGGAGAACTGGTTCTCGGGGGTAGTTACGAACACGTTGAAGCTCGGCGGAGATTACGGAAAAACCGACATCGGCGCGGGAAAGCGCATTCTGGTCGAGTTTGTTTCGGCGAACCCGACGGGTCCCATGCATATAGGGAACGCGCGCGGCGGCGCTATCGGTGATTGTCTCGCGTCGCTTTTACAGGAGGCGGGTTATACCGCAGACCGCGAGTTTTATATAAACGACGCGGGAAATCAGATAGGCAAATTCGGGAAATCGCTCTCGCTGCGCTATATGCAGATCTGCGGTGAAGAAGGACAAAAGATCGCTGCGGAATGCGGAAACGATATGGAAAAGTTTACTGCGGCAATTTACGGCGATACGAAAACGTTCCCGATGCCCGAGGACGTTTATCTGGGAATGGACATAATCGAGCACGCGAAGAACTACTATGACAAGAACGGCGGCGATATTCTCGCCAAGGCGGACGAGAACGCTCGACAGACGGCTTTGGTGGAATATGCGCTCCCTATAAACGAGAAGCGGCTGGAGACGGATCTGCTGAAGTACCGCATAAAGTACGATAATTGGTTTAAGGAGAGCAGTCTGCATAACAGCGGCGCGGTCAAGGAGGTCATCGAGCACCTCAAGGCGGGTGGTCACACCTACGAACAGGAAGGCGCGCTTTGGCTGCGCGCGACCGATTTCGGCGGCGAACAGGATTTCGTTCTGGTGCGCTCGAACGGCTTCCCGACCTATATAGTGCCTGATATCGCGTATCATTACAATAAGCTCGTAACGCGCAATTACGACAAGGCGATAGACGTGCTTGGCGCGGATCATCACGGGTATGTAAAACGCATGAGAATTTGCCTGCAGGCAATGGGTATCGACGAAAAACGTCTCGACGTGGTGATGTGCCAGATGGTGAACCTCGTGCGCGACGGCGAGGTGGTCAAGCTCTCGAAGCGTTCGGGAAAGGCGATAACGCTCTCGACGCTGCTTGACGAAGTGCCGATAGACAACGCGAGATTTTTCTTCAATCTGCGAGACACGAACACACATCTCGATTTCGACCTCGACCTCGCCGTCGAGGAAAGCTCCAAGAACCCCGTGTTCTACGTCCAGTACGCGCACGCGAGAATTTGCCGCGTTCTGGAGAAAATGGCGGACGACGGCGTGAAGTACAGCGGCGGTGCGGTAAAGTTTACCGAAGAGCCGGAGCTTGCGCTTATACGTAAAATAGCCGCGCTTCCCGAGCTGATAAATGAGGCTGCCGAGGAATACAGCCCGTTTAAATTGACAAAATATGTATATGAGCTTGCGCAGACATTCCACAAGTTCTACGACAGCTGCCCGATAAAGGACGCGGAAACGGAAGTGAAGCTGTCGCGTCTCGCGCTGTGCGGTGCGGTGAAAACCGTTATCAAGAACGTTCTGACGCTGCTGAAAATAGAAGCGCCCGAAAAAATGTAAAATAATGTAAGAAATTTTAAAATAATGCAGTTCAATATTTCGGAGGAACAATTCATGTTTAAGCAGGAGAAAAAGTATTATCAAAAAGCCTTTTTGGTGGCGCTGATACTGGCAGCTGTAATGTTTCTGCCGTTTGTGATAATCGACGGCGGCTACTTCATTTTTTACGGCGATTACAACGCACAGCAGATACCGTTTTTCAAAATGTGCGTTCAGGCGGTGCACGATGGCTTGTCGGGCTGGGACTGGCATACCGATATCGGCGCGAACTTCGTCGGAAGCTACACCTATTACACGCTCGGAAGTCCGTTCTTCTGGTTTATGTGCCTGTTTCCCGCATCGTGGTCGCAGTATCTTATGGCGCCGCTGCTCTGCGTGAAGATAGCGCTTTTCTCGCTGTTTGCGTTTATGTATATACGGAGGTTCGTCGCGAAGCCGCAGACGGCACTTATAGGCGGCATACTGTACGCATTTTCGAGCTTTAATCTGTATAACATTTTTTTCCAGTTTCAGGACGCAATAATCTGGTTTCCGCTGCTGCTTATCGGTCTCGAGGAAGCCGTTATCAACAAGCGTCACGCGGTATTCGCGCTTGCGGTCGCGCTGAACGCACTGGCGAACTACTTCTTCTTTATCGGCGAAGTGGTGTTTATTGTCATCTACTTCCTTATCCGTTACGCTATGGACAAGCGGTTTATTCTGAATTTAAAGGGATTTCTCTGCCTCGCGTTCGAGAGCGTGGTCGGCGTTATGATAGCTGGAGTGCTGTTTATTCCGTCGATCTATCAGGTGTTGGACGTTCCGCGTTCAACGAATATACTCACGGGCTGGAGCTTTCTGTTTTACGGCAGCGAGCAGCGCTACGGTCTTATTCTGGAGAGTCTGTTCTTCCCGCCTGAGGTCGCCGCGCGCAACGCGATGTTCACCGAGGCGAACGCGAAATGGTCGAGCGTGGCGCTGTATCTGCCGCTCTTCGGAATGGCGGGCGTGTTCGCGTTCGTCAAGGGTGCAAAGGGGCATTGGGCGAGAGTGCTGCTGCCTATATGTCTGCTGTTCGCAATGGTGCCGGGGCTTAACGCATCGTTCACCATGTTCAACAACAACTTCTACACGCGGTGGTTCTATATGCCCGAGCTTATCTGCTGTCTGGCGACCGTGTATACTCTTGAGCATGACGAGCTTGATCTTAAGCTCGGAATGAAAGCGTGCGCGGTCTGCGTCGCGGTAATGGGCGGCTTGGCGGTGCTCGCGCCGTTCACAAAGAAGATAACAAACTCCGAGGGCGAGGAGGAAAGCATCGTCGTTCTGAGAATGATGACCGATATGAGCCCTGCCGTCTGGGTGGCGCTGTTTCTGGCGACGGCGTTTCTGGTCATTCTGTGGCTGGTTATCCGTATGCGCAAAAAGGTATCGTGGGAGATATTTATGCGCCGCACCGCCGCGATAACGATATTTTGTTCACTTATGCTCGGCTATTACTTTCTCGGCT
The DNA here is from genome assembly GCA_910579125.1 of uncultured Oscillospiraceae bacterium. Classification (GTDB taxonomy): domain Bacteria; phylum Bacillota; class Clostridia; order Oscillospirales; family Ruminococcaceae; genus CAG-115. The sequence goes on along the minus strand of CAJTTH010000009.1, from coordinate 51,381 downwards.
ACGGCAGAATTATCGGTCCGAAGGTCGGACGGTTCAACAAAATGGTGGACGCGGAGTTCAACATCGACGACCCCGATTTTTACCGTATTGAGGGTATCGACGAAACAAACAACGTTAATATGTTCTGGGGAATGAGCTCGATGAAGAGCTTTACGAGCATAGTTCCCGGCTCGACATTCGATCTGTACGATCTGGCGAGAGTAATGAAAGACAACGGAACGCGTTCGGTAAATTCCGCGCCCGAGCTGTCGCATTACGCTTTCAGAGCGCTGACAAGGGTCAAGTATATAATGATACCGCATGATATGAGCGACTCCAAGCGCGAAAGCACACTGAAAGATCTCGAGACCTACGAGTACTTTGATACTCAAGGGTTTTACGATATTTACAAGTCCGATTACGCGCTGCCCATGGGTTTCGCGTATGACAGCTATTTCCTCGAGGAAGAGGCAAAAGGCAACAAAAAGGTGGACAACCTTATGATACGCGCCGCGATACTCACTGAGGAACAGGAGAAGAAGTATGCGGATATACTGGAGCATGACGAGGATTCCGCGTGGGAGATATCGGCGGAGCGGTTCAAGCTGGACGCTCAGGAGCGCATAAACGACGGCGTGGTTCAGTTCAGCATAAACAAAAAGGGCTTTACGGCGATGAGCGACTACGACCGCGAAAAGCTGGTGGTATTCAGCGTGCCGTGGTGTAAGGGCTGGTCGGCGACCGTGAACGGCAGTCCCGTTGAGGTTGACAAGATAAACGGCGGTCTTTGCGGAATACGCGTTCCCGAAGGAGTATGCGAGATATCATTCGAGTATGAGACTCCGGGGCTGAAGTACGGCATCATCGCGACGGTGACAGGCATTGTGCTGCTTGGTTTGTACGTTGTAGTGTTTGTTGTATGGAAACGCGAGAGAGGTTTCTCGTATGTTCATCTGTACGAATTGGATCCGGTGGACGGTGTTAAGGCGCATAAGTCGTATATCAACAGGCTTTCCGGACAGATATACAATTCGCCCGAGCGCACGGAGCGTTCAGCGGGCGGGATAGAGTTCCCCGACAAAGTGGAGAGCTTTATGGATACGGAGCGCTACGATTTCAGCAAGCGCAAGCCCAAGGAACGCAATTCGCATATAACGGAGGACGACGAGGCGTACCGCGTTATGGAAGAGTTGGACGAAGAGAAAAGGGACGACAATTAAAGTACGCAGCCTTTAAACTGCCGCCAAGAACGACAAGCAAAAGGTGCAGCGGCAAAAGTCGCAAGCAAGCTGTCTTGCGTAGTGTAGGGAGCGCAGCGACCGAAACGGAGCAAGGCAGCTTGGCTGGGCGAACGAAGTGAGCCGGTGCGAGCTTTTGCCTTTTAAATCAGGAGGAAGTATGCATTTAGGAGAAAAGACACTTACGAGCGAGCAGAAATTTGACGGGAAAATAGTCAAGCTGTTCGTGGACACGGCGGAGCTTGAGAACGGCGATACTGCAACGCGCGAGGTAATAAAGCACCCGGGCGGCGTGTGCGTCGTGGCATTGGACAAGGAGGAGAACGTGCTGTTCGTGCGGCAGTTCAGGTATCCGCACCAAAAGGTGCTTTTGGAGATACCTGCGGGCAAGCTGGAGTACGGCGAGGATCACCGCGCGTGCGGACTGCGCGAGCTGAAAGAGGAGACAGGCTGCACCTGCGACAGCTTTGAATATCTGGGCTGCCTTATCCCCACGCCCGCTTACGACACGGAGATAATTCATATGTATCTGGCACGCGGACTGCATTACGGGTCGCAGAAGCTGGACGCAGACGAGTTCCTGGATGTAGAAAAAATACCGCTTGAAAAAGCGGCGGAAATGATAATGAATAATGAAATTGGAGACGCAAAGACACAGGTAGCCATTCTGAAAACCAAGCAGCTGCTTGCAAAGTGACGGGCTACTGGATATATTCGTTGTAGGCGGTGAGTATCTTTTTCTCGATCTCCTCGCGGATATTCGAGGATATGGGGTGAATGATGTCGCGGAAAACTCCGCTGTCCTCGCGGCGGCTGGGCATTGCCACGAACATACGCTCGTCACCCTGAACGAGCTTGATGTCGTGTATGGCAATTGCGTTGTCGATGGTTATCGAGACGACCGCGCGCAGTCTGCCCTCGTGCATAGTCTTTCTGATTTTGATGTCGCTGATTTCCATTTTTTCCTCCGTAATTCAAGGAAAGCGAGGTCAAAGCGCCGTGTTGCGCCGTGCCTTGACCCGTATCCTTTAAAAGAATTTTGACAATACTATTTTGGGAAATTGTGCGGCGGATTATTCATAAATTTTCCGAGCGCGGCATATATTTTTTGGATACTATATTTAGGGGGAACGTTCTGTGGAAAATTTTCTTACGGGCAAAAAGCATATTCATTTTATAGGTATAGGCGGCAGCGGAATGTACCCGTTGGCGCAAATTCTGCATACTAAGGGGTATTACCTTACTGGGTCGGACAACAATGAGACTGCGACGCTGGAGGCGGTTCGGAAAATGGGTATTCCCGTGACGCTCGGGCAGCGTGCGGAGAATATCGAGGGCGCGGATCTTATTGTGTTCTCGGCGGCGATAATGGAAGATAATCCCGAGCTTATTGCGGCGCGAAAGGCGGCAGAGAACGGCGTTCGGCTTGCAGAACGCGCGGAGCTGCTGGGGTTGGTGACGGAGCAGTTTTCAAAGGCGTTCTGCGTTTCGGGAACGCACGGAAAGACCACAACTTCGTCAATGCTGACTTGCATACTGCTTGCGGCGGGGGTAGACCCGTCGGCGGTCATAGGCGGAAAGCTCCGCGTTATCGGCGGCAGCGGACGCGCGGGAAAATCGGAGTATATGGTGTGTGAGGCGTGCGAGTTCAAGGATACGTTTTTGCATTTGTTCCCGAATATCTCGGTTATTCTCAATATTGATGAGGATCACATGGATTATTTCAAGACTATGGATAATCTCAAGGCGTCGTTTGTGAAGTTCTGCGATATGACGACGGATATTATCGTGGCGAACGGCGACGATGAGAATACCATGGAGGTGCTGCGCAAGTGCAATTCGGCGGCGAAATTCGTCACATACGGCGAGCGCAGTACCAACGATTTCTACGCTGAGAGGATATACCGCATATCGGCGTTTAAGAGCAATTTCACGCTGATGTACAAGGGCGAGGAGCTATGCCGTGTCGAGGTGAACGTTCCCGGAGCGCATAATGTGTATAATGCGGTGGCTGCATGCGCGGCGGCGTATTCGGCGGGAATACCGCTCGACGCGTTACAGCGCGGAATGGAGAGCTTTACTGGAGCAATGAGACGGTTTGAGAAGCTCGCCGAAATAAAGGGCGTGACATTCGTGGACGATTACGGACATCACCCCGCTGAGATCGCCGCAACGCTGAAAACCGCCAAGGAGATGTCGTTCAGGCGCGTGTGGTGTGTTCATCAGCCTTTTACGTATTCGAGGACAGCAGCGCTGCTTGACGAGTTCGCCGAAGCGCTGTCGATCGCGGATAAGGTCGTGCTCACAGAGATAATGGGCAGCCGCGAGAAGAATACGTATAATATTTATTCAAAGGACTTAGCCGCGAAGATCGACGGCTGTGTGTGGTTCCCGACATTTGAAGAGGTCGCACGGTATGTAGTGGATAACGTTCGGGAGGGCGATCTGGTGATAACGACGAGCTGCGGCGACGTGTACAAGGTCGCCGAGATGATGATCGAGATGATCAAAGAAAAGTAAAACAGCCGAGAGCAGCAAACCAAAGGCGCAGCAAAGCAACGCAAGCAAAAAAGCAAGGCAATAATAACGCAGCGGCAAAAGTCGCAAGCGAGCAGTATTGCCGTAGTGGAGAGAGCAAAGCGAGCGGAATGTAGGCAATGCTGCTCGGCTAGGGCGGCGAAAGCCGACCGGTGCGAGCTTTTGCCATTCAAATAAGGAGGAAATATGAACGATAAGATTTGTGAATTTGTTGAGTCGCACAAGAGCGAAATGGTGAGAGACTTAGCGGAGCTTGTGGCGATACCGAGCGTATCCGGTGACCCGGAGCGCGGCGCGCCGTTCGGCGCGGAGGCGAAGCGTGCGCTGCTGAAAATGGAGGAGCTTTGCAAGGGAATGGGTCTGAAAACGTGGGTGATCGGCGATGCGGTGCTGTGCGCGGACTTGGGCGAGGAGCCCGAGCTGGGTATTTTGGCGCATCTGGACGTAGTTCCCGCACAGACAGAGAATTGGATAACCGATCCGTTTGCGCTCACCGAAAAGGACGGCGTACTGTTCGGGCGCGGAGCGATCGACGATAAGGGCCCCGCAGTCGCGGCGCTGTGGGCGCTGAACGCGGTGAAATCGCTCGGCATTCCGCTTAAAAAGGGCGTTCGGTTAATATTCGGCACGGACGAGGAAAACGGCTCAAAGGATCTGGAGATTTACAAGCAGCACGCGAAATTCCCGCCCAAGGTGTTCACGCCCGACGGCAGCTTCCCCGTTATCAATGTTGAAAAGGGAATGCTGAGCGTACGGTTCAACGGGAACACCGGCGGCAATTATATGGAATTTCGGGGCGGAAACATCCCGAACGCGGTCGCGGATAAAGCCAAAACGATTATGCGCAAGGTAACAGCCGACAAAGTTCGGGCGGCGATTCCTGAGGAGTCGGAGGCAAAGTTTACTGTGACCGAACGCGGCGACAACGTTTTTATATCCTGCGACGGAAGAGCGGCGCACGCTTCTACTCCCGAAAAGGGCGTAAACGCTGTAACGGCGCTGCTTTCGCTTATGAACCGCGTGACGGACGAGCCGGGGCTCAGGGGGATCGAAAAGCTGTTCCCGTTCGGGGAAACGGACGGTGCGGCTTTGGGATTGAAATGCGCCGATGAGAGCGGTGCTCTAACCTGCGTTCTGAGTATGCTTGCCATTATGCCGTCCGGCGAGTGCGAGGGAACGGTGGATATCCGCTTCCCGACCTGCGTCGATCTGCAAACCGTCAAGGATAAGCTGTGCGCCGTGCTGGAAAGCCATAGATTGAAGTGCGAAATAATTATTGGCAGCGAGCCGCACGTCGTTCCCGAGGACAGCGGTTTTGTAAAGCAGCTTCTGTCGGTGTATGAGCGCGTTGAGGGCGAAAAGGGCGAGTGCATAGCTATAGGCGGCGGAACATATGTTCACAATATCGACGGCGGCGTGGCGTTCGGCGCGGAGCGTGGAGATACGGACTACCACATGCACGGGGCAAACGAGTTCATCACAACGGACGAGCTGCTGAAAGATGCGGTGCTGTTCGCGCACGCGATCGTGGAAATTTGCGGATAATTTCATAAATTTGTAAGAAAATTGTAATAAATCGCTATTGCCTTTTCGGACGAAAGATGTTATAATGTAGACAGAAAAAAGATATTCTGCGCTTTTATCAAGGGGGAAGTAAAATGAAGGCATATATGAAATCAGGGGTCGCCGTTTTGCTTGCGGCAATGGCTGTGTGCTTATGCGGCTGCAATGAGGGCAACTCTCGTCCGACGGGCGGAAGTATTTCGTCTATCGTTATAAATTCGTCAAACGACGCGGCTAACGGCGGTTCAGGCAGCACTTCAAACGGCAGCTCCGGGGTAACGGGAAATTCAAGTTCAACGGTGTCGGACGTTTCCGAGCCGGATAATCTGACGGTAAACGCCGACAAAACGGTCGCGTCGGGCGAAACCTTAACGGTAAAGAGCGGCGAGACGTTGTACATAAACAGCGGCGCGGAGCTTACAGTTGAGGGGAAGATCGACTGCGAGAACGGCGGTTCGATAAATATACAGAGCGGCGGAGCGTTGCTGCTGGGCGGTGATATCCGTCTTGACGGCGATCTGAAGCTGAACGGAAAGCTGGGCATACGCGAAAGCGGCAAGATCGCGGGTTCGGGTACACTGTCGGTGCTTGATTCGTTTGAAGATATCGACTGCGAGGGAACGTGCACGGCGAAGATAAAAGCGCCCGCGCCCGTCGAAAAGGACGGTATTACTACGGTTGGCGGAGTACTTATCGTCAACAAGAAATACACCGTTCCCGAGGACTACGGCGACGGACTTGTAATAGACGACGCATATAACAAGCTGCTGGAAATGCGTGAGGATACGGGGTATTCTCTGGCATTGGTGTCGGGTTTCCGCAGCTATGAGACACAAAAGGGGCTTTTTGAGTATTATTGCGAGATCGACGATTATGAGAGAGTAATCATGTATTCAGCCGAGCCCGGTCACAGCGAGCATCAGACAGGTCTGGCAATGGATCTCGGCGAGATAACCGAGGACTACGCCTACACCGAGGAGGGCGCGTGGCTTACCGATAATTGCCATAAGTACGGATTTATTATCCGTTATCCCATGGACGGCACGGATAAAACGGGCTACGATTACGAGCCGTGGCACGTCCGCTATCTTGGGAAGAGCACCGCAAAGCTGGTAGTTGACAGCGGTCTTACTCTGGAGGAGTTTCTCGGGGTCGAGACACAATAAAATCAGCCGCCGCCTATTAGGCGGCGGCTTTCATGTGAAAAAATTCACATTTACGATTGGATTTTGGAAATCCCTTTGTAAAGCCATTTTATCAATATCTACATTGAAAACGAAAACATTTCACAAAATATTGTACAAAGTTAATAAAAACTATTGACATACGCCGTTTTTTTAGGTATAATTATTATATGGGCATAGTTGCGGAATTGCAGTGTGCTTCCTAAGACCGAAGCATAAAAGGAGAAAAATTATGGCAGATTTAGTTAATGAAATGCTTGACAAGTTTATGGCGCTCCTGCAGGAGGATAAACAGATATCCGCCGACATGGACGCTGCTTTCAAGGAATACAATGATTACTGCGCCTCGTCGGAGAATGACCTGAACGAGAAAATCGAGGAGATCCACGCGAAGATGAGCAAGCTCGATTATCTTGTCGAGTACGCAAAGGAACACGCTATGCCCGAAAATCTTGAGGAGGCGGCGACGCCATTTGAGACGTCGGCGGGTCAGCTTGAGAGTATTCGCCAGACGATAAAACTCGATTCCCACAACGACCCCAACGCCGAAAGACTGTACACAAAGGTCACGGGGCAGAAGCTGTTCTACGAGCAGAAGATCGAGCAGACGCGCCAGCTCATCGAGGGCAGCAAGGTGCAGGCGAAACGTCAGTACGACAGCGACGTGGCCGCGCTGAACGAGCGCAAGGAAAAGCATGACGAGAATGTCAAGGCTTACATACAGTCAAACGATTTCAGGGAGTATCTGAAGCTCCTCACATTCGATAAGTCCGCGTTCAACAGCCCCGGTACGGCAAATCTGCCAAGCAAGGACTTCATCAGTCTCGGACAGCGCCGCGTCAAGCTCACCGTTCCCATGGACGTGGAAATGGAGCTTTCGTCGATTTCAAACGGCGAATACAACGCCGCCGCGCGTACTATCGGCGCTCCCTACCGTATTTCAACGAAAAAGGGCGGGGTGCTCTATCTCGACTACGACGAGCGCAACCACGCGTACCTTATGGGAGGTATTCAGCGGCTGCTGCTCAATCTCATAAAGTATGCGGGTCAGGACATTACTAATGTGCTGTTCTGTGAGCCGTCCACGTTCAGCGCGGATAGTCTGGGGAATATCGCCGCGCTAGGCAAAGGAATAAATTCGTTTATAACCGTGCCGCAGTCGCTCGGCGAGGCCGAGACAAAGCTGGACGAGTTCGCGGAGGCGGCGCAGTCCTCGCCTACGCCCGACAAGGTATCGCGCGTGCTGGTGCTGTGCGGTTTCCCCGAGAACTATATGGGCGATATGATCGAAAAAGCCGCCGCAGTGTGCAGAAATGCGCCGCAGAACGGTGTGCTTGTGTTGCTCACCCACGAAACGAGCACAGATGAAACTCCCGTCGAGCGTGAAATGCGTGCAATGTCGACCTCTATCCGCAGCAGAAACGGCGGGTTCTGGCTTGAGGAGCAGCGTGAGAGCCTGTTCTGGTATTCCGCACCCTCGGATATTCCCGAGGAAATTCGCCGCGTTTACGTTGATCTTCGCCGTCAACAGGGTGCTCAGGCGGCCCACGAACATGAGATCGCTGCTGTTCAGCCCGCGCCCGTTGCGGCAGCTGTCGCCGTTGCAGCGCCCACTCAGCCTGTTGAAACGGTTCAGCCGGTGCTGCCCGTTCCGCCTGTTCAACCCGTGCAGTCGGTTCAGCCTGTGAACGAAATTAGCGAGGAGGTGTCGCACGTCATGGAATTTGTGCCGCCCGTTCACGAGGAAACGACCGAGCCCGTTCAGGCAGTCCACAGGGATCCGGAACGCCCAGCTCCCGAGCCGCTGCATACCGAAACGGAGCGTAAAGCGACCGGGTACAAGCCGCCCGTAGGCGCAAAGGGAACAAAGGGCAGCCGTGCGCTCCCGGAAATAAAGATCGGAATGAACGTCGGCAGCGACCCCGTAAATATCGACCTCGGCGGCGGAGTGGCGTTTATCTGCGGCAGCCGCGGCGGCGACAGGGAAATGCTCACGGACAGGATAATCACGCAGATCATCTCGGTCACGCACCCCGATGACGCGGAGCTGTGGCTGTTCGACTGCGGCGACGGAGAGCTTGCAAAGTATTCCCAAAAGCCTGCGCCGCACGTTAAATACTGCGTTACGGATTCGGACGAGGAAACGGCGTTTGACCTTATAGACGTGATCTCGGCAAAGCTGGAAAAGCGCATTATAGAGTTTAATCGGAACGGCTGGGAGGAATATTCGGCGGTTCCCGCGAACATTCTTATGCCGCGGATTTTCGTGGTTATCAATGAGTTTACAAAGCTACTGGAAAACATTGCGGGCGCTCCGAGATATTTCGGCAGAAATTACACGACAAAACTCTCCAAGCTGTTCAGAAATTGCAGCGTATACGGTATTCACTTCTTGTTGACCGCCGAGGCGTTCTTCGAGAACGGAAAGCGCTCCGCGTGCTTCGAAGGTGTTACCGTTCACTGCGGAATGGCTGTTGCGGGCTGCGATATCGGCGTCAAGGAAATGTTCAGCCATGTGAAGCTGTATGAGAACGAGATCGAGTCGCTTAAAAAAGTACCGGACGGCTGCGCGTTTACGGCGGCGGAGGGCAGCACCGAGGGTCTGACAATGGTGCGTATTCTTACGGCGCAGATGCCTTTGGATATAGGCTTTACCGCTGTCGGCGAGTATTCGGCGAATTATGGCGAGTACGTCGACAAGCACCCGCTCCTCGCGGACAGAAAGCTGCGTGCTTCGCGTGAGGATCGCAGTGCGGCGCGCGCGAGTCTTATTGCGGCGCGCGGCAAGGACGAGACCTTGCTGTTTATCGGCGAGCCGTGCCGTTTCAGAGCAGAATATCCCGTTCGCCTGTACGAGGAGTTCGGCGAGAATTTGCTGGTCATCGCGCCCGAGCGTGAAAAGAGCAGTGCGGCGGCTATGGTCGCGGCGGCGCTGCAATCGCTTAAAGAACAGGGTATCGCAGCGGAAATCCTCGCATGGAAGAGCAACCCCGTTTACGCGGAGCTTTCGCGCAGCGGAGCGCTGGAGGGCGTAAAGGTTCTTGAGAGCAGCGATGCGGAGAAACGCGTAAAGGAGCTTTCGGCGGATATAGCGGCGGACAAGCACAGTGCGGCGTTTGAGATAGTTCTCGGCGGTGATCTGATGATGGCGGCAATGCATGCCGACGACTGCCTTGCCGATCTGAAACGCGCGCTGGTAAAAGGCTCGCGGTACGGCGTACACTTTATGTTTGTGTCGGGAAGCGTTGCGCAGCTCGCGACAGGCTTTATCTCGCTGTTCAGACACAAGCTGGTATTCTCGTGTCCGCGCGTTGAGGCGGAGAAGATACTCCGCGACACAAGCTGCGACTTGCCGGAGAGCGGGTTCAGGCTGTCAAACGATTACGACGAACTGACAATGCTGCCGTATCTGCTGTAACTTCTCCGCGTTCACAAAACGGCGGTTTGCGGTATAAAGTAATTTAAGAAATTCTTTAGGAGAACGATAATATGGGTTTAATTGAAGATGTCGCATTGCTTGGAGCGGATACCAATGACGGAATGACAAGGTGCATGGGCAAACCGGAGCTGTATGAGCGTATGCTGAAAAAGCTGCCGAAGGTGGTTGAGGAAGCGCCCGTTATGCCGTATGTGCAGTCGGGTGACCTCGATACGGCGCTGTCAAATGCGCATACATTAAAGGGCGTGGTGGGAAATCTTTCGCTTGTGCCGCTCTTCAACAACTACACCGAAATAGTAAACCTTTTTCGCGACGCCAAGCCCGAAAAGGCAACGGAGTTGCTTGCAGAAACGCTGAAAATTCAGCAGAGTTTTCTGGACTGCATTAAGAAGTACGAGTGATGTGAAAGGAAGTGTCGTGTGAAAAATTCAATTTTGATCGTTGATGATCAGGAGATTAACCGCGTCCTTCTCGCGGAGCTTTTCAAGGATGAATACAACATAATAGAGGCGGAAAACGGGCAGCAGGCGCTGGATATAATCAACGAGGACAACAGCATTATCGCGGTAATGCTCGACCTTATAATGCCCGTTATGGACGGAATGAGCGTTCTCTCGGAGCTGAACAGAACGGGTAAGATATATCATATTCCCGTGTTCATCATCACAGCGGCGGAAAATATGCAAATGCTTACGGGCGCGTATAATCTGGGGGCGGTGGATATCATTTCAAAGCCGTTCCGTATGTGCTTTATAAAGGCGAGAATAGGCAATATCATCGAGCTTTACCGTCACAGAAACGAGCTTGTGGATATGGTGCATGAGAGCGTTGAGAAGATATCTAAAATCAACGATAATCTGGTCGAGACGCTGGCAACGATCATCGAGTTCCGCGACTGCGAGTCGGGCGAGCACGTAAAGCGCATAAAGAGCGTTACGATAAAGCTGATGAGCACGGTCAGCGAGATGTTCCCCGAGTATCATCTCGACAAAAGCACTATCACTAAAATAGGCACAGCGTCCATTCTTCACGACGTTGGAAAGATCGCGATACCCGACAGCATACTGAAAAAGCCCGGACGGCTCACGCCCGAGGAATTTGAAATCATGAAGATACACACCGTCAAGGGCTGCGATATCCTTGCGCAGATGCCGGAGGATATCATGGATCACGAGGTGTACCGCTACAGCTACGATATCTGCCGTCACCACCACGAGCGCTGGGACGGGCGCGGCTATCCTGACGGTCTGAAAGGCGACGAGGTGTCGATCTGGGCGCAGGTAGTCGCGGTCGCGGACGTTTTCGACGCGCTTACTTCGCCGAGAGTGTACAAGGCGGCGTTCGACACGGACACGGCGATACAGATGATAAACGAGGGGCAGTGCGGGCTGTTCAATCCGAAGGTGCTCAAAGCGTTCAACCTTATCGTTGACGATATCGTCAAGAAACGCCGTAGAACCGGGGAATCGGAAACCGAATAACTAAAACGCCGTATCGTGTTTGATACGGCGTTTTTTGTGAATTAAGCGGAATTTAAGCGAAATCGAAATCTATAAACCCGCCGTTTACATTGACGGATATGCATTTGACCTTGATCTGTTCGCCAACGGTGAACGTCCTTCCGTTTGCCGCGCCCGTGAGGATAACGCCGTGCTGCACCTCGTACTCGCCGAACGGCAGCCGCGAAACGGATATCATACCCTCAACGGTGTTAGACAGCGCAACGAAAATCCCGCTCGGCGAAACTCCCGAAATGAAGCCGTCAAATTCCTCGCCAACATGTTTTTTCATATACTCAGCCATGTAGAAATTTTCGCACTCGCGTTCGCAGCGGACGGCGGAAAGCTCAGTGTTGCTCGCCTGCATTGCCGCCTCGGCAGCGAATTTCCTGTACTTCTTCGTGAGCTTTTCGGTCGAAAGCGCGTACACATAGTCGGTGAGTATGCGGTGTATCGACAGGTCGGCGTATCGGCGTATCGGCGAGGTGAAGTGCGCGTACTCGGGCATTACAAGTCCGTAGTGCCCAAGCGGCTCGTCGGAGTACTTCGCTTTCATCATAGTCCGCAGCACAATGCGGTTTATCACGGTATACTTGTCGCTGTCCTTGCTGTCGCGGATGACTTTGGCGAGGTCGGCGGCGGTGGAGCGCTCGGAAATGCCCTCGGGATTTACGCCCAACGCTGTCAGCGTATCGCCGAGTGTGAGCAGCTTTTCAGCGGCGGGCGCTTCGTGAACGCGGTACACGAACGGGAATTTCTCTTTCATCGCGAGAGCAGCCGCAGCGTTGTTCGCCATAAGCATAAACTCCTCGATTATGCGCTCGGCAACACCGCGTTCGCGGGGCTTTACGTCAACGCAGACGCCGTTTTCATCGGTGATTATCTTCGCTTCGACGGTGTCAATCTCGGGCGCGCCGCAGTTTACGCGGTTCTTCTCGAGTATCTCCGCAAGCTCGCGCATTATCGGTATGCGGTCGATAACGCGGTCGTATTTCGCCTTAATTTCATCGTTTGCCGTATTGTCGAGAATCTTGTTGACCTCGGAGTAAACGCCCTTTACGCGGCTCCTGATTACCGTTTTCTCGAAACGGTAATTAAGCAGCTTGCCGTCCGCCGATACGTTCATCAAACAGGAAAATGCAAGCCTGTCAACGTTCGGGTTGAGCGAGCATATCCCGTTGGAAAGCTCCTTTGGGAGCATGGGAACGACCTTGTCCGCGTAGTAGATCGATGTTCCGCGCGTGAATGCCTCCTCGTCGAGCGCCGAACCCTTTTTAACGTAATGCGAAACGTCCGCAATATGCACGCCGAGCTTGTATCCGCCGTCGATGCGCGCGATGGAGATCGCGTCGTCGATATCCTTGGTGTCCGCGCCGTCGATCGTGAAGATAGGCTCGCCGCGCAGATCGAGACGGCGGCTCACTTCGTCCGCGTCGGGCTCGTCGATATCGAGCTTTGCCGCCTCGTGCAGCACCTCGTCGGGGAATTCGATATGCAGATTGTTGACGAGCATATACGCCTCCGCGCCTGCCTTTGCGCTATCAGCAGAGCCGAAGCCCTCCGCGATAGCGACGGTGTGATCGAAATGCCGTTCGCCGCGCTTCTTTATCGTGAATGCGACCTTATCGCCGACGTGAAGCGGGTTCGCGCCCGCTTTGGCAATGTAAAGCGGCTCGTCGCACAGCTTGTCAGGGAGCACCATAAGGCGGTTGCCCTCCGCGACGATAACACCCGTCAACAGCATATTACTCTCCTCGAGAACCGCGAGGACAACAGCCTCGGCGCTGCGGTCGCCGTCGGGGTCGGCGGTCTTTTTCGCGAGAACCACGTCGCCCGGTATCGCGCCGCACATATCACGTCCGCGCACGAAAAACTCTACGGGAAACTCGCCCTGTGCGGTCATAAAGCCAGACTTCGGCGTAACGCGCGTTATCACGGCGGTAAGGTAGTCGCCCGCGTTTTTCAGCCGCCACACTCCCTTTTTGTTTGTGACGTCGCCGAATTTCTTCATGCCCGAAAGGTCGTCCGAGAGCTTTTTGGCGAGCTTTTTCGGCAAGTCGAGCGTCTTTATCAGCTCCTTTTCGGTAAGCCCGTCGTCCGACTTGTACAAAGCCGTTAAAATGCTGGTCTTAAGCTTGTTCATAAGCAAATCCTTTCTTTTAAAGATTCATTAGAAATAAAACATAAAATATGCAAAATACCCGAAAGGGCAGCCTTGATAGACTGCCCGTCGTTTGTTTTTATTGAGCGGTGCTGTCGCCCGAGGAACTTCCGCTGTCCGAGACGCTGTCGGAATTGCTGTCGCTTGACGAACCGCCGTCAGAACTGCTGTCGCTGTCCGAATTGCCCTCCTCGGAACTGTCGCTTCCGCTGTCGGAGCTATCGCTGTTGCTGTCCGAGCTGCTTTCGGAATTGCTGTCGCTCACAACCGCCGACGAACTCGAATTGCTTGACGAATTGTTGTCGCTGCTGCCGCCCCAGTAAACGTTGATAATATTTACCGCAAGCGCAAGCACAAAAAATATGATCGCAGCGACTATGGTCGCCTTATTAAGCATGGCCTCCTTGGTGCGCCCCGCGTTTTTCTGATAGTAGCTGTCCGAGGACGAACCGGAGATAGACTGCGACATCTGCGTCTTGGTATCCTTCATAAGAACTACGATAACTATAAATACACAAGCGAGGATCAGAACGATCGCGCTTATAATTTCAAAAACTCCCATTTCGTGAACTTCCTCCAAAAATAATGTTACAATACCATACCTTCCAATTATAACACAATATTACAGAAATTTCAAGTGTTTTTGCAAAAAAATTTATATATTTTTATAGAACGAGAAAAATTGTATAAATTATATAAGGGAAATATTGACTTTTTTATGCAAGTATGATATAATATAAAGTGAATTAGTATTTTGTATTATGAGGACAGGGCTATGGTTAAAGCTGTTATATTTGATATGGACGGGCTGCTGCTCGATACGGAAAAGCTGTTGGTGCAGTTCTGGGTACAGGCTGCAAACGAGGCGGGCTTTCCGATGGAACGGGAGCACGCGCTGACAATACGCTCGCTGCACAGGAAGTTCGCAATACCGTTTTTGCAGGGACTGTTCGGCGCGGAGTTCGACTATCTGAAGATACGTTCAAGGAGAATGGAGCTTATGAACGCGTATCTCGCCAAACACCCGCTTGAGCTGAAACGCGGAGCAAGGGAGCTTCTCAAGTTTCTGAACAACAGCGGACTTCCCGCAGCGATAGCCACGGCTACGGACTTCGAGCGGACAAAGGATTATCTCACAAGAACGGGGATATTCGGCTGCTTTGACAGGATAGTCTGCGCGACTATGGTCGAGGAGGGCAAGCCCAAGCCTGACATTTACCTGTACGCGGCGAACGAGCTTGGTCTCGCATCTTGCGAATGTATGGCGCTTGAGGATTCCCCGAACGGTGTGAAGTCGGCAGCGGCAGCGGGCTGTGTAACGGTCATGGTGCCCGATCTTACGCCCCCTGACGAAGAGCTTTCACGGCTGATATACGCGGACGTGCAGTCGTTGGAGGACGTTATCGGGTTGGTTGAAGATATCAATGGTTGTGGCTGCACACCGACGATTTTGAATGTAATGTGAAAAAGCGTTGTTTATCGGCTTACGGTATGCGGCGTTATAATAAGCACAGGCTGCCGGAACGCAGGGGAAAAGGGCGCGGCATTTGCCTTGCAGATTAAGGAGGGACTTTTATGGCTGAAAATGAACAGTTCCTGAAGATAGACGGACGGATCGAGATAAACTGTGACAGCGACGGAAGAGTTGCGAATATGATACTTCATTCCCCTCAGAACGGAGGGGCGGACGTCGTATACGAGCAGGTCACGGGAGAGATTGCTCGGCTGGGTATCGTGACGGGTCTGGACGTGGACAACATCAAGCGTGTTGTCAAGGAAAAGGTGTACGAGCTTAATGTGTGTATTGCTACGGCGACACCGCCGAAAAAGGGTAAAAACGGTTATATGAACTTCCGCTTTGACAAGGAGCATAAGCTCAAGCCGCGTCAAAACGAGTTCGGCATTACCGACTACCGCGAGCTGAACGCGATCGTTCCCATTCACAAGAATGAGATAATCGCCGATATCATATTGCCCGAGGAGGGTACTCCCGGAATGAATATTTTCGGGAAGCCCATCCCTGCAGAGCCGGGAGATCCGACAAAGGTCTCGCTCGGCAAAAATACGCTTGTGACCACTGACGGAACCAAGGTCGTAGCGGCGTGCGACGGACATATTGTATTCGGCAACGGCAGCTTTCAGGTGGAGGACGCGGTGACGATAAAAACCGACCTTGATTTGTCGGTCGGCAATATCAGCTTTTTCGGAGACGTTCACATAAAAGGTAACGTAATGGAGGGCTTTTCCGTCAACGCGGGAAAAAACGTGAAGATCGACGGCTCAGTGTTCGGCGGCGAGATAACCGCAGGCGGTAATGTCACTATCGTCGGCGGCTGCATAAATTCCAAGCTAAACTGCGACGGCAATGCGGATGTGGGTTTCTGCGAGAACGCAGAGATTTTTGTCAAGGGTGATATTACGTCAAAGCAATTTGCGTTCTGCAACGTGTTCTGCTACGGCGCGGTCACCGCAAAGGGGACGCACGGCGTTATCACAGGCGGACGCGTAACGTCTATGCATGACGTGAACGCGGGTATTATAGGCTCGGAGAAGTACACCGCGACCGAGGTCTATATCGGCGACGGTTCGGTGTTGTTCGCGAGACGGCGCGAGGCTGAGGCGGATCTGAAGGAGTCTATCCGTATATTCGATCTGGCGGTAAAAAATCTTGCGTTTCTGAAGCAGCGCAAGCTAGCACAGGGCGGCGCTCTTACGGAGCAGCAGCAGCGCGCTTACAGAACGGAAACGCAGAACAAGCTGTTCCACTCTATGCGGAGGAATGAAATTCAAGCGCTGATCGACAAGCTCGACGAGGATATCAAGAACAAGGATTACCTGAGCGCGCGCGTTACAGGAACGATCTTCCCGGGCGTAAAGTTCTGTGTAAACTTTTTGACACTGGACATCACTGAGACGCTTACACGGTCAAAGGTGACTATCGTCGATGACAAGCTGGCGGCTGTTCCGCTCTGAAATAATTCGCAGTTTACAGACAGAATATGACCAAAATATGTGCGTATTATGACGAATATATGAAAATAGTTACAGAATTGTAACCTTTTTGAGGTCGTTTTACTATTGATTTTTGTTGTGAAATATTGTATAATTAAAGTATAAGATCACTAAAATTCCCGGTAATATCTTTGCCGTCAGAGGAGATTAAATGAAGAACAATATACTTATTATTGCCATTGTGACGCTTGTTGCAGTCGGCGTAATAGTTGCGGTAATACTCACAAGCGTACTGAATAACGCCGGACCGCCGGATAACTCGGGGGACAGCAGCTATTCATCGGAGTTGCCGTCCGAACCGGAAAGCCCCGGAACATCGGGTGAGCCGTCGGACAACTCCGACGACTATTCGTCAACTGATAAGTCCGATCCTCCGAGCGACCCGAGCAGTGCGGACAGCTCCGATAACAGCAGTAACAACGAGGCAGAGAGAATAGTCGCCGCAGCGAATTCGCTTATCGGTGTGCCTTTCGCGGAGAACGGAAGCGACCCGGACGGGTTCGATAATTCCGGATTTATATACTACGTTCTGCGTGAAAATGGTTACATCACCTGCCCCAGAGGTACGGAGGAGCAGTCGAGAATGGGTACGCGGCTTAACTACGACGAGCTTAAGGACGGAGACCTGGTTTTTTTCAGCGATGAGGGCAGCGACGAGGTGAGCTTCGGCGGCATCTACGCGGGCAACGGAAAAATGATCGCCTGCCTTATGCCCGGAACGCTGGTGCGCGAGGTAGATATCACCACTGATTACTACCGCGAAAATTTTTTCGGCGGGGTCAGCCTAACGTAAAATAAACGCCGTTTCGGTTCAGAAACGGCGTTTTTGATTATCGGATAAAATTTTTGTTAAACGCTTGAAAAATCCGTACCTCTGTGATATAATATTCTGTGTATAGATAGAATTTGTTAAGTCATAAAGTAACGATGTGAAAGGAGCGCTATGAAAACTGTTTTGACAGACAACAGTCTTTGCGCATATACGCTGTACGACGGCGCGTCGGCGGAGCATATTTCAAAGTATATACAGTCGTTGGCAAAAGCGGGCGTGAGGTATGTGGAGATTGATTTCCGTACGCTGATGAAGCTGCGCGAGCTGCCCGATGGGATCGGGTATATTTTCAGGCTGGTAGACCCGATGTTTCTGGGGCTTACGGAGCTGTACGATTTTGACTATGTGCTCCTTACGCTGCCCGATGTTCGGCGGCTGATAAAGACCGAAGTTCCTGTAATGCTGGAGATACCTGCGGCGGACGACCCGGAGAAGTATTCGAGTAAGCTGCTGCAATATGCGTCGAAGCTGGTGGACGGTACGATAACGGCGGTGAGGATACGCGGCGCACAGCCGCTTAGCGATCTCGGAAGCGTATTCAACGCGGTGCGTTTTTTGAAGAACGAATTCCCCGTGCCGATAGACGTTTGTCCAACGAATGATTATAAAACGGCGCTTGACAATGCTGTTAAGTTCACAAGCGCAAGTATAGACAGCCTTACGCTGACTATGGGTATCACTGAGAAGTATTGTTCGCTGGAGGAATTTTTCTTCACGCTGATGTCGACTTACGGTTCGCTGCCGCATGGTCTTTCGTTGAGTCCGCTGTGCGCCGCGACGGTGTATCACCGCTGCATATTCCGCAACAGGTGCGGTGACGGGATTATGCGGTATATGGATATTCTGGAGCATGATATTCATTTTTTGAGGAACGTGGATACAAACAATCCCGTAAAGCTGCGAATGGGGCTTAAGGATACGGAGTATCTGCACAGAACGTTTGAAACGGCGCTTGAGCAAATGGCAAAGGACGAGGAGATACCCGACGATCTGTTTGCGGATCTGAGTTCAGCGATAAGGGAGTACGACGGCGATTTTTATAATGCGGAGCTGCTTAACCTCAAGCGCAAAGGCTTGTTGAATTAAAGGCTTTAAGCGACAAATCAAACGCGCAATCCTTAAACTGCCGCTAAGAGCGGCAAACAAAACACGCAGCGGCAAAAGTCGCAAGCAACGATAACGGCGGAGCGGAACGAAGTGAAGCGGAGGAGTTGCCGTTGGTCAGGTGAACGAAGTGAGCCGGTGCGAGCTTTTGCCATTTAGATAGGAGAAAAAATGATAAAACTGATTGCAAGCGATATGGACGGCACATTGCTTGATGATGAAAAGAGACTGCCGCCCGACTTTTTTGAGGTTCTGGACGGTCTTGCCGAGCGGGAAATCGTGTTTACGGTGGCGAGCGGACGGACGTATTCGGCGCTCGAGCATTTGTTTCCCGGGGAGTACAAGGACAGGATAGCGTATATCTGCGATAACGGAGCGTGCACGGTGCTTGGAGGAAAGGTCGTTGACGTGACTCCGCTCGACGGGGATACATATCGGGAACTGCTGGAGGCGTGCCGTGAAATCGGTGATCTGCGTGTTGTTGTCTGCGCGGAGAACGGAGTGTATCATATCAATTCGGGAGATAAGTTCTACAGCGAGGTAGGGCGGTTTTACAAGAAGCACTGCGCGGTCGAGGACTTGTTCGCAGTGAATGAAATGATATATAAGGTCGCGGTTTGTGACGAGCGCGGAACGTTGGCTCACGGAAAGCCGTCATTGGACGGGATATTCGGAAATCGCCTGAACGTACAGGCGTCGGGCGAGGTGTGGATGGACGTAATGGCGTCGGGTGTAAGCAAGGGGAGCGCACTGGCGGCTTTGCAGAAGCGGCTCGGCGTTCAGAGGACGGAAACAATGGTGTTCGGCGATTATTTTAATGACGTGGAAATGTTAAGGCTCGCAGAACACAGCTTCTGTATGGAGAACGGTCACGAGGATGTAAAGAAAATGTGCGCGTACATAGCCCCCGACAATAATCACGGCGGCGTAACCGAGTGCATAAGGAAGTTTGCTTTGGGGGATAGGATCGGAGAGTTCAGCGTATGAGCGGTATGAATATTGCGTTAATAATTATTTTGCTTGCGATGTCGGCGTTCTTTTCCGCATCGGAAACGGCGATCTCGAGCGTAAACCGCATACGTCTCAAAAGTATGGCGGAGAACGGCTCGCGCGGGGCGGCAAGGGCGCTGAAAATACTTCACAAGTACGACAAGGCGCTCACGACTATCCTTATCGGCAACAATATCGTGAATATCGCCATGTCGTCCATTGCGACCATTATGGCGATCGCTGTGGTCGGCGAGCAGTACGGCTCGCTTGTCTCGACGATAGCGACTACGCTCGTGGTGCTGATATTCGGCGAGGTAATGCCCAAGGCGATCGCCAAGGATCACGCGGAGGGCGTTTGTATCGGCGTTTCGGCGGTCATCTCGTTTCTGACGGTGATCTTCACGCCTTTTTCGGCATTCTTCATTCTGCTGAAAAAGGGCGTGGCTAAGTTGTTCAACACCAAGCAGTCGGTGAGCGTTACCGAAGAGGAGCTTATGGCGATAATCGACGAGATCGAGGACGAGGGCGTTCTCGAGCAGCAGGAGGGCAACCTTGTGCGCAGTGCGCTGATGTTCGATGAGATAACGGTTGACGAGATAATCACACCGCGCGTGAGTGTCGTCGCGGTCGACGTGACGGACAGCGCGGAGGAGGTGCGTGAAAAATTTCTGCGCGAGGAGTATTCGCGTATGCCCGTCGTCGAGAAAACGCTCGACAACATAATCGGCATAATCAACGAAAAGGACTTCATCAAGGCATACGAAGAAAAGGGCGCGGAGCTTACGATACGCGAGCTGATACAGGAGACGGTTTATCTGCCGAGCATGGTGAAGATTTCCGAGGTGCTGCGGACTATGCAGAAGAAAAAGTGCCACATGAGCGTGGTGCTTGATCAGCACGGCGGAACGCTCGGCATAGTCACAATGGAGGATCTGCTTGAAGAGCTTGTCGGAGAGATATGGGACGAGAGCGACGAGGTTAAAAGCCCTGTTACGGCGCTGTCCGACAACGAATTTTCGGTGTACGGCGACGTTTCGCTGAACAGTCTGCGACGCTATTTTTCGGGACGTGATATTGAGGTCGATATCGAGAGCGAGGCGCATACGGTTGCCGGGTGGGTTTTGGAATTATTTGGCAATATCCCGAAATCAGGAGACACATCCGAAACGGACGACCTTGCCGTGACGGTTCTTGAGGCGGAGGAGCTGCGCGTCAACAAGGTCAAACTCGCCCTCAAGGATAGGTCCGATATAGACGAATAGGATAGCTTAATGAGAAATTTCTACATTCTGGTGATAGTGCTTTCGGGGGGATATCTCACCGCGCAGATGCTCGCTTGGCTGTTTTTCGGGAAACGGTTTTTTCCTGACGCAGGCGAACTGTTCACGGACAAAACGGACAAAAATCTGTGGCAGACGGTGTTCCCGAAGAATATGCTCCGACTGATAATAGTGGTGTTTATCGCGGCAGTGGCGGGTCTGCTTATGGACGCGGCGGGGCTTGTCGGCTGGATATCCATGCCGCTTGGCGCAATGGCGGGCATTACGGGAAATTTCATCATCAGCGTTGTGATATCGCCGCTCAGCGACAAGCTCCACAAAAGTGCCGAGCCGAACGACAGCGAACTGGAGGGGCTTGACGGCAAGGTCGTCGAGGACATTGAAAAAGACAATTTCGGCGTGATAACCGTGAAACACGGCGCAAAAAGCTATCTCATGCGGGCAGTCTCGGCGAACGAGCGTCGGCTGCCCAAGGGTACGGAGGTTGTCGTTATATACGCGCAGGACGGCTGCTGCTTCGTCGAGAGCACACAGCGGCTTTATGACGTACTTTTTGACAAGGATGCTCCCGAAAACAACAAATAACGGCACCGGTTAAGGCGCCGTTTTTGTTTTGGTATATTCCTCCAGAAACCGCCGTATCTTACCCATGCAGACTTCGGAATTCGGCTGTATACCCAGCTTTTCAGTGATCTCGGCGAGTAGGGAACGCGCCGCTGTTTCGTCTGTGAACTCGATTTCCAGCTCGCAGTCGGTCTTGCCGAAGTACTCGCTTTTGTCGAGATCGATCTCCACGCCATCAAACCGCTTAACAGAGCGCGTCGTGGTGAGCGCTCCCAGCCGCTTTACCTCGGGAAGAGCGACGCAGCCGTCGGGGCGGAACAGCTCCTCCGCCGCAAGTGTCTCGGGCAGCGAGTTCAGCGTCCTTTCAAGCTCCACGCGTGAGTATTCCTTTGCGGCGGGAAACTTCATCTGCAAAAAGTACGCGCCGTTTATTTCACGAACACGGCAAGTTATGTGCATTTCTGCCAACCGAAGATCGTCCGTGTCATAGTAATGATTTGTTTGCACTACCGTTCTGTCCCACTTGTAAAGTGACAATAATTTCTCATACTGCTCCATTGTGAGCAGTATTTTAAATTCGTTTTCTATCATAATTTTAAAATCTCTACCTCTCCTGAATGTTGAATAAGGATTTTGTTTTATCTCCTTAACGTTGACAAAAGTGGTGTTTATTTGAAAGCGCTCCGCGCACCGGGCGGCATAGCCGCCATAGCCGAGCTGGTTTGTTCCGTTCGCTTCACTCTCTCCAATTCACAAGGCAACTCGCTTGCGCTCCGCTTCACAGCGTGTTTTGCTTATGGCTCTTGGCGACAGTTTAAAGCTGCGCCTGTTGTTTGCCGCTCTTGGTGTTACACATACCCGTTTAGTCCGCGCACGCTGACCTCGCCCGAGCCGACCTCAAAAAAACCGTTCCCATCGCGGCAGATAAGATATCCGTTGGGAGCAACGCCTACCGCTTCTGCAACGCGTTCGCTGCCGTCCGCGCCGAGAATTTTCACGCTCCGTCCGACATTAACGATTCGCGAACCGTATTCGTCAAGACAATCCGCAAACGGCATAGCGGCGCGGCTTTTTACATCGCGAACCACCGTTTCGAGCATCGCTTGCCGATCGGGAGCGAACCCTGTCAGCATTAAAAGCGAACCCGCGTTTGGCAGACCAACCTCACAAAAATAATTCTCGTCTTGTGAAATATTTATACCTATACCGCAAATTACAGCCGTACTTGCACCAAAACGCACGCTCTCGCATAAAATACCACAGACCTTGTGTGAGGAGACGATTACGTCGTTCGGCCATTTTATGCCGATCTCGGGGAGTTCGCGGTACAGCTCGTACATTTCGGTGAGCGCGTCACATACCGCCAGTCCCACGCGCGCGGTTAGAGTTTCACATTCGGGCGGATCTATGAGCAGAACCGACAGCGGCAGCATTCCGTCATTCGTTGACCAAGCGTGACCGCGCCGCCCCTTGCCCGCGGTTTGGACGCGCGCCGTGACCGCCGTGCCGTCGGGAAGCTCGACGCAGTGCGCTTTCAGGTAGTTGTTGGTGGAATCGACTTCATCAAGTGAAATTAAGTTTTCCATTATGCTTACTTACTCCCTAAAGTAATGATCTTCATCTCAATTTGATCTTCTCCGTTTAGTTCGATAACGCCGTAGGAGGGCTTGTTGCCGCCGCGCGGACATTCGGGGCTGCCGGGGTTCATCACATAAATACCGTCGGAAATTTCACTGAGGTAAACGTGCGTATGTCCGTAGAGCGCAATTTTGCAGCCGTTCTGTTTGGCGGCGTTCACAAGTAAGGAAACTCCCTCATGCACACCAAGCGTATGCCCGTGACAGCAAAAGACTTTCAGACCGCGTGCTTGCACGATATGTGACGCCTTATGCGTTCCAAAGTCGCAATTGCCGCCGACGGAGACCATGGGCAGTTGCGGAAAAGCGCTTTCCGCGAGAGCAAACTCGCGTTCGCCGTCGCCGAGATGAACGAGCATATCCGCGTCGGGGTTATCGTTTATTATCGCTGAGAGAGCGTCGTAGCTCCCATGAGTATCGGACACAACAAGAATTTTCATATTTCTTACCTTTCAATAACGCACTGCGGCATGATAATACATATAATTATACCATGAAATCCCGAAAAATAAAAGGGGTTTTATGGGATTTTTACAAATTTTATTAACGGGAGGAACAGTTTATGAACGAAAATAAATTTGAAAAGCTGATAAGCGCGGCAAGCGAAAAGCTGGGAACATCGCCCGACAAGCTGAAAAAAACACTTGAAAACGGCGATGTAAAGGGCTTATCAGCAGGTCTGTCGAAGTCGGACAAGGAAAAGCTGCGCGAGGTGCTGGCGAACAAGGAGCTTATGGAAAAACTTCGCCGCGCGTCAAGTCCCGACGACATAATGCGTATTCTGATGAACAAACGGTAGTAAGGAGGGGCGCATGGACAATATCGAGGACATTCTCCGTGCGCTCACGGAGGATGACGATAACAAAGCGGAAAACGAGCGTCAGGACAGCTCGGAGGAGCAGGGGCTGTTCTCAGGACTTGACCCCGAGATGCTGCTGAAGATGCTCAGCCTGTTCGAGATGTTCAATCAGCCGAACGACAACGAGCGCTTCCTGTTGGCGCTGAAGCCGCTTTTGCGTGAGGAGAATCGCTCAAAGGTGGATTCGGCGCTGCGGCTGATGAAGCTGTTTTCGCTGCTCCCGGTGTTAAAGGAGAGCGGACTTTTCGATAAGCTGATCTAGCTTTTTTTCGTGGTGCTTGCCGGGGTCGTTTTTTTAGGTGAATTTGAGTGCTTTTTTCGGCTCAGAAAACCGCTTTTTTTCGAGGTGATTTGTATGGTATGGAATTCAACACAATCCGCATTATACAGGGCTGTCAACAATCATAATGACGGCAATTTTGATCATAATATTCAGAGTAAAAAAAATGTGCGGAAGAACGTTCAAAAAAGCTCAGATATTACTCGTGAAAATAACGAAAAAAAACGTCCAGAAAATCACGAAAGAAAGTATGCGCAAAACGAGTGCCGAAACTGTCCGAAAAACGCGCCGTCCGATCCTGTTTCGAGGATAATGTCGGACAGGGATATGCTGCTTATCGCCGGACTGATTTTCATTTTGTGGCGCGAGAACGCGGATAAAAAGCTGATCATGGCGCTGGCAATTATACTTTTAGGTTAAATTGCACAATAATTGTTAACGAAAACGGTGTATTTTCGGCTTGAAATTATAGTGCAATTGTGGTATAATAAATATACAAATACCATAATGCAGCAAGAGTAGTCGGTGACACGGAGTACAGAGAACCGCGCGGGGGTGCGAGCGCGGGATCCGCAGCCGATGAAGTGCGGCTGCGGATGTGCCGCAAGGCACTCGGTTGGTGCGGGGAATTAAGTATCTGCGCCCGTTTTCCGCGTTAAGGAGCAACGAGGGGCGATTTGCCCGAAGCGAAGTGGAACAGCGTTACTAACGCCTTCGCGCAGTACAGACGGCTGTACGCGCGGAGGCTTTTTAGTTTATAGTTGAGAGCCGCAAGCTAAACACGCGGCCGAGCGCATACAAAGAAATGCGGCATACAGTAGGAGCAGCAAAGCGGAGCGCAAGCAAAATGGCAACGCGATAATGACACAGAGGCAAAAGTCGTAAGCGAGCAGTATTGCCGCAGAGGAGCGAACGAAGTGAGCGGAGCGGAGGCAATGCTGCTCGGCTAGGGCGGCGAAAGCCGCCCGGTGCGAGCTTTTGCCATTCAGATAGGAGATAAAATGTTTGAGCGCTTGAAAGAGGAAATTGCGTCGATAAAGGCGCGCGACCCCGCCGTTCGTTCGGCTTGGGAGGTGTTTTTCCTGTATCCGTCGTACAAGGCGGTGCGGAGCTACCGAATAGCACATTGGTTTCACGAGCGCGGGCATTTTTTTATCGCGCGGTGGATATCGCAGCGTTCACGGCACAAGACGGGAATAGAAATTCACCCCGGGGCGAAAATAGGAAAGGGTCTGTTTATCGACCACGGTGCGGGGGTCGTTATCGGCGAGACCACGGAGATCGGTGACAACTGCACGCTTTATCAGAATGTGACGCTCGGCGGTACGGGCAAGGACGTCGGAAAACGTCATCCGACGCTCGGGAATAATGTTATGGTTGGCGCGGGCGCGAGAGTTCTCGGTCCGTTCAGAATAGGGGATAACTCGAAGATCGCCGCGAACGCTGTCGTGCTTGAGGAGGTTCCGCCCAACTGTACGGCGGTCGGCGTTCCCGCGAGGGTCGTCAAGCGTGACGGTATCAAGATCGTTAACAGCGATCTCGATCAGATACACGTTCCTGATCCCGTTTCGGAGATACTTTGCAGTCATCTTATGTATATTGACAGGTTGACTAAGGAGGTCGACGAGCTTCGCGCGGAGCTTGAAAACTTTAAGGAACACGGCGGTGATTGAGCGGGGCACGAGGGCTTGCCTTAGGGTATCGTCAGCACTGCGGAACAGTCTCTGCGCGGAGCGCGGCAAGACCGAGTGCCCCGCGGCGGCGGTTTGCGTGTCCGCCCCGGTCGGGTTTGGCAAGCGGGTAAAGTTGATGCGGTAAGGGGCGGCGCGCGAACCGCTTTTCGGCGCAATTCCGATACCGCAGAGTTTTAGGGTTAAGGAGAGAAAGTATGTTCATTTACAATACGATGACAAGAAAAAAAGAGGAGCTTGTGCCGATTGAAGAGGGCACGGTGAAGATATATTGCTGCGGACCGACTGTGTATAATCTGATACACATAGGAAACGCGCGTGCCTTGTGCGTGTTCGATACGCTGCGGCGGTATCTGGAGTTTCGCGGGTACAAGGTATTGTATGTGCAGAACTTTACCGACGTTGATGACAAGATAATCAAAAAGGCGAATGAGCTCGGGAAAACATCGTCGGAGGTCTCCGAGAGCGCGATAAAGGAGTACTTCACGGACGCAGAGGGACTGAACGTCCGCCGCGCCGATATTCACCCAAAGGTCACAGAGAATATGGGGATAATTATCGATATCGTTAAAACGCTTGTGGATAAGGGCTACGCTTACGAGGCGGACGGTGACGTTTATTTTGATACGTCAAAGTTCCCCGAGTACGGAAAACTCTCGCATCAGCCGCTGGACGATCTTAAGGCGGGAGCGCGTATCGAGATCGGCGAGAAAAAGCGCGATCCCATGGATTTCGCAGTGTGGAAAGCTGCAAAACCCGGCGAGCCGTACTGGGAGTCGCCGTTCGGGAACGGACGTCCCGGTTGGCATATCGAATGTTCGGCGATGTCGAGGCATTATATCGGTGATACGATCGACATTCACGGCGGCGGAAGCGATCTGATCTTCCCGCACCACGAGAACGAGATCGCGCAAAGCGAGTGCGCGACGGGTTCGCCGCTTGCGAAAATATGGATGCACAACGGAATGCTCAACGTGGATAATAAGAAGATGTCCAAGTCGGCGGGGAATTTCTTTATGGTGCGCGATTTGTCGGCTAAGTACGGCTATGAGCCTATTCGTTTTATGCTGCTGTCAGTGCATTACAGAAGTCAGCTCAATTACACGCTTGAGGTCATCGAGAGCTGCAAGGCTGCGCTCGCAAGGTTGTATACCTGCCGCGACAGTATGGAGAGAGTTCTCGGCGCGGCAAAGGACGGCGAGGCCGGTTCGGCGGCTCTCGAGGACGTAAAGACTGCGCGTGAGAGCTTCAACAAGGCTATGGACGATGATTTCAATACGGCAGACGGCATTGCGGCGGTTTTTGAGCTTGTGCGCAAGATAAATACGGCTCTCGGTTCACAAGACGTTACTAAGGGTGATATTAAAGTTTATCAAGATGAATTTTCGGCATTGACAAACGTACTGGGTTTGTTGTATAATAAGAAAGACGGCGATATACCTACGGAGGTCGCTGAGCTGATAGAGGAGAGAAAAGCTGCGCGCAAGGAAAAGGATTTCGCAAAGGCAGACGCTATCCGCGATAAGATCACCGAAATGGGATATATTGTCGAGGAAACCAGACAGGGAACCATAGTTAAGAAGGCATAACACAGCTTTTGAACAATCGACAAGAGCGACAAACAAAAGGCGCAGTCTTTAAACTGTTGTCAAGAGCCGCAAGCAAGACATGCAGCGGCAAAAGTCGCAAGCGAGCAGTATTTCCGTAGTGGAGCGAACGAAGTGAGCAGAGCGTAGGCAATGCTGCTCGGCTAGGCGAACGGAGCGAGCCGGTGCGAGCTTTTGCCTTTTAGAATAAGAAAGGACAGGAAATGAAGAAGATATTTGCCGCGGTTATCGCGGCTGTAATGACAGTAACGCTTTCGGGGTGCTCGAGTGCGCCGCCGAACGGAATGATGAGTTATGATTTTAAGGAGATGAGCAACGATTTTATTCAGTTGTCGCCGCCGAAAGACGGGGATACGATCGCGGTGTTTGATACGGAATACGGCGAGATAAGGGCGGTGCTGTATGAGGAGTACGCTCCGAATAAGGTGAAGTCGTTTATTGAAAAGGCGAACGCGGGGTATTATAATGACAGCATTGTAAAGGGCGTTCAGAACGATGTGTATTTTCTTGCGGGCGGACGGATCAACGATAAGGGACAGTATATAGGCAGAGACGACGAGAAAGGACTCATGCTGAACGAGTATACTCCCGAGCTCTGGCCGTTCAAGGGTGCGCTGCTCGGATATTCGGAGCAGCAGGGCTATTGCGACGCACGCTGGTTCGTATGCAATAACGACGCGGAGAACCTCACCGCTGACGCGATCAACGAGCTGAAGAGCAGCGCAACGAATATCGAGGACGAAACCGAACGCGCGAAAATGCTTGAGCTGTTTGACAAGTTTTATGAGGCGGGCGGCGTGTTCGGAATGGCGGGCGTGTACACAGTGTTCGGGCAGACATATCTCGGGTTCGACGTGGTGGATAAGCTGACGCATATCCCCGCGGACGATAAAGGACAGGCTTCGAACGAGGTCAAAATTAAGAGTGTGACGATCTCGACGTTCAGTGAGGGCGATGATGTGGACGAGTTTCCGCTGCTCCACCCGGAGGGGCTGCCGACGGGTTCTTCCGACAGCGGACAGTCGGGCTCGGCTGAAGGTTCTGAATAAACGGAAAGGCGGGGAAGATGAAGTTGAATAAGCTGAAAAAATTTTTTATGTGCACGGCGCTTGCGGCGGGTATGTTGCTTACGGGGTGCGCGAAAAATGACGATGCCGCGTGGGATAAGGAAGTTTTTGACGCGGCGGCAAGCGTGACCCATACCAATATTGATGACGTTTCGCCGAAGGCGGGCGATCTTGTGGCAACATTCGAGATTGAGGACTACGGCACGATAAGGGCGGTGCTGTTTGCGGATATCGCGCCGCAGGGAGTGGAGAATTTCTGGCGGCTTTGCAACAGCGGATATTATAAGGGGTTGAAAATACATCGGGTTATGGCGGACTTTATGTTCCAAGGGGGTTCGCTCAACGGCAACGGCACGGGCGGCGACGCGCTTGTGAACGGCGGTTCATTCGGCATTGAAACGGCGGAAAAGGCGCGGCATTTCTACGGAGCGCTCTGCTACGCGAATGCGGCGGGTCAGAATTCCACGCAGTTCTACGTTGTCAACAGCAAGACCTCGCTTGACGACCAGATCGCGGTCTATGAGGAGAACGTTTCCTTGTGCGATCAATATATCAAGGAGTACGACGGCAATGCCGACGCGGTAGAATATTACAGTTCGCTCAAGGACAATCTTAACGAGGAGCTCGACAAGTACAACGGGTTCGCGGACGACGTAAAGGCGCGCTATAATGAAAATGGCGGTACGCCCTCGCTTGACGGCGATTACACCGTTTTCGGACAGGTGTACGAGGGATTTGACGTTATTGACAGTATTTCCGCAGCCGAGGTGGAAGAAAACAGCAGCGGCGAGAAATCACAGCCGGTAAAGGACATTATCATAAAGAACGTTTACGTATCCGAGTATGTGGAGGGTTAAATTATGAAGCTGAGAAACGTGTGCAAGGTAATTTTAAGCGCGGCTCTGGCGGCATCATGTGTGCTTGGGCTTGCGGGCTGCAGCGGTACTCCCGCGGGCAATATTTCCAATACGGTGACGTTTGCCGAGGGGGATAAGATCGCCGAGATAGTTATCGAGGACTATGGAGTGATACGCGCAAAGCTGTTCCCGAACATTGCGCCTGTCGCGGTGGATAATTTTGAGAAGCTCGCTAAGCAGGGCTATTACAACGGCTTGAAGATACACAAGGTCGCAAAGGATATGTGCATACAGGGCGGCTCCTTGTACGGCGACGGCACGGGTGGTTCGGCGCTCGTCGGCAATACAGGGTCGTTCCCGATAGAGACGAGCGCGGACGCGCGCAACTTTTACGGGGCACTCGGCTATGCGAATATAGACGGTATGAACACCACGCAGTTCTACATAGTGAACGCCAAGACGCAGACGGATATCAAGCAGTATGACCCCGCGACTATACGCGAGGAGGCTGCCAAGTACACAGCGGAGACAGAGAGTATGACGGAAAGTGACCCCAACTATTCGTCCTTTAACGCAATGGCGACATATTACACAAACCTTGCCGATATGATAGAAAAGGCAAGCGACGAGGTTGCCGAGAAGTATAATACCATAGGCGGATATCCCCTCTGGGACGGCGGCTATACTGTTTTCGGACAGGTCTTCGAGGGTCTGGACGTGCTTGATATGATATCCGGTGCGGAGGTAACTACCGACAAGAACGGCGAGAAATATATGCCTGTCACCGATATAATTATCAGCTCGGTGAACATAATAGAGTATATTCCGCCGCAGGAGCAGACGGGTGAGACGGAGTCGGAAGATAAATAACGAACGCTGCGGGCGCTCGTAATAAAGCGTCGCGGTGTCGGGCAAAGCGTCCGACACCGCCGCTGTGCATTGAATGGGAGAGAAATATGATAATTGACGCGCACGCGCATATATTCCCCGACAAGATTGCCGACCGCGCGGCGGAGGGTATAGGCGGGTTTTACGGAATGAACGTGGACTATGACGGAACTCTCGGCACGCTGCTGAGCGAGGGTGCGGCAGCGGGCGTGGACAGGTTTATAGTGCAGTCCGTGGCGACTGTTCCCGAACAGGTGACAGCGATAAATAATTTCATAGCGGAGAGCGTAAGGCGTTATCCCGAAAAGCTGATAGGGTTCGGGGCAATGCACCCCGATTTTGAGGATATCGCGGGGGAAACGGAGCGGATTATTTCGCTGGGGCTTAAGGGAATAAAGCTGCACAGCGATTTTCAGCGGTTCAATATTGACGATGAATGCGCGTTTCCAATATATGAGGCGGCACAGGGGAGACTTCCCGTTTTGTTTCATATCGGGGATAACAGGTACGATTATTCGTCGCCTGAGCGATTGAAGAATGTGGTGAAGAGGTTTCCAAGGCTTACGGTGATCGGGGCGCATCTGGTCGGGTGGTCGATGTGGGACAGGGGCGCGGAGTTGTTCGAGGGGAGCGGCGTTTACGCGGATTGTTCAAGCTCGCTGTACGCGATGTCTCCCGAGCACGCCGCAGAGTTAATAAGGAAGATCGGCACGGACAGGGTCATGTGGGGCACGGATTACCCGATGTGGAGCGCCAAGGACGAGCTGGAGCGGTTCGCAAAGCTGCCGCTCACGGACGAGGAGCGGGAGAATATACTCGGCAAAAACGCGCTGAGACTTCTGGGCGAATAGCCAAGAGCAACAAACAAAATACGCAGCGGCAAAAGCCGCCGAAGCGATAAATCGCACCTACTAGCTTTTGCCATAAAATAAGGGGTCAATATGAAGATAAACTGGAACTCGAAATATTTCACCATAGCGGTGTATGCGACGTTAAGCGTGGTAGTGAGCGCGGTCGCGATAATGCTGATATTTAATTTTGAAAAGGTGTCGGAAAAGCTGACGTTCTTTACGACGGTTGCAACGCCGCTGATAATAGGTGTGTTCTGTGCGTATCTGCTGAATCCGCTGATGATGAAGATCGAGAACGGACTGTTCGGAAAGTGGGCCGGTTCGGAAAGCTCAAAGGTTCGCGGACGGGCAAGGGCATTTGCGCTGACGATAACTATGCTTCTGGTTCTGGCGGCGCTGCTGCTGATGATAGTTCTGGTTATCCCTCAACTGGTGACGAATATTGTTGCGATATTCAACAATATGGACAGCTATATCGCGACGGTGCGCAGCTTTATCATAAAGATAGCGGGCGATTATCCGCAGTTGGCGGAATTTCTGGGTAATCCGCTTGACGATTTCAGCAAGTTTATAAAGGGAATATGGGATCAGTATTCGGGCGAGCTGCTCGGTTTTGCCGGGAACGTTGCGAACGGTGTGTGGGCGGTTATTGATACGCTGAAAAACGTGTTTATCGGATTGACGCTTTCGGTGTATCTGCTGGCGAAAAAGGAGATGTTCGTCGGGCAGACCAAAAAACTGGTGTTCGCGTTCGTCAAGGCGGATAAGGCTCAGCGTTTCCTCGGCGTATGCAGAGAGGCAAGCAAAAAGTTCCTCGGCTCGATAGTCGGAAAGATCGTCGAGGCGTTCGTGGTGGCTATGTTCGTGTTTATAGGCTGTACGATAATGCAGATGCCGTATGCGCCGCTTATCGCCGTGATAATGTTCGTGTTTAATCTGATACCGTTTATCGGTCCGTTTATCGGCTGCATACCGTGCTGTCTGTTGCTTTTGCTGTCGGCGAACCCGTTGAACGCATTGTGGTTTGCTATTTTTGAAGTTATCCTGCAAACAGTTGACGGCAATATAATCGCACCGTGGATACTTGGTGATTCTACGGGGCTGCCCGCTGTGTGGATACTGATTTCGATAATCATCGGCGGCGGATTGTTCGGTATGTTGGGAATGTTCCTCGGCGTGCCCGTCTGCGCGGTAATTTATATGCTGTTTAAGGACTTCATCGAGAACAAGCTGCGCAAGCGCAAGCTCCCGCGGCATACAGGTCAATATGTGGGAGATGTGGGCTATATTACAGCGGATTACGTTTACGACGAGTCGGAGCTGTCCGCAGAGCCGCAGACTCCCGCAAAAATGCCGTTCAGAGAGGTGGTGCGGCAAAAGCGTATCGCGCTTTCACAGAAACACCGTGAGAGGGATAAGGATATTTTTTCCAAAAGAAAGTGACGCATGGCGGTTTCACCCGAAAAATTCACTTGACAAAACGTTAACAATATGTTATAATATATCCGCAAGGCAAGAGCAGACCTCAGGGAATTCCCGACAGAATGCGGTCTTGCGGATCTTACTGACGGCAAAATTTTACATTGAGCCGAAAGAACGCCTAATGAATAATACGCGGTTATGCCGCGTTTTCAGTGCGTCTTTCGGGGCGCATTTTTTTGCGCCGAGGAAAGGATGGTAACTATGAAACTCAGAAAAACATTGGCGGCAATGCTTGCGGCGGTTATGTGCCTTACGTTCGCAGCTTGTTCGGACAACAAAACAAGCGGCGGTTCGTCGTCTGACAGTGCTCCCGAAAGCTCGATGAACGAGAGCAGCGGCAGCGGTTCAACGGACGAAAGCAGTGCTCCCGAAAGTTCAACAGATGAGGGCTTGAACAGTCCCTCGAGCATTCCCGAAAATACCGAGCCTGACAATGCGCCGGTGAGGGTCGCGGCTCTGAAAGGACCAACTGCAATGGGTATGACAAAGCTGATGAACGACAATGACGAGGCGGCGGATAAGAAGTACAATTTTGAGATACTCGCCGCTCCCGACGAGCTTACGCCGAAAATAGTACAGGGCACGGTGGATATCGCGTGCGTACCCGCGAACCTCGGCAGCGTGCTTTACAACAAGACTGAGGGCAAGGTTCAGGCGCTTGCGGTGAACACGCTGGGCGTTCTGTATATCTGCGAGAACGGCGAGACAGTGCAGTCTGCGGCTGATTTAAAGGGCAAGACTATCTTCTCGTCGGGCAAGGGCGCGACACCCGAATATGCGCTCAACTTTATCCTCAAGAGCAACAATATAGATCCCGAAAAGGACGTTACGATCGAATGGAAGAGCGAACACGCGGAGTGTCTGGCGTCGCTGCTTGCGACCGAAAACAGCGTGGCAATGCTGCCGCAGCCGTTCGTTACCACCGCGCAGAGCAAAAAAGAGGGCGTTCGCGTGGCGCTTGACCTCAACGACGAGTGGGATAAACTGGGCGTGGACAGCTCACTGCTGACGGGTATCGTTATCGTGCGCAAGGAGTTCGCGGAAGGACACCCCGAGCAGGTCAACGAGTTTCTCAGCGAATACAAGGGCTCTGTTGATTACGTCAACAATAATATTGACGAGGGCGCGGCGTTTATCGAAAAGTATGATATCGTGCCCGCAGCCGTCGCGAAAAAGGCGCTCCCGAGCTGCCATATTGTGTGCATTACGGGCGCGGAGATGAAAACCAAGCTCGGCGGCTATCTGCAAGTGCTCGCCGACAACGATGCGAAATCGGTAGGCGGCAAGGTGCCCGCGGACGACTTTTATTACGCATATGAGTTCACGGGCTAAGGCGGATCTGAAAAAATTTCTCATCACCTCCGCGAGCGTGCTGTTCTGGCTGATTGTCTGGCAGATTGCCGCTGTTAGGCTGAACAGTAAGATACTGCTTGTTTCGCCCGTTGACGTCGTGAAGCGACTGTGCGTTCTCGTGCCGACGGGCAATTTTTGGCGGAGCGTAGGATTTTCGGCGACGCGGATACTGCTCGGGTTCGCACTCGGACTGACTTGCGGCTGTTTGCTGGCGTTCGCGGCCGGTAAGCTGCGGTTTGTACGGACGCTGTTTTCGCCGCTGATAAGCGTGATGAAGTCGATACCCGTCGCGTCGTTCACGATACTGGCGCTGATATGGATAGGGTCTAAGGACTTGTCTGTGCTGGTGTCGTTTTTGATATGCGTGCCGATAGTTTATTCGAATATGTTGGAAGGGATCGACGCTCTCGACCCGAAACTCAGGGAGATGTCCGAGGTGTTCGGGATACCTGTATGGCGGCGGTTTGTCGGGGTGTATCTGTCGCAGCTGCTGCCGTATTTCCGCTCAGCTTCGCGGTTGGCGATAGGTCTTTGCTGGAAGTCGGGAGCGGCTGCGGAGGTTATCGGAATACCGGATGGCTCGATTGGCGAAAAGCTGTTCGAGGCTAAGGTGTATTTGGAGACAGCGGATTTGTTCGCGTGGACGCTTACGGTGATATTGCTGAGTTGGCTGTGCGAGAAAGCGTTCACGACGCTCACAGCGCTGCTGCAGAGACGAGTGGAGCGAATGTAACGGGGGGCTTCTCCTCGCGCACCGCTCATCACAGCCGCTGATAATGCGGCCCAATGACGCAAACGCGCTGCAGCGGCTGTGCCGAGCGGTACACTCGTCAAAGCCGAGGGTGCGGGGCACTCCGGCTTGCCGCGCTCCGCGCAGAGATCGTTCGGGAACGCAGACTTTACCTTAAGGCAAGCCGTCGCGCCCCGCCCGAAGCGGCTGCGTCCGTCAGACGATACTGCGAGGTAAGGGAGTGATAGTGTTGCTTAAAGCCGTTAAAATTACAAAAAGTTTCGGTGAAAACATGGTGTTGAATAATTTCACCCGCGAGTTTGCCGAGGGAAAGGTGACGGCGGTGCTGGGGCGTTCGGGATGCGGCAAAAGCACGCTGCTGAACGTGCTTATGGGGCTTGTGAAGCCCGACAGCGGCGAGGTGATCTTCGACGGGGAGCGGATAAGCGCGGTGTTTCAAGAGGAGAGATTGTGCGAGAATCTTACCGTAAGCGCGAATATACGGCTTGTGACGGGTAAGAGGTTCACAAAGGAACAGATAGCCGCCGAACTTGCCGAGGTTGGTCTTGCGGAGTGCGCTGACAAGGCGGTTAGGACGCTCTCTGGCGGAATGAAACGCCGAACAGCACTGGTAAGGGCGCTGCTTGCGGAGTATGACGCGCTGTTTCTGGATGAGCCGTTCAAGGGTCTCGACGAGACGACAAAGCGCACGGTAATGGCTTATTGCCACAGAAAGTCCGTGGGAAAGACCGTGGTGCTCGTCACTCACGACAAGGACGAATGCGCCGCTCTTGCGGACGAGGTGATAGAATTGGAAGCGGAGGACTAGTTCCTCCGCTTTATGTTTTACAGCGGCTGAAATAATTTCAAAAAATTTCAAAAAGGGTATTGACAAATTTGTACTTATGTGATATATTGTATATATGAGATATACACAATAAAAACAAGTTGTATTTTGAGGTATTGCGAAGTGTATTCTCAAACCGGTAAATCTTTGCAAAGGAACGCCGCAAGGTTCGCTTCGGAAGTGCACAGCCGAGTGGAACGAGCGGCGGGGACATATGTCCCGAGGGGTATTTTATGAATATTATAATTACAAATTCGGGCGGCGTGCCTATCTATGAGCAGATCGCCGCGCAGATCAAGGGCTTGATACTTGGCGGCGAGCTGCACGAGGGCGATGCGCTGCCGTCCATGAGAGCGCTCGCGCAGGACTTACGCGTGAGCGTTATCACGACCAAGCGCGCGTATGAGATACTGGAGAGCGAGGGATTTATACAGTCGTTTACGGGGCGCGGCAGCTTTGTTTCGGCTGCCGATCCCGAGATGATGCGCGAGAATAATCTCCGCGAGATCGAGGAACATCTCGGCAAGGCCGCCGATATCGCGCGCCAGAGCGGCGTTACAAAAGAGGAGCTCACGGAAATTCTCGCGATGTTCTACGGCGAATAGGCGGGGCGCGAGCAGTCGCCTTAACGGGAGCAGGTGCGTTTAAATTTGTGCCGCGCAGCGGGGCGGCTGCGAGTGTCCCGCCGATAGCGGTTTGCACGTCCGCCCCGGTTGGTTGGCAGCAGCGTTGCGGTTTAATGGCGAACAGGGGTGGCGGGAAAACCGCTCCTGAGCCGCACTGCCGAATAAGCGCAATTGTCTTTGGTCAACAAACAGGGAAGAAATTCAATAGCCAAGAGCAACAAGCAAAACACGCAGCGAAGCGCAAGCGAGTTACCTTGTGAAGTGGAGAGAGCGAAGCAAACGGAACGGAGCAAGGTAACTCGGCTGGGGCGGCTATGCCGCTCGGTGCGCGGAGCGTTTTAGATAGGAGATATTATGGATAATTGTATTGAAGTGAAGAATATAACGCGGACATATCCGCAGTTCAGCCTGAAGAACGTATCGTTCAATGTGCCGTGCGGATCGGTGGTGGGCTTTATCGGCGAGAACGGCGCGGGCAAATCAACGACGATAAAGGCGATACTCGGGCTGCTGAAAAAAGGCGAGGGGAGCATTACGGTGCTCGGCGAGAACGCCGACGAGCTGTCTCCCGCGACAAAGGAGAAGATAGGAGTGGTGTTCGACGGACTGTCGTTCCCCGAAAACCTTACGGTAAGGCAGCTTGACAAGGTGATGCGCGGTATCTACAAGACGTGGCACAGCGAGCGTTTTTTCGGATATATGACGAAGTTTGAGTTGCCGCTCGACAAGCGGTTCAAGAGCTTCTCGCGCGGTATGGTGATGAGGCTGTCGATCGCGGCGGCGCTGTCGCACGATACGCAGCTTCTGATACTTGATGAGCCGACGAGCGGTCTCGACCCTGTAATGCGCTCGGAGATACTGGATATTTTTTTGGAGTTTATGCAGGACGAGAGCCATTCGATACTTATTTCGACGCATATCACAAGCGATCTGGAGCATATCGCGGATTATATCTGCTTTATCCACAAGGGCGAGATAATGTTCACCGAGGAGCGCAACGAGATGATGGAGCGGCACAGGATACTCAAGTGTACAGACGAGCAACTTGCGCGTATCGACAAGGCGGATATTATCGGCGTGCGCAAGGGGCGTTTCCAGAACGAGGTGCTGACCACCAACGCGCACAATTACCCCGATATCCCCGCAGACGCGCCGACTATTGAGGAAATTATGGTGTTCTATGTTAAGGACTAAGTTTCGGCTTCGCCGAAATCCTCTGCAAAAAGCCGCGCGTGGACACGCTGTTTAGCGTGGCGTTTAATTTAAATTTACAAAAAGGAGGCGCATGGGCAAAAGCCGCAAGCAACGGTGACGACGGAGCGGAACGAAGTGAAGCGGAGGAGTTGCCGTTGGCTAGGGTGCGCGAAGCGCGACCGGTGCGAGCTTTTGCCTTTAAAATATGAAAGGTATATTATACGGCAATTTTTTGCTTAATAAGAAATGGTTTATCGCGGCGGGGATAACGGCGGCGCTCGGAACGGCGTTCTGCGCGTTGTGGGTGAAGCTTATGCCCGGCGATAATTCGGGAGCGCCCACAATGCTGTTTACGGGTTTGCAGCTTGTGGTGGTCGCGGTCATTACGGAGTGGCTCGCGCGAAATTTCGAGACGAATATCAAGTGCAGATTTACGGATATGACGCTTGCGGGCGGAATATCGAGGAATACGTTTGTAACGTCGGAGCTGCTGAAAAACGTTATATCTATCGGCATAGGCATTGCAATGTGCATGGTAATGCAGCTTGTGATGAGCGTGTTCGACAGAAGCTTTTTCACGCTCGATACGATAAAGACCACAGCGGTGCTGGCGGCGGGTTGCGGCGCGGTGGAATGGGTGGTCATTCCGTTTGTTATCGACTTTAAGAGCGCCGAAAAGGCGGGGCTTGCAGTGGGCTTGGTGCTCGGGTTTGGCTTTGTGCTGCCTATAATGATACTCTGCAATGTGTTTACCAAAGAAACGGAGAGCTTTGTAAGCGTCTTTATCACGCTGCTTTCCAACGGGTGGCTGCTGCTTATTATACTCGGTATCTCGGCGGCGCTGTATGTGATATTCTACTTCGTTCTGTTGGCGAGGGTGAAGAAAGGGGATGTTTGCTGATGAAAGGGTTAGTGCTGAAGGACCTTTACGGTGTGAGGTTTCAGATATTCGGCGGACTGGCGCTTTTGCTGCTGCCCTCGGCAATGCTTATGCTTATGGGCGGCGGAATGGCGGTCGAAGATGCAAGCCATCCCGTCGAAATATCCGTGGTGATCTACGGTATCGTCAACTACATCTCGATAACGCTCTGTTCGTCGTTTCTGGTGAACACTCTCGGCTACGACGAACGCAGCGGCTGGTCGAAAATGCAGCGCACAATGCCGCTGACGAGCGGCAAGATCGTCGGCGCGAAATTCGCGGCTATGGGCGTGGTGCTCGGTTTGCTCACGCTGCTGTCGCTTGTTCTGAACGTTCTCGCCGCGCTGATTTTCAGCTTGCCGATAGAGCCTATGCTCGCGCTGCCGCTGTGTATGTGCATGGTTCAGGCGATAGCGCTTTCGCCGACGTTTACGCTCGGCTACCGTTTCGGCGCAAAGTCGACTACGGCAGTGTATCTCGGCTTTATGGTGCTTTGCGCGGCGGCAATCATATGGCTTGCGTTTATGTTTTTTCTGGATTATATCGGAACGGCGGCGCTTCGGATCATCTGCTGCGCGGGACTTCCCGCGCTGACTGCGGCGGTAGTCGCGGTTAGCTGGGTAACGGGGAAAAGGGCGGTAAATGTTGACATTTGAGTGAAAAGGTGTTATAATATCCGTAGGTGATATTATGGATATTGTGATAGGTGCGGCATTGATAATAGTGCTCATGCTCTGTCTGGGATTCGGTTGGGGCGATATCGCGGTGCTGGGCATGGGCGTCGTCGGGATATTTATAGTGCTTATCGGTTGTTTTTTTGCGGTGTGTCCGGTGATGCTCGCATTTTCAAAGAGAACGACGGCGGTGTTCGTGAGGTTCAGCGAGGAGCGGCGGTTTCCGTGTGCGGTGTACAGGATAGGCGACAGGGAAGTGCTGAATATATTTCCATGCGAAATGGTAATGCGGGGCAAGCTGTATGTTCCCGAAAGGGAGATAAGGCTGTTGTACTGCCGCCTGAACCGTTCGGCGATCGACAGCAACGCGCTGCTTACCATGGTGTTGGGGAGCGTGATATTCATTCCGTCGGCGGTGTTCGCGGCAGTAAAAATGGTTGAGGTCTTTGCTGAGATGACGGCGAATTTATAAAAAAGACTGCGTTACGCGGTCTTTTTTTCGTTTAGGCGCAATCAACGAGAGTAAAACGTCTACTATATAAGTGAACAGCTTTTTCAGGGGGGTGAACCGATGACCGACAAGGAGATAATAGAACTGTATTGGCAGCGCAGTGAACGCGCACTCGCGGAGAGCGAACGAAGATACGGCGGCTTCTGCCGATGTGTGGCGGCAAATATTCTCGGCAGCCGCGAGGACGCGGAGGAGTGCCTTAACGACGCGCTGTACGCGGCTTGGAACGCGATACCGCCCGAGCGCCCCGATTCGCTTGCGGCATATTTTGCGAAAATAACACGCAATCAGGCGCTTACGCGGCTGAAATCCCGACGGCGGCAGAAACGCGGCGGCGGTGAAGCGGAGGTCCTGCTGTCGGAGCTTGCGGACTGCATTCCGACGGGGGATTTCGCGGACAAGCTGATAGACGCATGGCTTATCGGCGAGACGATAAGCGCGTTTCTGAAAAAGCAGACCGAGGTCAACGCGGCGGTATTTACCGAGAGGTATTTTTATTGTAAAACTATCGCGGAAATATCGCGCGAGAGCGGCTTTTCAAAAAGCAAGATAACCGCAATACTGTTCAGAATGCGCGAGAAGCTGAAACTTGCGCTGTACAAGAAAGGAGTGGACGTATGAATTCCGAAAACATCTTCGAGGGTATCTCATATATTGACGACGCGCTGATAGAGCGCTCGGCGGCGGTGCTTAAAAAGCGGCGCTTTGTCGTTGCAGCCAAACTCGCGGCGGGAGCAGCGGCGGCACTCGCGCTGGTGTTCGGAGGGGGCGCGGCGCTGTATAACATTGTCCTCGTGAATATGACAAGCGACAGCCAAGTGCCGCCCGTGCTTCTCGTCGAGATCGGCGGCGCGGGATATTGCCAAGAGGGCTTTCACACTGGCGATATCCGCAAGGCATACGGTCTTTCAGAGCCGTCCGAGCAGTTTAAAGGCGAATTTATCGGCAGCTTTTATGTGAAAGTCGACGCGGACGAAATCGCTTGCTTTGATTTTTTCACAATCAACGCCGATGTAAACGGTTCGGTAATTCTCGGCGAACTCAACGGCGAACTTTCGTACTGGATGAGGGCATACAGCGGAGAAAGTGCTCGCAGCGGTGGGTAACAATAATTTTAAGTCGCAGGAAATCTGCGGCTTTTCTCTTGACAATATTTCCCGAAAATATTATCATAAAATGACGGCTTTTACAAAAAAATCACAGTCCGTTGGAAAGGGAGAATATTATGCCAAACGCTTCATTTATTTCGTCAGCCTTGGCTTCAAGCCGGCTTTTGCTATAGCCATAGTACCGCAAATTACTTGTTACCTCCGTTACGATTCCCGGACCCCAGCATATTGATAATCCTCTGCCAATCATCTTCATCCGCGTTAATATCACGCGCTTTGCGAAGTGCGGTGCGGAGATTGTCAACTCCCATGACGTATGCAGCCGCCAACAAGCTCCGGAATACATTCACTAGAATGAACATACCTTTCATCGCTCGGCAAGAGT
Source organism: uncultured Oscillospiraceae bacterium (assembly GCA_910579125.1). Taxonomy (GTDB): domain Bacteria; phylum Bacillota; class Clostridia; order Oscillospirales; family Ruminococcaceae; genus CAG-115. The sequence goes on along the minus strand of CAJTTH010000009.1, from coordinate 10,431 downwards.
TTTTTAAAATTTATGAAATTTTTGCAGCATTTTCCGATTTGTCAGGTATTACTGATAGAAGCTAATATTTACACTTCATCGAAAGCGAGGAATATAATATGAAAAAGCATTTGGTAACGCTGTTGGCGATTATCTCGGCACTGGCGATGGCAGGCTGCTCGGCAATCGGAAACGCTCCGGCAGACGGCGGCTCGGCAATTACAAACGGCACGGGAAGCGCTCCAAGCGCAGGAAAGTTTGAGGGAACGGATATCGGCGGCAAAAAGGAATCTTTTTTGGACAAAATCGGCGGCATGCTCGGTGATGATACGCTGACCGCCGACGCGGGCGGTGCGTTCTTTGCCACCGACGCAGAGGGCGCAACCGACGGGATCAACGCGGGCATCTGCTTTGAACCCGAGGACTACGTCACCGAAATCCCTCCGCAGTCGGGACTGCTGACGGGCGGCGAGTGGAATGACAACTCACATTGGGCGGACTGGAACGCGCTTTACGGCTCGCATGAGGTCTGGACGCGCTATAAAGACGATTGGCGCATCGCAGATGATTATCGTCTTACGGTAACGGTCACAGCGGACGGTAAGCCGCTTGCGGGCGCAGCAGTGAACTGGAACGGAAATTCGGCGGTCACGGACAATAAAGGCAAGGCGTATCTGTTCTCAGACGAAACGCCGTCCTCGGAGGTCACGGTGACGTGCGGCGATAAAAAAACGGAGCTTAACGCCGAGTGGGTCACAGACGCGCACGATCTGTCGCTCTCGGCGGAAATGGATGGCGCGGTTTCCCCGACAGCGAAAAAGCTCGACCTGATGATAATGTGCGACACTACGGGTTCTATGAGCGACGAGCTTGAATACCTCAAGGTAGAGCTGGAGGATATTGTAAAAAGCATCAAGTCCGGTAACGCCAATATCCCGACGCGCGTTTCGGTCAACTTCTACCGCGATACCGAAGATGAATACGAGGTGCGGCAGTTCCCGTTCAGCGAGAATATCGACGAGGTCTCCGAGGCTATACGCGAACAGTCGGCAGGCGGCGGCGGAGACTTCCCCGAGGCAGTACACACGGCGCTCGACAGTGCGGTCAACAAGCATGACTGGAACGCAGACAGTGTGAAGATAATGTTTCTGGTGCTCGACGCTCCCCCCCACGACGACGTGCAGATTGTTGACAGCGTGAATAAATATATTGCACAGGCAGCCGAAAAGGGTATCCGCATAGTTCCCGTGGCGAGCAGCGGCATTGACAAGTCCACCGAATATCTGTTGCGCGCAATGGCGTTCACGACGGGCGGAACATACACGTTCCTCACCGACGACAGCGGCGTCGGCAGCGGTCATATTGAGCCTACCGTCGGCGCGTATAACGTGGAAAAGCTGAAAGATATGATGATAAGGATTGTCAACGGCTATCTTTCCGACGGGGCAGCCGCAGAACCCGTTAAGACCGATGTTTCCGCTATTGCAGAGGACTATCTCAACAATGAGCTTTCAATTAACTGCACGGTCGTTGATTGCGATTTTCAGCAATATGACTACGGCATAACGGGCGGTATGTTCATGTATACGTTCAAATGCGCAAAAGCAGACGGCAGCACATTCACGGCGAGCTATCAGAGCAACGCCGATCTTACCGAGGAGACGGTCGCAAGGCTGGTTATCAAGGAGGAGTGACGCATGAAAATATACATTATAATGATAGCGGCGGTTATGTGCATTATGACGATCGGTGGCTGCTCAGGTACGTATGCGGACAAGGGAACAAGCGGCAGCACGGCGCAAGGGAACGTCAATATCACCACGGCAGCGGCAAAGATCACGGTGAATGACGGCTGCGAGGTCTCGGAGCGCAGCGGACAGACGGGCACAGCGCTCGCTCTCAGGGAATGGATAGAGGGCTTTGAGACCGAGCCTGTCGCGAGCGTTCCTGAGGACGGACGTTTATATACGATTGAATTGACGTTCGGCGGGAACGCACCCGAGATATACCGTTATCTGGACTGTGGCGGCGCGTGTTATCTGTGCCGCAGGGACGAGTGGTTCTCCGTCGGCAATCCAAAGCCGATTCCGGTGGGCTTTGTGAGCGATCTTGGGATAGACGCTTGGGATATTGTCAAGGTCGAGTATGCGCATAATGCACAAACCGCTGAGCTTGAGCTTTCCGTTGAGGACAAAACCGCGCTCTCCGAGTGGCTCGGCGGCGTTGAATACAGACACCGCTGGTTTCCCGAGGGCGAGACTCCGGGCGACAGCGACGGCGGCGAAACGTTCACATTCACGTTTGCGGACGGCGAGTTGTCATATATCAACAACGGCGCAAGCGAACGTTATCTGCTCTGCGGCGGCGAGTGGTATGACATAAACGGCTGCGAGGAATTTCCGATAAAAAATTATGAGTAAGCCTGCTTTATCCATTTTTTACTGTTTATGGAAGAATTTTAAAATGTCTGATGTCACATGAACACCGCGTCCGCAAATATTTTTCTCGTTTAAGCGCTATAATGAGAATTATCTTGCAATGCCTAGTAACTTACAAGAATGGTAGGAAATGGATATTCCCCATTACAATGAGGTTTTGTTTAGAACTGTTGAAAACAGATGTCTATGTTGATTAGATTGTTGAAAACTTTTTGTGCAAGATATACAAGTATCGGCGCTTTCTTTCGTGAAATATACGTCAAAAAACAGAAAATCAAGTTTGAAATGATAAAAAAACAAAAAGACTGTTGACGGGAGGAAAATATTTGGATATACTAGAGTTAAGAGAAAGGTAAGCGCCGATAAAAAAATATATAACGGCGAATCTTCGGGCGGCTTTATTCTCTTGACGCAACGGCACACAGAAAGAGAACTTAAGGACGGCAGTCGCCGTCGGGCAAAGGTTGCTCGCTGACAAAAGACACAATTGTAATGGAGGTTGTTATTTATGTGCATGAAAGACATTGAAGTGAAAAACCAGGTAGGCTTACACGCAAGACCCGCTACATTCTTTATCCAGAAAGCTAATGAGTACAAGTCTTCTATCTGGGTGGAAAAGGAGGAGCGCAGAGTAAACGCTAAATCTCTGCTCGGTATCCTCTCGCTCGGTATCGTGGGCGGCGCTCAGATCCGCATCATTGCCGACGGCTCCGACGAGCAGCTGGCTGTTGACGGTCTTGTTAAGCTCGTTGAGAGCGAATTCGCTGAGTAATTAGGCAACTGTTTTTGCGTAAGCAATCGGGGCGGAATTTAGGCTGCTTGCCGTACAGGGGTGCTGCGCAGCCGCGAGACGGTCTTTCGGGAACGAATACTCGCGGCGCAGACACCGGGGCGGCGCGCCTTTTCTGCCCCTTTATTTTGTGATAGGACAGAGAATGAAAAAGTTTTTTTTGTATATTCTGATGATAGCCGCGTCTATTCTGCTTGCGGGCTGCGCTCCCATGCCCGAGTGCTACGACGGGGTCAAAAAGGCTAAAGGGCTGTATGAAAAGCTCGATTCCGCAAGAGTTGTAATGAAAGACAATGAAACGGGAAAGCAGCTTATGGATTTCCGTTTCTTCATAAATAAAAGAGACGAGATGATATTCAGCTTTGAAAGCCTTGAAACAGGCTTGGCGTACAGCGACGGACAGCAATTCTTCTACAAAACGGTAGAGCAGGAGGGTTGGTCGGCGATAACCCCGGGCAGCGAGGAATATATCTACAATATATACAACCGCAAGTACCGCTATCCTTATGCGCGCGGCGGGCTGTTCTTTCTGGACGGCGCTTCGGTAAGCTCCGCGGGAACGGTACAGGACGGCGGTGATACCGTGGTCACCTACGTTTACGACAGCGAAAGGCTTAACGAGAACACCGCTGGTAATCTGGATGACGTGTCGGCGTTTTCGGCGCTCACCTGCATATACCGCATAAATCCGGACGGTTATATTACGGAGTTCACCGAAAAGGGCGAGGTGACGGACGATAACGGCAGTTCACGCACGGTAGACATAACTTACTTTATTCTGGAAATGAATGGGATAAACTCTATTGAAAATCCCGTAGATTATGTTATTTCGGAGTAATTTTTTGTGATAAGTTGACGAAAAATCTCAAAAGCTATTGAAAAAAGGTTACAAATATGTTACAATATTTTAAGTAAATCTTTTTTGATTTGAGGAGTTTTTATGACTTTGACCGATAAAGACAACAAACCAAAGACCGCTGTCAAACGCACGTTCTTTGATGCGGTCTCATCAATGGGTGAAACGTTTTTCGCCGCGTTTCTCGCGATCCTGACGCTTATCGCTCACGGTATTTTATGGGTGATTGCGGCTATCTTGCGCGGATACGACAGAATAAAGGTTCCGCTGAAAAGGGTGCTGCGGAACATCGGAAATTTCCTCGCGGGTCCGTTTATCCGTTACAGCAAGGCTATGAAAATGGGCAGCGCGGAGGTCGCAAAGGCGCGCAGTGAAAAAGGCGTTCTCGGTGGCGTGCTCGCGCGGCTGCGCGTGACGGGCAGACTTATCTTCGGAAAGCGCGGCTGGGCGGTAACTATCGTCAACTGGGCGCTTCCTGTGGTGTCGTGTGTTTTCCTGTTCAACATAGTTACATACGCAAACAATCAACAGTACGCTTTGAAGCTCATCGTCAACGGTGATTTTCTCGGCTTTATTGAGAGCGAGACCGTCTTCACCGACGCTGAGAAAATGGTGCAGAAGCGTATAAACTATACGGGCAGCAGCACCGAGGTCATTACGTTTGAGCCGAGCTACGAGGTCGACCTTATCGGCACAGGCGTTTCGCTTAATCAGTACCAGCTGACGGATAAAATGCTGGAAATGCTCGACGCGGATATTCAGCACGGCTACGGCTTGTACGTCGGGGACGCGTATTACGGCACGCTGCTTGAGCATGACCGCGTTGACGCGGCTCTGGACGGTCTGCTCGCCAAGTACAGAACGGGCGAGGAAAAGGAGACGGTCGAATTTGACCGCGATATTTCCTACATTTACGGGCTTTACCTTACAGACAGCTTTGTCAGCGAGGACGAGATAATCAGACAACTTACCTCCATGCGTCAAGAAGCTGCATACTACATGGTAGCCGATGGCGATTCCCCGAGCCTTGTGTGCGAAAAGCTGAATATGACTTATGCGGAGCTGGAGCGGCTTAATTCCGGATTCGGAGAGGAGAGCGAGCTGCATACGGGCGATCGTATACAGACTGCGCAGGAGGTTCCTTATCTCACGATAATAATAACGCGCGAGGAGCATTATAACGAGCCTATTCCGTACTCGACAAGCTATATCGACGACGATATGATGTACGCGGGCAACCGCTATCCGGATACTGAGGGTGTGGACGGCGAGCGATATGTCGTCGCGAATGTTTCCTACATAAACGGCAACGAGGTCAGCAGACGTGTACTCTCCCGTACCACGATAACGCAGCCTGTTACGGAGGTCATTGCGATAGGTACAAAGCCGCGTCCCGATGACGCAGCGCCCGGCACGGATATCGAACACGGCAAGATGATCTGGCCCGTAGGCGGTCATGACGGCGGCGGCATCAGCGAAATGGTCTGGTGGCACGGCGGCTATGCGGGTCACGGCGGCGTCGATATCACTGCTCCGATAGGAACGCCTATCTACGCCGCTGCAAATGGCGTTGTAGTCCAGAGCACATGGAATGACTGGAGCCGCGGAAACTTTATAGTTATTCAGAACGATAACGGTTTCCGTACGTACTATTACCACGCCAGCGAACTGTATGTCAACGTTGGCGACAGAGTTACCGGCGGTGATCTGATTGCCCGTATAGGCATGACGGGCTATACCACGGGTCCTCATCTGCACTTCGAGGTTCGGTTGGGCGATGAGCAGCTTGATCCGCTCGACTATCTGCCGTGGCATTACCGCGAATCATGGTGTAACGAATATTGATGTTACTATTACAATTAAAAACCGCAGCCGCGAAAGGCTGCGGTTATTGTGTTGACATTTCGGGTTGTGTGTGGTATAATATCGTTATATGGGGCACGAGTAATATAATGGAGGATACCCGAAATGAGCCTTTTCAACACAAGAGCAAAACAGGGCAGCAGAAAGGAGCGCTCTGAACGGTTTTTGACGAGCCAAGGGGTTCGGATAAATCCCAATCTGCCTGAGATGGCAAACGAAAACGACGCGGAGCTGAAGTCTCCCGAGGAGGCGGTCAAGCGCGTTGTGTGCGCGTTTCTGGCAGCGCAGATCGCGATCGACATATGCAACGGCGAGAGCGGTACGGAATCCGCGGCATTTTTCACCGATATTTTAAAGAGCTTCGGTCTGGAGAACGAACTCACCGACGATGAGAAAAAATATTTTGCGCTCGCCGATGAGAACGCACCGCACATTTCACCGAGTGACGCAAATCAATTTCAATGGCGCATTGAGATGTGTATGCCGCTGTTCTGGGCGTGCGGTTTTCTCGGGAAACACGACCTTGCGTTTCCCTCCGATATTACCGATACTACCGGTCTGATAAAGCTGCTCGGCGGCTGTCATAGCTTTGAGGAAGTAATGTCGCACGTTAAAATGCATACGCTCTCCGAGATACTTGACAACGCCGATGTTTGCCTGCGTATGGACTGGGCGTGTGTCGAGGCAAGAATTAAGAACGACCGCTCGATCTGCGGCAATCTTATGAGCGACGTTGTTATGGAGCAGCACAAGGGTTTTAACTGGCTTATCGGCGTATTTGACGCGGAGGACTGGGACAACGTAAGGGCGCATACTTAAGAGGGTATATGATAGATTTTATTGAAAATGTGCCGTCTGCCGACGAATACAATGCGCTTAAAAGCGCGGTCGGCTGGGGCGCTTCCGAGATTGATACAGTTGAACGCGCACTCGCGAATTCATTGTATGTCGTTTGCGCTTACGACGGCGGGAAAATTGTCGGGTTCGGCAGGCTTATCGGCGACGGCGTGATGTTTTTGTATATTCAGGACATTATGGTGCTCCCCGAATATCAGGGGCGGAAAATCGGCACGGGCATTATGGAACGTATTATGGAGAAAATCCGCATGTATAAGCGGGTTTTCGGAGATTTGCGGGCGTATTTGGGAACTTCTGTCGGAAAAGAAGATTTTTACAGGAAATTCGGGTTTGTTACCCGTGAGGACGCGTCGTTGGGTGCGGGAATGGTATTTCTTTGAGTTCGCGGAGGACACGTTGGATTTGGGCAGTGTTCAGTGGAGTTCCTTTAATTGTGTGAGGCGTTTATGAAAAAAATGCAGAATGGCTGTTTTTTGATATCGGTTGGACATTGGTAAATGAAGAGCTCGCATATGAAGATCGGCTAAGGAAAATAGCCGATGCGGCAAACACCACATACGATAACGTTTACAAAACCGCCCTTGAGTTTTACAAACATACTCAAAAGGGCGACCGAGAAACCGCAAAAATGTTGGGAGTATGCCTGCCTGTCTGGCAAAAAGAGTATGAAACGCCTTATGAGGACGCCGTTCAATGACTTGAATTTTTCAGCGGCAAATATAAGATCGGAATTATTGCAAGCCAATCTCCCGGAACCGAACAGCGTTTAGATAAATACGGCTTGCTGCGATATATTGACTTGATCGTTGCATTCACAGAGGACGGCGTTTCAAAGCCCAATATGAAGATATTTGAAACAGCGCTGAATAAAAGCGGATGCAAAGTATGTAATTCGGTTATGATGATAGGATCGACAACGACATTGTACCGGCAAATTTGTTGGAAATGCACACAATTTGGATAAGACAAGGCGTTTGGCGGTATTGGAGCATAAAAAATAAAATTGAAGAACCCGAATATATGGTAGACAACCTTGGCGGGCTTTATGAAATTTTATAATTATTAAGACTTTCAGGCAGATGAAAACTGGCATATGGTTGGATTTGAGCAACATTACTACAGTGGAGTTATTGTTATGGTAGAAGGTCGAAAAAACTGATTGATAATTTGTTGAGGTGAGTTGTGTGAAAATGATTTTTGTCAGGCATGGAAAAGATGATGATGGATATCGCGGCGGATGGAGTAATTCTGATTTGATCCCCGAAGGTATAGAACAGGCAGAAATACTTGCGAAACACCTTAAAGAAAATAATAGTTATTATAACATTACACAAATTATCTTAAGTGATTTACGGAGGACTATGACCACCGATTTAGCCGGAATGCGGAATGAAACGGCGCTTGAACAATTCCCGGGATTATTTTTTAGTTCGCTGAAATGGAATGAGGCTTACCCAAATGGAGAGAGCCCCCGTGAATTCTATATGCGTATAAAGATATGGTTTGAGGAATTTCTTATTAAGCATTCAAATGCACAAGGCAACATTTTGGTTGTGACGCACGGTGATGTTATCAATATTATTTATCATTTGGTAAAAAGAATTAAATGGAACAACAAGAATTGCTCCTTTAAAGCGGATTATTGCAGTGTTCATGTCTTGAATGTTGATATAATGAAGTTTGAAATAGAAAACGGGAAATATATTTAACATCTTAATGGTCTAAAAAATTTCAATAGAGCTGTCTGCTGTTCGTATCAGAAAACCAGTATTGACTTTTCGTTTCGGTTATGGTATAATTATTTTGATGGGTTTACTCAACAAGTTGGTGAAATTTTAATATGCACCTGTGGCAAAAGGGCATACGCGATAGATTTGGGCAGCGATACTACAGAGAGGTTTTCCCTTGCGACTGTAGGGCAAGTAAAAATAGGTAGAAAATTTAATATGCGGGTATGGTGAAACTGGCGGACACGTTGGATTTGTGCGGTGATACTTTAGTGGAGTTTTCCCTTGCGGCTGTTGAGCAAGTAAAGAATCGGCAGAAAAAATGATATGCGGGTATGGTGAAACTGGCAGACACGTTGGATTTGGGTACCGATACTACAGTGGAGCTTTCCCTTGCTGCTGTTGGGCAAGTAAAAAATCGGCAGAAAAAATGATATGCGGGTATGGTGAAACTGGCAGACACGTTGGATTTGGGTACCGATACTACAGTGGAGCTTTCCCTTGCTGCTGTTGGGCAAGTAAAAAATCGGCAGAAAACTTAATATGCGGGTATGGCGGAATTGGCAGACGCGCCGGATTTGGACAGCGATACTACAGTGGAGTTTTCCCTTGCGACTGTCGGTTAAGTAAAAAACCAGCAGAAAACTTAATATGCGGGTATGGCGGAACTGGCAGACGCGCCGGATTTGGGCAGCGTTACTTCAGTATAGTCCTTGCAACTGTCGAGCAAGTAAAATAATCGGCGGAAAACTCAATATGTGAGTATGGTGAAACTGGCAGACACGTTGGATTTGGGCAGTGATACTACAGTGGAGTTTTCCCTTGCGGCTGTTGGGCAAGTAAAAATAGGCAGATAATTTAATATGCGGGTATGGCGGAATTGGCAGACGCGCCGGATTTGGGCAGTGATACAACAGTAGAATTGTTGTGACAGAATATCGGAAAGTGAAAATTGCCTAACAAATCGTGATCGAACGGGGGAACGGAGAAAATGGATATTACATTACATCTTATGTCTGTTGATGAAAAGGCACTCTTAATTCGGCTGATGGAGTTGTACAGTTATGAATTTTCGGTTTACAGCAATAACGATGTTAATGAATACGGATACTATGGATATGATCATATTGACGACTATTGGAATGAAAAGGGAAGATTTCCTTATTTGATACGAGCTGATGGAAAGATCGCGGGATTTGCCTTAATTTGTCCCCATTGTGACTATCGGAAGGAAGCAGACGCGAGATGCTTCGGCGAATTTTTTGTTATGCTGAAGTATCGAAGAATGGGGATTGGCAAACAGGCAGCGATACAGTTGTTTGATATGTATCGTGGAACTTGGGAGGTCTGCTATTGGAAAAACAATATTCCTGCCGGTTTGTTCTGGAAAAAGGTTGTTGAAGAATATACAAACGGCTTTTATCGCATCTGCGGAACGGAAAGCAGTCATAATTGTGGGTTTACTTTTGAAAACTGATAACCGCTGTCACAAAACTCAATTTGTCGAATATACGGTAAATTAAATATGCAGGTATGGCGTACCGACAGACGCTCCGGATTTCGGCGGTTTTACAACAGTGAGGCTGTCTGCTGTTAGCTCGGCATTGACTTTTTGTTTCAGTTATGGTATAATTATTTTGTTGGGTTTGCTCGACGAAACGTCAGAGAATTTAATATGCACCTGTGACGGAATTGGCAGACGCGCTGGATTTGGGCAGCGATACTACAGTGAAGTTTTCCCTTGTGGCTGTCGGGCAAGTAAAAATCGGCAGATAATTTAATATGCGGGTATGGCGGAATTGGCAGACGCGCCGGATTTAGGTTCCGGTGGAGTAATCCATGCAGGTTCGACCCCTGTTACCCGTACCAACTAATTGTTACCAAAAAGATATTATGCCCACAAACGGCGGTACAAAGCCA
>CAJTTH010000008.1:10169-76347 GCA_910579125.1 uncultured Oscillospiraceae bacterium | reverse complement strand
GTTATTTTACCACATTTAGGTAAAAAAGTCAAGCGCCAACTTAAAAAAATATTGTTAATTTATTAAAGCCGCGCAGGGCTTTGGTTTATTACTTAAATTGGTCGTTGTTATATATTTTAAATGTTGCCGCACGGCTGCGATAGGACGCCCCTTGCTCCCGGTACGGCGGCACATTAAATTAAAACAAACAAACGCAGCAACGAGAAACATTAAAATTTCATTTCACATGGCAATTTTCCACACTAATTATATAAGGTTATTTCACGTTTGTTGCAAATTGCACAAAACTCACGGTAATTAAAGTGCAAATTTGTCGTGCGCGATATTGACGAAACGTTGAAAAAATTATATAATAAAAGTGGCTAACCATATTTACGGTTTGCTTGGTCGGGCAGTCTGCCCATTTGTGAAAGGATTTTAATATGATTTGTACAAAATGCAACAGCGAAATACCAAACGGCGCGAAATTCTGCCCCGTTTGCGGAAACGCATGCGGCGCGGTTTCAGACGTAAAGCCCGCCGCCGCGTCTCACGAGACGGGTGCGAAAACATATTGCGGCAAGTGCGGTCTTGAGCTGAACCGCGGCGCAAAGTTCTGCGCGGTCTGCGGAGCGCCCGCGGCGGTCGGCAGCGTAAAGGAAAACGCAAACGACGGCTTGACGTTCGGGCGCGGAGATATGTCGGCGGTGTCGCTTGACAAACCCGACGCGTCGGACAGCCTTGTTGCGGCTATGAATACCGCCGCTTCTTCGACCGCAGTGCCTACGCCGTCAGACAGCGTGCCTGTTCCCTCAAACAGCGTTCCCGTGCCCTCGGGCAGCAGTTCGGGATTTTCGTCGGGTTTCAGTGGTTCGGGTACGGGATACGGTTCGCCCGCTCCCTCGTTTATACCCGAGTCTCCCGCCGCTAACGGCATGGCAGCTCCCTTTGGAGCAAACGATAACCCGTTTGGCGATATGGGCGCGGCGGCTATCGTCGCTACTCCCATTAAAAAGAGAACGGGTCTTAAGGTCGGGATCATCATCGCGTCGATAGCTGCGGTTCTGATCGCGGCGGTTGCGGTGTTCTTCTTCACCAATAAAGCAACGGCGCTCAGCCTTATTATGGGCAAGCCGAACTACGCCGCAATGGTCGAGGGCAATTCAATAAAGGAAGCTGCGGAGAAGCTGGACGTTCCCGCAATCTCAGAGGGTATAAAGTCCGCGTCGGGGTTTGCGGCGAGCCTTGTCTCGATCGGCGGGGAATATGAGCCCGATCTCGGCGATATTGACGATTCATTCGGCGGTTTTGCGGGAATGTCAAACACCAATACCGCAGCCATTAAAACGGCTCACACGACGTCGATGTATTCGGGCAACGCGATAGACCTCGAAACGATTATTTCCTCGTATTATCAGGCAATGATCGATACATACGGAATGAATTCCGTTAAAGCAACCGTCAGCGTGAATGCCGATATCGCCGACTCCGTGAAGTCCATGCTGGGCGAGGAAGCGGACGAGATACTTGAGCTTATTAACGGCCTGAATGTATCCGCCGAAGTTTCCGTTTCAAAGGATACTGTCGCGGCGCAGATGGACGCAAGCAGCGGCTCGGCGGTCATTAACGCAAGGACGGTATTTACCGCTGACGGCGAAGTTTATCTGGTGCTCCCGTTTGTAGGCGACAAGGCGCTCAAGGTGAAGATACCGACTGAGAAATCCGCTCAGACTGCGGAAATAAAGCCGCTGGAGCTTGACGCAAAGGAGATCGAGCGTCTTATCGGCGAAATGGTCGAGCTTTACGTTAAGGAATACAAGGAAAGCTCGATCGTAATGGGCGACGGCGAGCTGACCGCGGCGGGTCTCACCGCTAAGGGCAAGCTCATCACCGCAGAGTTCAGCGGCGAGAAGCTCGCGGCTCTGTTCGGAAACCTCACGGAGCATTTCGCGGACGACGAGTATTTCAGCGGCAAGATCATTGAGTTTGCCAACGAATACGGCGCGGAGCTCACCAAAGAGGAATACAAGGACGAAATTATGAGCGCGTTCGACCCCGACGACTTCGACGACAGCGACAAGCTCATCATCAGCACAGTTATCGACAACAACGGCAATGTTCTCGCGAAGTCGTGGAAAGCTGTCAACAGCGCCGAGACCATGGAGATCGTATATGTCGACAGCAAGGAGCAGATCACCTTTGAGATCAAGGACAACGACGAGGCGGTAGTCTCCGTTGTATGCGACGTTGTCAGCGACAAGGAGGGAACGGTTTCCGTCAAGTGCGGCAGCAGCGACGGCGTTGTTTCCTTTACGGTAAGCTATTCCGATGTCAGCACCGCCCAATTCTGCGGCAAAGATACGTTTACAGGCAATTATACTATAAGCATGGATATTCCCGACGACTTTTCCGAGAGTGCGGGCATTCTCTCGGGAATGAAATTCACCGTATCCAATGCGGTTGACAGCGATAACACCATGGAATCCACTATCAGCGCTGTTGCGGGCAGCTACGGCAGCGTAACGCTCAAGTCCACAGTTACCGCGTCCAACGACGACGCGCTGTTGGCTGTTCCGACCGATGTTATCGACCTCGGCAACGGAGAAGATCAACCCGACGAGGCGACAATGACCGCGCTTACGGAATATCTTGAGAGCATCGGCAAAAAGCTCGAGGAAATGAAGGACGGTTCGTTCGGCGCAATCTATGAGAGTTTTACTGATAGTATAATAGGCGTTGGCGGCGTGACAGGCGGCGAGGTATTGTTTGACGATGTGTACAACCTTACCGACGATATTTCGCAGACGATGTCGGACGTTGCGGGCTTCTCCTACAAATACGGCATTTACGAGGACGATCTTGACGAGCGCGCGGGCGATATCCGCGACGAGCTGAACGACCTGTACAGCGAGATCATAAACAAGGATTGGGAACTCACGACCGCCGAGTTTGCCGACTACACCAACAAATACAATGCGGTCAAGTCCAAAGCGGACGCTCTCGAAAAGGATTATAAGGCGGCACAATCGGCAAACCCCGTTGTTCCCGTAAATCCCTCGGGAAGCTCCGCAGACAGCCTTAACTTTGACAACATGACCGACGACGACCTGTACGAGATCATCAATGAATACGGCGAGCGTTATCTCGCGGTTCTCACCAATTACGATAACGCGATGAAGATCGCTGCCGACGCGGAGTTGGGCAAGCTCTCCGACGCCGCTGAAACCACGTACACTAAGGTTGTGGACGACTATGTTCAGTTTATTGAGTCCTATTCAGACGGAAATTACAGCATTGCGCTGCTGAGGAATGTCAGAAAATCCGCAAAGGCGTTTGCTCTCGCGGTTGAGGCGCTTGAAAAAGCGCTTACGACGCAGGCGTAATTCTAAAAATACGAAATGCCCCGTTTTGCGACGGGGCATTTTTTACGCCATCTGAACGGCTTCCTCGGTGTCGGTCACGACCACCACATCTCCGCAAAGAATCTCGGTCGCGCCCGACGGGATAATGCTCTCCTCGCCGCGCCGTACCATTACTATCAGCAGACGCTTGGGGAGTTTGAGGTCGCGTATTTGTTTGTCTTTCCAGACGTGCCTTTCGTTGATCGGTATTTCGCGCAGCTTTAAGCTCTTGTCGCTCTTGTACGGCGGCACGGAGAGAATAACGCTGTCGTTTACCTCGATAACGGTATCGCCGCGCGGAATTATCGTTTCCTTGCCGCGCCTTATCATTACCGCGAGTGAACCTGTCGGCAGGGTTATCTCGCTCAGCTTTCTGCCCTCCCAGTTGTGATTTTCGGGGATAAACATACGCATCATCGTCATAAGGTCGTCCTCGCGGTAGTCGTTGAATGTTTTGAGGACGTCGCTGCTGTCGTCGATAAGGTCGAGCTTTTTCGCGGCGGCGGGCAGCAGCGAGCCTTGTACGAGCATGGACAGCAGGCATACGCAGAACACGATGTTGAAGATATTATGCTCGGTCGGAGTTTCACTTACGACGGCGAGTATCGCGAAAACGATAGACGATGCACCGCGCAGACCCGCCAGCGAGATAAACAGTCTGTCAGCGAAGGGCGACTTGCCGCCGAATACCGCTACGGCAACGGGACGTGAAAGCAGCGTCAGGCAAAGATAGATCGGCAAGGCAAGCAGAATGCTCTCGCCGAACTGCGAGGGCGTTGACAGCAGACCCAGCAAAAAGAATACCGCGATCTGGCAGACGCCCGTTGTGCCGTTCAAAAAAACTACCGCTTCGGGCGGAGCTATCGCCTTGCCGCTGCCGCCTATCGTAACACCGAGGATGTTCACGATAAAACGCCGTATCGGCGATTTTCCGCGGTAATTCTGTTTGGGTGACTTTGCGTTTCCGATGATAATTCCTGCTATGTACACGCTCAGATAACCGTTGCCGCCGAGCATAGTCGGCAGCGCGAATGCCAGCAGCGCAAACGCCAGATACATTATGCACTCAAAGCCCTCGGTCTGCGCCTTGAATTTCTTGGCGATAAACGCGCCGAACACTCCCGTCAGCGCTCCGAACAGCACGCCGAACGCAAGCTGTGACAATATCATCACAAAAATAGAACTCGTGCCGTCGTTAGTCAGCAGAGAAAGCGAGATAACGGTCAGCATATATGAAAACGGGTCGTTACTTCCGCTTTCCGCCTCGAGCAGCGGGGCTAGCCCGTTTTTGAGGTTCAGCTTCTTCGAACGGAGCACCGAGAAAACCGAAGCCGCGTCCGTGGAGCTTATCACCGAGCCAAGCAGCAGGCTCTCCGCAAACCCGAACTTCAGCACAAAAAAGCAGAACGCGCAGGTCACGCCCGCAGTCACCGCAACACCGAGCGTCGACAGAAGCCCCGCCTTTATCATCACGGGTTTCGCGGACTTCCAGTTTACGGAAAAGCCGCCCGTGAACATAATGACGATAAGCGCCGTCTCGCAGACGTAGGACGCAAATTCATAGTTCTCAAACGGAATCTTCACCGGTCCGTCGCAGCCGAAAAATATTCCTATCCCGATAAAGATCAACAACGCCGGCACGCCGATCTTTCCCGACAGGCGATCGGAAAACACGCACAACAACAGCACTACCGCCGCAATCAAAATAAACGCCGTCATAAAATCTCCACATTTTTAATCGTTTACACTTTACATATATTATTGTAGCATATTACGGACTGTATTGTCAATAGCATAAAACGGGTGAACTATAGTAAAACAGCGTTTTGTGCTGCACCCGGCGTATTGTTTTCTGTTGCTCGTTGGTGCGTATTTTTTAATTTTATGTGCTGCCGCACGGGTGCAAGAGGTTAGTTGTGCGGTATTGCCTAAAAATGACCTCTCGCAACCGTGCGTCAACAAAAAAATGAAACAACAGCAAAACAACATTTAACCATAATGAAAAATCAAAGCACCGCAATAAACCGTTCAAATGCCGCTATGCCCTCGCTGCTGCGCTTGAATACTCCCGAATCGCGAAGAACCTGTTCAAATACCGCGCCGACTTCCTCGCGGAGAACATTCCGTGCGGTATCGGCGTTGAAGTCCTTGCGACGCGAAAGCAGCTCGTTCGCCCAATCGGCGTGAGCGGCGATCTCGGGATCCGCCGCGATATTTTCTCCTGCGAGCATAGCCGCTTCAAGCCTGACAAGCTCTTTAGCCAGCCGCGACGGCAATACCGCAAGTCCCATTACTTCTATAAGCCCGATGTTCTCCTTTTTTATATGGTGGAGCGCGGGATTGGGGTGGTACAGTCCGAGTGGTCTGTCCTCGGTGGTAAGATTGTTGCGCAGCACGAGGTCGCATTCGTAAACGCCGTCCTTTTTCCGCGCTATCGGCGTTATCGTGTTGTGGGGAACGCCGTCCGTTTCAGCGAATATCATCGCCGACGGGTCGCCGTATACGCGCCATTTTCCGAGTATGTAGTCGCAGGCGGCGGCAAGCTCGCGGCGGTTTTCCGAGCGCAGCCGAATTACCGACATGGGCCACTTCACTCTGCCCGCGCTCACCTCCGGGAATTTTTCAAGTTCAAAGGTTTTTTCGATCAGCGCTTTCTCCATGGCGAACGTATAATTTCCGCCCTGAAAATGCTCGTGACTGAGTATCGAGCCGCCGACTATCGGCAAGTCGGCATTTGAGCCGACGAAGTAATGCGGCAGTATATCGAGAATGTCGAACAGCTTATTAAACACCGACGCGTCTATCTTCATCGGGATATGCCGCTCGTTGAACACTATACAATGTTCGTTGTAGTAGCCGTATGGCGAATATTGAAATTCCCAATCCTCGCCGTTTATCTTCATGGGTACTGGGCGGAGATTTTGCCGCGCGGGGTGATTGAGCCGTCCCGCATAGCCCGCGTTTTCGGGGCAGAGCTGGCATTTGGGGTAAGAGGACGACGCGGCGTTTTTCGCGGCGGCAATATCTCGCGGGTCTTTTTCGGGCTTGGAGAGATTTATCGTTATGTCGAGCGTTCCGAACTCCGACTCATATGTCCACTTGATATCCTTGGCGATACGCCCCGCGCGTACATAATTAAGCGCCTTGCAGAACCCGAAATACCAATCGGTCGCTTCTTTCGGAGAACGCTCCAGTCTGCTGCTGAACCCGCGAATGACCTCGCGCGGATAGGGAGTTACCGTGCCCATAATTTTTGTGTCAAACAAGTCGCGGTATGCGGACGTATCCTCGATTATTCCTTTTTCGCAAGCGTAGTCGACAAGCTCGTCAAGTATTTCGTCGATAGACTGCTTACTGTCGGCATTTGTCGGTTCCTCCCAATTATCAAGCCTGAGAATTTCCATTAAGCTGTTGCGGACAACATATCTGTCCTCATTTGACATAAGACCGTTCCTCACTGCGTAATTCATCAGCTTTTGTACCGAATTGCAGATCATTGTTACACCCCGTTTCAGTTTTTACAAGTGCGGCTGAAACAAAATACAGCCGCGCCGTTTCCGGCGATCTTATTATATTATAGCATACTGTTTCGGGTTTGTAAATATCGTTATCAGAGTTTTTACACCGTAACGGTGCTTTTTGCTGTGATTGGTTTTTGATATTGCATTTTGAAATGTTAAGTGGTATAATGTATATAAATTGTGTTCTGCTGTTATTTCGTTTTTTTATCCTCTTGCTCCCCATGCGGCAACGCCTCGACCAAAAAACACAAGCCCGGCGCAGCGATAAATTTTGCGGTAAAAGAAAGGAGCTTTTTCAATGAGCGGATTTTCCGAGCTAATCAAAAATTTTGAAAAAACACGCGATTATGTCCGCGACTTTTTTATTTACGGCTTTAAAGTCCGCAGCGACTTCGACCGCAAGAGCGCCCGCACGTACGATGACGAAAAGCGCCGTGTTGAGAGTTGGCTCGACGGGTTTCTGCGATATGATGATTCCGTTCGCGGACGGCAGATATCAATTTCGGTTGACAGTGGACACGTTCCCGAAAATCCGCTCTACAAGGCGTTTTATTCCAAGAGCTTCACCGATAACGACATTCGCCTGCATTTTCTGATACAGGACGTCTTGTATAACGGCGCGGCGCTTACGCTCCGAGAGATCGTCGATGAGATTGACCGCCGCTGCGGAATGCTTTTTGACGAGCAGACCGTCCGCAATAAGCTGAAGGAATATATTTCCGAGGGAATAATCCTTTCGGAAAAGCGCGGCAAAACGGCGTATTTCTCGCTTTCACCCGATCGCGCCGATGAATTTTTCAACGAGTTCGACGGACTTGCGGACGCGGTGAAATTCTTCTCGGAAACGGGCGAATTCGGGGTGGTCGGCAACAGCATCTTAAAATCCGTCGACGCTGAAAACGACCTCTTTTTCATGAAGCATAACTACATAGTCCACACGCTCGAGGACGCAGTGCTGCACGATATTCTTGAAGCGATAGAGCAGAAACGCACGCTCTCTCTGCGGACGTTTTCCGCGAAAAACCGTTCAAAAAAGGAGAGCGAAAATCTTGTCGTGCCAATGCGGATATCCTCGTCGGTGCAGACGGGGCGGCGTTATCTTGTCGCGTATATTCCGCTGTATAAGCGTTTTAACGCGTTCAGGCTGGATTATATACGCGCTGTAAAGGCGGGCGGGACGTTCGCGGGATTTGACAAAATTTACGAAAAATATTGTAATAATGAGGAACGCTGTTTCGGCGTATCTTTCGGTGAGCGCCGTGAGAACGGAAACGTCGCGCCGCTGGTTATTACCGTAAAAATTCGCGGGGACGAGGAGTACATAGTAAACCGCATTCTGCGCGAAAAACGCTGCGGCACTCTTGAAAAAATCTCCGATGATTTGTATGCGCTGACCATTGACGCGTTCGACCCCGTTGAGCCTATGCACTGGATTAAGACATTTATAGGCAGAATAGTCGGGATAGAGGGCGGAAACGCCGCCGCTCGCGAGCTTTTCCGCGACGATATCGAGCGAATGGACGCGATGTACAACAATAATAAAGGTGAACAAAATGACGATATTCAGTGAGATATACGGCGCGTATTACCGCATAGCCGCGCGTGCCATGATGAAAAGCTCCGTGACCGAGAACGAGGTGAACGAGCTTATACGCAGTCTCGGTTTCCGCGATTCCGCTCTTTTTTTGCCGCGGAAGCTCCTGCCGCAAAAGGACGGTTCGGACTTGGGCTTGCTCCGCGCAAACGACAGCGGTACGCTCTCGCGGATAACCGAAAATCCCCCGCCCGCTGTGCTGACTCTGCTGCAAAAACGTTGGCTCAAGGCAAAGCTGGAGGACGAGCGTTTCCGTCTTTTTTTCGATGATGAAACACTCTCGCGTCTTACGGAAATGCTCGCCGACGTTAAACCGCTTTACCGCCGCGTTCATTTCCGTTACTTCGACAGATTTTCCGACGGCGACAGTTATTCCGATCCGCTTTATCGTGAAAATTTCCGCGTCGTATTGTCCGCGCTGAAGTCTCACGAGCTGATTAAGGTCGCGTTTACGTCGGGGCACGGTAAACGGATTTCGTTTATCTGTCTGCCGATAAAACTCGAATATTCCGAGAAAAACGACAAGCTCCGTGTGCTTATCCGAAAGGTGCGCAAAGGGATGCTTTCGGGCGGCGGTACTCTCAATCTCGGCAGGCTTGAAAAGGTCGAGCGCACGGGGTTTTTCTTCAAAGACCCTGTGGAGATACGCGACGACAGGATAAAGGAGCCGGTCACGGTGCGCATTGAGCCGGAGCGCAACGCGGTAGAGCGCTTCCTTATGGAGTTCGCGAGCTTTGAAAAACGCACCGAACGCGATCTTGAAAGCGGAGCTTGTACGGTAAGTATGTATTTCGACAGATCCGACGAGACTGAGGTTCTGATTCGCATACTGAGCTTCGGCGCGGCGGTGGAAATACTTTCGCCGCCCGATTTCCGCAGACAGGCGGCAGAGCGCGTGGCAAAACAAAGAGAGCTCACGGGAAACCCAAAGGGTTAGCGCTGTGCTCGGCTTATTGTTTTTTCTGTTGCTCTATGTTGTTTTGCTTCTTTTCATTTTTGTTGTCTCAAGGTTGCGAGGTGCCATAAAGAAACGAAACCTCAAAGAGCAACAAAAAAATTACAGTAAGCGCAGCGTTAATAATTGTAAATAAAGTTTTAAACTGTTTCAACAGGGTTTTCAACAGGGAGTATTATTTTAATGTTGAAAAAACGGCTTTAAAATCGACTTTGTTAAAAAATTGACCCGTCGGACAAAACGGCGGGTCAATTTCAAAAAACAAAGAATCCGGCTTAACAGCCGTCGTTTTTGCCATCCGAGACGGCATTAGGCAGAAAATCGTATAACTCGTTGTAATTTTCCAGCTCGGCGTCGCTTGTCACCGCCGTCGGAATAAGTCCCGTGCAGTCGGTGCCGCTCGACGCTTTGAAATCGTCGCTGTCAAATTCGCCAAGGTGGTTTATCTCCGTATCAGAGGGGTATGGGTACATAGAAACATCTCCTTTATAACGCTTTCGGAAATAGTTTTTGCGCAAACGGCTGATATATTCGGGTATCGCCGATTTTTTTTGCCCCGCTATTGACAAAAAGCGGTATTTGGTGTATAATATAAATTGTATATTTGTTTGTACATTTATGTGTGTTCACGGAAAGGTTACAAAATATGGGAATTATCAAATCTATCTTCGGCACTTATTCCTCGCGCGAGTTAAAGAGAATCGAACCGATAAAACAGGCTGTCCTCGATCTTGAGGATAAATACAAGGCTATGTCCGACAAGGAACTGAAAGCGCAGACGGGCATCTTAAAGGAGCGTCTTGCCAACGGTGAAACGCTCGACGACATACTGCCGGAGGCGTTCGCGACCTGCCGCGAGGCGTCCGACCGCGTTATCGGAATACGTCATTATCCCGTGCAGATAATCGGCGGCATAGTGCTTCATCAAGGAAGAATTGCTGAGATGAGAACCGGCGAGGGCAAAACGTTCGTCGCGAGCTTGCCGTCATACCTTAACGCGCTTACGGGCAAGGGCGTTCATATCGTCACCGTCAACGACTATCTGGCAAAGCGCGACAGCGAGCTTATGGCGAAAGTCCACCGTTTTCTCGGACTTACCGTAGGTCTGATAACGCACGAGCTGAACAACGATCAGCGCCGAGCCGCATATGCCTGCGACATCACCTACGCTACAAATAACGAGCTCGGCTTCGATTATCTGCGCGATAATATGTGCATCTACAAGAAGGATCTGGTTCAGCGCGAGCCGAATTTCGCGATCGTCGACGAGGTCGACTCTATCCTTATAGACGAGGCGAGAACGCCGCTTATCATTTCGGGGCAGGGCGAAAAATCGACAGACCTGTACGAAAAAGCGGACAGATTTGCAAAAACGCTGAAAATGGATAAGATAGTCGAGATAGACACCAAGGAAGAGTACGACAAAAACTTTGACGGCGACTATCTTGTCGACGAAAAGGAGAAAACCTGCAACCTGCTGCCGAACGGCGTTGCCAAGGCGGAGAAGTACTTCAACGTCGAGAACCTTATGGACCCCGAAAATATGACGCTGCTCCACCATATCAATCAGGCTATCCGCGCGAACGGCATTATGAAGCTGGACGTGGACTATGTCATCAAGGACGGCGAGATCGTTATCGTCGACGAATTTACGGGTCGTCTGATGTTCGGACGCCGCTACAATCAGGGTCTGCATCAGGCTATCGAGGCAAAAGAGGGCGTTAAGGTAAACCATGAGAGCAAGACGCTCGCGACGATCACGTTCCAGAATTTCTTCCGTTTGTATAAGAAGCTCTCGGGCATGACGGGTACAGCAATGACCGAGGAGGACGAGTTCAGACAGATATACTCGCTGGACGTTATCGAGATACCCACCAACAAGCCCGTTATCCGCGTTGACAATCACGATAAGATATACAAGAACGTTCACGGCAAGCTGAAAGCCGTGTGTGACCAAGTTGAAGAATGCCATAAAAAGGGGCAGCCCGTGCTTGTCGGTACGGTAACCATTGAGAAATCCGAGCAGCTCTCCAAGCTCCTCAAGGCGCGCGGTATCAAGCACGAGGTGCTCAACGCGAAGAACCACGAGCGCGAGGCGGAGATCGTCGCGCAGGCGGGCAAAAAGGACGCGGTGACTATCGCGACGAATATGGCGGGACGCGGAACGGATATCAAGCTCGGCGGTAACTCGGAGTATCTGGCGCTTGCCGAGATGAGAAAGCTCGACTATTCCGAGCAGATCATTCAGGAGGCTACGGGCTTTGCCGAGACCGACAACGAGGATATAATCGAGGCGCGCAAGAAGTATCAGGAGCTTATCGCGAAATTCGACGAGAAGATAAAGCCCGAGGCGGAGGAAGTGCGCAATGCGGGCGGACTGTTCATAATAGGCACGGAGCGTCACGAGTCGAGACGTATCGATAATCAGCTCCGCGGACGTTCCGGACGACAGGGCGACCCGGGCGAGAGCTGCTTCTACATCTCGCTTGAGGACGATCTGATGAGACTGTTCGGCGGCGAGCGCGTACAGCGTCTTATGGAGTCGATGAACTTCGACGAGGATATGCCGATTGAGGCGGGCTTCCTGTCCAAGGCTATCGAGTCGGCGCAGATGAAGATAGAGGGCAACAACTTCGCGATACGCAAGCATGTTCTTGATTATGACGACGTTATGTCCCGTATGCGTCATACGATTTACTCGCAGAGAAGAAAGGTTCTCGACGGCGAGGATATTCATGAAAATATCGTGCAGATGATGAACCAGGATATTGAGGAGACTGTGAAGATGTACTGCTCGGATACCGTTGCCGAAAACTGGAATCTGGACGGTCTGCGTTCGCATTATATGAATTTGTTCCTCATGGATACCGATCTTCGGTATGACATTACGGACCTCAACGATATTTCCCAGAACGATATTACCGAGTTCGTTAAGAAACGCGGCGCGCTTATGTACAAGCTGCGCGAGCAGGAGCTCGGCAGCGAGAGTATGCGAGAGATCGAGCGCGTGTGTCTGCTGAAAACGGTAGACCGCCATTGGATGGATCATATCGACGCAATGGACGAGCTGAAAAACGGCATCGGACTTCGCGGCTACGCTCAGCGCAACCCCGTCGACGAGTACCGTTTCGAGGGCTTCAATATGTTCGACGAGATGATCGCGGCTATCCGCGAGGAGACAGTGAAGCTCGTGCTCACCATTCCCGTGCGTATGCAGGCGCCCATTCAGCGCGAGCAGGTAATGCGCCCCGACGCACCCAATGCGGGCGGTCCGCAGACACCGTACAGAAGCGAAAAGCGCGCGGAGAAAAAGGCTAAAAAAGGAAAGAAGTAATAAAATATTTTCCCCGCCCGTTTCGGCGGGGAAAATTAGGTAACGAAAGGACAGACAACCTATGATGTTAGACGAAATAAAAAGCGAACTTACGGAGCACATAATTCCATTCTGGAATAACCTCCGCGACGACGAGAACGGCGGCTGGTACGGCGAGGTCGACAGCGCGCTCAACGTTAATAAAAAAGCGGAAAAGGGAGTTATACTCCATTCGCGCATATTGTGGTTCTACTCCAACGCGTATATGGCGCTGAAAGACCCCAAGCTGCTCGACAACGCAAAGCACGCATATGAGTTCCTCATCGAAAAGTGCTATGACAAGGAATACGGCGGCGTTTACTGGATGATGAATTACGACGGCACTCCCGCGGATGATATGAAGCACAGCTACTGCAACGCGTTCTTTATTTACGCGCTGGCGAGCTATTATCGTGCAAGCGGTGACAAGGGCGCGCTGGAGACCGCGTATAAGGTTTTTGAGCTTATCGAAAACAACCATGCGGACGACATCGCGTACCGCGAAAAGCTCTCGCGCGATTTTACAAAGGAGCTGGCGAACGACGAGCTCTCCGAGAACGGCTTAATGGCGGACAAGACCATGAACACAACGCTCCACCTTATGGAGGCGTACACCGAGCTGTATCTCGCGGACAAGAACGAAAAGGTTCTCGAACGGCTGAAGTTCCAGATGAACCTTACATACGATAAAATTTTTGACAAGAACGGCGATAAGCTCATGGTGTTCTTTGACAAGAATATGAATGAGATCGGCGACGTTCACAGCTATGGACACGATATTGAGGCTACGTGGCTTATCGACCGCGCGGCGGACGTTGTCGGCGATGAGGAATTTGCGAAAAAGTTCCGCGAAATGAACGCCGGAATCGCCGCGAATATCGCGAAAATCGCCTACGACAAGGAAAGCGGCTCGCTGCTCAACGAATGCGACAAGGGCGTTGTGAACCGCTGGCGCATCTGGTGGGTGCAGGCAGAGAGCATCGTTGGCTTCCTGAACGCACATCAGCGCGGCTACGGGGATTACATTTCGCTCGCGGAGAATATCTGGAGCTACATTAAAAACAACATCTCCGACAAGCGTCCCGGCGGCGAGTGGCAGTGGTCGCTCGACGACAACGGAAAGTCCGACCCTGAAAACAACATAGTCGACCCGTGGAAGTGTCCGTACCACAATGGCAGAATGTGCCTTGAGGTCATGAGACGGCTCGGCTGATAACCATACGCCTACGTTTCGGAGTATTCCGCAACAGATTGAGAAAAGCGTATCGAGATGCTTTGTCGGGGAGGACGATTGAATGGAGCTTTCAATAAAAAACATTGCCAAATACTTACGGTAAAAAACGTGCGCTCTATGACTTTTCACTTACAAGTGCCTCGGGAACGACCAGACGGTCGACGTTATTGCTCATATTTTTTATTTTCTGAAAAACGGTTGAAATTGTGCAATATTCGCAAAGATGAAAAAATTTTCAAAATTGCGGGGATTTTGTCGCCGATTTTTCAATATTTAGCTTAACAGAGCCGTTTTGAGTATAAAATAGCCGCCGATCTTCTGCTTTTCGGCGGCTTCTTTTTGTATTTTGTGTGTCAGACAACATTTATCACCATTTATATTTATCGGCCGATACTTAAAAATCTTTATTGTCGGATAGGTTCTGAGTTACATTCTCAAAGCCTCAGCGGGGCGTAGCTTCGCCGCCTTTGCCGCCGGGTATGCTCCGAACGCCGCGCCTATCGCCGCCGCCGCGAATGCCGAGACAATCAGCGAACCGACGTTTACCGTAAACGGAACCGCCATAATAACGCACCCGACAAGCGACGCCAGCAGCCCGAACACTATTCCCGCGGCACTGCCGAGCAAGGTCAGTATCACGCTCTCGGCAAGGAACTCCAGCCATATATCGGAGCTTTTCGCGCCGATCGCCTTTTTTATGCCGATCTCGCGGGTGCGTTCGCCGACGCTCATCATCATTGTCGTCATTACGGATATTCCCGCAACCGCCAGCGATATCCCCGCGACCATTGACAGCGCTGTCGTGACGATGTCCAGTATATCGTCGAGCTGCCCCTTCTGCGAAAGGAGATTATTGCAGACATATCCGTCCGTAAAGCCGTTTTTGCGGTTAAGCTCGTCCGTTACACGACCGACTATCGCCGTGTCGGAGTTCATATCGACGAGTTTTACGGCAATTTTGTCGTAGGTAGTCCGTCCGCACAGCCCCTGCATCGTCGTTATCGGAATATACATAAATCCCGGCATAATATTCGTCAGCATACCTTGCAGCGACGAAAGTCCCGACTTCGCGACCCCTATTATCTCAAAATCGTAATATTTTCCGCCGAGAAACATCGAGAGCGTTTTTCCGACTATGTTGCTTCTGCCGTAGCTTGCCAGCGCAAATTGCTCGTCAATAACGCACACCTTTGAGCGCGCGGCGGTGTCCGAATTATTGATAAGTCTGCCGTGCTTCGCTTCGAGCGAGATCAGCTTGTCCGCCGATTTGTCGACTCCCCAGACATAGCAGTCAAGGCGGCGGTTTATCATCTTTGCTTCGGTGACGCTCGCCATAAGCGGCATTACGTCGCTCACCCCGTCGATCTCACGAACTGCGGAAACGTCGCTGTCGGTCAGCGTAACCGAAACGGAGTTTTTAGCGGATTGTATCAGCAGCGTGTCGACCCCCATTGTCACCAGCGTTTTGCTCACCTCTGAAGTCCCGACCGCGCCGACCGTTGAAATAAGCACCACAGAAAACACCCCGACCGCGATGCCCGCCATTGTCAGCAGCGAGCGCGTTCTGCTTCTGAATATGTTTACAAGCAGTCTTGTTATTGTCATTTTTACCTCAATTCCTTACCCGTGCGTTATGATATTCTTATATAATTTCTTTCGGCGATCTCCTCCGGGTTCTTAAAGACGATATCGCTTGTCGAAACGCCTTTTCTGATCTCCGTGCCGTCAGCGAATTCCGCGCCCGTGAAAATATCGCGCCGAACAGCCTTTCCGTCCTCATAAACGTAAACGTACTCGCCCGCGCCGTCCTGCGCAATCGCCGAATACGGGAGAACGCAGATCTGTCTGGGCGCGGAAAGCTGTATCTCGACCTCCGCCGACAGCCCCGATCTCAAACGCCCGTCGGGATCGTCGGGCGTTACCGTAACGTCGACCACCGTTTCGAGAACAGCCCCGTTATATTGATTTCTCGCCGCCTGCGCTATCGCCGAAACCTTGCCGAAAAACACGTCGCCGGGGTACGCCGCGAGGTAAAAAATCACATTCTGTCCGACTGCGACCTTTGCGATGTCAAGCTCGCTTACCGCTGCCGTGACCGCGAGCTCCTCCGTCTGCGCGACAGTCGCGATACTGTAACCGCTCTGCACGGCCTGTCCGCTGTTAGCCGTGGAAATAACACGTCCCGAGCAGTCCGAGGTTATCTTCTCGGGGAGCAATGCGACTGCCGTAGACAGATTGCTTGCCGAAATAGCCAGCGCCGTGACCTGTCCGAGACTTTCGATAAGCGCGGCGGATGATTCTCTGTCAATGACCGCAACGGTATCGCCGACCTCGACTATGTCTCCCTCGCGAACCAATATTTTTTCAAGAACTAGCGGAAGTGCGGACGTTATCTCGTGCTGACCTAAGTAAGCGAGCTCGCCCGTTCCGACTACGGCTTCGTTGTAGTTTCTCACGCTTGCCCTGAGCGTTTCGGAAACGGGTGTTGCGCTCTCCACCGCGCGCGGAACAGCTCCGGCTATTACCGCCAGAACCGTCCCTATCCCCAAAACTGCTATCACTTTTTTCATCTGTATCAGCCCCCTCATTAAATTCAACAAATATATTGTTGCGGTAATGAGGGAAAATATTCCGCAAGTCTCGGGAAAATTTTTTTGCCTGTAACAGACCGGAAAATCAGAACTCCACCATTTCCGAAACGATAAGCCACAAGCACCGCCAGAAGTTCATTTTGGGGATATCGTGAGCGGCTATCATCTCCGAACGGAACACCTCCGCGCCGTCGAGTGTTACAAGATATTCCCCGAGAAACTGTCCTTTTTCAACTGGCGCTTCGCATTGCTCGACAAACGTGTACTCATATTTTACGTCGGCGGAGCGCCCCTTTTTGATGACGCAGTCCACGCCCTGCGTCTCGATTATCGGGTCGATCTCCTGTTCCGTGCCATGCGTCACTTTTATAGGCTTGATCTGCGTATAGTCTGTTTCGGGAGTGAATTTTTCAAAGCCGCCGAACCCGTAATCCAGCAGTTCTTTTGCTGAGGAGAAACGCTCGTCGTCGTCCGCGCAGCCGAGCGTTACCGCGACCAGCCGCATATCTCCGCGTTCGGCGCAGACAGTCAGACAGCAGCCCGCGTTGTCGGTTGTGCCCGTTTTTCCGCCGAGTATACCGTTGTAGGTGCGTATCAGCTTGTTGGTGTTCACGAGCTGAGTTTCTCCGCCGCGCAGATAGTCCAGCCACGTCAGCATCCAGCCGCGGTAAACCTCGTGCTTCATCAGCTCGGCGGTGACAATGGCGATGTCACGCGCCGTCGAGTAGTGCAGATTGTCGTCGTACCCGACGCAGTTTGCGTAGCGCGTATCTGTCATTCCGAGTTCACGGGCGCGCTCGTTCATGCGCTTGACGAATGCAGCCTCGCTCCCCGAAACGTGCTCGGCAAGCGCGATGCAGGCGTCGTTCGCGGAGCTTACGATAACCGCCTCGAGCAGCTCTGCCGCCGTCATTTCCTCGCCCGCGTTCAGCCAGATGACCGAACCATCCGCGCTCGACGCGTAGGAGCTTGCTTTGACCTTATCCTCGACTGAGAGTTTTCCCGCGGCTATTTCCTCCGCGAAAATAAGCAGCGACATGGTTTTGGTTATCGACGCCATGGGCAGCTTTTTGTCCGCGTTCTGCGAAAACAGCACCTGTCCCGTTTCCGCTTCAATCAATATTTCCGCCTTTGCCGACGCTG
The DNA here is from genome assembly GCA_910579125.1 of uncultured Oscillospiraceae bacterium. Lineage (GTDB taxonomy): Bacteria > Bacillota > Clostridia > Oscillospirales > Ruminococcaceae > CAG-115. The sequence goes on along the minus strand of CAJTTH010000008.1, from coordinate 58,577 downwards.
CGTAAGCGCGTTCGCTCGGCATAAACAGCGTCGCCGCAAATAATGTAAAACAGGATAAAACACATACGAGCTTTTTCATAAAATTCTCCTTTGACGTTATTGAAAGATAGTTTTTCCAAAAGCCGCCGCCGCTATTCTTAAAGGAAAATTATGTAAAAAAAGCCGGTCTCCAAATTGGAAACCGACATAATTATAACGCGGCACGGACGCTTATTCGCCGCCCTCCAGAAAGTAGCTTGCCTCCATATCCGCTACTGACAGCGCGAACGCCAGAGGGTACTTTTCGAGTGCTCTGCCGATAGTATTCTTGTCCTCGATGCCCGAGAAACCCATGTGCCAGCGTATAGCCATAGCCTCCTCGCGTGAAAGCCGAATAAAGCCGCTTACCATATACACGCTTTTTTCCCCGTGACCGTATGGGAGCGTGTCGTTTATCGTATAGTACGGCACTTTTTCCCACTGTCCCGTCTTTTCGTCCTTGGCGTTGCGGTACGACACGGTGTAGAAGTTCACCTTGCACACGTCGTGCAGCAGAGCGACGACCGCCGCGGTCTCGTCGGAGACGTTCAGCTTGTATGTATCCTTAACGCGTTCGCGCTCAAGATAATGCACAAGACACTCGTAAACGTTCAGCGAATGGCGCAGCAGACCGCCCTCAAACGCGTTATGGTACCGCGTGGACGCGGGCGCGGTGAAAAAGTCGCTCTTATTCTCCAGAAAATCAAGCAGCCTGTCCGAGCCCTCGCGGGTTATGTTTTTCCTGTAAATGTCCAGAAAAAGTTCCTTGTCGGTCATAATATCTCCTTTGACGAGTAAACTTGAATTCACCTTAATTCCCGCATATAAATTTTTTCAATTTCTCCCCACGGCGCTAACCGTTCATCTATCACCTCAAACCCGTATTTCTCATACAGGTTTATATGATCGCTGACTATATAAACCTTATCAAATCCCGTTTTTTTCAGGTAAGACATTGCAAAAAGGATCAGCTTCTGACTCAGCCTGTTTCCTCGGAATTCCTCGCTCACAAACACAAATCCTATATAAGGCGTATATAAAAGATCGGGAATACAGTCTGTTTTTGCAGCGGTACAATACCCCAAAATATTTTCTTGATTTTTTGCGATGATCACACGTTCCCAATCCTTAAAATCATTCTGGCGCATTTTATCCGCGAGAGTTTTTCCCGCGCCCCACGAACAGCCCTCCGCAAATTCAATAACCTCGTTCCATTCCGCACTTTCCGATGTTATCAATTTTAATTCCATATTTCACCACCGCGAAATTATAATTTAATTATCAACGTCCCACCCGAGAAAATCCACTTTCCGCCTGTTCAGCCGCCGGTTTTCAAGGTCAAAAATATATTCATACTTCTCAACCATAAGCGATTTGCCCGAGGGTGTGTATACGCAAAGGTGCTGCACCATTCTCCCCTTGCCGCGAAGCTCCGGGTGAGTTCCGCGCGGCTCGGTTTTTGTGCCGTTTTCGTATATGTCAAGCTCGGTAAGCTCGCCGTCGAACACGGCGAAATAGCGTCCGTACTGCGGGATCTCAAGTTCGTTTTCCTTGTAGAAATCCAGTTGAATAATATCGGGATAGTTTTCCGCCGCAAAATCGCGCATATTGGAAATTATTCCGCAGCCGTATGATATTCCCTCGGCAACGCTGTCCAGTATTATAAACCTTTCGCCCTCGGGAACGTTAATCTCAAGCCTGCACAGTTCCGCTCCGTCCTTTGAAAGAACGATCCCGAAGTCCCCGAACGTATCGCCGCGTTTTACGCCCGTAACACTCACCGTGTAGTATTCGCCCTGAGAGTAAACGTTGTCCAGTGAAAAGGTATATGTGCTGCCGTTTATTGCGGAAGCGGTTTTCGGTTCGGGAATGACGTTGGCGGTTTGTACCGCTTCGGGTTTGCTGATGTCACTTTTTGTGGAATTTCCCTCTGCGGCGGGGCTTTGGTTTTCAACGGGAACCGTCTCGCATGTGCTGAATTCGTCCTCGGCAGTTTCTGTGCAGTTTTCGGGGAGGTAGTTCTCCTCCACCTCGCTGCACCCGCACAAACGGATAATTCCCCCAAGCAGCAACGCCGCCGAGAAAAATTCGACAATAATTCTTTTCATAAATACACACCTCCGCAATTATGGTACTGTAATTATAATCCAATATTTTCCAAAAATCAATACGAATTACAAATTTAACTGCGAGGTATGTCTTATTATGGGAAAACCGAACGAATTATTCTTCCTCCGAGATTATCCCCGCGCCGGTAAAGCGCGTGTACTGTCCGAGACCAATCGGCATAAATAAAGTAGACTTTTCATCTGTGAACGTAAGCACGGCGGGTGCAGCCCCGAACTTTTCCGCCGCGGCGCTTTGCAGCTCCGTAATACGCTCGTCCGTCGGGAGCATTATGGGAGAAACGCGGTTGAAATTCTCTTCAACCCATTTAAACATGCTGCGCGAGGGTATGTTCACGATCGCGATATTCTCTAAAAACGGGTTGAGGCTGTCTTCCAGTATATCCGCAAAGTCCTGCGGATCGGTAATTAAAGCGTTGTCCTCAAGTATCACAAGTATTGGAGTATAGTTTTTGCCCTTTGCCTCGTTCGCGGCGATCTTGTATTCCTGTGCGATCTCATCAAAATGCCGCGGAACATGGACTTTCAGCTCCAGTGCTTTCTCAACCTTTTTAAACGCCAATTCGGAGCGGCCGTGCTGGTAGTCCGCAAACCCGGGGTAGAACGCCAAAAACGCGCGTTCTATATACATACTCATGCCCTGATAATATTCCTCGTTAAACGGCACAAACAAATACGCCTCGTCCTGAAACTCCTCGCTGTTGTATTTTTCCGTGCCGAAATATTTCTCAGCGTAGTCGTCAACGTCGGCGGGGTAGAAGTACTCCGCGTCACTGCGCTCCCAGTTGTAATAATTATGAGCAAAGCCCGCGCCGAGGAAGTTGAGCTGATATATCTCAAGGTCTCCGTCAAAAAAGCGCAGTATAAACTCGCGTATGTCCGTATCCTTGCCGCTCTTTACGCCCTCGACGATATCGGGACATTCGCGGTAGAACTCGGGCGCGACAAGATCGTGTTCGATACACCAACGCATAAATATCGCGATATGGTTTGCGCCGTTGATAAGCGGAAGCGGGAGATTCTTCTCGGTTATTTTGTCGGAGTGGTCGCTTATGCAATCGACGGGTATGTGCTTTGGCGGCTGATAATCCGCGCAGGTGTTCTCGCGTTCAATGTTGACAACGTGGCTTACATTCTGCATTCTTTCCAGCAGAGCCTTGGTGTCATTATCTATCTTGAGGTTCATTTCCTCGCGGTAAATCGGTATCACCTCGAAGAAGTTGACGTTGTCGCCGTTCGGCAGAACGCAAACATCCGCGCCGTCCTCGACGTTCTCAGGATAGATGAGCAGCGAACCGCAAAGCTCGGTCGTTTCCGCAAACGGCTGCTGATGATCGACGGAGTGCCCCCAGCCGAGCCATGTGTCGCAGTTTATAGGCAGACGGGCGAGATTTTTGAGCAGCGAAATAGGCCAGAACCACTCCTCGCTGTTCTCGCCGACCTTCCAGTCGGGCGGCAGACAGATGAGCAGCTCGGCTCTGCCATACTCCTCCTCGGCAAGCTCTTTCGGGATATTCATGATATGCGCGCCCATGCCCATTGTCAGCAGAGTGTAATAATTCCGCTCCTTGCTCGGCGGAACTATGCAGATATCGCAATGGATATCTGGCGAGACTATCTCGTGAAAAACCGTCGGGAAATCGCCGTAGTACTCCTTGATATGCTCCTCGATAGCATCGATCTCCTCTTCCTCGTACAGTTCAACGTAGTCGCCGTCCTCGTCGATCTCGTCATCGTCGTCGCCGCGCAGATCGTCAAGTTCGTCCTCGATACGCTCCATATACCTGTCGGCGGTTTCAAGCGCGGACTCGGGAGGGTTCATATTCATTCCGCGCGCCAGAGCCACCTTGGCGCGTTCGAGAATATTGCGGCGCAGACTGTCGTCGTCCTCGCACTCCTCGTCCCCGGTAGCGCGGTACAGCGCAAGCCCCATGCGGAAATGCCATTTGTAATCGTCCTCAAGACGCGGACGCTGGCTTTCCAGAACTGCGATAGCTTTCTTGTACTCGCCGATATCTATGTACGCCTCAACGAGCCAATCGAGGATGTCGTCGTCGAGAGCGCTGTCGGGAAGAGCAAGGACCGCCTCAACGATTTTTTCGTTCTCGTCGTCCTCGCGCCACTCCCGGAATAATTTAATAAGTTGGTGTTTATTCATTATTGCTCCTGTAAAAAAATCTATTTAATAAATTCGCTGATTTTATTCTGTCTTAACCCGCAACGGGGTTATGCTCCTTACAACAGAACTCGCCCGCAGTGAATTTCAGAATAGCGTAGCTGTTGAGCGACTGCTCGGAGTATTTGCTTTCGGGGGTTCCGCCAAAGTACTTCTTCATAAGCAGATTAAGCCCCGTTATTTTGTCGACACCCGTGATATTCTCTATTGTTCCCGTGCCGGTAATGCTGTGGTAATTCGCGGCAAATCCGCACTCGGAGTCGGTCTTGACTATATCGTGCAGCTTGTCGATCTCGAACGCGGCGTTGTTGTTCGCCTTGATAAGGTCGATCTTCTTGCCCTTTTCCTCGCAGCGGAAGTATATTTCCAGCTTTCCTCCCTTGAGGTTATAGGCGAAGCACATCGGGATTATGTACGGATGCGCTCCGTCTATCAGCGCAATACGGCACACCCTTGCCGAACGCAGTATATCTTCAATTTCATTGATGTCCGTAATTTCTCTTTCTACGCCTGTCATCATACGCTTCCCCTTTCCTAAAAAATCACCCGCAAACCATGAAGTCTGCGGGCGAAACCTTGCGATTATGCGTTTGCTTTCTTAGCAAGCTGAGACTTCAAACGAGCTGCCTTATTCTTGTGAATAAGACCCTTGCCGGCAGCCTTGTCAACGCTAATGCTTGCAGCTTTGATAGTCGCAGCGTCGGCGCCCTCTGCACGAGCCTTCTTGATCGAAGTTCTCAATGCTGACTTTGCGCTCTTATTAGCTTCGGTTCTCGCCTCAGAGATGAGAACTCTCTTCTTGGCAGATTTAATATTCGGCATTATTTTTCACCTCCGTGCTGTTATTCAATCGAAAGGACTGTATTTTGCGTGCTTTTTCGGGTATGATTTATTTATATTCACCAAAAAATTCCGCGCAGAATTACTTTTTATTGTGATTTCGATTTATTTTTTCTCATAATACATTTAATTATAACACATAAGGCGGTAAAATGCAAGGGGTTTTTCAAATTTTTTATTAGTGCCTGTTTAGTATCTTGAAATGCACGCATTATGCCGCTACGCGGCAAAACGCTAATGTGCCCGCGTTTTGGTGCAGAACAAGGCGTTTTTTCGCCGAAATAATGTATGTACGCATTATCTGCTTCGAGGAAAATGCTTCAAGAAAAACCAACGAAGTTATGCGCCAAAACGGGGTGCAGGCGGCGTGTTGAGGGATGAAACTATACAGGCTCTTAGAGGGAGCGCTGCGCCGGGCGTTTTGTTTTTTGTTGCTCTCTGTTAGTTCGTTTGTTTTAATTTAATGTGTTGCCGCACGGGTGTGAGGGAACAAATTGTCCTTTCGTTCCCGTGATACAACACAAGTTTAATAAGGAGAATAAAAATGGACAATACCGGTCTTGCCTTTGAGGCGGCGGAGATCCTTTCCAGAAAGGACGGGATTTCCGCGATTACACGAACAATAAACGACATAAAAATAACGGACGTTAAGATCAGCGAGGCTGCTGCCGCGCGCGTCGGCAAGCCTGCGGGTCGCTATATAACGCTGGAGGGCGAGCCGTATGCGCGCGGAATGACCGCGTTGTTTCGCCGTGCGCTCTTGCAGGTGCTGCCGCCGTGCGGACGGCTTTTCGCGGCGGGACTGGGCAATCCCGATATCACACAGGACAGTCTCGGGGCTGCCGCCGTGCGTTCAATGACCGCCCGACACGGAGTGCGCTACTCGCTTTCGGCGATCGAGACGGACGTCGCCGCGAGGACGGGTTTGGATACGGCCCGTCTGGTCAAGGCGGCGGCGAGTGAACTGAAAGCTGACTGTGTTATCGCCATAGACGCGCTTGCTTGCCGTAATCCGCGCTATATCGGTAAGACCGTACAGATCAGCGACGCGGGGATCGTTCCGGGCAGCGGAGCGGGTTCCGAACGCGGTAAACTTTCACGCGGGCGTCTCGGCATACCGACGGCGGCGGTGGGTATACCGACGGTTACAGCGCTGTCTTCGATAACAGGAAATAAATCGGACGCCGGATTTCTCGTTACAACTGCGGATATCGACGCGGTGGTTAAGATGTGGGCGGAGGTTCTGGGCGGAGGGATAAGTTCGCTTGCCGAATAGCTATATTTATAATGTGTAATACGGTCAAGCAGATAACCCTGTATGATGTATTTCATTTTCTTGAATAAAACAAGAAAATGCCGCATTGTACAAAATTCACAAAAATATATTGAAAAAACGGCAAAAATTCTCCGCGTTGTTGGAATAATATTTTACTTTAGTGGTTGAAAATGGCGGCTGTTTGTGGTAAAATAAATAGCGGTGGTTTGTGAAAACAATGCCGCCATGGCGATGAAGTCGGAGGTTGCGCGGCGTGAAACACGGCCGCGGTAATTTCGACGGAGTATGTCCGAATTAAATTCGGGCGAAAAGTTTTACGGGACGGGCGTTCGTTTTGAGAAGCACCGTTAAAGTGTCCGGGAGAACCCGGGTAACTAACAGGTGCGTTCGGGAAAACGATACACACGGCTCGGTGGATTTTTCAAATTAAGCCTTCGCCGGCAATTTGTCTCCTCGCTTGCGCAAAAGAGGAGCAGACAGAAAAAGCGGAAAGTTACTCGTCCGCTGATTAACTAACGAAGAAAGGTTGAAAAATCAATGGCATCTAACGAGAAAGTAAGAATTAAGGTCAAGGGTTACGAGCACAGCGTAGTAGACGCGGCTGCGGCGAAGATCGTTGACGCTGCAAAGCGCAGCGGCGCGAGAGTTGCGGGTCCTATTCCGCTCCCCACAGACAAGCAGGTAGTAACCATTCTGAGAGCGGTTCACAAGTATAAGGATTCCCGCGAGCAGTTCGAGATGAGAACTCACAAGCGCCTTATCGACGTTATCCGTCCGTCCCAGAAGACCGTTGAGGCTCTCCAGTCGCTGGAGCTGCCCGCAGGCGTGGAAATTTCAATGGATATCTGATTATAGATTCGATTGGAGTTATGTTGGCGGACTTTCGCTCACGAATGTACAAGCCAACCACTAACCAAGCGCGTTAAGCGCGAGGTCACGTTGAGGAAACTCAACCAATAACCAAAGGAGGAAAAGCCGAAATGAAAAAGGCAATCATCGGCAAGAAGATCGGTATGACGCAGATCTTCGACGAGGCAGGCAAGGTCGTTCCCGTAACCGTTATCGAGGCGGGTCCCTGCGTGGTCGTTCAGAAGAAAACGGCTGAAAACGACGGCTATGAGGCAGTTCAGATGGGCTTCGGCGACGTATCCGCCAAGCACGTGAACAAGCCCGAGCAGGGTCATTTCAAGAAGAATGACGTTGCTTTCAAGAAAACCCTTAAGGAGTTCCGTTTTGACGACATCAGCGGCTTCAACACCGGCGATGTTATCAAGGCAGACGTATTCGCAGAGGGCGACGTTATTGACGTTGCGGGCGTATCCAAGGGCAAGGGCTACGCGGGCGCTATCAAGCGTCACAATCAGCACAGACTGAGAGAATCTCACGGTACGGGTCCCGTTGCGCGTGAAGCGGGTTCTATGGGCGCTTGCTCCAGCCCGTCGAGGATTTTCAAGGGCAAGAAGATGGCAGGTCATTTGGGCGCGGAGAACGTAACCGTTCAGAACCTTGTCGTAGTTAAGGTTGACGCTGAAAACAACCTTATCGCGGTAAAGGGCGCGGTTCCCGGACCTAAGGGCGGCGTTGTAACTATCTGCGACGCGGTTAAGGCATAAGAGGGGAGGACGATACTATGTCAAAGATAAACGTAGTTGATATGGCGGGTAAAGTCGTTTCCGAGCTTGAGCTTAACGACGCGGTTTTCGGCATCGAGCCGAACAAGACCGCAATGCACTCCGCGGTAGTAAACTATCTCGCAAATCAGCGTCAGGGCACGCAGTCCACTCTTACCAGAACAGAGGTAAGAGGCGGCGGCAAGAAGCCGTGGCGCCAGAAAGGCACGGGTCACGCAAGACAGGGTTCGACAAGAGCTCCGCAGTGGAGACACGGCGGTATCGCGCTCGGTCCGAAGCCCCGTTCTTACAGATTTACTCTGAATAAGAAAGTACGACAGCTCGCCATCAAGTCGGCGCTGTCGAGCAAGGTTCTCGAGAATGAGATGATCGTTGTTGACGCTATCACGACTGAAGAGTTCAAGACCAAGAATATGGTAAATATGCTCAAGGCGATCGGCGCGGACACAAAGACGCTCATCGTTCTTGATTCCGCAGACAAGAAGGTAATCAAGTCCGCGAACAATATCGAGAAAGTAAAGACCACACAGGTAAACACGCTCAACGTTTACGATATACTCAACTGCGAGAAGTTTGTTATCGTAAAGGGCGCTGTTGAAAAGCTTGAGGAGGTGTACGCATAATGGAAAAGGTTGCACAGGACATTATCATCAAGCCCATTATCACCGAGCATTCTATGGATTGTCTCGCGCAGGGAAAGTACACCTTTAAGGTTGCTAAGTCCGCAAATAAGATTGAGATCGCCAAGGCGGTAGAAAAGCTGTTCAAGGGCGTTCAGGTCGCAAAGGTAAACACCGTAAGCGTTCGTGGAAGAAAGAAGAGAATGGGCAGAAACGAGGGCTACACTTCCGATTGGAAGAAGGCTATCGTTACGCTTAAAGAAGGCTCTAAGACAATTGAGTTCTTTGATGGAATGATTTAATTGCAAAGCGCAGCAGCCAAAAAGGTGAAGCAGAGGAGCGAAGCGACGGTTGCGAACCTTTTTGCAGCGAACGAAGTGAGCGCCGCGTGGCTGCGCGTTTTGAGATAAGGAGTGAATAGTTTTGGCTATTAAGGCATATAAGCCCGTCAATAACAGCCGCCGCGGCATGACCGTTACGGATTACAGCGGGTTATCAAAGGTAGCTCCCGAAAAAAGTCTTCTGGAGCCCGTTAAAAAGACTGCCGGCAGAAACAGCTACGGTCGTATAACCGTAAGACACATTGGCGGCGGCAACAGAAAGAAGTACCGTATTATCGACTTCAAGAGAAACAAGAGAGGCATGAACGCCACCGTTAATACTCTTGAGTACGATCCCAACAGAAGCGCGTTTATCGCTTTGGTTCAGTACGAGGACGGCGAAAAGAGATACATCATCGCTCCCGACGGACTGAAAGTCGGCGATACCGTTCGCGCGGGTTCGGATGCGGATATCAAGCCCGGAAACGCTCTTCCGCTGGCGGATATTCCCGTTGGTACGATCATTCACAATATCGAGCTTTACCCCGGCAAGGGCGGACAGCTTGTTCGTTCCGCGGGTAATATGGCTCAGCTTATGGCTAAGGAGAACGGCTACGCGCTGCTCCGTCTGCCGAGCGGCGAGCTCAGAAACGTATCCGTAAACTGTTATGCGTCTATCGGTACGGTTTCTAACCTCGACCACGAGAACGTAAACCGCGGTAAAGCGGGTAAGACCCGTCACCTCGGTATCAGACCTACCGTCCGCGGTTCCGTAATGAACCCGAACGACCACCCGCACGGCGGTGGTGAGGGTAAGTCCCCCGTAGGACGTCCCGGACCCGTTACCCCGTGGGGCAAGCCCGCTCTGGGTTACAAGACGCGTTCCAAGAAGAAAGCGTCCGACAAGTTCATCGTTAAGAGAAGAAACGGTAAATAATTCAAAAATAACCCGAAAGTTGCTGTTAATAAGAACGGCGTTGCGCATTTGGGGCGCGGGAGCAGCAGTTCCCGCAGACGCTCCGCCGAGCGCGTAAAAAACGCTTTCCGCTGCTCGTTAACTTGCAGCTTAACTGAAAGGAAAATTACAATGGGAAGAAGCATTAAGAAGGGACCTTTCGTGCAAGAAGCTCTTATGAAGAGAGTTCTTGACATGAACGAAAAGGGCGAGAAGAAGGTTCTCAAGACTTGGAGCCGCGCTTCGACGATTTTCCCCGATTTCGTAGGTCACACGTTTGCCGTACATGACGGCAGAAAGCATGTTCCGGTATACGTTACCGAGGATATGGTAGGACACAAGCTCGGCGAGTTTGCTCCCACGAGAACCTATAAGGGTCACGCGGGCAGCAAGACCACAGGCAAGAAGTAAGGAGGAGGAAATATGGAAGCTAAAGCCATTCTGACGCAGGTTCGTATTTCTCCGAGAAAGGTCGGCATCGTGCTCGATCTCATCAGAAACAAGCCTGTGGAGGTCGCTATGGCGATACTCAACAATACGCCCAAGTCCGCGAGCGAGCCGCTTGCAAAGCTGCTTAAGAGCGCTGTTGCAAACGCGGAAAACAATCACAATATGGATACCTCCAGATTGTACGTTTCCGAGGCTCATGTAGGACCCGGCATTACGCTCAAGCGTATAAGAGCAAAGGATCACGGTCGTGCTCACAGAATTTTAAAGAGAACGTCCAACATCACGCTGGTTGTTAAAGAAGCTGAATAAGGAGGAGAATTACAATGGGACAGAAGGTTAATCCACACGGTCTCAGAGTGGGTGTAATCAAGGATTGGGATTCTCGCTGGTTCGCGGGCAAAGCAACCTTCGGTGATACACTTGTTGAGGACTACAATATTCGTGATTATCTCATGAATAAAAGACAGTTTGTCAATGTCAAGGGCGAAAAGACCCCCCAGCTGCTCTCCAGAGCGGTAGGCATTGCAAAGGTCGAGATCGAGCGCACAGGCGCGGATAAGATCAAGATCTATGTTCACACCGCAAAGCCCGGTATGCTTATCGGACCGAAGGGCGTGGAGATCGACAAAATCCGCGGCGAGCTCGAAAAGATTGCGGGCGGCAAGAGCATTTCGCTCGATATCGTCGAGATCAAGAACCCCGATACCAACGCACAGCTCGTTGCGGACAATATCGCAATGCAGCTTGAGGGACGCGTTTCGTTCAGACGCGCTATGAAGCAGGTAATCGGCAGAACGATGAAGAGCGGCGCAAAAGGTATCAAGACCATGGTAAGCGGCAGACTGGGCGGCGCGGAGATCGCGCGCTCGGAGAGCTACCACGAGGGTACCATTCCGCTTCAGACGCTGCGCGCGGATATCGACTACGGCGTAGCAAGAGCAAACACCACTTACGGTGTTATCGGCGTAAAGGTTTGGATCTACAACGGCGAGGTTCTCAAGGGTGAAATCCCCGCACAGAGAAACGAGCGCAATGACAGAACAGACCGCCGCCGCAACGACAGAAACAACGGCAGCAGAGGCCGCGACGACCGCCGCCCCCGCAGACCGAGAGAAGCTAGAAAAACAGAAGGAGGTAACGAATAATGCTGCTTCCTAAGAGAGTAAAGTACAGAAGAGTGCAGAGAGGCCGCCGCAAGGGCGTTGCTACAAGAGGCAACACCGTTTCCAACGGACAGTACGGCTTGCAGGCACTCGAGGCTGCATGGATAAAGTCCAACCAGATCGAGGCGGCTCGTATCGCCATGACGCGTTACATCAAGCGCGGCGGTCAGGTTTGGATCAAGATATTCCCGGATAAGCCCGTTACGACAAAGCCGCTTGGCACTCGTATGGGTTCGGGAAAAGGTTCTCCCGAATATTGGGTAGCTGTAGTAAAGCCCGGACGCGTTATGTTTGAAATAGCAGGCGTTTCCGAGGAGACCGCAAGAGAGGCAATGCGTCTCGCAATGCACAAATTGCCCATCAAGTGCAAATTTGTTAAGAAGGAAGACGGAGGTGAGCTTTAATGAAGGCTTCGGAAATCAAATATCTTTCGGAAACAGAGCTTGAAACTAAGCTCGCCGAACTCAAAGCAGAGCTCTTTAATCTTCGCTTCCAGCTTGCCGTAAATCAGCTTGACAATCCCACAAGAATAAAGGCTGTCAAGAAGGATATCGCCCGCATAAAGACCATTCAGCGCGAGCGCGAGCTTACGGCACAGAATTAAGGAAGGAGGATAAGAACTAAACATGGAAAGAGCTTTAAGAAAGACAAGAGTCGGCAAGGTAGTCAGCAACAAGATGGACAAGACGATCGTCGTTGCCATCGAGGACAATGTTCGTCATCCTCTTTACAAGAAGATCGTAAAGCGCACCATTAGGCTCAAGGCTCACGACGAGCAGAACACCTGCAACATCGGCGACAGAGTTGAGATCATGGAGACCCGTCCGCTTTCCAAGGACAAGAGATGGCGTCTTGTAAACGTAATTGAGCGCGCTAAGTAAGCGGTTTTAATTCAGTTATTCTATGAAAGGAGAAGTAATGCCATGATACAGATGCAGACATTGCTTAAGGTTGCCGACAACACGGGCGCCAAGGAGCTTATGTGTATCAGAGTGTTGGGCGGTACCCGCAGAAGATACGCAAATATCGGCGACGTTATCGTTGCTTCGGTTAAAAAAGCTACACCCGGCGGCGTTGTTAAAAAGGGCGACGTTGTAAAGTGCGTTGTGGTTCGCTCGGCTAAGGGTCTGAGACGCGACGACGGCACATATATCCGCTTTGACGAAAACGCGGCGGTAATTATCAAGGAGGACAAAAATCCGAGAGGAACTCGTATTTTTGGGCCGGTTGCCAGAGAGCTGAGAGACAAGGACTACATGAAGATCCTCTCCCTCGCTCCGGAAGTACTGTAAGGAGGCATCGCGATTATGAATAAGATACACGTTAAGACAGGCGATACCGTAATGCTTATGGTCGGCGATAAAAAGGGCGACAAGGGCAAGACCGGCAAGGTGCTCACCGTTTCCCCCAAGGAGGGCAAGGTTATCGTTGAGGGCATCAATATGGTTACCAAGCACGTTAAGCCCCGTCAGCAGGGTCAGCTCGGCGGCAGAGTTCAGGCAGAAAGCCCGATCTACGCCTGCAAGGTAATGCCCGTTTGCCCCAAGTGCAATAAGCCCACCAGAGTCGGTCACAAGATCGAGGACGGTAGGAAGATCAGAGTTTGCAAGCACTGCGGCGCAGAGCTTAAATACTAATAACCGGAAGACGTGTCGGGTATAAGCAGCACGGAATGATAACGGCGGATAATTCCGCAGGTTCTTCCGTTGCTAAAATCCGGCAGATAGGAGAAGTAACAATGGCAAGAATGAAGGATTTCTACAAGGAAACCGTAGCTCCCGCCCTTTTCAAGAAGTTCGGCTACAAGTCCGTAATGCAGACGCCGAAGCTTGACAAGATCGTAGTTAACGTCGGCTGCGGCGAGGCTAAGGAAAACGCAAAGATTATCGAGAACGTAATGGCGGAGCTTGCAGCGATCACGGGTCAGAAGCCCGTAGCGTGCCGCTCCAAGAAGTCCGTTGCGAACTTCAAGCTCAGAGAGGGTCAGATCATCGGCGTTAAGGTAACTCTTCGCGGCGAGGTCATGTACGAGTTCCTCGACAGACTGTTCAATGTAGCGCTTCCCCGTGTACGCGACTTTAGAGGTATCAACCCCAACTCGTTCGACGGACGCGGCAACTACTCGTTCGGTCTGAAAGAGCAGTTGATCTTCCCCGAGATCGAATACGACAAGATCGACGCTACGCGCGGTATGGATATCAACTTCATCACCACCGCAAAGACCGATGAAGAAGCAAGAGAGCTGCTCACGCTTATGGGCGCTCCCTTCGAGAAGTAATTTGGAGGAACAAGATGGCAAAAACGTCTTTAAAGCAGAAGCAGCAGAGAACGCCTAAGTTCTCCACTCGCGCTTACAACAGATGCAAGATCTGCGGCAGACCTCACGCTTATCTGCGTAAGTTCGGCATTTGCAGAATTTGCTTCAGAGAGCTTGCTTACAAGGGTCAGATCCCCGGTGTGAAGAAGGCAAGCTGGTAATACCAAAAAGCAAAATCGGAATTTTTACCTCATCGGACGAAAGTTTGCATTTAAGTCCGAGCAAGAGGAAAATCAAGTAGGTACGACGGACAAAATAGCGTCCGTAACGGCTTACGTTTAGGAGGTAAATGAATGCAGATCACTGATACTATTGCGGATATGCTGACAAGAATTCGCAACGCGAACTCCGCAAAGCACCCCACTGTTGACATTCCCGCTTCCAACCTCAAAAAGCAGATCGCGCAGATACTGCTCGACGAGGGCTACATCAAGGCTTTCAAGGTCATTGATGACAGCAAGCAGGGCGTTATCAGAGTAACACTCAAGTATACCGACAGCAGAGCACAGGTAATTACCGGTCTGCGCCGCGTATCTAAACCCGGTCTTAGAATTTACTCAAACTGCAAGGATATGCCTAAGGTAATGAAGGGTCTCGGAATTGCGATCGTATCCACTTCCAAGGGAATCATGACTGATAAGAAGGCGCGCGAAATGAACGTCGGCGGCGAAGTCCTTGCGTTCGTATGGTAATAGGAGGAATAGTAATATGTCAAGAATTGGTAGAATGCCTGTTACTGTTCCCGCAGGCGTCGATGTAAAGATCGACGGACCGGTCGTAACAGTAAAGGGTCCTAAGGGAACTCTCACCAAGGAGTTCAATCACCTTATGAAAATATCTCACGAGGGTACGGAGATAATCGTTTCCCGTCCCGATGACGAGAACATTTCCAAGTCCCTCCACGGACTTACGAGAACGCTTATCCACAATATGGTAGTAGGCGTTACCGATGGCTTCAAGAAAGAGCTGGAGATAAACGGCGTCGGCTTCAGATGTGAGAAGCAGGGCAAAAAGGTAATCATGAACCTCGGCTTTTCCCATAAGGTAGAGGTTGAGGATACCGACGATATCAAGCTCGAGGTACCCGCACCCAACAAGATCATCGTAACGGGTATCGACAAGCAGAAGGTCGGACAGATGGCATCCGAGATCAGAGGCAAGCGTCCCCCCGAGCCTTACAAGGGCAAGGGCATTAAGTACGCCGATGAGGTTATCCGCCGCAAGGAAGGTAAAGCCGGCAAGGGCAAGAAGTAAGGAAAGGACTGAAGAAAAATGGTTAAAGCTATTGATAAAAATAAGAGCAGACTTCGCCGTCATAAGCGCGTTCGCTCTAAAATCACAGGCACTCCCGAGTGCCCCAGACTCAATGTTTTCCGTTCTTCCATGCACATTTATGCTCAGATAATTGATGACGTAAACGGCAAAACCTTGGCTTCCGCGTCGTCGGCAGTAAAGGGCTTTGGACAGTACGGCGGAAATATTGAGGCGGCTAAGAAGGTCGGTCTCGCTGTTGCAGAGGCGGCAAAGGCTGCGGGTATCACCGACGTCGTATTCGACAGAGGCGGCTACGTATACCACGGCAGAGTTGCGGCTCTCGCAGAGGGCGCAAGAGAAGGCGGACTTAATTTCTGATAAGGAGGGAAACAGACTTGGCTAATTTTGAAAATACAGAAAACGAGCTCTCCGAGAAGGTTGTTGCTATAAACCGCGTTTCCAAGACGGTAAAGGGCGGACGTATCATGAAGTTCTCCGCGCTTGTAGTAGTAGGCGACGGCAACGGCACAGTAGGTTTCGGTATGGGCAAATCCAACGAGGTTCCCGACGCTATCCGCAAGGGAATTGACGACGCGAAGAAAAATCTTCACAAGATCGCGCTCAAGGGCACGACTATCCCCCACGAGATCACGGGTAAATTCGGCGCAGGAGCGGTTCTTATGCGTCCCGCTCCCGAGGGTACCGGCGTTATCGCGGGCGGTCCCGTTCGTGCCGTTATCGAGATGGCGGGCATTAAAAATATCCGTACAAAGTCTCTGCGTTCCAACAATCCCTGCAACGTTGTAAGAGCTACAATGCAGGGTCTTACGAGCCTGAGAACTGCGGAAGAGGTTGCGGCGCTCAGAGGCAAGAGCGTTAAGGATCTCTAATCTATACGCGGGAGGTTAATGAAATGGCTTTAAAAATTACGCTTGTACGCTCTTTGAACAGCTGCAAGAAAAACCAGATCGCCACTGCGTATTCTTTGGGACTGCGCAAGGTGAATTCTGTAACAACACAGCCCGACAACGAGGCTACAAAAGGTAAAATCAAGACTATCGCTCACCTGGTAAAGGTTGAAGAGGTTTGATTATACAAGAACATCTAATTTTTACTAGGGGGTGCAAAGCAATATGAAGCTTCACGAATTACAGCCGGCGGCAGGTTCGGTCAAGGACGTAAAGCGCATCGGCCGCGGTCACGGCTCCGGACAGGGCAAGACTGCGGGCAAGGGTCATAAGGGTCAGAAGGCGCGTTCGGGCGGTTCTATCAGACCGGGCTTCGAGGGCGGTCAGATGCCGCTTCAGAGAAGAATGCCGAAGAGAGGCTTTAACAACATTTTCGCAAAGGAATTTGCGGTAATCAATGTCTCCGAGCTCGAAAAGAGATTTGAGAGCGGCGCTGTCGTTGACGCGGCTGCTCTTATCGAGAGCGGCGCTATCAAGGACGCTAAGGACGGCGTGAAAATTCTCGGCAACGGCGAGCTCACTAAGAGCCTGACCGTAAAGGCGGTAAAGTTCACCGCAGCTGCTCAGGAAAAAATTGAAAAGGCAGGCGGAAAGGCTGAGGTGGTGTAATTGAACGGAATGCTTACAGTCTTTCGTAACGCGTGGGTCGACACTCAACTGCGTAAGAAGATCTTGTACACGCTGTTTATCCTCGTCTTGTTCCGTTTGGGTTCCAGCATTTTCGTTCCGTTTCTTGACAACGCCGCGATCACGGAGATGATCTCCGGCGCTTCCCTGCTCAATTACCTCGACGTAATGACGGGCGGCGCTCTCGGAAAGGGCACGCTGCTTGCGATGTCCATTACTCCGTACATCAACGCCTCGATCATTATCCAGCTTCTGACGGTCGCGATACCGCCGCTCGAAAGGTTATCCAAAGAGGGCGACGCGGGCAGAAAGAAGATCAATATGATCACCAAGTTCACCACGCTCGGAATTGCGATATTCCAGGCGACGGCGTTCTATTTCACGCTGAGAAACGGCATAACCAACGAAAACGGCACGCACAGAGCGATATTGAGATACGGCGACGTTCTGGATAAGTCGAGCGACACGTTCTCGGTCATTCTGACGGCAATAACTATTGTTGCGTGCTTTGTCGCGGGCTCGTCGATCATCATCTGGCTCGGCGACCGCATAAACGAAAAGGGCATCGGAAACGGTATCTCGATGATACTGTTCGCGGGTATCGTCGCAAGACTTCCCGAGACGATCTCCAACTTTATCGGAATTATCTCCGCAAACCCTGACAACATCGGCGTAAATCTGGTGTTCATCATTATTACGGTGATCATCTTTGTAGCGATGATCTGGTTCGTTATTTTTATGACGAATGCGGAAAGGCGAATTCCGGTGCAGTACGCAAAGCGCGTTGTCGGACGCAAAATGTACGGCGGTCAGTCGACGCACATTCCGATAAAAGTAGCTATGAGCGGCGTAATGCCGATCATCTTTGCGATGTCGCTGATGTCGCTGCCGCAGACGATTTGTTTCTTCTTCGGAGTTACCGGAGAGGGCGACGGGTTCTGGAACGGTTTCGTGAGATTTTTCGCGCAGACCTCTCCCGTGTACGCGGTCATCTACTTTGTGCTGATAATCGCGTTCAACTACTTCTATGTGGCGATAACGTACAATCCCGTTGAGATCGCGAACAATCTGAAAAAGAACAACGGCGCTATCCCGGGCTACCGTCCCGGCAAGCCGACGTCCGATTTCATTTACAACTCGCTTAACAAGATAACGCTTATCGGCGCGATGTTCCTCGGAATAATCGCTATATTCCCGATAATCCTCTCGTGGATCAACCCGAGCTTCTCCGCTGTATCGCTTGGCGGTACTACGATGCTGATCATCGTCGGCGTAGCGCTCGAAACGGTTCGTACACTCGAGAGCCAGATAATGATGCGTCATCACCCGGGCTTTTTGGACTAAGACAATCACGTTGAATAAACAAGATGCGATAGGAGCTTAATTATGAATATGATTTTTTTGGGCGCTCCCGGCGCCGGTAAGGGCACACAGGCGGAGGTCGTCTGCAAGGAGCTGAATATTCCCGCGGTTTCTACGGGCAATATGCTCCGCGAGGCCGTTAAGAACGGCACGGAGGCGGGTCTCAACGCCAAGAAGTTTATGGACGCGGGCGAGCTTGTTCCCGATGAGGTCGTTATCGGCATCTTGAAGGACAGAATTGCTCAGGACGACGCAAAGAACGGTTTTATTCTCGACGGATTCCCCAGAACCGTCGCACAGGCGGAAGCGCTTGAAAGTATGGGCGTACAGATCGACAAGGTGATCGAGATCGACGTTTCCGACGAGGCGATCACGGCAAGAATGAGCGGCAGACGCGTTTGCGAGGGCTGCGGAAATTCCTACCACATCGAGTTTAAGCCCACAAAGGTCGAGGGTATCTGCGACGCTTGCGGCGCAAAGGTCGTTCAGAGAATTGACGACAAGCCCGAGACCGTTCAGGCGCGCCTGAAGACCTATCACGAAAAAACAGCTCCTCTCAAGGACTACTATCAGTCAAGAGGAAAGCTCGTTACGGTACAGGGTCAGAACGACATCGCGGACACATCCAAGCTGGTTCTCGCTGCGATCAAGGGCTGAACCCGATAGAAAGCGTACAGGCAAATGATCCAGATCAAAAATCCAACCGAGCTTAAAGCTATGATGAAAGCGGGCGAGCTTGCGGCGCAGGCTCTCGCGCTTGCGGGAAAGCACGCCGTTCCCGGAATTTCGACGTGGGAACTCGACAAGATAGTCGACGAATACGTTCGTTCCAAGGGCGGACACTCTCCCTGCAAGGGCTTTGAGGGTTTTCCCGGGCATAACTGCTACTCGATAAACGAGGAGCTTATCCACGGTATCCCTTCCAAGAAGAAAATTCTTAAGGAAGGCGATATCCTCTCCTGCGACATCGTAGCGGAGCTTAACGGCTTTATGGGCGACAATACCAAGACATTTATGGTCGGCAAGGTGTCCGAGGAAGCGGCGCGGCTGATGAAATACACCGAAGAGGCGCTGTACAAGGGCATCGAAAAGGCTGTCGCGGGCAACCGCATAGGCGACATCTCTCACGCTATACAAGTTCACGTGGAGAGCGGAGGGTACGTCTGTGCCGAAAAATTCATCGGTCACGGGATAGGACGCGATATGCACGAGGATCCCGAGGTGCCGAACGAGGGCAAGGCGGGTCACGGTCCGAGACTTATGCCCGGTATGACGATCGCTATCGAGCCGATGGTTAATTCCCACTCGCGCAGGGTAAGGATATTGAGCGACAAGTGGACGGTGGTCACCACCGATGGAAGTCTTTCCTGCCACTTTGAGCACACGATCGCCGTTACGAACGGCGATCCCGTAATTCTGACACTGGAGAGCCACTGATGGATATAATAGTCGGAAGAGTGGTTATAAGCTCCGCGGGGCACGACAGCGGTCGACGCATGGTCGTGACGGGGGCTGACGGCGGATTTGTTTTCGTCGCCGACGGAAAAGAGCGCAGGCTCGATTCCCCGAAAAAAAAGAACATTAAGCACGTCCGAACGACCTCGGACTCGGTAGAGCTTGAGGGAATGACGGACAAAAGGCTGCGGCAGACGCTTCGCGCGTTAAGCCGGGACACGTTACAGGAGAGTGAATAGCTTGTCTAAAGAAGATGTATTGGAAGTAGAAGGAACAATTCTCGAGGCGCTCCCGAACGCACAGTTCAAGGTTGAGCTGTCTAACGGACACCAGATTTTAGCGCACATCAGCGGCAAGCTGCGTATGAATTACATTCGCATACTGCCCGGAGATAAGGTGACTGTCGAGATGTCTCCCTACGACCTTACCAAAGGCAGAATCACATGGCGTGCCAAGTAATTGCATCACACGTCTGATGCTGCCGCAAACAGTGAACCTTTAAGGAGGGTATTACGATGAAAGTTAGACCTTCGGTAAAGCCCATTTGCGATAAATGCAAGGTTATCAAGCGCAAGGGCAAAGTTATGGTAATTTGTGTTGAACCCAAGCACAAACAGAGACAGGGCTAAAAGTCCTATTATTAAGGAGGAAATGCTATGGCAAGAATTGCCGGTGTGGACCTGCCCAAGGAAAAGCGAGTAGAGATCGGCTTGACCTATGTTTACGGAATAGGCAGAAAGTCCGCGAACGATATTCTGGCAAAAGCGGGAGTTAATCCCGACACGCGCGTTAAGGATCTTACCGATGAGGAAGAGGCGAAGATCCGCGAGGTCATCGATAAGGACGGTTACGTTGTAGAGGGCGACCTGAGAAGAATGGTAGCGCTCAACATCAAGCGTTTGGTCGAGATAAACTGCTACCGCGGTATGCGTCACCGCAAGGGTCTGCCCGTTCGCGGTCAGCGCACAAAGACCAACGCTAGAACCCGCAAGGGTCCGAAGAAGACCATTGCAAACAAGAAGAAGTAATAGGAAAGGCGGTAAATAAATGGCACAGGCTAAAAAACAGGTTATCCGCAGACGCCGTGAGCGCAAGAACGTCGAGAACGGCGCGGCTCACATTCAGTCGTCTTTTAATAACACTATCGTAACCATCACCGACCTTCAGGGAAACGCTCTTTCATGGGCTTCCGCAGGCGGTTTGGGCTTCCGCGGCTCGAGAAAGTCCACTCCTTACGCGGCGCAGACCGCTGCCGACGTTGCGGCTAAGGCTGCCATGGAGCACGGACTCAAGACCGTTGAGGTATTCGTAAAGGGTCCCGGTCAGGGACGCGAGGCAGCTATCCGCGCGCTTCAGGCTGCGGGTCTTGAGGTAAAGCTCATCAAGGATGTTACCCCGATCCCTCACAACGGATGCCGTCCCCCCAAGAGAAGACGCGTCTGATCACGCTGAGGTCAACAATGCAGATAACGGTAAAATAATGGAGCTGAGCGCAACGTTTGCTCGGCGTCGGTTCGTGAACCGATATGTTTTAGATTAACGGAGGATATTTATTATGGCAGTAAATCGCGATCCTATCGCAAATAAGTGCAGAACTCTTGACATCAGTCCCGCTGTACTGGGCTATTCCGAAAAGAAAATCTCCAAGAGAAAGCACCCCGAGGCAAGCCGCAGAAAGAAGGTTTCCGAGTACGGTCAGCAGCTTAAGGAAAAGCAGAAGCTGAAGTTCATCTACGGCGTTCTTGAAAAGCAGTTCTACCACTACTACGAGCTGGCGACCAAGGAAGATGGTATCGCCGGTGAGAACCTTATCAGACTGCTCGAGAGCAGACTCGACAACATCGTTTTCAGAATGGGTATGGCTACGACACGCCGCGAGGCACGCCAGCTTGTAACTCACGGTCATTTCTGTGTGAACGGCAAGAGAGTGGATATCCCCTCTTACAGAGTTAAGGTAGGCGACACCATCACCCTCCGCGAGCAGAGCAAGAAGAGCAAGAAGTTTGAGCAGATCGCAGAAGTTGCGGGCGCCAGACTTACTCCCATGTGGCTTGACGTGGATAAAGAAAAGCAGACAGCAAAGGTAACACGTCCGTTCCAGCGCGACGATCTTGACTTTGAGATCGCAGAGCACTTAATTATCGAGCTGTATTCTAAATAATAGCGGCGGCCGTTCCCCCAAGGTACAAGCAAAGACGACGGCAAAGTTTGCTTTTCGTTGGTCGAATTTGTATTTTGGTGTAATTTGGACTCGGCATAATGCATACAGATATTTAGTGCAGTTATTTTTAATTCACGCCCGGCGCGGTGTTTGCGCCGCGTAAAATGCGTCAATACTTTATTGTATAAGGCGCAGAGTGTGATTTAAAATTAACAGTGAATACGGCGGGCTTGCGGCGCAAGTCGATGCACAGGATAATTAACTAAAGGCAGTTAACACTGCCCTCGTAAAAGCTGGTGGGAGGGTTACCAAATGCTTGAAAAAATCGAAAAGCTCAACATAGAGACCTTCAAGTTAAGGTCGGACGGAACTTATGGAATGTTTGTTCTGGAGCCTCTCCAGAGCGGATATGGAAACACTTTGGGCAATAGCCTAAGAAGGGTGTTACTCTCCTCATTGCCGGGAGTTGCAGCGACGTCGGTAAAGATCGACGGCGTTCAGCACGAGTTTTCCACCATTCCCGGTGTTAAAGAAGACGTTACGGAAATAATTCTCAATATCAAGGGACTGAGAGCAAAGATGTACGGCGAAGCCCCCAAGACGATCTACATCGAGGCTGAGGGCGAATGCGAAGTCACTGCGGGCGATATCAAGACCGATTCCGAGGTGGAGATACTCGACCCGGGTATGCATATCGCGACCTTGAGCGCAGGCTCAAAGCTGTATATGGACATTACGCTCGACAGAGGCAGAGGCTACGTTGCGGCGGAGCAGAACAAGGAACAGCTTCAGCCCGTGATAGGCGTTATTCCGATCGACAGCATTTATACCCCCGTACTGAAATGCAACTACACCGTTGAAAATACGCGTGTGGGACAAAGAACGGACTACGAAAAGCTCATTATCGAAATATGGACGGACGGTACTATCTCTGCAAAGGAAGCCGTTTCCTACGCGGCGAAAATTCTTATCGAGAGACTTCAGCTTTTTGCGGAGCTGTCCGACGAGACCAACCCGCAGGAGCTTATGGAGACAAAGGAGGAAAGCCGCAAGGACAAGGTACTCGAAATGACTATCGAGGAACTGGAATTGTCTGTGCGCTCCTTCAACTGCTTGAAGAGAGCGGGTATAAACACCGTTGAGGATCTCGTAAACAAATCGCCCGAGGACATGATGAAGGTTAGAAACCTCGGCAAGAAGTCCTTTGACGAGGTCAAGGCGAAGCTCCAGTCCTTGGGGTGCGACCTTATGAGCTCGGAGGAAAACAACTGATACGGCGCTGAAACAGGGCGCATACGATAAATTCTACCGAAAGGAGAAAATAAAATGCCAGGTTCAAGAAAGCTGGGAAGAGCCAGCGACCACAGAAAGGCAATGCTCAGAGGCATGGTTACATTTCTGTTTGAAAACGGAAAAATCGAAACTACCGTGACCCGCGCAAAGGAAGTTCGCGCGGAGGCGGAGAAGATGATCACATTAAGCAAGGCGAACACGCTCCACACAAAGCGTCAGGTGTTCTCGTACATCACCAAGGAGGACGTTGCTAAGAAGCTGTTTGACGATACGGCGGAGGGCAAGTACGCAAGCCGCAACAGCGGTTACACGAGAATTTACAAGCTCGGTCCGCGCCGCGGCGACGCTGCGGAAATGGCTATCATCGAGCTTATCCGCGATTGATATAACGCTTATCCCTCCCGGGCTCGGGGGGGATCTTTGTCAATATAGACAAATTTGCTGTTGAAGTTCGTGAAGAAACACTAGCATAATAGTATTGACAAATCATAATAAAGGTCGTATAATAAAAGCATAAAATTTGTTTGTAACGGTGGAGGTGCGGTAAAATGACAAACAACAACTACAAAGAACTGAACGGCTACCCGGAAAGCGCTCTGATAAAAACTGCACTCGCAAAGCTGTGGCAGAGGAAAGCCGTAAAATTGACGGTATGCGGCGCAGTGGTATTGCTTTGTGCGTACATTGCCGAAACAATCCGCTCTAACCAAGTAACGGGCAGGCTGTTCGACGATATAATGGAAACGGTCGTTTTTGCGGTAATGATATTGGGCGCGGCGTATTTTACGGCTAACATAGGCGCGTTCAATAAACGGAGGTTTATAGAGGACGCGTCCATTGTGACCGTGCTGCTTTGGGCGGCATCTTCTGTTTGGAGAGTGATTTCGGGTATTGATCCTGCCCAAACGACGGACATTTTGCAGGTGGTTTTCCGTGTGGCTCTGTACCATGTTCCGACATTCCTTATTGCGTTCGGGGCGGTCATGGTTCCGGGAACGCTGATTTTCCGTCAAAAAAATCAAGCATAAAATCTTATCCCTCCCGGGTTCGGGAGGGATAAATTATTACAGAATTGTAACCAAATTGTAACCTTTTTGTTATCGCTTTTTTTAAAATAATATGCTACAATATAATTAAGCGGAACGTTTCTTTATCAAAAAAGCTCTGTTAAGTTTACCGTTAAGTTGATAAAGCCGAAGCGCTGCATAAAATTACCTTGTCATTGTGCAATATTACAGAAATTTACCGTCGGAAATTAGCTGATTTTGATATTGAAATAAATCCGTGATTAGGTTATAATAAAATATGATAAGGTAATACGAGCTGCCTTTGTTTTTCGTTCCGTGCGAACGAGCTTCGGGGCAGCCGTCCGACGCATACAAAATTTATCTTATATGCGTCATAAAGCGTGCAACGCTTAATTATTATGGAGGTGCATCAATGAAAAAGTTTAAGTCAGTTATAGCAGCCGCATTGGCTGTTACAATGGTGCTGACGATGACCGCGTGTGACGAGGAAACTCCGGGTCCCGGCGGCAACAGCGGCAGCACACCGACCCAATCGGGCGGCACTCCCGGACAGAATTCGGGTGCGAGCAGCGGAAGTTCTTCAACAGGTTCTGTTGCTACGACAAGTTCAACATTTGTGGATCAAAATGTCGTTGACGCCGTAGGGGCGCTGAAGGATCAGCTTGAAGAGCCGGATATGAAGGTTGACACCCGCTTGAAGTGGCTGGCATGGTACGATATCGACGAGAGCGCTGCTGCGGGTCAGTTGTTCTTGGATGTTTACGGCGCTCCCGCAAACGGCGACGATCCCGAGCGCGCCGGCAAGATCTTCGATTGGATGAACGTTTCTTACGAGAACCGCTACGACAGACTTTCTACGCTTATCCAGGGCGACGAGTCTCCCGACTTCTTCCCGTTTGAGGGCACAGACTTCCCGTACGGCATTCTGATGAACAGATATCAGGCTGTTACTGATATGTTTGACTTCTCCTCTAAGAAGTGGGAAGCGTCCAAGGATCTTATGGAGCAGTTCAAACTCAACGGTCAGTACTACTGCGCATTCTGGGAGATCACTATCGGTCAGTTGATGTGGTACCGCAAGAGCGTTATTGATACTGCAGGTCTTGACGATCCTCAGACCCTCTTCAACGAGGGCAAGTGGGATTGGGATGCGTATCTCGACATGGCGAGAGCGTTCCAGGCGACAGGTACGACCGAAGAGCCCAAGTATATTTCCGACGGCTTCGGCGCGGAGGATAACTTTATGCTGTCCACCGGCGTTCCCATGGTAAGCATCGTGAACGGTAAGTTGCAGACCAACCTGCACGACGCAAACTATGAGAGAGGTATTGAGTTCCTCAACACCATGCGCGAGGAGCACATGGTTTACCCGAGACACGAAATAAACAGCTGGAACCCCAACTACAGAGCTTGGACCAGCGGAAACACTCTGTTCTTCTGCAACGGCGTCTGGGACTACGAGACCAACTTCCAGAAGTTCAAGACCGCTTACAAGTGGGCTGATGACGAGATCAAGGTCGTTCCTTTCCCGAAAGACCCGAAGGCTGACAAGTACTATGTACAGCTTAAGCAGGACTCCCTTATGTGGGTAAAGGGTTCTACCAACAGAAACGGCGTTAAGGCATGGATTGACTGTTGTGCAACTGCGGCAATGGATCCCGCTACCACAGAGGCGTCTAAGGAGCGCGCTATCAATAATCCCTCGCAGAATTGGACGCGCGAGCTTCTTGACTTCCTGTACCCGCTGTACAAACTCGATGGCTCCAGCCCCGTAACTCCTATCGTAGAGTTCAAGACAGGTCTCGGTCCGTCCGTTTACGACAGCCAGAGCGGTGAGAGCCCCGTAAACTGCCTTGTTGGTTATCCGTACCTGACAGGCGCAGAGTCGTTTGTAACTCTTCGTGAGACAAACGAACCTATCATCAATTCGGCGATCGACGAGATCAACGCAAAAATCCAAGGCTGATATGACTTCGGCTTAAATCGGATATTTCGCTCCCTCCGTTCTGCGGAGGGAGTTTTTTGCGCTTAGAAGGGGGGGCGTTGGAAAATTTTTCGTTATTTTTCACATTTGTCGGGAATATTTCGGTTGAATTATCGCCTGATATGTGGTATAATAAAATGTGTATGTGTATGCATTTTTGCGAAAGGAAAAGACAATGACAAGATTTGAAAATAAAATTTGTCCCGTTTGCAAAGCGCCGTTCAACCGTGACGCGGATATCGTGGTGTGCCCGATATGCGGAACTCCCCACCACAGGATATGCTATATGGTGAAGAACCAATGCGCGTTGGAGAAGCTTCACGAAAAGGGCTTTGTCTGGAACGGCAGACTTCCCGACGAACCCGAGCCCGTTATTGAAACGGCTGCCGAAACCGCTGAACCCTCCGAGAACACGGATGAGCATCACGCGGAATATCCGCATGGTACTCCGATCGTCGACGAAAACTCGATCTTCGACGAAATGGGCATGGATAACCCGATGCGCGATTTTATGTCCGGCATAGCCGACAAGACCATCGGCGCGGACGGCGTGAGTATGCACGAGCTTTCGGCGTATTCCGCGACGTCTATTTTCCATTACGGCAGAGCGTTCCGCTCGTTCCGCGGAATGACGGACGGCAAGCGTCATAAGGTGTCCTTTAATATGTGCAGCGGACTGTTTGCGCCCGCGTTCCAGTTCTACCGCAAAATGGATCTGTTCGGAGTGCTCGTGCTTCTGCTGCTGACTGTGCCGTATATGCTTATGGTTCTTCTGGCTTTGAACAGCGAGGGAGGCAAGGTAAACGGACTGGCGTATACTCTGCTGAACTCCGTTTCTACGGTGGTGATGATACTGCTATGCATTTTCGGGGACTATATCTACTACCGCCACGCCGTAAAGCGCATTCTCAAGATACGCGAGGAATTTAAGGACAGAGCGACCTCTGACGAATACTATATGGCGCTTTACGAAAAAGGAAAGCCCTCGTTTGCGAGAGCGGCGCTGGGTCTGCTCGGAACAGCGTTTATGGAAGCGTGCATTATCGCGCTGCCGAATTTGCTTGGGATATCATGAAGCTGCTGATCCAGATACCGTGCTACAACGAGGCGGAAACGCTCGGCGTTACCGTAGCCGATTTGCCGCGCCATATTGAAGGCATCGACGAGATCGAGTATCTTGTGATCGACGACGGTAGCACCGACGGCACGGCTCTCCGCGCAAAGGAGCTAGGGGTTCACCATATCGTGAGCTTTACGCACAACCGAGGTCTCGCAAAGGGATTTATGGCGGGGATAGACGCGTGTCTGAGATTGGGCGCGGACATCATCGTCAACACCGACGCGGACAATCAGTACTCGGGCGCGGATATCGAAAAGCTGGTTCGCCCCGTGCTCGAGGGCAGGGCGACAATGGTGATCGGCAACCGCAGGACGGACGGCATACGTCATTTTTCGCCGATGAAAAAGCGTTTGCAGAAGCTGGGCAGCAGCGTCGTGAGAAAGGCGAGCGGCACGGACGTTGCCGATACCACAAGCGGTTTTCGAAGCTATTCGCGTGAGGCGGCAATGCGGCTGAACGTGCTTTCGGACTACACCTATACGCTCGAAACGATAATCACGGCGGGCGCGGACAAAAACAAGATAATCTCGGTCGATGTGGAGACAAATCCCGAGCTGCGCGAGAGCCGACTTTTCAAGACGATGTGGGGCTACATAAAGCGCTCCGCCGCGACGATAATCCGCAACTACGTTATGCGGAAGCCGCTCAAAACCTTTCTGATAATGGCGTCGGTTTTTGTGCTGGCGGCCTTGGCTCTGGGAATACGGTTTATCGCGTTGGCGTGTATGGGCGACGGCGCGGGGCATATACAGTCGCTGGTGCTTATGGCGATATTGATGATCGTCGGCATACAGATCGGGATATTCGGGCTGCTTGCTGACGCGGTCTCGGACTGCCGCCGTGTAATGGATGAAACGCTTTTTCACGTTAAACGGATAGAATACGACAACACCAATCCGAATTATCGGAAAAGCGCGAACTACAACGTTTGCAGTTACACTAAAGAGGATATAGAGAAGTAATGAGACAAAGACTTGAACAATTCTATACCGCGTTCGGCGACAAGGGCGTTATGTTTATATTGTACGCGTTTTCTCTGGTGACGAACTCTCTGCTGACCGTAAGCATGGAGCTGCCCTCGGTATATCCCGACGAAATAAGCGTGGCGGGCATCGCCGCGTTTTATTCGGGAACAAGCTGGTCGGGTCTGCTCGAGCAGATCGGCGGGGATTGCGGATATATTCAGGCGCTGCTGTACGCGCCGCTTTTCCTCGTGTTTAAAAACCCGTATGCGCTGTACAAGGCAATGCTCATTATAAACGGTATTCTTGTGAGCTTTATCCCGATGATCGCCTATCATCTCGCGACGAAATTCGGCGTGCTGCGTGTGCGTTTCAAGCTGCTTATCGCACTCTGCTGCGGAATGTACTTCTCATATCTCACAAGCTCCAAGTTCATCTGGAACGAGGCTGTGACAAGCCTTTTCGGTTGGCTGCTGGTTTTGTGTATGTTCAGCGCGTGGGACAGGAAAAACCGTTATACGCGCTTTACAATGTCGCTGCTGACGGGATTTCTCTGCGCCGCCGCGTATGCCGCCGACAACCGTATGCTGGCGGTGGTGCTGGCGCTTGTGCTGACCGTGCTTCTTTCAAGACTGGTATTCAAGGAGAAGATCGTCAATATGCCTATCTTCTTCGTGACGCTGGTTATTTCGTTTTTCGCGGAATTTCTGGCGCGTTCCATGATAATCCAGAACGTCCGCAACGGAGCGGTAACGGGCGACGCGTCGGTGATACCCGGGCGGCTCGGACCGAGCGGCAATTTCTTCGGGGTGTTTTTCTCGCACATCTACGCGTTTATGACCTCGACATTCGGTATGGGCGCGGTCGCGGGGGCGTTATTCACGATACTTATCATAACGTGGGTGACCGAGGTGATAAAAAACCGCGCGAAAGCTCCCGAGGATAACGCGAAGGTCTACGAGCCGATAAAGCACAAGTACAGTCTGCGTATCACGATATTTGCTGTGTTTCAGTTTCTGGCGGTCGGCTGCACGTCCATAGTGTCAGCGCTGTTCAGCTTCGGAACGGGCGGGGCATACGGCTCGTCGGTTTTCGGGCGCTACACGGACAACATAGCACCGTTTGCGATGTTTCTTGTAATGGTGTTTGTCGTGCTGTACGGCATTGATCTGAAAAAGCTGTTCTTCAGCGTCGCGATATATGCCTACGCCTGCCTGTGCTTTGCGATATCGGGCTATCCGTGCGTCGGTGAAAATGATTACATGAACGCCTCAATAACGGGGCTGCTGCCGCTTAATCTGAACGGAAACGCGACCGACGCGCCTACGGGAATAAGCTATGTTATAATGTCCTCGTGTGTGTTCTCGGTGCTGGCGCTTATGATCGTGTTCGCGTCGTGCTCAAGAAAGCACCGCACGGCGCTTGTTTCGCTGTCGATACTGTTTATGATAGTATACACCTCGGCGTATTCGGGACTGTTGTATCTGCCCGATGTCGGCGCGGAAAACGCCGAAAAGGCCGAGCCTTATGTGGAGGTCTCGCGGCTGCTGTACAATACCCCGCAATCTCCGCCGATAATCGTTTACGAGACGGAACCCGACCTTGCCGCAACGCTTCAGTTTCTCGCGCCCGACACTAAGGTCACAATGCTGAAGCGCGGCGGACGCGTTCCCGAATCGTGCCTGCTTATCGCGGAAAACGGCGTTGAGGCTCCGTTTGGGGGCGGCTCGTACGATATGGTCGGGAGGACGGGCAGCTACTCCGTTTACGCCTACGGCGAAAGCGCGCGCGACTTTATGCGCTTCAGCTCCGCGAACGAGGGTTAGACATGGACGTGATTCCCGAAACGGCTGCCGTCAAAAAAACGCCGCAAATGCGCGACGGGCTTATTATGGCACTGCTTTACGCTGCGGCGCTCGCCTTGCATCTGCTGATGACGCGCGCCGCGACTATCTTCAATCTCACCCCCGACGAGTATTCGGTCACGGCAATCGCCGCGTACCTGAACGGACTGGACTGGTCGCCGACAGTCTCAACGGGCGGCTATTACGGGTACTTTCAGAGCCTGTTTTACGTTCCCGTATTTTGGGTAACGGACGACCCTTATCTGCGGTATCGGCTTATGCTCGCTGTGAACGGCGTATTTGTGAGCCTTATTCCCGTTATCGTCTATTGGCTCTCGCGCAGGGCGTTCGGGGTGAAGAAACCAGCGGCGTCGGTTTTCGCGCTGCTTTGCGGAATGTACCCGAGCTATATGCTGCTGACGAAATTCACGTGGAACGAGACCATGTGCGTTGTGCTGCCGTGGATATTCGCGCTGCTGATGTACAAATCGCTCGGCTGCGAAAGCGCGGCGAAAAAGCAGATATTCTCCTGTCTGGGCGGACTTGCTTTAGCCGCTGCCTATGCTGCTCACGGGCGAATGTTATCGCTTGTCACGGCGGGGATAGTGCTGGAGCTTGTCGTGTTCTTTTCGATGAAGCGCAAACGCGTGTTCTCGTTTGTCGGATTTTTCGGCGGAGCGGCGGTCGGGCTGGTCGTTGACAAGCTGTTGAAGGGATATTTTCAAAGCGCGCTGTGGAACGTCGGCAGCGGCAGGACTTCACCCGCGAACACTATCGAGAAAATGCTCGGACAGCTTTTCGGCGAGAACGGGAAGCTCACGGCGGGGCGGTTTTTCGAGACGCTTATCGGGCATTTCTTTTACCTTTTCTCGTCGACATGGGGCTTCGGCGCGGTGTGCGCTGTCGCGGTCATCGCGGCGATAGTCCTGTACTGCCGACGGAGAGACCGCGTTCCCGAAACTGCCGAAAACGGGGAGACCGATCCGAAAACCTTGCCGTATATCGACGACAAGACGGCGGTTTTCTGCTGGTTTACACTGTTGGTAATGGGAGCGGCTTTTGCGGTGAGCGTGCTGTTCAAATGTACGTCCTCGATCTACGACAAGCGAATGGACACAACGATCTACGGTCGGTACACCGAGGGGTTCTATCCCGTAGCGATATTGTGTACGCTGATACTGATATACAAGGGCAGGCTCGCACGGACGCACGGACTTGCCGCGCTCGGATTAAATGCGGCGGTCACCGGTCTTACGCAGATATTCACCGTGCCCGTGGTCGTCAATTCGGAGACGTTCGTGAGCGCCATGGTGCTCGGGATATCCCACATGAGGTACGGCGAGCCGCTTAAAGCGCTGTATACGCAGGAGACCTTTGTCAAGATATACGCTACCGTGCTGGGAATATCGGTTCTGTGGGCGGTCATCGCCTTGATAAAGCAGCTCGGGAAAGCCCGTTGGGCGGCGTTCTGCGTGCCGCTCGCGTGGCTTATAATATGGTCGGGGAGCTACGGTTACTTGAGCTATATAGTTCCCCAGGCGAAAAACGCGCAGCGCTCCGCGGACGTAATGACCGAGGCAATGGATAAGCTCGGCGGCGAATTTGACGTGGTGACGCTTTACGCAATGCCGCGCGACCGTTATGTCAAAACGCAGTTCCTCTATCCCGAGACCAAGATACAGGTCGCGTCCTCGGTTTCGGCGTATCGGAATCTCGAAAGCAAGACGGACGTAGTTTTGGCGAATAACGAGGAAACACCCGAACTGTGGATAGACGATCTGCGGCTTATAGGCTCGCTCGGGAACGCCGTGCATATCTACGCCGCCTCGGAAAGCTCCCGCGAATGGGCGGCAGGCTGCGGCTACAGGTTAGCTGAGAACGGCTGCATAACATATACGGCGGCGGAGCTTTACGTCAACTCAAGGTGCAAAAAATTGGGTCACGACGAATACGCGGATTTAGACCTCGCGGACAGCGCCGAGAACAATGTGATCATATCGCTGCTGAACGGCGGCGCGGCTTATACGGGTTATATGACCCTGCAAAAAGGCTCGTACAGCTTTACGGTTTACGGCACGGACGTCGGCGGAAACGGAGTGAAGCTCACTGCCGATAAGGGCAAAACGGAGCTGCCGTCCGAGATAATTTCGGACAGTGACGGCGAGCTTTGCGCGGCGGTCACGCTCGGCGAAAAAACCGAGAACGTCCGCTTTACGTTCACCAACCATTCCGAAACGCCTATCGCGGTCGACAAGATAGTCGTTCGCCGAATAAGGCAATAATGCATTGCAAAGGGGGATATTATGCCGATATTCAAAAAGGCGGCAAAGCGCTTTAACCCCGCGCGGACGCTGGTAATAGGGTTCGCGGTGATAATCGCGGTCGGAACGCTGCTGCTGTGGCTGCCGATCTCCTCGAAATCGGGCGGGTTCACGCCGCTTTTCGACTGCCTGTTTACGGCGACCTCGGCGAGCTGCGTAACGGGGCTTACTATCTACGACACTTATACGCACTGGTCGATTTTCGGGCAGATAGTTATCGCCCTGCTGATACAGGTGGGCGGTCTGGGATTTGTCACAATAATCACGTTCTTCAACGTTGCGGCGGGCAAAAAGCTCGGCTACCGCACGTTGAAAAACGCCGCGGGAGACCTCACCGAAAGCAGCTTTGAGGGCGGCCGCAGAATTTTCATCAGCATCATCAAATATTCGTTCATCTTCGAGCTTTGCGGGGCGGCGGTGCTTTCGGCGGTATTCGTGCCGAGGTACGGCGGCTACGGCGTGTGGATGGGAGTGTTTATGAGCATTACGGCGTTCTGCAACGCGGGATTTGACCTTATGGGCATGGAGGGCGAGGGAACGAGCCTTATCACCTGTCAGAACGACCCCGCAGTGCTTATAACTATTTCAATACTGATAATCGTAGGCGGTCTGGGCTTCATAGTCTGGGAGAACTTTCTGAATATCCGTTCGCGGAAAAAGCTCAGTTTGCACACGCGCACGGTGCTTGTTATGACGGGCATTCTGCTCGTCGGAGGAACGCTTTTCTATATGCTTGCGGAGAGCAGAAATCCCGCGACCATGAAGGATATGTCCTTCGGCGAAAAGCTGCTTAATTCGTTCTTCACCTCTGTATCAACAAGAACGGCGGGTTACGACAACATAGGAATGAGCGGGATGTCCGAGTTTTCGCAGCTCGGCACGATATTGCTGATGTTCGTCGGAGCGGCTCCCGGCTCTACGGGCGGCGGAATTAAGGTAACTACGCTTATGGTGCTGATTATGACCGTGGTTTCCTACATCCGCAACAAAAACGACGTCGAGCTGTTCCGTCATAAGATCGACAAGCTGACGATCTACCGCACGCTGGTCATCTCCGTTTTGTCGATGTTCGCAGTGGCGGTGTGCTTTGTCGCGCTGTACTTCTCGATGCCCGAGGATACGGGAGCGGGCGCGGTGCAGTGCCTGTTCGACGCGGTGAGCGCGTTCTCCACGACGGGATTGTCGGCGGGCGCGACGGCGCTTACGGGTTCCGCGGGGAAATGTCTGCTTATCGTGACGATGTTTATCGGCAGAGTGGGTCCGGTGTCGCTTATAATGTCGCTTGTTATGAACAGCCGCGAACGCAAAAATCTGGTAGTTCCCGACGGGCAGATATTGATAGGTTGATTTATGGAAATTTTGACGGCGGGTCAAACGGCAGACCTGTCGGCGTTTGAAACGGAAAGGTGTGGAAAAAATGGAAACAGAGGTATTTCAGCTCGGAAAGATCAAGATGTATGTATCGGAGGATCACCGCTTCGGCACGGACGCTTTTTTGCTGGCGTATTACGCGGGTATCCGCCGCGACAGCGTTATATGTGATCTGTGTACGGGCTGCGGCATAGTTCCGCTGATATTCTGCAAGAACGCGCAGCCTCAGCTTATCTACGCTATTGACATTCAGAGCGAGGCGATCTCGTTGCTGCAAAGGACGGTCGACGAGAACGATCTGCGGAACATCATTCAGCCCATAGAATGCGACCTGCGGCACATTCCGCAGAGCGTTCTCATGTATGAAACGGTGGACATCGTCACGGCAAATCCGCCGTATATGACGAGCAATTCGGGCTTTGAAAAGGCGTCGCAGGCGCAGGCTATCGCGCGGCACGAGCTTATGTGCACGGTGGACGACGTTTGCGCGGCGGCGGGAAAGCTCCTGAAATACGGCGGTCTGCTTAAAATGTGTCACCGTCCCGAGCGGTTGGGCGACGTTATTTGCGCGATGCGTCACAACAAGATCGAGCCGAAGTCCGTAACGTTCGTTCACAACAACATAAACGAAAAGCCGTGGTTGTTTCTTATCAGCGGCAAAAAGGGCGCAAATCCCGGAATGATAGTCGAAAAACCCATGATACTCCGCAATGACGACAAATCGTATACGGAGGAATATTCAAGAATATATGAGTAACGATACAGGCAGACTTTCAATAGTCGGCACTCCGATAGGCAACCTCGGCGACTTCAGTCCGCGCGGCATTGAAACGCTCGAAAACGCCGATTACATTGCCGCAGAGGACACACGCGTAACGCTGCGGCTGCTGACGCATTTCGGCATAAAAAAGCCGTTGCTCTCCTGCTACAAGCCCAAGGAGCAGGAGAAAAGCGAGCGCATAATTTCGCTGCTGCTCGAGGGGTACAATATCGCCATGGTCTCGGACGCGGGTATGCCGTGCGTTTCCGACCCGGGCGCGGTTCTGGTCGCAAAATGCTATGAGCGCGGTATTCCCGTGGAGATAATTCCCGGGTGCAATGCGGCGGTCGCGGCGGTCGCGGCAAGCGGTCTGGAGGTCGACCGCTGGGCGTTTGAGGGATTTCTCCCCGTGCCGAAAAAGGAGCGCGCGGAGCGGCTGGACGAGGTGAAAGCGCTCCCCCACGCGCTGGTGTACTACGAAGCTCCGCACAAAATAAAGCAGACGCTGATCGACCTTGAGAGTGCTTTTGGCGGGGAACGCCGCGCGGCACTCTGCCGTGAGCTTACCAAGCTCCACGAGGAAGTGATACGCGGAACTCTTGGCGAGCTTGCACGTTACTATGACGATATTGAGCCGCGCGGCGAGTACGTTATCGTAGTCAATGGCGCGGAGCGGACAAAGGGCGAATTTACATTGGAACAGGCGGCGGAGCTTGCGCGGCAGCTCATAAGCGGCGGCGAAAAGCTCTCGGAGGCATGCAGACAAGCGGCAAAGGCGACGGGTATTTCCAGACGGAATATTTACTCGGCGCTTTCAAACGAATAAATTTTGGAGGACATCATTATGAAAATCGAAAAAATCAACAAAAAAGTTGGACCCGTAGGCAAGACGGTAATTCCGATAATCACGGCGGTGATAGTAGTTGCAGCGGCTGTCGCGTATATCTGTTTGAAGCTCGCGGACGAAATACGCTACAACGAAAAATGGAAAGACTATGACGAGTGCGGCTGGCACTGATGCGGCGCTCGGAATAAATCCTCCAAAAACGGTTAAGAAAGGAGTAATTATGGAACAGCCGAAAATCACAAACACGGAACAAGCGCGGGATTTTTACAAAAGGTACGTTCACGGCTGCCCGCGTGGCAGCGACTTGTACGAGACGTTTACTCCCGAAACGCTGAAAGCCTATGAGGAGCATTCGTCGAATGAGCTTGAACTGCAATGGTGTTTTGAGGAATTTGAGAAGTCATTTTCGCAGATCACACCGAAAAATCCCGACAATCATAAGCTGCTCAAATCCGCATGGGAATGGCATAACGAAAGTACGCCGATACGAACTGTGGCGGAAAAGCTCGAAATTATGATGAATGATTGTTACGGGAATCCCGCCCAAGCATTGCTTTACTGCATTATATCCACCGCGATGTGGACGCATATAAACAAATCCGACAAGGACGAGGAAAAGCTGCTTTTGCGGCTCATGGAGCTTTGCGAACCATATGCCGACGACGAAGAGCGTGAACAGCTGCGGCTTAGAATAGTCGGTCCCGCTTCCGAGGAGGAAGCAAAGCGCCAATACAGGCTAAACCATTTTTCAGAAAACCACGACGGCATTTTTGATGACTTTCAGACAAATTCCGCCGAGCAGAATTTCAAGCGTTTTGCCACACTCGAAAATATGTTGAAATGGAAACAGGAATACTTTGATGAGTGGACAGGCAAGGATTATTTTCTCTCAGAGGAAAATATGCATTGGGTGAGCGTTATCGAGCTTGGAGCGCTGAACTACGGGATATACAGCAAGGAAAATCTGCAAAAACTGTATGATAAGCTTTCCGATTACAAGAACTGCGCTGCCGTAGATCAATACTGGCATATTGCGTATGAGATCGTGAGCACTCTCTCAAAGCGCATGTTTGAGGACGGGGAATATGATATGCTTGAAAAATTTTTCCAACTCGCGGTGAACCTCCTCAACGACGCTCCCGATTGTTGGGAAAAGGAATACTTTGGAAGTCAGTCGCTCGGCACAATAGAGGAATACCGCGCTCTTATGGATGGAAAAAATGCTTGATATCTTATTGGGAACGGAGCGCGATATCGAGCCGTGGACGGAGC
The DNA here is from genome assembly GCA_910579125.1 of uncultured Oscillospiraceae bacterium. GTDB lineage: Bacteria > Bacillota > Clostridia > Oscillospirales > Ruminococcaceae > CAG-115. Next base: position 22,056 of record CAJTTH010000008.1, on the reverse strand, counting down.
TTGTGCGCGGTATGCGCGATAACTTCCCGGGGCTTGAGACCGACGAGGGCATGGACGATTACCGAAACACGGTGCTTGAATTTATGAGCGAAAACCGCGCCCTCTGCGCCAAGGAGAACGGGAGGATAGTCGGTGTGCTGCTGTATTCGGTAACGCACAATATGATATGCTGTCTGGCGGTTTCTCCCGAGTACAGGCGAAACGGCATAGCCGCCGCGCTGATAACCGAGACGCTCAAACAGCTCGACCGTTCGCGTGATATTACCGTGACGACGTTCCGCGAGGACGACCCGAGGGGTGCAGCGCCGAGAGCGCTCTACAAGAAATTCGGCTTTGTTGATGGCGGGTTTGTCACCGAATTTGATTGCCCGAGTCAGGTGTTCGTGCTCCCGCCAAGCGCATAATCGTGCGGTGTAAAACGATTTTGACATCAAATATCCGACAATGTAAAAGCGGTTTTGTAGACATTTTCCTCTAAAACTTCTATAATGATGGCACAAGGAGTGATCGAAATGGAGATCGGCAGCAAGCTGAAAGCGGCGCGCGCCAAGATCGGCTTGACGCAGGAAAAGGTCGCAGAGGAGCTGGGCGTATCGCGGCAAAGCGTCTCGAATTGGGAGAACAACCGTTCCTACCCCGACATAGTAAGCGTAATAAAAATGTCCGACCTGTATTCGATCAGTCTTGACGAATTATTAAAGGAGGACAAGAAAATGATCGAACATCTGGACGAAGCGACAAACGAGGTAAAGAGCCGAAAGCGCCTTTCAAAACTCATTGAGGTGGGGAGCTTTCTGGTGATATGGGCGGTATCCATGATAGCGTTCTGGGCGGGCGCGGGTAAGGGCTCGGACGCGTTGATCTATTCGATACTGATCTTCTATATTATAATGCCCGTCAGCACGCTTACGGTTTCGCTCTTTATCGGAATGGATAAGGGGTGGAATAATCTGAAATGGCTGATGACGCTCTTTTTCGGACTGGCATTGATGCTTACGGACATGGAGACCTTCGGTATTGCGTGGCTGTCCGCGCACGAGAACGAGGGAGTGACCGCCGCGGCGTTTTTCTCGACGTTCCGTTTTCCGTTATTTGTCATAGGCGCTGCGATTTCGGCTGTCGGTATAGGCATAGGCACCGTAACGCGTAAATTCCGCGAGAAAAAGCAAACGGAGTGATCTTACTGAAAACCATAACCCTCCCCGATGGGAGACAGCTCTCCTACGAGCTCACCCGAAAGCGCGTGAAAAACGTGAATTTCCGTGCCAAGAACGACGGGATAGTCTACGTATCCGCAAACACAAGAGTAACCGTAAAAGAGGTCGAGCGCTTTCTCGCGGAGCGCGCCGACTTCTTTTTCGGCGCGTTCGAGAGATTGCGGGCGCGCGAAAAACGCAGCGAGCTCAACACCGAGACGGTGAACTGGCTGGGTCGGGAATATCCCGTGCGTATCATTCACAACGCCCGCGAATGCGCCGTTCTGGACGAAATCGAATGCAGGGTATTCACAAGGCTCGGCAGCGACGCGGAGTATGTGCTCACATTGATACAGCGCGCGGTCGCGGACAGGTTTGCGGCGCTTTGCCGCGAGCTTAACGAGGAAGTCCGCGCGGAGCTTCAGCGAAACGGGTTTACGCCGCCAATAACTCAGATCACGATAAAAGACATGAAAACTCGTTGGGGGAGCTGCTCTTACAATATAGGGCATATTTCGATAAACGTGCGGCTGGCCGCCTATCCGCGAGAGACCGTTCTGTCGGTTTTCTGGCATGAGTACGCGCACTATTGGCAGCACGACCACTCAAAGAATTTTTACGATTTTTTGTTGAGGTTATACCCCGATTACTACCGTTGGAACGATCTGCTCAAAGAAAAATAACCGCTCCTTGACTGCTGTCTTGGAGCGTTTTTTGTTATCTTGAGGAACTCGGCGCACTCGTTGAGGCGTAATCGTCGGTCGACGATTACGGAACGCTGTTTTCCTCGGGCTGTGAGCTTTCCTCAACCTCGGACGTATCCGTAATTACAGAGCTGCTTGACGTCGGCGGGGCGCTTTCTCCGCCGTTGCCGTTATTAAGGATATTCATTGCGAAATACCACGCCGCTCCAAGAACTATCACTGCCGCGGCAATTCCGATAAACAACGGCGCTTTCGATTTGTTTTTCGGTGAAGCCGAGCCGTTTTTGTAGGACGCTCCGCAGCTTGGGCAGAACTTGTCCGTATCGTACATGGACTGTCCGCAGAATTGGCAGCGGAAAAGGTTGCCGCAAGGTGGTTCACTCTGCACGGAAGCGGTGTTCTGACGCGGCAAGGGCGGCGGAACAGGCTGATTGAAAAAGTCGTCCGCGCTGAAAGGAGCGGGCGTTTCGGGAAATTTCGGAGCAGTCGGCGCTTGCGGCGCGGGCTTTTCGTCCATTGAGTAATTCCCGATAACGGGAACGGTGTTGTCCGATGCGGAAACGGCAGTGGAGCTGCCGCCCATATTGAAATCGTCGACGCGGCGCTCTACGGGACGCTTTTCGGGTTCGGTTTTCGGCTCGCGCTTCGGAGCGTCGATTGCTTCTATGCTTGGCATTTCGTTTGCCGCGCTGAAATTAGCGAGCTGCTCGGAAAGCGCCGCGAAATCGTTTGCGGAAATGTCGCTGCCGAACAGGTCGGGCGTGGAATTATCCTCCACGGCGAAGATCGGGATATTACCCGTGCCGCTCATAAAGCTCGTTATCTGTTCGATATCGCTTTCGGAGATCCCGTCAAGACCGCCCCCGATACCGCCTATGGGGTCGATATTCATAAGCGGAACGCCGCCCGCCGACATCGGAACGCTTTTCGGCTTTACGCCGAGCTTCATTCCGCATTGGTTACAGCGGTAAGAATCGCTTTGCATATGCATTCCGCAGTTGGGGCAGAACACCAGCGTTTCTGAACTTTCGTCGCCGCCGAGCGGTTCGATACCGGGCATCGACAACCGCACCTCCGAAACGGTATTCTCCGTTTTTTCGCCGCCATCCTTATTTTCGGACGCGGGAACGCTGTCCGCTTCGGGTTTGGGTCTGCCCTCGTCATCTGTTCTTCCCGGCATTCCACCCTCCTCGAGAACCCCGGGAGGTACGGGAGAACCGCACTCCATGCAAAACGCATAGCCCCTTATCAGTTTTTTTCCGCAATTAACGCAAACCATTATATTTCCCTCTCGCCAATTATTGTGTGTATTATTATGAAAAAAACACAATCACCTATTCTTATATTATACAATAACACAAGGGAAATGTCAATTCTTTTTATTAAAATTGTATAAATAACTCAAAGCCGCACATCTGTTTTGTGCTATTTGCGCTAAACGACCGAGAAATACAGTCCCGCGAATACCCCCGCAACGATCGCCATTATCGCGACCGCCGCCAGACACATCATAATATGTCCCAAAGTATACCGACGTTCGGGCTTGCTTTCCTTATTCAGCTCGGCGGACTGCACGGGAATAACGTTCGCAGCCGACTCTGTCGGATATGCAAGCGGCGCGGAGTAAACGGGTGTGCCCGAGCCGAAGGTCGGGATAACGTTCGGGGTGGGCACGTCGGCGGTTGATTCTTCCCCGCTTTCGACCGTATTTTCCGCTGCCGCCGTCTCAATTACGCTTTCGGCATTTTCCGAAGTTCCGTCGGGAATGTTTTCGGATATATTTTCCGTCACGGGAATACTCTCGCTTTCCGTATATTCGGGAGCGGGTTGGACCGTCTGCGAAAAGGGCTGCGTTTGCTGAGCCGTCTGGACGGGCTGCACGGGAACACTTGCCGCAATATGCGCTCCGCAGAAGTTGCAGAATTTCGCCGTGTCAATTATTTCCTTGCCGCAATTAGTACAAAACATAATTTATTTCCTTTCAATAGCTGTTGATCTAAAAAGACGAAAACGTCTTATATATTCATTTCCATTTGTATGTAAAGCCCTTGTTGGAAGATTATCTCAAATCCGAAGCTCCGATATAGTGAAACGGCGGGCTCGAGAGTGATACATGTGTCAAGAAAGAGCTTGGTACAGCCCTTGGTTTTAGCGTAGCTTTTCACATCGGCGAGCAGGGCTTTGGATATTCCCTTTCCGCGGTAGCCGCCGCGGATAAACAGCCGCTTGACCTCGCCCGTATCGTCGGTTTTGGTACGGTAAGCGACACAGCCTATCGGCATATTCTCCTCATACGCGACCCACACCTTTTCTATATTTTCGGCGGCGCTGTATCGGGTATAGCAGTCCTTGTCATTGCCGAGAAAATTTATCATATAGTCGTCGTGCTCGGAGAAAAGCTCCAAAACCTGCGTATCGGAAACATTCATAGATACGATATTCATCCGCTCCTCCTTACACCTTTAATCCGTCGTTGTTTCTTACGTAGTCGAACAGATATTGTTGGGCCACGCCCTCCGCACCCTTGGTGCATTCGGGAAGTCCGTCGGGGTAGAATTCCGCCATAAGACGCTTGACCCACACATCTTTCGGAAAGGCGTCAAGTTTGTGGAACGCGAACAGCAGAACACAGTCCGCGACCTTATCCCCAACGCCGACTATCCTTTTGAGCGTTTCGCGCGCGCTTTCCAAGGGGAGCGCGTCTATCTCGTCAAAGTTTATCTCGCCCGAGTTCACGCGCCTTACCGCGTCGGCTATGTACTTCGCGCGGAAGCCCGCCCGAAGCGGCGCTAAGTCCTCGGGCTCGATACCGCGCAGCTTTTCGGCTGTCGGAAACGCAAACTCTCCGCCGCCGATATCCCCGCCGAAGCTCTCGCAGAGCCTGCCTATTATCCCCGAAATTCGGGGGATATTGTTGTTCTGCGAGATGATGAAGCTGATGAGCGTCTCAAACGGTTCCTGACGCAGTATGCGTATCCCCGGCGAGCTTTCACAGGCGGCTTTCAGCGTTTTGTCGGCGGAAAAGCGGCGAATAAATTCGGAGTAATCGGTGTCTAGGTCGAAATATCTGCGCCATTTGGGAATGTCTTCCTCTTGAACGCCCTCAATGATAATTTCACCGTTCTCCTCCCGAAGTGTCAGCTTGCTGCCCATGGCAACCCCCGAAAACGCGCCGTTATCGGTCTCTTTCCAGCGGAAGCACTGTCCGCAGAGGAAAGTCTGTTTCAGATCGAAGTTGGAATTATTTACTTTTATGTTCATTTTTTTCAAAAACCTCTTGATTATTTACTTTAATTATAATACAATATAAATAAGATTTCAAGTGTTTTAAAAATTTTTTCAGTAAAGCAACACAAAATCATAACCGAGCGTTCTCGGAGAAACCAATACCGAAAGGAATAAAGACCAATGAGAGAAAGCATACTTACTATCCCGATAAACGAGGTGTTCGAGCCGAGGTGCGGCTGCCCTATCTGCGCGATGCGCAATACTGTCGAGGATCACATCTGCGAGTACATTATGGGCGCGGCGATGATGGAACCCGACGTGCGCGAGGAGACCAACAAGCTCGGCTTCTGCCACGACCACTTCAACAGCTTGTTAAAGCAGAACAACCGTCTGTCGCTCGGGCTTATGCTGAATACCTATCTCGCGACGCTGCGCGGTGAGATATTCGAGCGCAAGGGTATCTTCTTCACCAAGGGCGCAAAGGCGAAAAAGGCAAGCGAGATAGAGGAGACCTGCTTCGTGTGCAGCAAGGTGGACTGGGGAGTACAGCATATGCTGGAGACGGTGTTCGAGATGTTCAAGAAGGACGAGGGCTTCAGAAAGCTGTATTCCAAGCAGGAGTATATCTGCATTCCGCACTATAATCTGCTGATGTCCAACGTTCAGACAATGCTGCCGAAAAGCGAGCACAAGGATTTTATCGAGGCGACGGACGCGCTTCTCGAGAATTACATCAAGTCGCTAAACGCGGACGTTCAGCAGTTCTGCGACAGCTTTGACTACCGCAACGCGAAAAATCTTCACAGCGAGGAAATGGAGCACGTCCGCAGCTCTATCGAGCGCGCTATCGAGTTCATCACGTCCAGAAAGCCGGACGTAAAATGACGGCGGATATACCCGATCTTGAAAGCACGGACGGCTACCGCAGGTTTATACGCGCCGCGTTAAGGTATGCGGACAGCGTCGGCGTTTGTTACACCTCCGATTTTTCCGCTTTCAAGGAATCCGAATGGCAGGACGAGCTTGGAGAAAGCGTTATCGGTCACGGGTATGACGAATACGGCGGGCTTGAGCTGCGACTGAAAACGGACTATGCCGTGTACAATTGGCTGATGAGCAAGAAGAGCGTTTTCGATTTCGGTGATTTCGGAGATGACGAATTTCTGTGGGATTTATGTCTTTACAGGGAAAACAGAGAAATATTCGGTTCTGTCACTCACGAGAGAGAATATTATATTTCCGATGAATTATGTGCGTACATAAAGGAGAGCAAATGAATATTTTATCAATAGAAAGCTCCTGCGACGAGACCGCCGCCGCCGTTATCCGCAACGGTCGGGAGATAGTTTCCTCCGTGGTCGCGACGCAGATAGAGGAGCACAGATTATACGGGGGAGTAGTTCCCGAGATTGCCTCGCGGCGGCACTGCGAGAGCATTGTCGGCGTGGTGAACGAGGCGCTGGAAAAAGCGGGTCTGGCGGCAAAGGACGTTGACGCGATAGCCGTGACGTTCGCGCCGGGGCTTATCGGGGCGCTGCTGGTGGGCGTGAATTTCGCGAAGGGGCTGTCATATTCGCTTGGCAAGCCGCTTGTTCCCGTACACCATATACGCGGTCATATCGCAGCGAATTACCTCGCCCACAAGGAGCTTGAACCTCCGTATATGTGCCTTGTGGCGAGCGGCGGACATTCGCATATCGTCCGCGTGAACAGCTATACCGAGTTTGAGACGCTCGGCAGAACAGTTGACGACGCAGCGGGCGAGGCATTCGACAAGGCGGCGCGCGCTATGGGATTTCCGTACCCCGGGGGCGTGTTTATCGACAAGGCGGCTAAGCTCGGCGACCCGACAAAATATCGGCTGCCCAAGCCGAAAACTCAGAACCCTTACGATTTCAGCTTTTCGGGCTTGAAAACCGCCGTTATCAATCTTATTCACAACGCAAATCAAAAGGGTGAGGAAATAGACGTGAACGGTCTCGCGGCGTGCTTTCAGAATACGGTGAGTGAAATATTGACGGAGAAATTCATCGCCGCCGCCGAGGAATACGGATATAAAAAGATCGCGCTCGCGGGCGGAGTCGCCGCAAACAGCGGACTGCGCGAAACGCTCTCCGCGGCGGCGGAAAAGCGCGGAATGGAGCTGTATATCCCGCCGCTCCCGCTGTGCGGCGACAACGCGGCTATGATAGGCTGTCAAGGGTATTACGAGTTCCTCGCTGGGAATATCGTCGGAGAAAATTTGAATGCAGTCGCTACCATGAGCTTGGATAGGGTGACGTTTTAATGAAGAATATTGTACTTATCGGAATGCCCGCCGTCGGGAAGTCGACTATCGGGGTGCTGCTCGCGAAAACGCTGGGGTTCGCGTTTATCGACACCGATCTGATAATCCAACAGGATACGGGCAGACTTTTACAGGAAATAATTGACAGGGACGGTCTTGACGCGTTCTGCATCGCAGAGGAGCGCGCGATCTGCTCAGTTTCCGTTGCTGGAAACGCGGTCATCGCGACAGGCGGCAGCGCCGTGTACAGCCGCGAGGCTATGCTGCACCTTAAAAAGAACGGCATAGTCTACTATTTGTCGATACCGACGGAGGAGCTTACGGCGCGGCTCAAAAATATAAAAACGCGCGGAATTGCCAAACGCCCCGAGGACACTATCGAGGACGTGTTCGCGCGGCGTATGGCGCTTTATGAGGAATACGCGGACATAACCGTCGACTGTCACGGAAAGACCGCCGAGGATACGGTCGCCGAAATTTGCGGCTGTCACGAGCTTGCGGGGAAATAATTTTTTTCAAAATCCTATTGACAAACAGACGGAATTATGTTATATTGTATATAGAGTTTATATACAATATAAACTGTCGAACGGGAAAGGGTGAAATTTATGTCCGAGGAAATGATTGAAATGAACGCTGCGGACGATTTAAATATGTCGAACGGTGCGGAGGGTGGGGAAAAGCCCTCGCTGGTGCCGGGCTTCAAGAGTATATGCACTCGTATCGGAATTATGATGATAATAGTGTTTGCGTCGAGGTCCGCCGTCGATGTTCTGGCGGTGCTTGTATCGCCGTATCTGAGCACGCTGTCGCTTACCCCCACGATCGCGTATCTGATAAACGCTGTGCTGTCGGTGGTGTTTTTGTACCTTATCCCCATTATTTCGGCGGTTTTTCTGTTGAAGAGACCGATGAAAGACCGAATGGGCACGGTATACGGAAAGCCCAAGTATTTCGGGCGCGCACTGGCTATGTTCCCCGCGGGGTACGGCGTGGCTATAACCTGTAATCTGCTGACGCAGCTGCTCGGCTCGCTGCTGGCGGGCACGGCGGTCGGCGATTCGTTTACGGTGGTGCAGGACACGCTCGCCGCTCCCGATATTGGCAGCGCGGTCGTGATGTTCATTCAGCTTACCGTGCTCGCTCCGATCTTTGAGGAATTTTGGTGCAGAGGGCTTATCATGGAGAGCCTGCGACCCTACGGAAACGGCTTCGCGATATTTGTTTCGGCGCTGCTTTTCGGCACTATCCACGCGAATTTCGCGCAGTTCTTCTACGCGACGGCGCTCGGCGTCTTCCTCGGCTACATTGCCGTATCCACCCGAAGCCTTGTCACAACGACGATAATGCACGCGATGTTCAACAGCATTTCGGGTATGATGATACTGCTCGCGGCGGACGAATCGGTCGGGGATTATCTGCTTGCGGCGCAGAACGGCACCGAAGCGGAGGTCACTCCGACGGTCGTGCTGTATATGGTGTGGATGGGGCTTGTGATGCTCCTGTTGGCGGTCGGCGTTATTATGGCGATCTACAAGTTCATTAAGATAAAAAAATACCGCGTTCCCAAGGTGCAGACCGAAATGTCGACGGGCAAACGCTGGGGGATATTCCTTTCGCGCGCAAGCGTTATTGTAATGATACTGCTCGCTGCGGATACTTTTTCGCTGCAAATGGTGCCAAGGTTCTTCGTCTGTCTTGTGACGGGCAAATGGGAAAATTTTTAAATGAAATTTTGTTTGAACCGCTTTACATTTAAGCATATTCGTGATATAATTAACCTGTAGTCATAGTTATACGGAGGAAAAATATGGACAATAAAAATCCCTCGGTAAGCCTGAAAAAAAAGAACGTTCAGCCGTGGACAGACCCCGCAACGGGCGAAATATACCCCGGCGGCAAGCCCGACGAGGTCTCCGAGCCGATAATGTCACAAAACACTTATCGACCCGACGGAATACCCGTTCCCGTAAACGATACGCCCGTTCAGTCCGCGCCGCGGGTGACGGTGCTCAACGACGGCATGAAGTTCTGCAAATTCTGCGGACAAAAAATACTTATGGAGGCGGTGGTCTGCACCCACTGCGGACGGCAGGTCGAGCAGCTTCAAGCCGCACAGCCCGTGCAGCAGCCTATCGTAATCAACAATAACAACACGAACTCCAATGTAAACCGAACCGTTATCGTCGGCGGCAGAGAAAAGAACAAGGTGTTGGCGGTGCTGTTGTGCTTTTTCCTCGGGGAATTCGGCGTTCACCGTTTCTATGAGGGCAAGGTAGGCACGGGGCTGTTGTGGTTCTTTACGTTTGGTCTTTTCGGCATCGGCTGGCTTGTTGACTTTATCATTCTGCTCACGAAGCCGAACCCGTATTATGTATAACTTTCGCCCTCCGTTTAAGCGGAGGGCGATTTTTCATGTAACCGTCTTTTTGTCTTGACGGTTCGTTGACAGCATTCGATGAATTTCGGGAAGATTTTCCGAAGCAGCCAAAACAGCAGATACCCGACGACCGTACCGAGAGTGTTAGCGAAGAGGTCGTCGATACTTGAGTAGCGGTCGAGGAACGGCTGCGCTCTCAATTCGATAAAGTATGTGAGCATAAAGCCGACAAGCACCGTTCGACGGAAGTTCGCTTTTCTCCAAATTATCGGCAGCGCCGAGACGCTTTTTATGCCAAGCCCGCCGCGCGAACCAATAAACCGCGCATACCGCGAAAACAATCGGCAGCCCGCCCGGAATTTCGCCCACCCCCGACGGAAATCGGTGAAGAAACGGCAAATAATGAAAGACGATGTAGTCGAGCATTTTACTCCTCCAGCTTTTTGAGAGCCTTTATCTCATCGCTGTTGACGCGTATTCTGCCGTCCTTGATGACGCGAACCTCCTCCTTGTTTATTACTATCGGAACGTCGGGCTTTTTGTCGAGCTTGACCTTGAGTATTCCCGTGAGCAGATTGGCCTCTTCGACCGAGCCGCGCCCGTCGGGCGTCTCAACGTAAGCTCCGACCTTGGGCGTGGTGCGCAGGAACTCCTCGTAGCAGTTCTGCTCATATTTAAGACAGCACATAAGTCTCCCACACGTTCCCGAGATTTTTGTCGGATTGAGTGAGAGCGACTGCTCCTTTGCCATTTTTATGGAAACAGGCTGAAACTCGCCGAGGAACGACGAGCAGCAGAACGGTCTGCCGCATATACCCAGTCCGCCGAGCATTTTCGCCTCGTCGCGCACGCCAATCTGCCGCAGCTCGATGCGTGTGCGGTAGATAGCCGCCAAGTCTTTTACGAGGTCGCGGAAATCCACTCTGCCGTCCGAGGTGAAGTAGAACAATATCTTGCTGCCGTCGAACGTGCAGTCCACGTCAATAGGCTTCATATCCAGCTTGTGGAAGCGTATCTTCTCCGCGAATGTGCGCATTATCTCTTTTTCCTTTACGCGGTTCTGTTCGAGCTGCTTGACGTCATTTTCGTCGGCTTTGCGGATTATCTTTTTCAGCGGCGATACCAGTCCGCTTTCGGGGAACTCGCGGTTTGTGAGAACGATCTCGCCGCACTCTACGCCGCGCGATGTTTCGACGATAGCCTTGTCGCCGTGTTTAAACTGCTCGCCGTTCGGCGAGAAATAGTATACCTTTCCCACGTCCTTGAAACGCACGCCGATTATCTCGACCTTCGGCGAATTTTCGTCCAAAGCAGTCTGCATGGGCTTGACCGCAGAAGTGTCCGCAGCGGGTTTGGGTCTGCGCGGATAATTCCCCTTGCGGCGGTTGTCAAAGCGCTGTTCGCTTTGGTTATCCTTTTTCTTCGGAGCTATCTTCTCCGTAAAATATTCGTTGTTTTCCATACTTCTCCTATTCTTTAAATCGGCTCGCTGTGCTTCATCATATACGCGTCGGCTTTTTCAAGGAACGCCGCAAACCGCTTTGCCGTTTCAATGTCAAGTCTGAAGCGGTAGCCGATATTATTGTGCGTCCACAGCTCAAATTCTATATAATCCTTTGCGCGTTTCCGATAGGAGATATTCCAGCTTATTCCCCTGAACGAAAGCACCTCGCGCCTGTCCTCTTCCGCGTTTTTAATAAGCTCGTCGATAATACAGGAGTAATTCGTAAAGCAGCAGTCCTCGTCGCTGTACGAGCCGAACGAGGTTTTCTCGCCGTCCTCGTCAATGCATATCTTCCAGCTGTAATAGGTCTTGTAGACCTGTTCCCACTCGGTCGGGCAGAAATCGTGAAATCCGTGTATATGCGACTCATCCGGATAAAACCGGAATATAAGCCTGCGCTTGTCGCTGTCCTCCAGCACAAAGCCGAAACTTTTTTTCTTGCCTTTATTTATGATGTCCATATTATTCTCCCGTATATACAGAGCCGTATCCGTATTCTTATATTATAACACATTTTCTCGGATTTGTAAACCTCTTTAAAAATATATTATAAAATCATATAGAAAAAGTTATATTACTTTTTGTATG
>CAJTTH010000008.1:0-10159 GCA_910579125.1 uncultured Oscillospiraceae bacterium | reverse complement strand
AAAAACGCCAAAATTCTCCCCAAGTTATTGACAGCACCGATAGATTACGGTAAAATAATAAACAGAAGTCTGAGAACCTGTACCAACAGCCGCTCAACGCTTGTCTTGCGGCAAAGCTTCTTGAGCGTTTTGCCAACGGCATAATGCGCACATACAGTGCGCCTGCGTCGTTTTTCCTTGAAAGCGACAAAATTATGCTCGCAACCCAAGCGTTTCGGACTATTGGTACGGGTTCTAGAGCGTGTTCACATTAACCGAAATGTCCGGATTTCGAAGCGAATTTTGCGCATTTCGAGGCGAAAATTCGCAGACGTACTGTATGTACTTCAAGAATTTTTAACGAAGAAAGGCGCAAAATTCGCCGAAAGACGGGCGTTGAGCGTTAATGTGAACACGCTCTAATAAATCAAAAGGAGTTTTCCATGAAAAAGAACCGTGTAAATCTGATCGCGCTCGTTGTCGCCCTCGCGGTAATCGTAATGTCGATCATAGTCGTCGCGTCGGGAACCGAGACCTACGCCACTTTCTGGGCGCTCGTTCCGCCGATAGTCGCGATAGGACTGGCGCTTATCACCAAGGAGGTCTATTCCTCGCTGTTTGTCGGACTGCTTGTCGGTGCGATCCTCGGAAGTCCGCTTACGTTCAACGACGCGGGCGAGGTTGAGGCTTACGCGGGCAGCCGCATCACAAATACCGTAGATCACGTTGTCTCAGACGGTCTTATCGCGGCGGTCTCGGGAACGGCGGGCATTTTCCTGTTTCTGGTAATTCTCGGCGTTATCGTCTCGCTTATCAACAAGGCGGGCGGAAGCGCGGCGTTCGGACGCTGGGCGGCAGTTCACATTAAATCGAGGATAGGCGCACAGCTTGCGACGTTCATTCTCGGTATACTGATCTTTATCGACGATTATTTCAATTGCCTGACCGTCGGTTCGGTAATGCTCCCGATAACCGACAGCCACAAAATATCCAGAGCCAAGCTCGCGTACCTTATCGACGCGACGGCAGCTCCGGTATGTATGATCGCTCCCGTAAGCTCGTGGGCGGCGGCAGTCGCAAGCTACTCAGAGGGAACGGGAATGTCGGGGCTTGACCTGTTCGTCCGCTCGATACCGTTCAACTTTTACTCGCTGCTGACGTTTTTGTTCATCGTATGCATGATTGCGTTCAAGGCGGACTACGGTCCTATGGCTAAGCACGAGCGCAACGCTATCGAGAAAAACGATCTGTTCTCCACAGACGAGCGCGTCAGCGGCGAAACCTATCAGTCCAACGAAAAGGGCAGAGTTATCGACCTTATTCTGCCGATAATCGTGCTGATCGCGATTTCGGTGTTCGCGTTGGTTTACGTCGGAGGAATGCTCGATCCCGAAAATGCGAATTACGGAAACTTCATTTCCGCGTTCGCCGCCACTGACGCCACAGTCGGACTGCCGTGGGGCGCTTTGATCGCGCTGGTGCTCATTATCGCGTACCTTATCTGCCGTAAGCTCATCACGTTCAAGAGCGCAATGGAATCCATTCCGCAGGGATTTATCGCCATGGTTCCCGCGATAACAATACTGACGTTCGCGACCTCGCTGAAGAACGTTTCCAACGATCTTCTGGGTTCGGCGAAATTCGTCGAGGCGATGATGAAAAACGCCGCTCCCGAACTTGCGAACTTCCTGCCCGCGGTAATTTTCATTGTCGCGTGTCTGCTCGCGTTCGCGACAGGAACGTCGTGGGGAACCTTCGGCATACTTATCCCCATAGTCTGCAATATGTTCGAGCCGACCAATCCGCTGTTGTTCGTGGGGATTTCCGCGTGTCTCGCGGGTGCGGTCTGCGGCGACCACTGCTCCCCTATCAGCGACACGACGATAATGTCCTCGGCGGGCGCGCAGTGCGTTCATGTTTTGCACGTTTCCACCCAGATACCGTATGCCGTCGCGGTCGCCGTCATCAGCTTCATCTGCTTCCTCATTGCGGGATTTATCCAGAACGCGGTTGTCTGCCTGCTTATCGGCGCGGCAATGATCGTACTGTTCCTGTGGTTTATGAGAATGAGGAATAAAAAATCAAATAATTAAAATATCAAGCCGCCCTTGTCAAAGCAACGGGCGGCTTTCATTTCAGCGCAATAAACTTACGCAAACAGCTTTGACGTGAAATACGCCGCCGTAAGCGCGATATTCAGGTTGTATATCTCGTTTTCGGCGACCTCGAACGCCGCGTCCAGCATCGCCAGAATTTCCCCCTCGGAGAAACCTGCGGCGATCTTTTTGGACTCGCCGCGTCCGAAAAACTCCGCCTCGCCGCCGCATTTCAGCGCCAGCGCGTCGCGGATAATTCTCGACAGATACTCCATGACCTGCGCGAATTCGGCTCTGCCCGACTGCTCGGAAAGCGCCGCCGCCGCGCCGTATTTGTCGCGTCTGCCTATCGCCGCCGCAGCTTTCCGCGCCGTCTCGATAAGCTCGAGTTCGCTGCCGCCGTCAAGCACCGCGCGGCATTTCCCGATATTCCCCGCGAATGTCTCCGAAAGCTCCCTTGCGCGGTTCGGGTCGACGCCGCTGTCAACAAGACAGCGTTCGCATTCCTTAATGCCCGTGTCGGGAACCTCAAACTCCGTCACGCGCGACAGAACCGTTTCGGGAATAACGCTCGTGTTCTCGCACGTGAAGATAAACCGCAGATGCACGGGCGGCTCCTCAATCAGCTTCAGGAGCGCGTTCTGGTGCTGCGGGAGCATGGTGTCCGCGTCCTCGAAAACGTATATTTTTAGGTCGCCGTTGTTGGGCTTGACCACCGTATCGCGCAGAACCGCGCGGAACGGCTCCATTGCGTATTTCCCGCCGCACGCCGCCTTGACGAAGATAACGTCGGGGTGACCGTCGTGCTCGATGTTGCGGCACGCCGCGCACTGTCCGCAAGCGTGTTCTTCGCAGAGGAACAACTGCGCGATATACCTCGCGAGCGCCTTTTTTCCGCAGCCCGAGCGCCCCGAAAGCAGTATCGCGTGGGAGAGCCTGCCCTTTTCGGCGATGTCGTCAAGCCGCTGTTTCAGTCCGTCTTTTCCGTATAAGATCATACCTTTTCAAATCTTTCTATGTTAGTCACAAATACCGTCGCGCCGCCGACCGTCACCTCGACAGGAAAGCTGGTGTACGTTCCCTGTCCGAACGCCGAGGAATTTGGTACGAACTGCTGGCGCTTATGCGAGTGTTCCTTGATAACGTCGATTATCTCGTCGAGCTTGTCGTCCTCGGAGCATATCATAAACGTGGTGTTGCCCGCCATGAGAAATCCGCCCGACGACGCGAGCTTTGTCGCCTGAAATCCGTTCTTCGTGAGAGCGGACTGCACCGCGTGGCTGTCGTCGTTGTTGATGATTGCAAATATCAGTTTCATATTGTCCTCCAATAGTAATAATTTATATTAAAGACCCCGGTCTTTATTTTCGTATATCTTCGTGACCGCTGCCGTGCCGACTGGCTTGCCCTCGAACGTCAAGGGAATCGTTACGGGGTTTTCCGCTTTTTTAAGGAAACGTGAATATTTTTCCGCGTCGTCCGCCGTGCCGCAAAACCGCAGCTCAAGCTCGCAGACAGAGCCGCTCTTGCGCAGACTTATCAGGTACAGATAGACCCGCGAGGACGAAAGCTCCGTTTCAAATATGTTCCCCGTGCGGAGGTATTTTTTTTCTTTTTCGTGGGGTTCTATCGCCGCGCGCATGTTCGGTTCAAAGTCAAATTGTCCGTCAAATATCGGTATGGCTTCATCGGCAAATGTAAAATTGCTTTCGTACCTCATTATATTATTGCGCCGTACCGCCGCATAAATAATCAGCACGGTCTCGACTGCAGCCGCTGCCGGCAGAACTTTCGGAATAATGTTTGTTCCCAACAGCGCCGCGATAACGGAAGATATAAATACCGTAAGCACTATAAAAAGCGAAACAATACCCGGTGCCAAAAACGGGTCGTTCAAGAGCTTTATTCTGACGCCGCACTCGGAGCAGTACATATTTACCGCGCTGTTCCATATTTTGTCCCTTTCAAAGGTTTCCTTGTATCGGCTTGCTGTCGTGACTTTCTCGCCAAGATAAAATTCGTGATATTTATCGCCGAGAACTTTACCCATAAGATACAGCGGCTTTCCGCAGCAAGGGCATATTCGTCTTCCTTGTTTAAGCACGACCGCACCTCCCCGCGACGTAGAACTCTTATATTATATTATACACCATTTTTTACCGGATTGCAACCATATGTTGTTCCTCGGTTTAAAAATAACGCGCGGCGCTGTGCGGAGTTAGTCTCTGCTAAGCAAAATTGTACAAAAACAAGCGGCAATTTTCTCCGAAAATAGACTTGATTTTTTCTGAAAATATGATAAAATATAAAGTGATACACCTAGCGTGTAAGACCAAATCAGGAGGTAATTAACTATGGCATATCAGATTTCCGATGAGTGCATCGCTTGCGGCGCTTGCGCAGACGGCTGCCCTGTAAGCGCAATTTCCGAGGGTGACGGCAAGTACGTTATCGACGCTAACACCTGCATCGACTGCGGCGCTTGCGCAGACACCTGCCCCGTTGGCGCTCCCCAGGCTAACTAATTCGGCTACATAAGAAGCGTCCGAGCGTTTTGCTTGGGCGCTTTTTTCGCGCAAAAAGGGGCTGTATCGCGATCGTTCGTTGCTTTCGTGATACAGCCCCTCTGTATTTACTTAACGGTTTACTTAAAAAACGCCTAATCAGCAGGTTTACTCGATCGGCGCGGTGAGCCTGAACGTCCCCGCTCGGTTTACCTCTCCGTATCGCGCTCGAAACCGATCGCTGCGTTAATTGAGATTTGCCGTCCCTCCGGACATTGTTTTGCGAAACACAGCCGCCCCGCGCCTTTCCTTGCAAAGGGTCTTTTCCGCAAGGTTGTGACAGCTGAAAACCTATTCGATTTTCGGCGCTTCAAAGCTGAAATTCCTTAAACCTCCGCCGTTTCGGTCGGGCAAGGCGGACGTTTTTCTTCGTCCATCTATATTTTACTTTATTTTCTCAGAAATGTCAAGAGTTTTTTCGTAATTTCACCAAAAAAGAGCGAATTTGTATATAATACGCTTGACTTTTCGTTTAAAAAGATGTAGAATATAATTGCGTATTTGTATCCATAATACGCGGATTAAAAACGGTTAGGCATTCGTATAGCCTATCGGAAAGGAATTTACTATGAAAATAACACTGAAAAACGGAGAAGTCAGGGAATTTGACGCGGGTATGTCGGCGTTTGACATCGCGCGGGAGCTGGGGCTTGCCAAGACCGCCTGCGCGGCGGAGATCGACGGCAAGGTCTGCGATATGCGAACTACCCTTGACAAGGACTGCACGCTGAATTTGCTCACGTTCGAGGACGAGCGGGGCAAACGCGCGTTCAACCACACCGCCTCGCACGTTCTGGCGCAAGCGGTAAAGCGCCTGTTCCCCAAGACGAAGCTGGCGATAGGTCCCGCGATCGAGAACGGCTTTTACTACGATTTCGACACGGACGAGCCGTTCACCTCCGAAACTCTTACCAAGATAGAAGCCGAAATGAAGAAGATCGTCAAGGAGAGCATAAAGCTCGAAGCGTTCACGATGTCTCCCGACGAAGCAATAAAGTACCTTGAGGAACAGGACGAGCCGTATAAGGTCGAATTGTGCAAGGAGCACGCCGACAAGGGCGAGCCGATTTCATTCTACAAGCAAGGCGATTTCACCGACCTGTGTGCGGGTCCTCACATGATGAGCACGTCGTCCATTAAGGCGTACAAGCTCACCTCGGTAACGGGCGCGTATTGGCGCGGCTCGGAGAAGAACAAGATGCTTACGCGTATCTACGGCTGCGCATTCCCGTCAAAGGACGAGCTGAATGCTTATCTGGAGCGCGTTGAGGAAGCAAGAAAGCGCGACCACAACAAGCTCGGGCGTGAACTGGAATATTTTACCACCGTTGATTATATCGGGCAAGGTCTGCCGATACTGTTACCGAAGGGCGCAAAGGTTGTTCAGATACTCCAGCGCTGGGTCGAGGACGTTGAAGCCAAACGCGGCTGTCAGCTCACCAAAACGCCGTATATGGCGAAACGCGAACTGTACAAAATTTCGGGTCACTGGGATCACTATCTTGACGGAATGTTCGTTCTCGGCGATCCGAACGACGAGACCAAGGAGTGCTTCGCGCTGCGCCCGATGACTTGCCCGTTCCAATATCAGGTATTTCTGAACCGCCAGCGCTCCTACCGCGATCTGCCAATGCGTTTAACGGAGACGAGCACGCTGTTCCGCAACGAGGACAGCGGCGAAATGCACGGACTTATCCGCGTGCGCCAGTTCACGATATCCGAGGGTCACTATATCCTCCGTCCCGAGCAGCTCGAGGACGAGTTCAAGGAGTGTCTTGACCTCGCGAAATATATGCTCGATACTGTCGGTATGCTCGAGGACTGCACGTTCCGTTTCTCGCAGTGGGATCCCGCAAACCCCAACAACAAGTACGAGGGCACGGCGGAGCAGTGGGAGCAGGCACAGTCGGCAATGGAGAAAATTCTCAACGACTTGGGCGTAGAATACACTGTCGGCATAGACGAGGCGGCGTTCTACGGTCCGAAGCTGGATATACAGTACCACAACGTATTCGGCAAGGAGGACACGCTTGTAACCATTCAGATAGATATGCTGCTCGCGGAGAAATTCGGCATGGAATATGTCGATGTTGACGGCACAAAGAAAAATCCGTATATCATTCACCGCACGTCGCTCGGCTGCTACGAGAGAACGTTGGCGTACCTCATCGAGAAGTACGCGGGTGCGCTGCCGCTCTGGATGTCGCCCGAGCAGGTGCGCATTCTTCCCGTAACCGACCGCGCGAAAGAGTACGGCGAGGGTATTGCAAAGCGCCTTGACGACCTCGGAATACGCGTAACGGTCGACAACCGCAACGAGAAGATAGGCTACAAGATACGTCAGGCACAGCTCGAGAAGATACCGTATTTCTTCATCGTCGGCGATAAGGAGGTCGAGGAAAACACCGTTTCGCTGCGTTCGCGCAAGGACGGCGACCTCGGCGCGTCTCCGCTCGACGAGATAATCGCGAAGATTGTCAAGGAAAACGCGGAAAAGACAAGATGAGGTAACGCAATGGAACTTGTTCGAATAACTCCGGAGAATCTTGACAAAGAGCATATCTGCTGCGCAATTTCCAATAATAAGGATTGTCAGGTAACATCAAAAAAGGCTTGGCTGAAAGAACGGCTTGACGAGGGTCTGGTGTTTTTGAAGGGCGACGTTCGGGGGAAGTGCTTTATTGAGTATATTCCCGCCGAACACGCTTGGGCGCCCGTTGACGCGGACGGTTATATGTATATTGATTGTTTGTGGGTCTCGGGGCAGTTCAAGGGGCAGGGAAATTCAAATCTCCTGTTGGAGGAATGTATACGCGACAGCAAAGCTAAAGGTAAAAAGGGGCTTGTCGTTCTTTCGTCCAAAAAGAAGCTGGGATTTCTGTCCGATCCGAAATATCTGAAATACAAAGGCTTTGAAACCGTCGATATGGCGCCGCCGTATTTTGAACTGATGTATCTTCCGTTCGGCAAGAAAGCGGAGAAACCCCGTTTTAAACCGAGTGTTAAAGATACCGTGCATACGGATATGCCGGGCGGATTTGCGCTGTACTATTCAAATCAGTGTCCGTTTACCGCAAAGTATGTGCCGATTCTTGAGGAAATGGCAAAGACAAGGGGCGCGGAGTTTCATACCATCCGTTTTGAGAGCGCGGAACAGGCTCAAAGCGCTCCCTCACCGTTTACAATTTTTACGCTGTTCTGCAACGGTGAGTTTATAACTCACGAAATTTTATCCGAAAAGAAATTTGAAAAAATTCTTGCGGATAATGGATTTTAATGAAAGAGAGAACTGTTATGAAAAGACTGCCGCTTGCATTAACAACATCGGCGGCGCTGCTCTGCACGGGCTGCTCCTGTCAAACCGCTGAAACCGTGCTCGCCGGCAAGAGCTATGTTTACGAAAAAGGCGGCTTTGCGGGCATTGGCGAGTTCGGGATACGCTTGGACGCCGACGGAACGTTCAGCTATTACGAGGGTTGGGCAAGCAGCTATGTCGGTTACGGAAGCTGGACGATCGAAAACGGCGTGCTTATCCTTTCGACCGACGACGGAAATTATGTAAATCGGTTCATGGTAGAGGGCGGCGATCTGGTTTTTCTTGAGGATGATTCGACAAATTTCCTTTATGTAAAGGTCGCCGACGGCGAAAAATTCTTACGTGACAATAACTAACGAAAGGCGGAAAATATGGCAGAAGAAAAAAATACAATGGCAGACGATTACGAGTGGACGGAGGATCTGAAAAATCTTAACAAAGAGCTTGAGGAGCGCATTCTCGCGGCGAACGAGGATCAGACCAAGGTCAAGTGGAACAAGCTGCTCCCCGACCTTATGACGGCGGAGGTGCTTATCGTCGGACAGTTCAACCAAGGCATACAGACCGACAAGACGCTCAATATTCTGATGATACAAAAGGACGGTCACGCTATCGTGCCGTTTTTTACCTCACCCGAGCGTATGAGCGTACTCGTCAAGCCCGACAACAACAATTTTGAGGTAATGAAGGTGAACACCGTCCGTTTCTTCCAGTCGATAAAGGGGAGACCCTGCGTGCTTGACCCCATGTCGCCTTACGCGCGTGTGTTCAACCCGTTTGAAATGAAAGTTCTCGCCGCGGAAAACGAGGATAAGGTTCCGCCGCTGCCTGCCGAAAAAGCCGTTTAAATTCCCGATAAAATGGAGTGATTAGTCTTGAATACGTTTAATAAACTACTCAGTATAATAGTACCCTGTTACAACGAGGAGGAAAGTGTGCCGCTGTTCTACGCGGAGACGATAAAGCAGGAGGCGTTCTTTCACGAAAAGGGCGTGGAGTTTGAGTTCGTTTTCGTGAACGACGGCTCGCGCGACAAAACCGTTGAGCAGGTAAAGCTGCTTCACGCAAAGGACGAGCGCGTTCACCTTGTTTCGTTCTCGCGGAATTTCGGCAAGGAGGCTGCGATAGTTGCGGGCTTTGAAAAAGCAAAGGGGGATATTGTCGTGCTTATGGACGCGGACTTGCAGGATCCTCCCGCGCTGCTCCCCGAAATGTACGAAAATATCGAGAACGGCTACGACTCCGTGGCGACAAGACGCGTCGACCGCAAGGGTGAGCCGCCGATACGTTCATGGTTCGCGCGGCGGTTTTACGGGTTAATGCGCAAGATCTCCAAAACGGACATCGTTGACGGAGCGCGCGATTACCGTATGATGACGCGGCAGGTCGTGGACGCGATACTCTCAATGCGCGAATACAACCGCTTCTCGAAAGGCATTTTCGGGTGGGTCGGCTTCGAGACGAAGTGGCTCGAATACGAGAATATCCAACGCGCGGCCGGCGAGACAAAGTGGTCGTTCTGGAAACTGTTTTTGTACTCGCTGGACGGCATAATGGCGTTTTCGACCGTGCCGCTGTCTATTGCATCGTTTTTGGGAATATTGTTCTGCGTTATCGCGTTTGTGTTCCTGATATTTATTTTTATACGCGCTCTGGCGTTCGGCGACAACGTGGCGGGCTGGCCGTCAACGATCTGCGTTATTACGCTGCTCGGCGGCTTGCAGCTCCTCTGTCTCGGCATTATGGGGCAGTACCTCAGCAAGCTGTATCTTGAGGTCAAGGATCGTCCAAAGTATCTCGTAAAAGAGGAGTTCTGATTTTTCGATTTAATATGCGGCAGCCGTGAGTTTTTGCTTGCGGCTGTTTTTGCGCTTTTGTTCGGAGAGTGATATTTCATAAAATCCAATGATCTCATAGAATTTTTCTGTTCGGCAAATTCCGCGAAACAGCTTAAGAAAAGCTTTTGCGTCATTTCCTATTTGCCTTTTCCGCCTGCGGATAAATTTTTTTTGAAAAACCGCTGCTTCTTTCCTGTTTCGAGCTTTACTGTGCAAGAAGAAAATATCCGTTGCGGCGTTTGCAGTAAAACAGCAGCCAAGCTTTCTGCTCATGGCCTCCACCTTGGCCCCCCGGAAATAGCCCTCGGTCTTGCCCCGCTGCTCTCCGCAGCCCATGACGTTGAAGGCCGTCATGCCCGTAATTCC
>CAJTTH010000007.1:3351-79267 GCA_910579125.1 uncultured Oscillospiraceae bacterium | reverse complement strand
AAGGGAGCGTTTCGCTTTTAGGACTTTTTTCTGTCCTAATATCTATTATACGAGGTGGTAAATAATGTCAAAATACTCTTCAATGATACGCTCGATAGTTATGGCGGCGTTTGTTGTGGCGGCGGCGTTTATGTGCGGTATCAGGCTGCTGCGTATCCAGCTTGTGGACGGAGACCTTTATCTCAATCTGTCAAAGGAAAGCTCCGTTGAGCAGTCGATAGAAGCAGCCAGAGGGCAGATAGTCGACGTGAACGGCAAGGTACTTAACACCAACAGAATAATTTATAACGTAAACTTTCAGCATTCCTCGCTTATGGAGGATACCGACGAGGAAGAGCAGAACGAGATAATCTACCGCGTTCTTACGGTGCTCGAAAAGAATAACGAAAAGTGGAACGATTCGCTGCCGATAAGCAAAACGCAGCCTTACAAATTCGACGAGGATCGCCCTTATGCGATCGAAACGCTGAAGGAAAAGCTCAACATTGGAAGCTATTCCACGGTTGAGAACTGCATTTATTGGCTGTATAAGCAATATGAGATAAGCGATAAATACGATGAGAAAATGCGCCGAGCGATCGCGGGTGTCCGCTACGAAATGGTGATGAAGGACTTTTCCGAGGTCAACACCGTTTTCGAGCTGGCGAGCGACATCAAGGACAGCACCGTAATGGAGCTTAAGGAGCTCAGCGCGCTTATGCGCGGAGTGGATATCACTCAAAGCTGGGAACGGCAGTATCTCGACGGTGACGTCGCGCCGCACCTCAGGGGAACTGTAGGTCCGATATCGGCGGAGAAGTACGAGGAGCTTGACGGTTATCTGCTGAATGACACGATAGGCTTAAGCGGTGTGGAAGAGGCCCTCGAAAACGAACTGCGCGGAACGCGCGGCGTGCGCACTATTACCCGCGACGGCAACGGAGTGGGTATCGCCGACGAGGTGACGACGGCACCCGTCGCGGGCAGATCCGTAATGCTGACGGTGGACTCCGATTATCAGAAGCTGCTGCAGGATATGCTGAAATATCAGATCGACTGGTTAAATTCGCCGTACTATACAACGCTTTACGACGCGGGTCTGCGCGGAAAGGGCTGCAAGGCGGGAGCGATAGTGGTTCTGGACGTAAAGACGGGCGGTCTGCTCGGCGCGGCGTCGTATCCAAACTATGACATCAACGATATGCTGAAGGACTACGAGGAGGTTCTCAACCGCCCTGAAGCTCCGCTGCTCAATCGTGCGCTGTTCGGCGAATACCGTCCCGGGTCAACATTCAAGACGATAACGGCGACGGCGGGTATGGCGACGGGCGTTATCACCCCCGACGACAAGATCAACTGCACATATAACTATATGTATTACGCGCCCGATTACATTCCGTCCTGTCTCGGTTACGGTCATTCGGGATTTATCAACGTCAGGGAAGCGCTGATGTACTCCTGCAACATTTTCTTCTACGAGACCGCCCGCAGAATGGGCATTGACCGGTTTGCGTACTGGGCGGGCAGGTTCGGTGTCGGCAAGGATCTCGGTTTCGAGCTGAATATGAGCACAGGTCAGATGACCTCGCTGGAGCTTTACGAGGAATTGGACTTGGAGTGGAACGAGGGCAACATCGTTCAGGCGGGTATCGGACAGTGCGAAACGGCGCTTACTCCCATGCATCTCGCGGTACAGGCGATGACCATCGCGAACAACGGGGTACGGCTCGAGCCGCATATCGTCAAGTCCGTGTACAACTACGATTTCACAGAAAAAATATATGACAAGGCTCCTACGGTCGCCGAGGACTTTTCCAAGGAAAAGGATATGGACAAATATATGCTTGCCGTGCGCGACGGTATGAAGCTCGTTGCGTCGACGCAGGTGAGCTACTACATTGACGGTGCGGGTTGGGTATGCCCTTATGATTACGTCGGCATAGGCAAGGAGAACGTCGCGGTCAAGACGGGAACACCCGAGGCGGCGATCGGCGTTACAAACTCCGCGCTTATAGGATTTTACCCCGCGGACGACCCCGAGATAGCTTTCGGGCTTTACCTTGAAAAAGGAGAGTTTACCAAGGTGCTTGCCGCGAACGTTATACAGGCATACGTTACCGGAAAAATTTCCACCAACTACGATGAAAAGGGTCAGGCCAAAACAATACTTTAATGCAACGGAGGTAAGAGGTTCATGGGGGGCTCTTACCTTTTTATTACACATTTTTTTGTGAAAGGTGCACAAAAATACAACCTTAAAATCAAGTAATTTCACGATTTTTTGTATTTATGGAAAAAAGCTCTTTTCATATTCCTTTTTTTGTGCTAAAATAGATATAGGGTATTCTAAATTGTACGTAACGTTCACGGTGGAGCTTTAGGTTAGAACAATGCCGTAATGTTGAGAGGGGAAAAATACTATGTCACAAATAATTGCAGTTACAGCAGGCAAGGGCGGAACGGGAAAATCGACCACTTCCGCTAACGTCGCGACGGGACTTGCAACTCTCGGGCACAAGACGCTGCTTGTTGAGTTGGATTTCGGTCTGCGCTGCCTGGATATTATGCTTGGTATGAAGGATAAGGTAAAGCATGATATCGGTGAATATCTTGAGGGAAAGATCGATATTCTTACCGCTACCACAAAGGTTGAGCGTGTGCCCAATCTGTCGCTTGTGTGCGCTACAAGAAATCCGTTTATCGACATCAATCCCGAAAAGATAATGGGTGTTTGCGAAGAAATGCGCGAGCATTTTGATTACATAATCGTTGATACCGCAGGTATCGGAAGTTCGGTGTTCAGCGTTATCAAGGCTGCCGATCTTATTCTTATGGTAACTACGCCGGATACGGTGTGCGTGCGCGACGGACAGATGCTTTCCGACTTTTTGTATGTCAAGAATTGCATAAACCAGCGCCTTATCATTAATAAGGTAAGCGAGAACTTCAAAAACGAGGATATTCTGTATGATCTTGACGAGGTCATGGACGCGGTGGGGATACCGCTTGTAGGCGTTGTTCCCGAGGACGTGAACATCAAGATATGCGGCGCGAAGGGTGAGGCTCTGCCTCCGTCATGCGGCGGCTTCAAGGCATACTCCGCAATCGCACAGCGCATTGACGGACAGGAAGTTCCGCTCACAATTAAAATAGACTAATTTATACTGAAATGGATAGGGAGGGGTTTGGTAGATGAACATTGCTCTTATTGCTCACGATTCAAAGAAGGAGCTTATGGTCCAGTTCTGTATTGCCTACTGCGGCGTTCTGAGCAGATATAATATTTGCGCTACCGGTACGACGGGAAAGTTGGTTTCTGATGCAACGGGGCTTCATATTCAGCGGTTTCTTAGCGGTTCGCAGGGCGGTGCCGAGCAGCTCGCCTCGAGTATAAGCTGCAACGAGATTGACCTGTTGGTGTTTTTTCGCGATCCGCTTAATCCGCGTTCGCACGAACCCAACGATATAAATATCTTGCGGCTGTGCGATGTGCATAATATTCCCGTGGCGACGAACATCGCGACTGCCGAGGCTCTTATTCATGCCCTTGAACGCGGAGATCTCGATTGGCGTGAGTATATGCGGTGACGCAAAATTGAATATTTCCGGACGGGGAACTTTGGTTTCCCGTTTTCACTTTTAACTTCCCTTTTGCATAGAATGTCTTGAAAGAGATCAGACAATGTGTTAAGGGGTGGTTATTTTGACAAAAGGAATTGACGTTTCTTCATGGCAGGAAAATATAGATTTTAAAAAGGTAAAAAAAAGCGGTATTAAGTTTGTGATAATACGCGCCGGTTTCGGCACGCGAACCGAGCCCGATAAGTATTTTGAGCGCAACTACAAGGAAGCGCGCGACGCGGGACTTAACGTCGGAGCATATTGGTACAGCTATGCAGAAAACGGCTCTCAGGCACTCGCGGAGGCACGAGCCTGTCTTAGTGTTATCGCCGGGAAGAAGTTTGATTTTCCTATCTTCTACGATCTGGAGGAGCAGTCGCAGTTTGTGCGCGGTATAGATTTTTGCAGCAATCTGGTAAGGATATTCTGCAACGAACTGGAGGAGAACAACTGCTTTGCGGGGTTGTATACTTCGCGTTATCCGCTTCAGAACTATATCTACCGCGACGTTGCAAGCCGCTACGCCGTTTGGGTCGCGGAATATAATCCCAAGCTGAATTACCGTTGGAACTACGGAATGTGGCAGTATTCCGCGACGGGGAGAGTTGACGGGATCGAGGGCAACGTCGATCTTGATTATTGCTATGTCGATTATCCGAAGATGATAAAGAGCGCGGGTCTGAACGGTTACGGTGACGAATTGCCATTGCCTCCCGCTTTAAAGCCGATTGAGGAGGTGGCGCTTGAGGTTATCCGCGGCGACTGGGGCAACGGTGACGAGCGCTACGACAGGCTTACCGCAGCGGGCTACGACTATTACGAGGTAATGCGCGAGGTCAATCGACTGCTGTACGGTTAATAAGGGAATTTTTGTTAAAGGGCGTTTCCGTATATTGCGGGAGCGCCTTTTTGTATTTCGGCGATTTGACAACAAGTTAAGAATGTGTTACAATATTAACAAAACACATCTGAAAGGACGGGTAAAATGGCTGAAATAATTGCTGTGATAGATGACGATCTGCATATAAACAATATGCTATGCGAGCTGCTGGCGCGCGAGGGCTACGAGGTAATACGCGCGTTTTCGGGCGGCGAAGCGCTGGCGGTTCTGGAGGAAACGACACCCGATCTGGTGCTGCTCGACCTGATGATGCCGGGGCTTTCGGGAGAACAGGTGCTGCTGAAAATACGAGACATTCCCGTAATCGTGATGAGCGCCAAGGTCGATGTAGGGAGCAAGGTGGAGCTGCTGCTGTCGGGGGCAGTTGACTATGTTACCAAGCCGTTCGATACCAAGGAACTGTTGGCGAGGATACAAGTGCAGCTTCGGCGCAACAATCGGCAGGGAGCGGAGATTACGGAATATAACGGGTTGATATTGGATACGGCACTCCACGAGGCAAAATTCGGGGAGAACACAGTAAAACTCACCAA
The DNA here is from genome assembly GCA_910579125.1 of uncultured Oscillospiraceae bacterium. Lineage (GTDB taxonomy): Bacteria > Bacillota > Clostridia > Oscillospirales > Ruminococcaceae > CAG-115. Next base: position 74,233 of record CAJTTH010000007.1, on the reverse strand, counting down.
AACGGAATTCGCGATATTGAAAATACTGATGCAGAACCCGAAACAGGTGATAACAAAATCACAGATACTCGACAGGATAAGTGCGGACACGCCCGACTGCGTGGAAAGCTCGCTGAAGGTACACGTCAGCAATCTGCGCCGAAAACTCCGCGAGGCGTCGGGGCTGGACTTTATCGAGGCGGTGTGGGGAATAGGATTTAAAATGCGCGAAAATCTTAACTGAATCTTTACCCTTTTCTTAACCGATTTCTTAACCATTGTATTTTATAATATATCTGCAAGCAAGGAAATGCCCCGTAAAACACTCACAAAGCCACATACATACCACACGGGGCATTAACTTGTTTCAATAAGGCTAAGTTTCGATCTCTTGTTTGGCGCAGTGCATAATTTTGCTCTGCAAACAGTGGATAAATTCAACAGATAAGAGCAACAAACAAAAGGTGCAGCGAAGCGGAGCACAAGCGAGTTGCCTTGTGAAGTGAAGAGAGCGGAGCGAACGGAACGGAGCAAGGTAACTCGGCTAGGGCGGCTATGCCGCCCGGTGCGCGGAGCGCATTAAAATAAGGAGTTTAATATGGAAAATATTTTGACTACGCATGGATTGGTTAAGAGGTATCACAAATTTACAGCTTTGAACGGACTTTCGATGAATGTGCCGAAAGGTTCTATCTACGGGTTTGTCGGGCGCAACGGCGCGGGCAAAACTACGCTGATAAGATTGATTTGCGGCTTGCAGTTCGCAACGGAGGGTTCTTTTACGCTGTACGGAATGGAAAGCGGCAGCGGCGATATCTCCAAAGCACGGCGCAGAATGGGGGCGGTCGTTGAAACGCCGTCGATATATCTGGATATGACCGCAGAAGATAATTTAAAGGAGCAGTATCGTGTTCTGGGGCTGCCGTCGTTTAAGGGCATTCCCGAGCTGCTGAAGCTGGTGGGCTTGGAGAATACGGGCAAGAAAAAGGCGCGCAACTTCTCTCTCGGTATGAGGCAAAGGCTCGGTATCGCGATAGCGCTTTGCGGTGATCCCGATTTTCTGCTGCTTGACGAGCCGATAAACGGGCTTGATCCGCAGGGAATAATCGAGATACGCGAGCTGATACTCAAGCTGAACCGCGAGCGGCAGATAACGGTACTCATCTCCAGCCATATTCTGGACGAACTGTCAAGACTTGCCACGCATTACGGATTTGTCGACAAGGGGAGGATTGTTAAGGAGATAAGCGCTGAGCAGCTTGAAAGGGAGTGCCGAAAGTGCGCGAGGGTATCCGTGTCGGATACGAAAAAGCTTGCCACCGTGTTGGATACGTTCGGTCTGGAGTACGCGGTAATCGACGAGCGGACTGCGGACATCTATGGCGAAATAAGCATTACAAAGCTCACCGACGCGCTGAAAAACGCAGGCTGCGAGCTGTTCTCCGTAAACGAGCACGACGAGAGCCTTGAGGCGTACTTTATCAACCTTGTGGGTGTGGGCGAAAACGGCTAGGCTGCTGCACGCCGACTTCGCGCGGCAAAAGAGTTACCCTTTGGCTCAGCAATGTGGAAGAGCAAATTCCGGAGGAAAATAAAATGGTTAGATTATTAAGAGCAAATTTTGCAAGATTATGGAAAACGAAGTCGTTCTGGGTATGCCTGATATTGGCTTTTGCGCTGGTGCTCGCGAATTTTCTGTCAACGTATTCGGTTCAGCCGCAGTGTGTGGAAACGCTTGGTACGGTATTGATGTCGGGCGGCTCGAACGTAGTATTGTTTTTGTCGATTTTCGCGGCGCTGTTCCTCGGCACAGACTATTCGAACGGAACTATACGCAATAAGCTGGTGATCGGTCACACGCGCACGGAGATATATTTCTCAAATCTGGTCACAGTTTCGGCGGTCGGGATAATAATGTTCGCAGCTGCGTGGAGCGGCGTGCTGATAACGGGTCTGTGTCTGGGCGGAAAGCTCGGTATGCCCGCAGGGGAGTTCTTTATGTATATGCTGATATCCGTCTGCGCGGCAGTCGCGATAAGCGCTCTTTTCAACGTGATCGGTATGCTGATATCCTCGAAGTCCACAATAGTGACGATAACTCTTGTATCGACGTTCGTGTTGATGATAGGCGCGGCTGTAATTATGTCGATGCTTGCCGCGCCGGAGTATGTGCAAGGTTATGAGATGTCTGTGAACGGCGGAGTGGTATTATCTGATCCCGAGCCTAACCCAATGTATATCAGCGGGGTAAAGCGTGATATCCTTACGGCGGTCAACGATATTCTGCCGAGCGGACAGTTTATGCAGCTTGAAACGGGCAGCGTTCACAGTCCCGAGTTTATGCCTCTGTATTCGTTGGGAGTTCTGGCGGCGGCAACGGCGGTCGGCGCGTTGGTGTTCCGCAGAAAGGACTTAAAATAATGCCGAGAATTTTTCAGGCAAATATGTTCAGGCTACGGAAAAGCCGTATGTTCCGGCTGTCGGTGATCATGACGGCTTTGGTGACGGCAGCGGCCGTGCTTATCGACTGCCTGTCGATAAGGGGCGACGTTTCGGAGTACGCGCTCGAATGCTGTGCGCTGTCGGGAGCGCCGTTGGTTCAGATCGTCGGCGCGGCGGTGATAATACTGTTTCTCGGAACAGACCACAGTCATAAAACGATACGCAACAAGTTGATTGTCGGCAATCAGCGCGGGGGAATCTACTCGGCTGACGTGCTGACAGGGATAGTCATCGGCTGCTCGATAAACGCCGCGTGGCTGATAGGAGGTCTGGCAGGTGTTCCGATATTGGGTTTTTGGAAAATGAAGTCCGCCGAGGCACTTTTGTATATCGTAATGTCGTTTGTAGGCACTGTTTCGCTGAGCTCGGTGACAGCGCTGATAGGGGTACTGATGCAGCGGAAGTCGGGGGCGGCGGTCGCCGCGTTAGTATTGGCGTTTGCGCTGATAATGAATGCCGGAGCGGTTTATACAAGGCTCGGCGATAAAAAAGAGGTAATGAACGGCGTCTATGTAAACGGCGAGTTGACGTTCGAGATCACGGAAAACCCGAACTATATCAGCGGCTTAAAACGCTCGGCATACGAACTAGCGCTGCACGTTAATCCGCTCGGCTCGTCCGTTGCGCTGTCCAACTGCGATCTGAAGAACCCCGCCGCCGATATTGCGGGCGCGGCGTTCGTGACGGTGTTTGTAAGTTCACTGGGCGCGGCAGCGTTCAGGCGCAAGGATTTAAAATAATTTAACCGCATGAGGTGAAACAGCCGCAGGCTTTTGCATTGTCAACAAGGAGCTTTTATGAGTAAATTATTTCGCGCTGATATTATTCGAATGTTCCGCAGCTTCGAGTTTATGGCGTGTGCTTTGGTTTCGCTGGCTTTGGGGTTGCTGAACGTGCTGTTCAGTTGTATAACCAAGTCGCCGTCCTATCAGCCGACGTTCGATAAAGATTTTTTTACAATGTCGGCGGCGGTGGTATTCGTATCGTCGGTATTTGTCGGACTGTTCTTCGGCACGGGGAATTCGGTTGTGCGCAACAAGCTGATTGTCGGCCATACGCGCGGCGCGGTCTTTGGAGCAAGCTGTCTGACGGCGTTTTGCGGAACGTTCATCATCAATGCGGCGAATTTGCTGCCGTATGCGCTGATTGCTCCGTTGTGTGGCGCTGAGTTCGGCGAGCTAACCGCAGAGGAGTTTATGCTTAACGTGCTGATAGAAGTGTTTGCGGTGAACGCAGCGGGTGTCGTTTGTTTCCTTATGACGGTAATATTTACAAGGAAAAGCCTTTGCGCGGCAGGCTCGCTGCTCTCGGCAACAATAATGATGTATCTGCCCGAGATCGACAGTACAATGCGTTATTCACCGCTCGGACAGCTTCAAACGCTCCGAGACAGGTATTACACAGATCCGTTTATGGCAGCGTGTTCAATGGCAATTGTTGTCGTAACAGTGGTTATTGGTGCTGCGGTTTTCCGCTTCAGAAATATAAAATAGCTTGACAATGTTATTCAAACATGATATAATAAAATTATATTTAATAATTGAGTACTTTTTTCGGAAAACGGGGGCTTGAAAATGTCGGATAAAGAGATATACATAGTCGTGACGCAAACCGGCAGCATTGTGTCCAAAATTCTGAAAAAAATTACAGGCGCGGAGTATAACCACGTTTCCGTAAGCCTTGAATCCGATCTGCATTGTATGTATTCGTTCGGACGGCGCTACAAGTATTTTCCGTGGTGGGGCGGCTTTGTCAGAGAATCCACCGAGTACGGCTCAATGAAGCGTTTCGCGGACGCAAGCGCGGTAGTTATGGCGATACCCGTAAGTAAGAATACATATGATAAGGTCGAAAACGAGCTTAACGCTATGCTCGAAAATAAGAACGAGTATTACTACGATTCGATAGGCTTGCTGTTGGCGGGGCTGAAAATAATATACAAGCGCGAACGGCATTATTACTGCTCCGATTTTGTGAGGGAGCTTCTGGTGCGGTTTGGCATTGAGGACTCGGAGGTGTTCGAGCCGATAGTTCAGCCCATGCATTTTCTGGATATTCCCGACGGAAATGTGATTTATCGCGGCAGGCTCTGCGATTACAGCAAAACGGCAAGTTGACCGAATGCAGCTTATTGTCGTTTGTACGGTCGGCGTTGCCGCGGCGGTCTTTTTCGCGGTCAAATGCTTTCTGATGAAGAAGTCCGCGCGGGAGATCATGGAGAAGTTGCCCGAAAAGCTCTCGGGCGACACGAATACGCTTATTGACATTTCGTCGGCTGATAAGGATATGCGCGCGCTCGCGGCATCACTGAACGAGGACCTTTCCAAGCTGCGCGAGGAGCGGCGGCTGTGCAAGCAGGGCGACACCGAGCTTAAGGATGCGGTTACCAATATTTCCCATGATCTGCGCACTCCCTTGACCGCGATATGCGGCTATCTCGACCTTCTGGAGCGCGAGGAGATGAGCGCTGAGGTGAGGCAGTATCTGGAGCAGATCGAGAACCGCACGGAGCTTATGAAGCAGCTCACCGAGGAGCTTTTCAGGTATTCTGTGGTCGCGGCGGCAAAGGAATTCGAGCTTGAACGGCTGTGCGTGAACGATGTGCTGGAGGAGAGCCTAGCGGCGTTCTACGGCGCGATATCGGGCAGCGGGATAATCCCCGAAATAAGCATAACGGAGCGGCGCGTCGAGCGTATCACCGACAAATCCGCATTGACGAGAGTTTTTGGCAACATCATCACAAACGCGCTGAAATATTCGCGCGGCGATTTGTCTGTTACGATGACGGAAGACGGAGAACGCTGTAAGATAGAGTTCGCGAATACCGCCAACGAGCCGGAGAAAATCTCGGCGGAGCGTCTGTTCGACAGATTCTACACGGTCGAAACGGGGAGCAACTCCACGGGGTTGGGCTTGTCGATTGCTAAGCTGCTTGTCGAGCAGATGAACGGCAGTATTTCCTCGGAAATACGCGGCGAAAAGCTGTTTATCACGGTAAAAATATAAAAGCATACCCTGTCTCGGCATTGCCGCGGCAGGGTATTATTATGGAAGTGTGATAAGGTAATATTTTATTTGCTGCACATACAAAGTATCGAGAACGCCGACTTGCGCTGAATATCGGTCAGCGGCTTCAGCAAACCCTTTTCGAGGAGTTTTTCAACGCAGCGCGGCACAAGCTCCGACGCGCTGATACGGTTAGTGTAGCACAGTGCTTTTGCGGCAGGGAGCATATGCTCGGGGTAAGCGTTCTTTTGCAGCTCGAAAAACTCGTCATCAAGCGATTTCGCAAACTTTCTTAACTCCTCGGACATGGGGAGCTTCTTTTGCAGAAAGCGAATTATCGAGCCGCCGAGCTGTTCGTTTTCGGCGAGCTTCGCCTTGAAAAGAACAAGCTGCACCTTGTCCCCGTAAACGTAGCCCTTGTCGCACAAACGCTTGTATTCGTCGGGCGTGAGCGCGTCCTTGCCGCCGTTTATGAATTTCACAAGCGAATCCCAATCGGAGTTGAGATTGTCGCGCCAGCCGCCGTTTCTATCGGCGTAACAGCAGTCGAGGGATATTGCGTAAAATACGTCGTCTCCGTTGACGGCACGGCGGTTCATGTAGCCGCACGCCCAATACGGGAAGTCGGCGGCGGGCTTTTCGGTATCGTCGGTCACATTTGCAAATGAAATAAATCTGCCGCCGTCGGGGCGCTGTACCGAAAATTCATCCCAGTCAACGGTTTCAATATCCTCAAAGCCCATTGTGCAGGCGAGGACGAGATCGTGCTTCATAAAGTTGAGGTCGCCGTCAACGTGGTTGAAGCCCCAATGGTCGGGGTCGCTTTCAAATGCGCGGAACACCTCGGGGAAATAATTTTCGCAGAGATAGTCCGCGGCTTTGTTCATAAGGGCGTTGTTGTTGCCGCATTTGCTCTCGTCGGTTATCAGCATATTCGTGCGGTATTTCGGATTTTTCGAGTTGTCGAGCTTGTCGATATACGCGTAATCGACCAACTTTTCAAGGCTGTCGGCAATATAGACTTGCGGTACGCCAAGATCGCGGGCAATCTCCTCTAGCGTTTTCGGCTGCCAATAGCACGAGAACGCGATGTTCTGCTTTAAGCGCGTGTCGAACATATCCATTGTGTCGCCGTTTGACCCGGGGTTTCCGCAGTGCCCCATATCCGTGAATTTAACGGGGTTAAGCCCTAAGTTTTGTTCGTTGATAGTCATGGATATACCCTCTTTCAGTTTAGTCCGCGCATCGGACAAGTGCCATTTTACCGTGCCCGCGGAGACATTCAGCCGTTTGGCGATCTCGGCGATGGGCAACTCGGCATAATAGTGCATATACACGATCTGCCGCTGTCGGTCGGAAAGATAGCCTATTTCGCGGCGGAGCGCTTCAAGGGTCTCCTCGTCATCGTCGTGCTTGTCGTAATACGGTATCACAACGTTGTTGATGTCCTCGAAGCTCCTGCTTTCGGTGAGCCGCCGAACGTACTTCGCCCACACGTTCCGCGCTATGCGGTAGACGTAGCCGTCGAGATTCACGACCTCGTTTGCGCGCAGAAACGAACGGTAGACCTCGCATATTATGTCCGAGGACAGCTCCTGCGCCTGATCGACGTTTCTAGTTTTCTCCATTGCAAAGCCGAATATCCTGTCGCGGTATTCGTAAACTTTCTTGTCCGCTGTTTGTTTATCCATTTTGAAAGCCTCCGGAAGCGTTCTCGTATATATAGTGCGCAAAAAAACCAAAAGGTTGGGTACTTTTTTCAAGAAATTCAAAAGAAATAAAACAAAGCCGCCTGTATATCCTACAAGCGGCTTTGTGGAGCTGTTAATCAGAGTCGAACTGATGACCTCATCCTTACCAAGGATGTGCTCTACCAACTGAGCTATAACAGCACTTATCACTGCAACGATATTATTATATCACATAACCCGAAATTTGTCAAGAGGTTTTTTGAAAAAAATTGTATTGATTTTTTTCGGCAAATGTGATATAATTAAAATATATGTTTATAGTAGGGAGGTAGAGAATGATGCGTCTCTTGAATATCGGGTTCGGCAACGCTGTAAACGCGGATAAGATCGTGGCTGTGGTAAGCCCAGACGCGGCTCCCGTAAAGCGCATAGTACAGGTCGCTAAAGACGGCGGCACCGCGATCGACGCTACCTGCGGACGAAAAACGCGCTCCGTTATCGTGTGCGACAGCGGACACGTCATTCTCTCGGCGCTCCAGCCCGAGACGATCATCGGCAAAACCGATAATGCGGGGTAACTTTACAGGGGGTATTGCTATGGCGGAAGAGGGGCTTTTGTTTGTGGTGTCCGCGCCCGCGGGGTGCGGAAAGGACACGATACTTAACGGGCTTTTCAAGAAAACGGACAGCGCGGGATATGCTGTTTCCGCGACGACACGTTCTCCGCGCGAGGGCGAGGTGAACGGCGTTCACTATCATTTTCTTACGCGTGAGGAATTTGAGCGGAAAATCGACGAAAAGGAGGTTCTCGAATACACCGAGTATTGCGGAAATTATTACGGAACGCTCCGCAAAAGCGTGAACGACCTGATAGAGCGGGGCAAGGACGCTATACTTAAAATCGAGGTGGAGGGCGCTATGAATATCCGCCGTCTGTTCCCCGAGGCTTGTCTGGTGTTCATACTGCCGCCGTCATGGGAAGTTCTTGAGAAGCGTCTGCGCGACCGCGGCACTGAGAGCGAGGAGAAAATTATCGAGCGCACTCGACAGGCACGCACAGAGATAGGGTACGCGAAAAATTACGATTACCTTATCGTCAACGACAAGCTGGACGAGGCCGTGGACGATCTTTTGGCAGTGCTTCGCGCCGAAAAGCTGAGACGTTCGCGCAATGACGCTCTGCTGAACGGCTTTGAAAAGGGCGAGGACGCTTGATAGCACAAGTCGCGGTTGAAAACACGCTCTACGCGTTCGATATGCTGTTTTCGTATGAAATTCCTGTAGTACTTGAAAATTCGGTAACGCGCGGTGTTCGCGTCGTTGTGCCGTTCGGACGCGGCAACCGAAAGCGCATTGGCGTGGTTTTCGGGGTGAGCGCCGAGCCTCCCGAGGGTAAGGTAAAGTCTGTCGACTTTGTTATCGACGGCCAACCCGTGCTCTCGGAGGAGCTGATGAACCTCTGCGCGTGGATAAGCGAAAACACGTTCTGCACCTATTACGACGCGTTTCGCGCGCTGCTGCCGCCGGGTCTGGGGTTCTCGCTGAAAAGCGGCTTCAAGCTCGCGGAGGATTTTTCGGGCGAATTGTCGGATAAGGAGCGCGGACTGCTTGAGATCCTCAAAAAAGCCGATAAGAACGCGTTTTCGGCGCTGATAGCGGCTAATTCCGCGTTGGTGAAGTCACTCGCCGTAAAGGGCGCTCTAATTGAGGAAAGCGTCGCCAAGCGTAAGATCGGCGACGAAAGCGTGACCATGCTGCGGCTTTGCCCCGAGGTCGAGCTGCCGAAGCCAACGGCGAAACAGCGTGCGGTGATCGCGTTTCTGGAGACTGCCGAGGCGGCGTCGCTGCACGAGGTCTGCTATGAATGCGCGGTAACTCCAGCGGTCGTAAAGCGGCTTGTCGAGAAGAACGTTCTGGAGCGTTACGAAAACGTTGTTTTCCGTACGGAGAGCGGCGCAAAGGCGACCGAAAGTCCCGAGAGCATAGTGTTCTCGCCGAAGCAGCAGGAAATTTTTGACGGACTGCTCGCGCTTATGCGGTGTGGCGAACCGCGCTGCGCACTGTTGCGCGGTGTTACGGGCAGCGGAAAGACCTCGGTGTTCATACGGCTTATAAACGAAGCCCTGAAACGCGGTCAGAGCGCCATTATGCTCGTTCCCGAGATATCGCTTACGCCGCAGATGGTGAATAAGTTCAGGGCGCTTTTCGGCGATGAAGTCGCGGTAATGCACAGCTCGCTTTCACTCGGGGAACGTGCGGACGAGTACCGCCGTATCCGCGAGGGCAGGGCGCGTATCGTTATCGGAACGCGCAGCGCGGTGTTCGCGCCGGTGTCTGATCTGGGGATAATCGTTATCGACGAGGAGGGCGAAAGCTCCTACAAGTCCGAGAGCACTCCGCGTTATCACGCGCGCGAGCTCGCGAAACAGCGCTGCTTTGCACATCGGTCGCTGCTGCTGCTCGCGTCGGCAACTCCGTCGCTGGAGAGCTGCTACAACGCGAAGATCGGGCGGTATTCGCTGTTCGAGATCGACGAGCGCTATAATAACGCAGTGCTTCCCGAGGTGTACATCATAAATATGCAGGAGGAGCGTCAAAACGGCAATATGTCCACGTTTTCGATGTCGTTGCTGGGCGAACTGGAAAGCAATCTGGAGCGCGGTGAGCAGTCGATTCTGCTGCTGAACAGGCGCGGCTATCACACGAGCGTGCGCTGCCTTGCCTGCGGAAAGCCGCTTGACTGCCCCAATTGCGCGCTGCCGCTGACCTATCACAAAGCAAACGGCTGCGTGATATGCCATTACTGCGGCTATATGAGACGGATTGACACGGTTTGTCCGAAATGCGGCGGGCGGTTCTTCAATATGAAGGGCGAGGGCACGCAGCTTATCGAGGACGAGCTGGCACAGATGTTCCCCGAAGCGCGTATACTGCGCATGGACGCGGACACGACCTCCACGAAGAACGCGTTTGAACGCAAGTTCAGGGCGTTTGCGGAGGGTGAATACGATATAATGGTCGGCACGCAGATGATAGCCAAGGGGTTGGATTTCCCGAACGTTACGCTCGTCGGGGTGCTGAAGATCGACAATTCGCTTTACGCCGCCGATTTTCGGGCTTATGAGCGAACGTTTTCGCTGATAACACAAGTGGTCGGGCGGTCGGGACGCGGCGGAAAAAAAGGCAGGGCACTGCTGCAAACGTTTTCACCTGAGCATTATGTGATAAATCTGGCGGCAAACCAGAATTATCCCGACTTCTACGCGGAGGAAATTTCGCTTCGTGAGGCACAGTTTTATCCGCCGTTCTGCGATCTGGTAACATTCGGGTTTTCATCGTTGGAGAACGAACGCTGCCGCGCGGCGGCAAGAAAGTTCGCGGGTATGCTGACGGAGACCGCAAAGCCCTATGGGGAGCGCGTTCCCATGCGCATTCTCGGACCCGCGCCCAACACCGTCGGACGTATAAACGGACGGTACCGATATCATCTGATAATTAAATGCAAAAACAGCAGGACACTCAGAGAGGTCGTCGGAACGGTTCTAAAACGGGCTTACGGAGACAAGTCCTTTGAAAATGTAAGTTTTTACGCAGATATAAACGGGAATGTTGAATAAAAGAGAGGAAAGAATATGGCTTTAAGAGAGATTGTTCGGTTCGGGGAGGACGTTCTCCGAAAAAAATGCAGAGAGGTCACGAATTTTGACGAGAAACTCGGAATATTGCTGGACGATATGACGGAGACGCTTCTAAGCGCCGATGGAGTTGGTCTTGCCGCGCCGCAGGTCGGTCTGCTCCGTCGCGCAGTGGTGATAGACATTCGAGACGGAAAGGGAACGATCGAGCTTGTAAATCCTGTTATCATCGAACAATCGGGAATTCAAAGCGGCAACGAGGGCTGTCTGTCCGCGCCGGGCGAATGGTGCGAGGTGGAGCGTCCGATGAAAGTCAAGGTCAAGGCGTTCGACCGTCACGGCAATGAGTTTGTTGTTAAGGGAGAGGGCTTGTTGGCGCGCGCGATTTGCCATGAGTGTGATCATCTTGAGGGAATTTTGTTCACCGACAGAGTTAAACAGGTAATTCCCAAACGCGTGGAGGGAATAAAATGATACGCGATATCCTTAAATTCGGCGATCCCGTTCTGCGCGAGGAATGCGCGGAGGTAACGCGGTTTGACAAGGAACTGGTAGAACTGCTTGACGATATGTACGAGACCATGGTCGACGCGGACGGAATAGGGCTTGCCGCGCCGCAGATAGGCGTGCTTAAGCGGGTCGTCGTTATCGACGTCGGAAACGGACGTATTGAGCTTGTGAATCCCGTCATCACCTCGATGCGCGGCAGACAGTTTGAACCTGAGGGCTGCCTTTCCTGTGAGGGAAAGCGCGGCATAGTGCAGCGCCCGGGACACGTTCGTGTCAAGGCTATGGATCGTTTCGGGAGACAGGTGAAGTTCAAGGGCAAGGAGCTGCTCGCGAGGGCGTTCAGCCACGAGATCGACCACCTGAACGGCATATTGTTCGAGGATAAGGTGATTGAGTGGGTCGAGGAAGAGGAGGATAAGCAATGAAGATGAGACTGGTTTTTATGGGTACTCCCGAATTCTCGGTGAACTCGTTGCGGGTGCTCAACGAGCTTGGCAACGAGATCTGCGCGGTGTTTACGCAGCCCGATAAGCCCAAGAACCGCGGCAAGCAGATAATGACTTCGCCGGTAAAGGACTATGCGGTCAACAATAGCATTCCTGTGTATCAGCCGCGCTCGCTGCGCAAGGGCGAGGACGCGGAGGAGTCGCTGCGGGTGCTTAAAGAAATAGCTCCTGACGCAATAATCGTCGTGGCCTACGGACAAATACTGCCAAAGGAAATTCTGGAGCTGCCGAGGTTCGGCTGCATTAACGCGCACGCTTCGCGTCTGCCGAAATACCGCGGCGCAGCGCCTATCCAGCGTTGTATTCAGGACGGCGAGACCGAGACGAGCCTTTGCACCATGAAAATGGACGAGGGTCTTGACACGGGCGACGTTATTATGCGGCGCGACGTTGTAATAACGCCCGAAATGACAGGCACGGAGCTTTCCGCAGAGCTTTCGCAGATAAGCGGAGAACTTATCGCCGAGACGCTTGTGCGGCTGCAAAACGAGACAGCGGTCTTCTCCGCACAGGAATACTGCCGCGAGCCAAGTTACGCGAAGATGATCACAAAAGAGGAACTGAATCTTGACTTCACGCTGCCCGCGAAACGGGTCTATGACCTCATTCGCGCCATGGCGGACGTGCCGTGCTGCTACACGTTTCTGGACGGGAAGCGGCTCAAGGTGTACCGTTCAAGGCTGACGGAGCGGACGAGCGAGCTGCCGGCGGGTTCGATCGCCGATGCGGGTTCATTTGCGGTGGTGTGTGGAGATGGTGTTTGCATCGAATTAACCGAGGTACAGCATGAGGGCGGAAAGCGTATGGCGACCGAGGCTTTTCTGCGCGGCAAGAGGCTTTCGGAGCGCACGGTTTTGGGCGTATAATTACAGAAATTTCAGCGGCGCTTTTTTCGTGGTTTTCGATAGCTTTTTTGAACATTTTTTCTGTCTTTTTTTGAGACTTTTTCGCATTTTTTAAGGCTTAATATGCTGCTTTGTTAAGCGGTTTTTAGAGCTCATATCAATATTTTTTTAGGTCATTTTCGCACTTGAAAAATCTCTTGTTTTTTTGTTGAAAAAAGTGTGTGCTTTTATAGATTTTTTATGACTTTTCGGAGGTGGGATAACGCAATGGCGGATGCTCGGCTTACGGCCATCAAACTGCTGCTGAAAATGGAAAGCAGCGAAACATATTCCAATATTCTGCTGGACGGCGCGCTGACGGAATCGGGTTTGTCCGAGCGCGACAAGGCGTTTGCGGCAGCGCTGTTTTACGGCGTGACCGAGCGGAAGATGACGTTGGACTACATTATTCGGCAGAACAGCAGAGTGCCGTTTGAAAAGATAGAGCAAACCGCTGCAGTAATACTACGTGCGGGATTTTACCAAATTCTGTATATGCCCTCCGTACCGGAGAGCGCGGCGGTCAACGAGAGCGTGAAGCTCTGCAAGAAACTACGTTTGTTTAGCGTGCAGGGCTTTGTGAACGGAATGCTCCGAAACTTTATAAGAAACGGAAAAACGGTGAACTACGATGGAATGTCAACGTCGGAAAGGCTCTCCATTGAGTACTCCTGTCCGCAATGGATAACGCGTAAATGGACAGAGGAGTACGGCGAGGACTTCGCAGTCAAGGCATTGAAAGCGTCGTTGGGCGCACCGCCGATTTACGCCAGGGTAAATACTACCAAAGTTACGGACGACGAATTGGTTAAATTGCTGAAAAAAGAGGGCGTAAAAGCGTCTGTAAATCCTCGGCTGTCGGGGTGCGTGAGACTTGAGAAAACGGGAGACATAGAGCGCTCCGATGCGTACAAGAAAGGGCTTTTCCATGTTCAGGACGTATCAAGCCAGCTTTGTTGTCTGACGCTAAAACCGATAGTCAATGAGACGGTGTTGGATATTTGCGCAGCTCCGGGTGGTAAATCGTTTACAATGGCGGAGATAATGGGCAATAACGGCCGCGTAATCGCCATGGACTTGTACGACGGACGCACGGGGCTTATTGCAAAGGGCGCGGAAAGACTCGGTCTGAGGATCGTCGAGCCTCGGCAGAACAACGCGACGAGGTTCAACGAGGAGCTGCCGCAGGCGGACAGGGTGTTGTGCGATGTGCCGTGCTCGGGTCTGGGAGTTATCCGCCGCAAGCCCGAGATCAAGTATAAGGACGAGAAGGAATTTGAAGAGCTTCCGCGCTTGCAGAAGGCCATTCTGGAGGTTTCGGCGAGGTACGTCAAGGTCGGAGGAACGCTGGTCTACTCGACCTGTACGCTCTCGCGCGCGGAGAACGACGGTGTGGCGCATGAGTTCGCAAGCACGCACCCCGAGTTCTCGCCGATAGTGCAGCCTATTCCCTATGCGGGCGCGGAGAACAGCCCGATGCGGACGTTTTTTCCCGAGGAGGACGGCGGCGACGGCTTCTTTACGGCGGCTTTCAGACGCGTTAAATAGAGGTTTCTATGGAAAAAATTGACATATTATCCCTTACAAGAGACGAGTTGACAAACGAGATTTGTGCTATGGGAGAAAAGGCTTTTCGTGCAAAGCAGATTTACGATTGGCTTCACGTAAAAAAAGTAACAGATTTTACACAAATGAGTAATCTTTCTGTACAATTCCGTGAGAAACTTTCAAGAAAATTTTGTATAAAGTCACTAAAAATCAAAAAAAGACTTGTAAGTCGGATAGATAATACGGTAAAATATTTATATGGGCTTTCCGACGGTGAGGCGGTCGAGACGGTTCTTATGGAGTACAAGCACGGAAACAGTCTGTGCATATCCACACAGGTCGGCTGCAAAATGGGCTGCCGCTTCTGCGCGTCTACAATTGCCGGCTGGGTGCGCAACCTCGAGCCAAGCGAGCTGCTTTTGCAGATATACGAGAGCGAGCGCAACAGCGGACGGCATGTCGACAGCGTGGTGCTTATGGGTATCGGAGAGCCGCTGGATAATTTTGATAATGTTGTTAAATTTTTGCAGATACTCAATTCCGACGGTGAGGGAATGAGCTTGCGGCATTTGTCGCTTTCGACGTGCGGTGTTGTAGATAAAATTTACAGGCTCGCCGAGTTGAAGCTCGGGGTCACGCTGTCGATTTCGCTGCACGCGGCGACCGATGAAAGGCGGAGCGCGATAATGCCGATAAATAACCGGTTCAATCTTGTTAAGTTAATGAAAGCGTGCGACGACTATTTTGCGGCGACGGGTCGGCGGATCAGCTTTGAGTATTCGCTGATAGAGGGAGTGAACGACACGGACGGCTCCGCGGACGAGTTGATTAAGCTGCTCGACAAAAGGAACTGCCATGTCAACCTCATTCCGGTAAACGAGATAACGGAACGGGAATTCAGGAAGAGCCGCTACGTGGAACGATTTCAAAAAAGGCTTCTCGCGGCGGGTATCAACGCAACGGTGCGCAGAACGCTCGGCGCGGACATCAACGCAGCCTGCGGGCAGCTTCGCCGTGACGCTAAATCGGAAAATTGATTTTTTTAGTTGATTATAAACTTTACATTGTAAATACGGGTGGTGTTATTATGAACGTCTTTGTAAAGACGGATATAGGACTTGTCCGAACGGAAAATCAGGACAACGTATGGGGTGAAATGCTTTCTCCGACCGCTTGTGCCGCGGTGCTGTGCGACGGAATGGGCGGCGAGAGCGAGGGTGGTCTTGCGAGCAAACTCGCCGTGAATCTGATATCGGAGCGGATAAAGCAGAATTTCACCGCGAATATGAGCAGAAACTCTGTCAGAAACTTGTTGATAACAAGCGTTGTGGCGGCAAACAACGTGGTCTGGGATACCGCGAAAATGCATTCTCACGAGGTTATGGGGACGACTTGCGTCGCGTGTATAGCGTTCGGCGGAACAGCGTATATCGTCAACGTCGGCGACAGCAGGGGCTATCACCTTTTTACCGACGACGACAGCGAGTGCATACGTCAGATCACAAAGGATCATTCGCACGTCCGTGAGCTGGTGGACAGAGGGGAGATCACCGAGGAACAGGCGAAAAATCACCCAAAGCGCAATAAGATCACACGTGCGATCGGTGCGGAGAGCGACGTAACTCCGGACTACTTCGAGCTGCCGTTGGCGGAGGGCGATATGGTTCTGTTGTGCAGCGACGGGCTTTCGGCTTACGGCGATGATATGGATATCCTCGATATCTGCTTTGATTCCGTGTATGAGGAATGCTGCGATAACCTGGTAAATTATGCCAACAACAATGGCGGTCACGACAATGTTTCCGTCGCTCTTATCGTGCCTTGACAAGTATTTTGCTTTATCGTGAAATTTGTTAGTTTGTACAAATTTACCTCGTATTATACTTTTCATATTATGAAAAATAAGCGAAGAATAGTTAAAAATCACTTGAAATAATTCTCGGATTTTGTGTTATTTGTAGCTTATTTTGCCTTTTTTACCAATCGGTTTTTCCTGATATATTGACAATTCGGGAAAATCGTGGTATTATTTAATGTGGGGTATTCACCAACGTTATTTTATATTTCCAACTATTAAGCTTTAACAAACAAGGGGACACAGCGTTCGTACCATACGGCGGCGCGGCGGGAGCATTCCCGACAGAGAAGTATGGAGAAATGGCGGATCAATAATGGATAACAACATCGGAAAAAAGCTGGACGGACGCTACGAGCTTCTCGAGCTTATCGGCGTCGGAGGTATGGCGGATATTTACCGGGCGCGCGACGTTCAGGAGGACAGGATCGTCGCGGTGAAAATTCTTAAGACCGAGTTTGCGGGCAGCGAGGAATTTCTGCGCCGCTTCCGTAACGAGAGCAAGGCAATTGCGCTCCTCAGCCACCCGAATATTGTAAAAATTTATGACGTGGGCTTTACCGACAAGGTTCAGTTTATCGTTATGGAGTATGTCGATGGAATTACGCTTACTGACTATATCGAGCAGCAGGGAGTGCTGAAATGGCGCGACGCGGTTCACTTTACCGTGCAGGTGCTCAGAGCGCTCCAGCACGCGCACGACAGGGGTATCGTTCACCGCGACGTGAAAAGCTCGAATGTTATGCTGCTGCGCGACGGCACGATTAAGGTCATGGACTTCGGCATCGCGCGCTTTAACCGCGAAAACAACAAGACCATGTCCGAAAAGACGATCGGTTCTGTGCACTACATCAGCCCTGAACAGGCGCGCGGCGATATTACCGACGAGAGAAGTGATATTTATTCGGTCGGCGTTGCGCTGTACGAAATGCTTACGGGCAGAAAGCCGTTTGATGGCGACACGCCCGTCGCTATCGCACTCAAGCACATGCAGAGCAACCCCAAGCGTCCGACGGAGATAAACGAGACCATTCCTGAGGGGCTTGAGCAGATCGTTCTCCGCGCTATGCAGAAAGAGCCGCAGGCGCGTTACCAGACCGCGGGCGAAATGATTTCTGATCTGGAGGATTTCAAGAAGAACCCCGGCATTGTATTCGATTACAAGTACAGTTCAACGGACGGTACGGCGAAGTTTGCCGACCGCTCCAATCCCGCTGCCGAAATGGAGACGTCGCGCCGCAAGTCGCGTATCCGTATCGACGAGGATTACGACGATGACGATGATGACGACGAGTACGACGACGATGACGACGAGTACGAGGAGCGCCGCAGCCCGATGATTCCGATATTGTTCGCTGTCGGTGCGGCTTTCGTTATCGCGACCGTATTTCTGGTGCTTACGCTTGTTTCCAACCGTCTCGGAGCTATTCAGGATATAACTAGCAACAGCGGCACGAGCGATACCGATATCAGCATTTTCCCTGACAACGAGTTTGCAGTTCCGAGCTTTATCGGCGAGGACTGGGATACGGTTTACGCTAAATATGAGAACAACGAGTATTTCAAGATCAAAGCAGAGCAGCAGTACAGCGAATTCACGCAAAACCAGATATTTGACCAGGATCCTCCCGAGGGCAGACGCGCAAAGATCGGCACGACCATCACCGTTAAGGTGAGTATGGGCGCGCGTAAGGTTGAGATACAAGACTTCACCAACAGAACGCAGTCCGCCGCCGAGCAGCAGCTCAAGCGCGAGGGATTTAAAGTCACGAGTCAATTCTCGGAGAGCGACGACATTGCCAAGGGGAATGTCATCAAAACGCTGCCTGCGGCGCACGAAATGGCTCAGGTGGGTTCGACCGTGTATCTTATTGTAAGTCTCGGACCGACAAATACGCCTGTTTATGTGGAGAACTACGTCGGACTTCCGCAGGAGGAGGCAGACCGTCTCTGCAAGGAGCAGGGTCTTATCCCGATATTTGAACCCAAAGACAGCGAAGCGCCCGCAGGCGAGATAATCGCGCAGGATAAGCCCAGAAGCACGATTGCAAACAAGGGTGACGAGCTGAAACTTACGGTCAGCACGGGCGTTATTCCCGAGATCTCCAAGACCGTGAATATTGACTTGCCGAACAATATTACAGGCGAGTTCAAGATCAAATATTATGTTGATGCCGTTCTCGACCAGGCAGCGTCCAATGAGATACGCGACGTGTCGCTAAGCGGCTCGAAGCGCATAAGATACGACGTTAAGGGCAAGCCCGGCGAGACGAAGTATCTGGCGATCAAGGTGGAATCGCAGGCAACGGGCAAGGAAGGCACGTTCATCGAAGTCGAGATAACGTTCACCGAGACGGAGGGAACTGCAAAGCAGATCGGACAGCCTAACAGCGGCATATTTGCCGAATTGCTGAAGGGCGATACGAATACGCCGTCGTCGAGTTCCTCCGAATCATCGTCGTCCTCCACAAGTTCGACACCCGGCTACAGCGAGCCGACGGAGAGCACGGATTCCTCGGATTCGTCCGACTCGTCAAACTCGTCGGACGACAGTAGCTCCAACTGACCGATCGGGGGGTAATTGAAATTTCAGCATTTGCTTTTGAGGGCTTGATCACAAAAGCTGTTGGGGGCGTCTACTATGTGGACGCCCTTGACGGCTATGAGGAGAAAGGCGTTAAATGCGCGGCGAGGGGCATTTTCCGCAACAAGGGGATAAGCCCCGTAGCGGGAGACCGCGTCCTCGTGGAGATCGGCGAGAACGCCGAGCCTGTTATTTCCGAAATTCACGAGCGGAGAAATTTTCTGGTACGTCCACCGCTTGCCAATCTGGACAAGATCGTATTCGTGAATAGCGTCGCCAAGCCTGCCGTCAACCGCTTTATACTTGATAAGCTGGTTGCTATCGCGGACAGCAAGGGGATAGAGCCTGTGGTCGTATTCACGAAGATAGACTTGGAAAGCGCGGGAGATCTGCCGCAGATATACCGCTCGATAGGCATTGACGTTTGCACGGTTGACAATTTAACGGGCGAGGGCGCAGAGGAGGTTCGTGCACTGATAGAGGGAAAGACCGCAGCGTTTGTCGGAAATTCGGGCGTAGGGAAGTCCAGTCTGCTGAACGTGCTTTATCCCGAGCTTGCTCTGGAGACGGCGCATATCAGCAAGAAGCTCGGGCGCGGACGGCATACCACACGGCAGGTCGAGCTTTTCGGGCTTGGCAGCGGTTACATAGCCGATACGCCGGGCTTTTCGACGGTGGACACCGAGCGTTACTGCCGCATTCCGAAGAGCGAGCTTGACGGAGCTTTCCGTGAGTTCGGGGAGTATCTGGGCGGGTGCGCGTTCGCAAACTGCGTTCACGTTAAGGAAAAAGGCTGCGCGGTGAGGGCGGCGGTCGAGGAAAACAAGATCGCAAGGTCGCGCTATGACAGCTATTTGAGAATGTTTGAGGAGGCTTGTAAGATCAATGACTGGGAACGATAGAAAAATCTGTTCGATAATCTGCGGAGCGCCCACAAAGGGGCTGAAAAAGGAGCTTGCGGAGGGCTTTGTCATTGCTGCGGACAGGGGGCTTGACGTTGCGCTGGAGGCGGGCATCAGACCCGACCTTGTTGTCGGCGATTTTGACAGCGCGAAGTCCGCCGTGCCCGAGGGGGTGGAGTGCGTTAAGGTCTCGCCCGTCAAGGATGACACCGACGCTATGCTCGCGGCGGATTTCGCGCTGAAATACGGCTGCAGCGAGCTGCGGTTCTTCTGTGCGCTCGGCGGCAGAATTGACCACACGATCGCGAATATCCAGATGCTTTATCACTTTAAAATACGCGGGATAAACGGTGCGCTTTTCGGCGATGATACCAAGCTTTTTCTGTTGTCGAACGAGAGCAGGTCGATACCGAAATTTGACGGCTATCTGTCGGTTTTTGCGTATGACAAGACTGCGGTCGTTACCGAAAAGGGCGTGAAGTACCCGATAACAAATCACCCGCTCACCAACGATATGCCGACGGGCGTAAGCAACGAGATAATCGACGATACGGCGGAGATAACCGTTCATTCTGGAACGGCGCTGGTTGTGGAGGTACGCGGGTCTTGAACATAATGGATCTGGATCTCAACGGCGACCTTGAAATTATGAGTGCGAATTTTCACAGGCACAAGGACAGGTTTACGCTGCCGCCGAGGCCGCCGTGGCTCAAGGCGGACGACGAGCTTTCAAAGCTGTACGCGGAGTTCCACGTATTGCTGAAATGGGGCGAGGTATACTATTCATGTATTGTGCAGGCGAACCGCGTGCTGTTCAATGCGCCGACGCTGCGAAGTCCTGCGTCGAGCGTAGCGGAGGTTGTGTTCAATCACAAGCGCCCGAAAACCTCGATCTCCGATCCGCTGATAATGAAGTCATTTGCAAATTACCTTTATGAGTGCAAAGAGCGAAAGCCCGAGGAAAATCCCGAGTGGATACGGGAGGCAGCCGCGGTAATTGCGGGGGAGCTCGACCGTTCGCGCGTAAGGATAAAAGCAGACGACGGCGGCAATTTTCCTATGAACCTTACAATGCAAGGTGTGATCGTTTTCCGTGAGCATTTGCCGAAAAAGGTGCTGAAGAGCGGATTGATGCCGATAATCGCCGCGCCGGCAAAGTGCTTTTCAATAGCGGTTTTGCCCTGTAAATACTGGGCTGACGGGTTTACAAGGTACTGGAATAAGCTGTGATAAAAGTAAATAAGCCGCATACGGAGCTTCGTATGCGGCTTATTGTTATGCCTTTTTCGCCGAATATGCAGATAGGACTGTGAGGTTTTGTTCTATTTTAAATTCAAGGCTCATAGAATTAAACAAACAGCGGACAAGTTACCGAAAGCGGAGGACGGAAAATGATAAACACGGTGAAGCTCCCATTAAAGTCGGCGGCTAAAATTCGTATAACAGAGCCTTTGTCGGGCGTTGCGGAAATAAGGCTGCGCGCTGGCAGACCGAGCGTCTGCGTGAATATTCTCGGCGATATGCGCGTGTGTTCCGAACCGTTTTCATCAGCGGAGATCGCGGACTGCTTCGCGGAGATATGCAGATATTCGGTGCACAGCTTTCAGGAGGAGATCGCACAGGGCTTTGTCACGCTTGACGGCGGGCACCGCGTCGGAATATGCGGCACGGCGGTCACGAACGGCGGAAAGATCGAGATGTTCAAAGATATCTCGGGGCTGAATATACGAATTGCGCATGAGATCAGGGGCTGTGCGGACGAAGTTTATTCACGGTTCTTTTCGGGAGGAATGCGCTCGGTGCTTATCGCGGGGAAACCGCTTTGCGGAAAGACAACGGTGCTTCGCGATCTGGCAAGGCGGCTCGGCGAACATCACAGGGTAACGCTTATCGACAGCCGCAACGAGCTTTCGGCGTCGTTTCACGGAACGCCGACGCTGGATATCGGTCTGAATACCGACGTGCTGTGCGGCTGCTCGAAAAGCGACGGGATAATGCTGGCGCTGCGCACGTTAAGTCCGGAGGTAATCATCTGTGACGAGATAGGCAATGACGAGACCGCGATCGAACAGGCGCTGTTCTGCGGAGTGAAACTGGCGGCTTCGGCGCACGCGGCAAGTCTTAACGAGCTTCAAAAACGTCCGCAGACGCGCGGAATAGCGCCGTTTTTTGACGTTTGCGCGCTTATCGGCGACAGGGGACGGCTCCTTGACTATCGGGAAAACAAAGGGTAAAAAAAGTATGCTTATGCCGATTTGACGAGGGTGATGATATGAGATTGTTGGCGGCTATGATAGCGCTGTGCTGCTGTCTGCTGGAGGGCTTTCGGCGGAGCAGGGAGCTGAAAAACCGTGCGCTGTTTCTGGGCGAGATATCGCAGATGTTGGGGAATTTCCTTATCGAGATACGCTGCTCGGGGCTTACGCTGGACGAACTGATATGCCGCGCGGACGGACGTTTCGCGGAGCTTGTGCGTGGGTTTATCGACAACGGTGAGGATGCAAAAAGCGCATGGGAGAACGCATGCTCGCGGCTGCCGCAAAAGAATGGAGAAGCCGCGCTGTTAGCGGAACTGGGGCAGAGCATCGGCACTTCGGACAGAGAGGGCACGCTGCGGCTTATCGGGTCTTACGCGGAGAGGTTCTCCGAAATGGAGCGTTCCGCGCGTGAAGCGTATACGCGCAAGGGAAAGGCTGTAATGCAGGTGGGTGTGCTGTGCGGTATTGCGGCAGCGGTAATTATTATTTGAGGACGGACTATGGAGCTTGACTTGCTTTTTAAGATCGCCGCGGTGGGAATAATCGTGGCGGTGCTGAATTTAATTCTTAAAAAGACCGACCATGACGAGCAGGCTGTTATGCTTACCGTGGCGGGACTGATAATCGTGCTGATGATGATAATACCCGCTATCGAGGAGCTGTTCGAGACGATACGGAACGTTTTCGGACTGTGGTAAAGCTATGGATATTATAACGCTTTGCGGATTTGGGATATTGACAGTGGCGCTGTGCGTTATCGTGCGGCAAATAAAGCCCGAGAGCGCGGTGTTCGTCGGGATAGCGGCGGGGCTTGCGATCCTCGCCGCCGTGATAACGACTGCCGCGCCGTCGATAAAGGCGATAGCGGAGCTTGCCGAGAGCGCCGGCATTGACGGCGAATTTACAAAGGTGCTGCTTAAAGCGCTCGCGGTGTGCTATATTACCACGCTTTCGGCGGACTGTGCCCGCGATGCGGG
The DNA here is from genome assembly GCA_910579125.1 of uncultured Oscillospiraceae bacterium. Lineage (GTDB taxonomy): Bacteria > Bacillota > Clostridia > Oscillospirales > Ruminococcaceae > CAG-115. The sequence continues at coordinate 51,396 of CAJTTH010000007.1, read as the reverse complement.
GGAAAGCGCCGTCGCTTCAAAACTGGAGCTTGGCGGCAGAATTTCTATCGCGGCGATCTCGCTGCCGGTCTTTACTAATCTGGCTAATATGGTAACGGGGCTTATTGGTTAGAATTTATGATAGCAACTCTGTGCTTGCTAAAGGAACATAAAAGCTATGAAGAAGTTTTATTTTGCTGTTTTGACCGTTGTTTTAACTCTGTTATTTTCTCCGACTGCTTACGCCGAGGAGCTTGACTTCGGGCAGGACAGTCTTTCGGAGGCGCTCCCGGACGATGCGCGCGGCATTCTCGAGAGCGAGGGGATAACACCCGACAACTCGGGCGCGCTGAATTTAACGTTCGGAGGAGTACTGAAAGAGATTTGGGAGACGATCAAGGGGAGTGCGACAAAGCCGCTTGCGCTGCTGTGTTCGCTGTGCGGAGTGGTGCTGTTCTGCGCGATAGCCGAAAGCGTATGCATGGAGGGCGGCATGAAAGGAGTGCTTTCGGCGGTGGGCGTGCTGTGCGGCGCGGGAATAGCCGCGTCGGCGGTGTACGAGGTTCTGGACGGAACACTGGGGCTGCTTAGTGCGGCGGCAAATTTTATGTTGGTTTTCATTCCCGCGTTCACGGCGATAGCGGCGGTGCTCGGGCATATCACCACGGCGACGGCGGTCAATTCTGCGGCGCTTGCGGCTACGCAGCTTTTCTCGCAGCTGGCGGTGAACTTTTTAGCACCGCTGTGCGGCACGGTAATCGGCGTGTCGACGGCGGGAGCGGTTCACCCGGAATTAAAGCTGGACAAGCTGGGAGAGCTTGTGAAAAAGTTTGTGGTGTGGGGACTAACGCTGATAATGACAGTGTTCATGAGCGTTCTTTCGGCGCAGACTCTGGTGGCTTCGGCGGCTGACAATACGGCGATAAAAGCGGCGAAGTTTATGGTATCGCAGGGCGTTCCGATAGTCGGCGGAACAATCTCCGACGCGGTGAACACGTTCAGCGGAAGCATTACCATGCTTAAAAGCAGCATAGGCACTTACGGAATGATCGCGGTCGCGGCAATAATACTGCCTTCGCTGGTGAGCCTTATCTGCTACAAGGCGGCGCTTACCTGTTCGCAGTACGCGGCGGAGATGTTCGGGCTTAAAGAGCTTACCGCGCTGCTGAAAAGCTGCAGTGCGGTGATGACGATAATAATCGCGGTAACAGTGTGTTTTCTGCTGCTGAATACTCTGGCGGCGGCGCTGCTGTTGGCAATAACGGGGACGGTGTAAAAATGAAATTCTTGTCGACTGTATGCATTGCGGCGATATGTACTGCGCTGTTCAGAATGCTGGTTCCGGAGAACAAGTACGCGAAACAGATATCGCTGCTGATTGCGGCTGTGTTCCTGCTGACGGGAATAACGGCGGTAACGGGCGCGGACGTCGATCTCGGAACGCAGAACTACGATCTCGGCGAAAACGGTAATTATTCGGGAATGACGGCGAACGTCAATGAAAATTTACAGCGGAAGATATGCAGTGATATGTCGGATAAGCTGTACAAGCTGTTGGGCGAACACGAAATTTATCCCGAAGAAATTCACGTTATCGTTAATATTTCGGGTTTGTACAGCATAAATATTACACAGGTAAAGCTCGTCTTCGGCGAGGGTGAGCATGCGGCGGCAGCAGCGGCGGCGGAGCTTCTCTCACGCGAGCTTTCGGAGGATATAAAAGTTACGGCGGAGGTAAAGGAGTGAGGTTATCGGAGCGAATTAAGGAGGTTCTGCTCGGGGATAAGGGCAGAAAGATCGTAGTTGCGGGCGCGGTTGCGGTAATGCTGTTGCTGCTGCTCAGCACTGTTTCCTGCGAACGCGGGGAAAAGAACGTCACCGAGCCTTACGCGGCAAACGAGAACGCCGCCGAAATTGAGCGCGAGCTTGAACAGCGGCTGGTGCAGCTGGTGTCGCAGATAGACGGCGCGGGTGAGGTGACGGTCATGGTGACGCTGGACACAGTCTCGGAGAGGGTCTTTGAAAAGGACAGACGTTCTGAAAGCTCGTCCGAGAGCAAACCGGAGGGCAGCGCTCAAAGCGGTAAAAAGGAAACGGAGGTGGTTCTTGCGGGCAGCTCAAAGGAGCCTCTGCAAACGGGTACGGTGCTGCCCAAGGTTCGCGGCGCGGCGGTGGTCTGCACGGGCGCGTCCGACCCTGTGGTAAAGGAGCGCGTCGCGAATGCGGTCGCAAAGGCGTTGAATATCGGGCTGTCCAAGGTTTATGTGACCTGTTAGCTAAGTTTCGGCTTCGCCGAAACCCTCTGCGTTTTTGCTCGAATTGCCCTAATGGCAATTCGGTTTTGCTTCGCAAAACACCGCAAAAGCCGCGTGTGGATCTCCTGTTTGGTGTGGCGCGTAATTAATTGCTCAAACAGGGGAGGAGCTTAACAGCAAAGAGCAACATTGCCGCAGAGGAGCGAGCAAAGCGAGCGGAGCGGAGGCAATGCTGCTCGGCTAGCGCGGCAAAGCCGCGCGATGCGAGCTTTTGCATTTTAAGATAAGGAGAAATTATGAAGAGATTAAATTTGATTATCGGGAAGAAACAGATAGTGATAGCGTCGCTGACGGTGCTTCTGGGCGCGGCGGTAGCGGTGAATTTCATCGTGTCGTCGGGGAAGAAGGACGTGACTCAGCCGTCGGCGGAGGTTGGCGCGAACTACGGCGATACGTCGTTCGTGGCGAATAACGTAAGCGGTGACGCGTATTTCGCGCAGGCTCGGCTGGATAAGCAGCAGACGCGCGACGAGGCAGCACAGGTCATCGCGAGTATGTATAACGGCGGCGATATGACCAAGGACGAGTTGACAGTAGTGGAAACAAACGCGCAGAACTTAAGCAACGTTATCGAAAGCGAGAATAAAATTGAAACGCTGCTGAAAGCGCAGGGGTTTGCGGACGCGCTGTGCTATTTAAGCGAGGGCGGCGCGAATATTATCGTCAAGACGGACGGTCTGGACGCGGCGGGCGCTGCGAAAATAAAGTCGACGTTGCTTTCGGAGGTAGAGGTCGCGAGCGATAACATAACGATCGTTGAGGTGAAATAACGTTTGCCGCAGCCTTGTACGGGGCTGCGGCTTGGCTTATGTCATCTCGGATTTTTTGATGCCGAACATCAGCCTTAAAAAGCCGACGAACATTTTAGGACTTTTCACTACGACAACTTTCATATGTAACTCTCCTCTCATAACCGCAAAAGGAAAATCCCCAGCACTATCAGCAGCACGGCGATAACGAACAGCATTACCTTGAACGAGAAAAAGGAAAGGCACATAAGAGCGCCCAGAAACGCCGCTATCGCCAGCACGATCCCCGTTCCCGCGCCGCAGCGTCTGCGTTTTCTTCTTCTCGGTCCCCGCATACCGTTCACCGCCTTTCTGCCGATTTTGCTTGCTCTAATCGCATTTTATTCCGAAAAATGAATTTGGTTACAGTTTTCTTTAAAAAAGCACTTGTTTATTATCGGAGTTTGTGGTATAATAATGTAGTATAAGGAAAAATGCGGCATTGAGCCGCTTGGAAAATTTATGATCGGCAGCAAGACGGCAAAACGTTTTTGGATCGGGAGGAAATATGGAAACATCTAAAAGACATACTGCGGGCAGTATCAAGGTTTCGGAAGAGGTAATATTGAAGATCGCGGAGACAGCCGCGTGCGAGATCGAGGGCGTTGCCGCAAACGGACAGCACCTTGAGGCGCCGTCCGCAATGTCGAAATTCCGCGGACCAGTCCGTGCGAGAATACTCGGGGAAGCGGCGGCGATTAAGTTCGACATTTCGGTCATCGAGGGATATAACGCGGTAAAGGTCGCGGAAAATATCCAGCGCAGCGTAAAAAGCGCGGTCCAGAATATGACAGGCTTTACGGTGACAAAGGTAGACGTTAATATCGCGGGAGTAAGCTATAAAGAAAACGGGCAGCCCGCTGCGGAAGAATAAGATCGGGGTGGGCAGATGAGTGAAAAATTAAGCCGTCCGGAGGTTCGCGAGGGCGCATTTCTGATTTTGTATCAGCTGATGTTCGGCACAACGCTCGAGGAAATAGACGAGCTGAACGCCGAAGCGTTCGATATGGCGAAAAACGAGCAGACGGATGAGATAGTAAAGGGCGTTATGGAGCACGACGAGGAGCTGCGCGATATAATCGCGAAATTTTCCGCGTCGAGGTCGGTCTCGCGTATCGCCAAGGTGAATATGATAATACTTAAAATTGCCGTTTACGAGATGAAATACTGCGACAGAGTACCGAACGCCGCTGCGATAAACGAGGCTGTGGAGCTGGCGAAGAAGTACTCGCTGAAAGCGGACAGCGGATTTATAAACGGGATACTCAATTCGTATATGAGGGAACTTGAAAATGCTTGACGACGGTACTTTGGTTTTGTCCGTAAAGGAGTTTACGGAGCATGTCGAGAGTGCGCTTATGAGCTGTCCGTCGCTGTGCAATATCGGAGTGTGCGGTGAGGTGACTAAGATCACGGTGCAGCATAAAAGTGCGTATATGGACTGGATATTCATTTCGCTGCGCGACAGCGACGGCGATAAGAGCGTACTGGACGTGGCGATATTCAAGGCGTCGTCGCGGCTGACGTATCTGCCGCAGGCGGGTGACGAGATCATAGTGCTCGGGAGCGTCTCGATAAGCCCTAAGGCGAGCAAGTATCAGATAAAGGGCGAGGACATAATCCCCTACGGCGAGGGCGCGAGAGCGGCGGCTTTGCAGCTTTTGACGGAGCGTCTGCGCAATGAGGGGTTGTTTAATCAACACCGTCCGCTGCCGCGTTTCCCGAAGAAAATAGCGGTCGTGACTTCACCGACGGGCGCGGTGTGGCACGATATCTGCGATAAGGTAGCGGCGACGTTTCCCGCGGTTACGCTGGTGTGTGTTCCCGCACAGGTTCAGGGCGCGAACGCCGTACCGTCGCTGGTGGCGGCTGTCCGCAGAGCGCAGACCATCGGCGCGGACGTGATGATAATCGCGCGCGGCGGCGGTTCTAAGGAGGATCTGGACTGCTTTAATTCGGAGGAACTCGCGAGGGAGATATTCGCTTCAACGATACCGACCGTGAGCGCGGTGGGTCACGAGGTCGATCACTCGCTGTCGGACGACGTTGCGGACGTGAGCGCTTCAACACCGACGTCGGCGGCGGTCATAGTGACGCGGGAAGCGGCGGGCGAGGCGGCAAGGCTTGATGGGATAGAACAATTTTTCCACAACGAGATGCGGCGGCTGATAGACGTTCGCGAAAGACGGCTCGTGCTGTTGGAAAAGGACGTTCAGCTGAACTCCCCGAAGAACCGTATACTGCGGTGGGAGCAGAGCTTGTCACGTTTTTCCGAGAGCATTTCGCAGTCGATACACAGAAAACTCGAAAACGCGGAGTTCGCGCTGCAAAAGCACGCGCAGTCGGTGTCCGACCTCAATCCCATGGCGGTGCTGTCGCGCGGATATTCAGCGGCTAAGCATAACGGTAAGACCATCAGGAGCGCGGGCGAGCTCGCGGTCGGCGATATAATTGACGTGACGTTCAACAAGGGCAGCGTTTCGGCTGCGGTCAAGGAAGTAAAGGAACAGTAAAATGGATTTTGAAAAGGAAATGAAAAGGCTTGCGGAGATCTCGGAGAAAATGAAAGCCTCTGATCTTCCGCTCGACGAAAGCATGAAATTATATACGGAGGCTGTGGAGCTTACCAAAAAGCTCAAGGAATACATTGACGGCGCGAAGCTCACCGTTGAAAAGCTGGAGGAGCAGTAATGGACGTTAAAGAGAGGCTCGCGGACTATGCGGAAATGACCGAAGAGGCGCTGCAAAGGTATCTCCCCGAGGTTGAGTGCCTGCAAAAAAGAGTTGCGGACGCGGCGCGTTACAGCTTATCGGCGGGGGGAAAGCGTATTCGTCCGGTGCTCGTTATGGAATTCTGCCGCGTGTGCGGCGGCGAACCGGAAACTGCTCTGCCCGTTGCGTGCGCTATCGAGATGATGCATACGTTCTCGCTTATCCACGACGATCTGCCGTGTATGGACGACGACGATATGCGGCGCGGAAAGCCCTCGTGCCACAAGGCGTTCGGCGAGGCGGCGGCTGTGCTTGCGGGCGACGCGCTGGCGATACTTCCGTTTCAGATAATCGCCGAGGCAGGCTTGAAGAAAACGCTCTCACAGGATGCGGCGCTCCGCATTATAAAGCTGCTGGGTGAGCTTTCGGGTATCTCGGGAATGATCGGCGGTCAGACCGTCGACCTTGAAAACGAGGGAAAGCAGCCGCCTGTGGGCGTTATCCTTGAAATGTACCGAATGAAAACGGGCGCGCTGCTCGAATTCTGCTGCAAGGCGGGGTGTATCGCGGCAGGCGCGGGTGCGGATAAGCAGCTTGCGGCGGGGAGTTACGGTCAGCGGTTGGGTCTGGCGTTTCAAATCGTCGACGATATCCTCGATATTACCGCAGACGAAAAGCTGCTCGGAAAGCCCGTCGGCAGTGATAAGGCGGACGAAAAGTACACATATGTCACGGCGGTGGGTCTCGAAAAAGCGCGGGAACAGGCGCGGACGCTCACGGCGCAGGCGGCGGAGCTGCTTGCGGACTTCGAGGACAACGAGTTCCTTGTCGGGCTTACAAATATGCTTTTAGATCGTCATTATTGACGGAGGACTATGCTTAAAAAATGATGAAATTGTTAATGCTGAACCCTATTATCTCGGTGGGTTTTATATCGTGGATAGTGGCGCAGGTGCTGAAAACGCTTCACTATTCAATAAAATACAAGACGTTCGATCCCGAAAGGATAACGGGCGCGGGCGGAATGCCGTCGTCGCACTCGTCGCTGGTGGTTTCCGTCGCGCTTTACACGCTGCGGCTAAAGGGCTTTACAAGCACGGAATTTGCTTTTGCGGCGCTGCTTATGGCGATCGTTATCTACGACGCGATGAGCGTGCGGTACAACGCGGGGCTGCACGCTAAGGAGCTGAACAAGCTGCGGCATATCGTTGATAATCTCGACGATGAGATATCGCAGCTCAGCGGCGGCGACGAGGATCCCGACATAGACGAACTCGTTAATCAAAAGGATCTCAAGGAATTTCTCGGACATACGCCGATAGAGGTGCTTGCGGGTTCGTTGCTCGGAATATTGATCGCAATGGTATTTCCGCTAAAATAATTTGGGGGCATTTTTATGTTTCTTAACGACAATATAAATCACGGCACTATTTCAGAAATGACCACTCCGCAGCTTAAGGCGCTTTGCAGAGAGCTGCGGGGCAGTATTTTGCATACTGTAATGAAAAACGGCGGGCATTTGTCCTCAAATCTCGGAACGGTGGAGCTTGCGGTCGCTATCCATTATGTTTACGACGTTTTCGGCGGCGATAAGGTGATCTGGGACGTGGGTCATCAGGCGTATGCGCACAAGCTGCTGACAGGGCGGCTTTCGCGGTTTGATACGCTGCGGAAAAAGAACGGCGTTTCGGGATTTACGCGCCGCGCGGAATCGCCCGCGGACGCCTTCATTTCTGGACACAGCAGCACCTCCGTTTCGGCGGCTTACGGAATTTCTACGGCTATGTGTCTCAAAGGCGAGAACGGCGCGGTGGCGGCGGTTATCGGCGACGGAGCGCTCACGGGCGGAATGGCTTACGAGGGGCTTAACAACGCGGGAAAGACCGCCTCGAACCTTACACTTATCCTCAACGACAACGCCATGTCGATAAGCAAAAGCACGGGCGCGCTGGCAAGGTATCTGGCACATATACGTTCGACAAGAAAGTACTACTGCGCCAAGGAGCGTTTCAAGACCGCGCTTTCGGCGGTGCCGCTGGTGGGGCGTTCGTTGGAGAAAGCTCTCGCGGCAACCAAAACGCTTGTTAAAGAGGCTCTGTACGACAGCAGCAACCTGTTTGAAAATCTCGGATTTGCGTATATCGGACCTGTCGACGGGCATGATCTTGAAAATCTGACCGAAGCGCTTTCGGTGGCAAAGCTGATGAAGCGTCCGTGTGTGGTGCACGTTTTTACGCGAAAGGGCAAGGGCTACAAGCCCGCGGAGCTTAATCCGGGGGAATACCATGCGGTCGCGGAGAACGGTGTGGTGGAGGAGTTCGTTTACGACAGGGTTCCCGCGCACAGCGACGGGAGCTTTTCGGAGGCGTTCGGGCGCGAGCTGGAGCGGCTCGGAAAGTCCGACAGCCGCATTTGCGCGATAACGGCGGCGATGAAGTACGCGGTCGGCTTGAACTACTTCAAAAACAGCTGCGCGCCGAGATTTTTCGATACGGGTATCGCCGAGCAGCACTCGGTGACGTTCGCGGCGGGTCTGGCGGTTCAGGGAATGCTTCCGGTGTTCGCGGTGTACTCGACGTTTTTGCAGCGCGGTTTCGATCAGATAATTCACGACTGCGCGATCGAGAAAACTCACATCACGCTTTGTATCGACCGCGCGGGCTTCGTGGGAGCGGACGGCGAAACGCACCAAGGAATTTTCGATGTGCCGATGTTGCGCGCCGTGCCGAATACCGCGATTTTCTGTCCCGCAACGTTCGAGGAGCTGCGGAGGTGTTTGTCAGAGGCAGTCTATCGTACAGAGGGCATTGCGTGCGTGCGCTACCCAAAGGGCGGCGAGCCGACGGTCATGGGTGTTCCGGAGCGTTTCAGAAATGCGTTTGAGCCTGTTCGTGAGTATTATTACTCGGGAAAATCCTCGGGAACTCTTGCGATAACATACGGCAGAATATCGGCGGATCTCTCAAGAGCGTGTGACAGAACGAGCGCGGATATGCTGCGGCTTGTAACGATAAATCCGTTTCCCGTGAAGATATTTGACGTTGCTGCGGGTTATGAGCGTATCGTGTTCTTTGAAGAGGGCTCGATACGCGGCGGCGCGGCGGAGGGTTTTTTCGCGGAGCTTGCGCGGCGCGGGTATCGGGGGCGTGTTGAGTGCGTCGGTGTCGAGGACGGGTTCGTTCCTGCGGCTACCGTCGACGAGCAACTTGCAATGTACGGACTGGACTTTGATGGAATGGTGGGTAAACTAGGGGAAAGGTAATGTTGAAATTCAGCGACGCGGAACGAAGTTTTCGGTACGAGGTGCGCATTGAAACGGAGCAGTCGATAAAGAACCTGAATATAGACCGCGCTAATTTCCGCGAAGCCCCGAAAAACGAGTGGAAAAGCGTTATCAGGCGGTTTTACTACATGTTCATCGACTATAAGACCTCGCCGAATATTCATCTGAGTTATCTGTGGCTGAGATTCCGACCCGAACTCACCTATACGGGGCATATCCAGAACGGCTGCGATACCGCAGACCGAACGGGATTTGTCGGGAATATCGACAGCTTATCCCGAAAGAAAACCGCCCTGCCGAATACTACTACATAAACGACTGCGGCCGGGTGTACGAGGGAAAGCTGACCGAGATAATTCAATTCCGGGCGACTGCTCGTCTATGGTCGAGGACTTTTTACATACTTCCGAAACGCGCGGAATTTGACCGGGTGGTCTGCTGCGGCGGTGACAGTATGGGTATCTATTTGAAAGGGTAATTATGCGTCTGGACGTGTACTTAACGGAAAAGGGAATATGCCGCAGCCGAAGCTCTGCACAGCAGCTTATAAGTCTCGGCGGCGTGACCGTAAACGGTAAAATTGCCGTCAAGAACTCGTTTGAGATCGCGGATACGGACGCTGTGGAGATCGTTCGCCAAAAAATGCCGAGGTACGTCGGGCGCGGCGGACAGAAACTTGAAAAGGCGCTTTGGCTATGGGGCGTTGATCTGAACGGCAAGACCTGTCTCGACATAGGCTCGTCGACGGGAGGATTTACCGACTGTATGCTGCAAAACGGCGCGGCGAGGGTGTTCGCAGTGGACGTGGGCAGCGGTCAGCTCCACGAAAGGCTGCGTGCGGACGAGCGCGTTATTTCGCTGGAGCAGACGGATATCCGCGATTTTTCGTTTGACGGTTACGGCGTAACGGCGGCGGAGTTTATCGGCACGGACGTTTCGTTTATCTCGTTAAAGCTTATTTTGCCGCATATTTACAGGCTTCTCGCGGAGCACGGAACTGCGGTCGCGCTTATCAAACCGCAGTTTGAGGCGGGGCGAGGGAGTTTATCGAAAAAGGGGATAGTCCGCAGCGAATCGGTGCGTTTAAAGTGCGTTGAGGAAATAAAGCAATTCGCGGAGCAGTGCGGCTTCGGGGTGATCGGAACGTCGGAGTCGCCGATAACCGGCGGCGACGGGAACGTTGAATATCTGCTGGGATTGAGAAAGGAGCGGCAATGAGAGTATTGATCGGGTGCAATATCCGCAGGGACGGTTCGGCGGAGCTTGCCGCGGAGCTTATTGCGCTGCTTAAGAATAGCGGCTTTGTGCCGTGCGTTTACGGGAGAGATTCGGAGTACGCGGAAAGAATAGGCGCGGATATCGTTGAATCTCCGAAAATATGCAGCTTTATTATAACTGTGGGCGGCGACGGCACTATACTTAAATGGGGCAAGACAGCCGCTGAATTTGACATTCCGCTGCTTGGCGTAAATATGGGCAGACTGGGCTTTATGGCGACGATAGAGCCGCATGAGATAGGCGTTATTCCCGAACTGCTCAAAAGCAACTTTTCGGTAAGCAAACGCATTCTGCTGGAATGCAAGGTGTTCCGTGAGGAGCGGGAGATTTTCGCGGAACGTGTGCTGAACGACGTTATTCTGTCGCGTTCGAGTGTTTCAAAGCTCCCCGAGTATGTGGTGAACTGCGGTGACGCGGAGGTTTCACGAGTACGCGCGGACGGCGTTATTTTCAGCACGCCGACGGGCTCGACGGCGTATTCGCTGTCGGCGGGCGGACCGATATTGTCGCCCGATCTGGAGTGTATCGAGTTTACGGCGCTGTGTCCGCATACGCTGTTCAACCGTCCGATGCTGTTTTCGGACAAGCAGATAATCACCGCGCGGGTAAACCATTACCAGAACTCCAAGACGACGTTCAGCGTGGACGGCGGCAGCGGAATACCGCTCTTGGACGGCGATATTCTGCAGATCATGCGCTCGCGGCAGTCGCTTGATCTGATAGAAACGGGCAGCGGATTCTACGGCGCTATCCACAATAAACTGATGACGCCGTTTAAATAAGAGGTTGTTATGAACAAAAAGGAACGTCACGCGGCAATTATGAGGATAGTCTCCGAGAACGAGATCGAGACGCAGAACGATCTGAAAGCGCTGCTGGAGCGTGAGGGGATAAATGCGGCACAGTCAACTCTATCGAGGGATATACGCGAGCTGAAAATTCTCAAAAGCGTGTCCGAAAACGACGTGAGCCGTTACTTTTCGGGGACATCGCCGCATGGGGTCGAGTACAGCAGCATATTTGCGCAGTCGGTCATTTCAATGGATTACGCGCAGAATATGGTCGTGCTTAAATGCCACGCGGGGCTCGCAAACGCTGCCTGCAAGGTGGTCGACGAGCAGAAATTCGGTGCGGTGGTCGGAACTATCGCGGGCGACGATACCGTATTTATCGTCACAAGATCGGAAAACCACGCTGTGCAGCTTATAGTACAGCTTGCGCGGCTGACGGATAAGGATTGAGGAAAATGCTAAGGGAGCTTTCAATTGAAAATCTTGCCGTTATCGAAAAGGCGTCCGCGCATTTCGGCGGGAATTTTAACGTATTCACGGGCGAAACGGGCGCGGGTAAAAGTATACTCATCGGCGGCATAAACGCAATTCTCGGTCAGAGAACCACAAAGGATATAGTGCGGACGGGCGCGCAGAAGGCGGTCATCACCGCGCTGTTTGACGAGCTGTCGGAGGAAGTTGCGGCGAAGCTGTCGGAGTTGGGTTTCGAGCCTGAAGATGAGTTGTTGCTCATGCGTGAGATCTCCGCGGACGGCAAAAGCGCCGCGCGTATCAACGGGCGCACGGCTACGGCGGCTATGCTCAGGGAGATCGGCAGTATGCTCGTGGACGTTCACGGACAGCACGAAAACCGCATCTTGATGTCGAACGACAATCAGCGCGATATTCTCGATAATTACGCGGAAATTGCGGAGGAGCTGGAGATATACCGCGCGGCGTTCCGCGAGTTCGCGAGGACCTCCAAGCGCCTTAAAGCGCTTCAGGACGAGGTAAAAACGCGCGAGCTGAAGATTGAGCATTTGAACGGCGTTATCGAGGAATTGAGCGCGCTTGAGCTTGAAAAGGGCGACGGCGACCGTCTGGAACAGGAGCTTGCGCGTATGCAGCAGAATGAGGAGATAATCTCGGCGGGCGCAAACGCGTATAATTGTCTTAATTCCGAGGGTGAACCGGCGGCGTGCGATCTTGTCCAAAGCGCAGCAAGGTATCTCGAAAAGATTGTAAAGGCGGAGCCTGCTGCAGAGGAGCTGCTCGAACGGCTCAACGCGGTAATACCCGAGCTTAACGATATCGCCGACGAGCTCTTTTCGCTTGGCAGCGACGATTTTGAGATGAACGCGCAGGAACTGTCAGATAAAGTTTCGGCGCTGAAACACGCAAAGCGCAGATACAATATGGAGGCGGACGAGCTGGTGGATTATCTCGAGGAGTGCAAAGACGAGCTTGCTGAGCTCTCGGGCGCGGATGACGAGATAGAGTCTCTCGCTGAGAAAAAGCGCGAGGTCGGTGAGAATGTCCGCGCGCTTGCCGAGAAGATCACCGAGCGCCGCAAGAAGGCAGCCGACGATATTTCCCGTGAAATATGCAAGCAATTGAGCTTTCTGGATATGCCGAATGTGCGGATAATCTTCGCGATAAATCCCGAGAAAACCACGATCAACGGCAAGGACAGCGTTGAAATGCTTATTTCGGCGAACGCGGGCGAAGAGCCGCGTCCGCTGAACAAGATCGCCAGCGGCGGCGAGTTGTCGCGCATTATGCTCGCGATAAAGAGCGTTCTTGCGGATCACGACAATATCCCGACGCTCATTTTCGACGAGGTGGACGCGGGTATCAGCGGACGCGCTGCACAAAAGGTCGGCATAAAGCTCTCGGAGACAGCGGGAAAGCGGCAGGTGCTCTGCATTACACACCTCGCGCAGATCGCGGCTAAAGCGGACACGCATCTGCTTATCGAGAAACAGACTGCGGACGGTCGGACATTCACGCACATCGCACAGCTTGACCATGACGGACGCAAGCGCGAGCTTGCGCGTATCATAGACGGCAGCGGAGACTCTCCGAGCGCGCTTGCGGCGGCGGAGGAAATGTTGTCGAACGGCTGATAAATAAATGCGGCTTGGGAATTTTCAAGCCGCATTTTTGTGTATTGCTTATTTCGCGAGACATTCTTTCAGGAACTTCATAAGCTCACCGTACTCCTCAAACGCGGGGAGATCGGGATAGTCCTTTTTGATCTGCTCGGTAGAGCGGAACAAGAAGCCGAATTTCGATGCCTGTATCATTCCGAGATCATTGAAGCTGTCGCCGCCCGCTATCGTCTCAAAGCCGATTGACTGCAAAGCCTTGACGGTGGTGAGCTTGGACTTTTCGCAGCGCATTTTGTAGCCGGTGATCTCGCCACTTTCCGCGACCTCGAGCGAGTTGCAGAAGATAGTCGGCAGTCCGAGCTTCTGCATAAGCGGACCCGCGAACTGCGCAAACGTGTCGCTGATGATTATCGTCTGCGAGAGCGCTCTCAGCTCGTCGAGGAACTCCTTTGCGCCCGGCATGGGGTCGATCTTCGCAATCACCGACTGTATCTCTTTCAGTCCGAGGTTGTGCTCCTTGAGTATGCCGAGCCGCCATTTCATCAGCTTGTCGTAGTCGGGCTCGTCGCGCGTGGTGCGCTTCAGCTCGGGTATGCCGCTTTCCTCGGCGAACGCGATCCATATCTCGGGTACGAGTACGCCCTCTAAGTCTAAACAGGTTATATACATAAGTATTCTCCTTTGATGATTTTTCTTTTCTCCCTTTTACATTTGCGTTCCCGGGCTAAACAAGAATTTATCGGTGCGAATAATATGCCATAATGTTTGTTGACAGAATTCAAAAAAGTTTCATAACTGTAGAAAATGTTTAGGTTATACTTCTTGAAAATTTGATAAATTCATATGGCAACCCTAAATCTTCAGAATATTTACGGATTAGTTCTTTTTCATTATCATTCATTTCGTCATAAAAAGGGCGATCTGATACTTTCCAAAATTTTTTAACTTCATCTATTTTCAACAAATCACCCCATGGAGCAATATATATTTCTCCAAACTTATATTTACCGACTTCTTTATATACTCTCGTAGTATAACAATAACCGAGTTCATTGAGATACTTTTGAATAGTTTCATATTCATGATTTGGGAATGATATTTCGTTAAACATTCTTCTAACCTCCTAATGATGATAGTACAGATTGTCTTCTTTAACAACTTGTAATTACCTCGATACAAGAAAACAAAGTGGAAAGGGATCCTTTATATTTTACCACATTGCGGCAGGTTTGTCAAGAGAAATGCTGTAAGCGGCGGAAATTTTCCCGAAAAAACTATTGACAAGCATAGCCGTTTGGTGTATAATAACTTTATAAATGCTATGATGAGCGCGTGAATGCGCCGTATGGGAATAAAGTTCTTTCAGAGAGCCGACGGTTGGTGAAAGTCGGCAGAGCTTCTCCCGTATGATCCGCTCGGAGCATACAGCCCGAACCTTTAGTAAGGCTGTACGGAGTTCCACCGTTAGAGGGAAGTGCATTGACGGATGTACAGGCTGAATCGTATGTTATGACCTTGTTCCGTTGGAGCGGGGTCTTTTTTATTCTCCTGTGCAGACAAAAATTAGGAGGAGAAAAAATGCTTACACTTGACACTATCTACAAGGCATCGCACGTTCTCAAGGAGGTCATCAGAAAGACCGACCTCATCAAAGCGCCGAAAATAAACCCCGACGCAGACGTGTACTTAAAGACCGAGAATTTACAGGTCACGGGCTCGTTTAAGGTGCGCGGCGCGTACTACAAGATATCCACGCTCTCGGCGGAGGAGCGCGAAAAGGGCGTTATCGCGTGCTCGGCGGGCAATCACGCGCAGGGCGTGGCACTCGCGGCTACCAAAGCGGGGATAAAGTCGCTGATATGTCTGCCCGATGGCGCTCCTATATCAAAGGTCGAGGCTACGAAAGGCTTCGGCGCGGAGGTTTGCCTTGTTCCCGGGGTGTACGACGACGCATACAATAAGGCGCTTCAGCTCCGCGACGAGAAAGGATACACGTTTATTCATCCGTTTGACGACGAGAACGTTATCGCGGGACAGGGAACTATCGGTCTGGAGCTGCTGGAGCAGCTTCCCGATATGGACGCGGTGGTCGTGCCGATCGGCGGCGGAGGACTTATCTCGGGCGTGGCGTTCGCGATAAAGCAGCTCAACCCGAAAATAAAGGTTTACGGCGTACAGGCGGCAGGCGCCCCGTCAATGTACAACTCCGTAAAGGACGGGAAAATAGAGCGGCTGGAGAGTGTTGCGACGCTCGCGGACGGTATTGCCGTGAAAGAGCCTGGCGAGAATACGTTTGAACTGGTGAGCAAGTATGTTGACGAGATAGTTACCGTTACCGAGGACGAGATCTCGGGCGCGATACTCTCGCTTATTGAGCAGCAGAAGCTGATCGCGGAGGGCGCGGGCGCGGTTTCCGTGGCGGCGGTCATGTTCGACAAAATACCCGTTAAGGGCAAGAAAGTCGTTTGTCTGGTTTCGGGCGGCAATATCGATGTTACAATTCTCAACCGCGTTATCCGCCGCGGTCTTGTGAAGAGCGGTCGCGCTTCGCTGCTCACAATCGAGCTTGTGGACAAGCCCGGGCAGCTTGTGGGCGTGTCGAAGATAATCGCGGATCTGGGCGGCAACGTTACCGCAGTTCACCACGAACGCGCCGACGCAAACGCGAATATCAACGGCTGCTTTTTGCGTATTCAGCTCGAAACGCGCAACTTCGAGCATCTGGAGCAGATAAGGAGAACGCTCACAGAAAAGGGCTTCAAGATTGTTGACTGACGGAGGGAAAATGCTTTTCGTACAGGAGATAGTTCTCGTTTATACCAAAGCCGTGCGTTACGGCAATTTCGCGAACGCGCGGCGGGCTGTGAAATTTCTTCCCGTGGAGTTTGATAATGCGGATATTTCGGACGAAATTCTGTTTAATAAGGCGGAACTTTTTCAGTCGCCAGAGGGCATTCGGGAGCAACGCAGTAAAGTGAAAATTCTCGGAGAGAATGCGCTGTTTACGGGGAAATTTGCGGCTGACTTTTTCGGGGAGCGTATATTCGTGAAACGCGCGGAAAACGGCTACGAGATACTTTACACCGATAAAAAGCAGCGCGGGTGGATAAAAAGTAAGTTCACTCTGACGAACGGAAAAAGCGGACGGATAGTCTACAACGACCGCTCGTCCTTTTGGGATTGCCAAGTGTGGAATTATTATTTGATAACGTTTAACTTTGTCTGCGCGGACAAGGCTGACTTTAAGCCGAAAATTTTCTTCCGCAAGGAACCCGATTTTGTGTTCACCGATATGAAAGAGCTGTGTTACAGCGGCTTTTAGGAGGTCAGTATGGTGCTTGGCGACTTGCTTTTAAACGGGAAAAATTCCGTTGAGATAATACCGCCCGACTTGCCTTGCGCGGCGATAAACGCCGAGTATTATCAGGAGGACGACACGACAGCGTTCGGAATGTTGATAACGCAGAGCGGCGGAGTTTGCGCGGACTGCGTAGTGCGTCTGCTCGGCAGCAACCGCGACACGAATTTCCGCGATATAAGTATGTTCAACGTTAAATTCGGCGGGGGCGGGTATATCATTTTCGGCGACGATATTTTCGGCGGCATTTTCGCGCTGAATATCGGACTGCTGCCCGACTGCACAGGCAACATCATCTATTTCGCACCCGATACGTCGGAGTATGAGGATTTGGGTATAAAGCCGTCGGGGCTGTTTGAGTTCCTCAAAAACGGCGATATCCGCAGCTTTTACGGGCAGTTTTCCGATGAGGAATACAGGGAACTGCGCGCAATGAACGTCGGCTTCAATAAGGTGTTGCACATACTTCCGCCGCAGTGGAGCGCGGAATTCAAGACCGAAAAGCACGACGTTCGCGCGATAGATATTTACGAGCATTACAGGCTGAATTTTGTTTAACTTTGAAAGGAGAAATTACAATGAAAGACGTTCACACGGACAATGCGCCGCAGGCGATCGGACCGTACACTCAGGCGAAAATAAGCGGCAATATGCTGTTTACCTCGGGGCAGATACCGATCGACCCCGCGACCGGAAACCTCGTCAACGGAGGTATCGAGGAGCAGACAAAGCGCGTCTGCGAAAACCTGAAAGCGGTTCTCGAGGCAGCGGGAACCACGCTCGACAAGGTGGTCAAGACTAACTGCTTCCTTAAGGATATCGGCGATTTTGCGGCATTCAACGCGGTTTACGCGGAGTACTTCACGGGCAAGCCTGCGCGTTCGTGCGTCGGCGGCTTGCAGATACCCAAGGGTGCGCTCGTCGAGGTCGAGCTTATCGCGGAGCTTTAAATTGATAATATAAAGGGATCGGCGCTTTGTCGATCCCTTTAACTATGTTCAGTGCGTTACAACAAATGCGTTATTGAATTTATGTCGGCGTTTTGTTATAATATAAATATCAAAAATCAAAGGAGAGGTTTTATGTTATATTTAGACGAAAATCTGAAGAAATACCGTGCAATGAAAAATCTTACGCAAGAAGATGTCGCGGAGTATCTTGGCGTTACGCCGCAGAGCGTTTCGAGGTGGGAACGCAGTGAGTGCTATCCCGACATCACCTTTTTACCCGCGCTGGCGAACATATTTGAAACGAGCGTTGATCTGCTTATCGGTATGGATAGTATCCGCGCTGAAAAGACACGTTATAATATTCACGAGACGGCGGTTGAATATCAGCGGAACGGCGATTACGGTTCGGCTGAAAAGGTTTATCGTGACGCGCTGTTAATTTACCCGAACAAGCCGGGAATGATTTTGGGTCTGGCGGGTGTTCTTGCGCTGCGGGGAAAATCCGAAGAGGCGGTCGAGCTTATGGAAAGAGGACTTCGGATATCCGTTAATGAAAAGCAAAAGTCGACAATGCGTGCTGTGTTGTGCTTTTTGTATCTTAAATGTGGCAGAGCAGAAAAGGCGCTTTCTCTTGCCGGCGAACTTCCGCACGCAAGAGAAAGCCGCGAGGCGATCAAACCGCTGATCGAGCAAGGTTTAGATGAAAACGAGATAAACGCAAACATCAAAAAATTGCTTATCGGAAACGGTAACGAAATATGGTGATTTAAAAGCAAGTCTAATAAGCGCGGAAATTTTGCGGTTTCCGTGCTTTGTTTATTACCGCGATACGCGATAATGACACGCAATGAAACAAGTGTATCAAAAACGAAACAATAAACGCTTGCAAATACTTTTTTAATATGCTATAATATATTCGGAATAAAAATGACGGGGGACGCTTAAATGAGAATATTTGTTACAGGCGATAATCATATCGGGAAAAAATACGCAAATCACTCAAAGAAAAAGGAGATAATTGCGGAACGGACAGACGCGCTGCGGCGTATGGTTGAGACCGCGAATAACGAGGGCTGCGGGTTGTTTGCGGTTACGGGCGATCTTTTTGAAAACACGAACAATGCCGCGCAGAAACAAATAAAAGCAGTTGTCGACGCGCTTTCGGACTTTAACGGTACGGTTGCGATCATTCCCGGAAATCACGACTATTACGCCGAAAACGCCGAGGTGTGGAAAGCGTTTAAAGACTGCGCCGCCGATACTGATAATATATTAGTCATGACCGAATACAAGCCCTACGAGTTGGACGAGCTTGACGCGGTGATATATCCCGCGTTCTGTGATAAGCCTCATTCCGAGCAGGGAGAAAACAGGCTTGGTTGGATAAAGAAAGTGAATTTCCCAGACGACGGGAAATTGCTTATCGGTATGGCTCACGGAGCTGTTGAGGGTGAATCTCTTGACAGAGAGGGCGAATATTTTATGATGACGCGCGGAGAGCTGAACGATATTCCCGTTGATATATGGCTTATCGGACATACTCATGTGCCGTTCCCGAATGATTTGACCGAGGAATTTACGGCGCGCACGGAGAAGATCTTCAACGCGGGTACTCACGTTCAGACCGACGTATCAAACAACACCGAGGGGCAGTGCTTTATTATTGAAATTGACGCGCAAAAAAATATTCGCGCGAAAAAATACGTTTCCGGCGGACTGCGTTTTTACCGTAAAAAAGTTTCGCTTACTGCGGGTAATGCGGAGCGTGAGCTTACTGATGCGGTGAAAAACTTTGGCAGCAATTCCGTTGCTGAACTGATAATCGGAGGCGCTGTTTCGGACGAGGAGTACTCCGACAGAGACAAGATAATAAACGGAGTACTCGGACGTTTCCTTGAGTATTCTTATTCCGACGACGGATTGACACGGCTTATCACAAAGGAACTTGTCGAAAAGGAATTTCCCGCGGTCTCGCTTGCCGCAAGGCTGTTGAACGGTCTGCTTGACGACCCGTGCGAAGCTCAGCTTGCTTATGATCTTATAAACGAAATAAAGGAGGGCAAGTGATATGAAACTGAAGAAGATATCCACGGAGCAGTTTGCGGGCATACGCGAAAGGGAGATCACGTTTGCCGACGGAATAAACGTCGTGTACGGAAAGAACGAATCGGGGAAAACCACGCTAGTAAACCTTATTTCGGGCATACTTTTCAAGAACGCGAAAATTGACGGCAGACGCGACAAGGACTTTAAGGAAAGCGCGTTCCCTGCCGAGAGAAAGGACGGCAGGCGTTTCGGCAGCATTGACGGAACGGCGGTTATTGAAACCGAGGACGGCGATTACAAGCTAACAAAAGAATGGGGCGACGACGCGGTTGCAAAGCTCTCAACGCCAGACGGCGTTATAAAAAATCAAGCGAAGATAAACGAGGTGCTTGGTGAAATTCTCGGCTACGGCGAGGGCGTTTACAGAGAAATGCTGCTTTCACCGCAGAGCAGCTTTGCCGATAATCTCAGGAATATTCTCGATCAAAAGGACACCGATACACGCAGAACGCTTGCCGAGACGGTCTCCGAGGCATTTGCGGAGAGCGACGGAATTTCGGCGGAGATTCTCGAAAAAAAGATTAACAAAAAAATCGATGAGCTTTCTTCGAATTGGGATACAGATGTCGGCGCACCCAAAAGAAAGAGCGGCGGCGGACGATGGGCAAAAGGCATCGGAACGGTTCTTCAGGCGCTTTACGATTGGGAGGACGCCGAAGAGGAGGTTAACGAACTTAAAACGCTCGAAGTCAGCTTTGACCGTGCTCTGAGTGAATTTTCCGCTGCCGAAAACACCGCCGCAAAAGCCGACGGCGAACTGGAAGAATTCGATAAATACTTTGACGCTATCCGCGCGATAAAGTCGAACAACGACATAATAACGCGCTGCAATAACGATATAGGGCGGTTTAACAAGGCACTTGAGGACTTTCCGAGAGCGAAAGACAATCTCAAAAAAGCACTGGTGCTGAAAGAGGAAAAGGAAAACCGCGAACTGTATGACCGTTACGTCAACGCGAAAAAATTCAGTGATGAGCTTAAGGATATCAAAAGCGAACTGAACGGCGTCTCCTGTCCCGAGGACGGCGAGCTTGACGCGTTGAGATATTCGGAGCGTGAGATACCGCGTCTTAAAAACGCACTGCGCGAAATGAATATTGACGCGAAAATAAAAATGCTTGGCGGAAATTCCGTTAAAATAACATCTCTGATCTCGGGCAGCGAGATCGTGCTTAACGGCGAAAACGCGCGGATAAGCGAGGCAGTCCGCATCGAGATACCGGGCGTTATGGAAATGGAGCTCGCCCCCGCCGAGGTGAACGCGGTCGCGATAAGCTCAAGGATCGCGGAACTGGAAAATAAAATTCGGGAGATATTCAAAAAGTACGGCTGCAAATCAACCGATGAGGTTATGCAGCTCGCCGATAAGTATAACAGGCTCACGAGCAGCAAGGCGCTCGCCGAAAGTAATCTCCGCGCCGCAGCGGGAGACGGGTTTTCCGAGTTGGAGAGTAAAGCAGCGGCTTTGACCGATGTTCGCGGTAGGGCAATGATTGACGGCGATATTGCGGCGCTTTGCAAAGGCAGCGATATTGGGGGATTTATTGGAGCAAAAAAAACCGAGATCGCGCTGTTTACTAACGAGTTCGGCAGCATGGACGAATTGAAAAAGCGTATCGTCGAGCGTTCCGAGGAACTGAAAAAGGCGCAGAATGCCGTAAGTGCCGCGGAAAGCATTCCGGAAAAATTCCGTAATATATCCGATCCTGAGAGCCGTAAAAACAGTCTGAAAACCGCCGCGGAAACGGCGCGCAGGAAAAAGGAGGACAAGCTCTCCGAAAAGGCGGCGGCGCAGAACGCGCTCGATAGATTTACCGAAAGCCACGATGACGATCTCCGCGAAAAGTGTGAGGGCGCGAAACGCAGGTTTGACGCGCAAGCGACGCTGCTCGAACACTGGCTGCATATCCGCAGCGTGCTCAGCGAACAAAGGGAAGAGGTCGTGTCAAATCCGATTCAAACGCTTGCCGATAGTTTTGTGAAGTACCTCGAGCAAATTTCAGGAGACAGGATCACCGCAGAGTTCGCCGAGCCGGGAAAGCCTGATTTCAAGGTTGCCGGCGGAAACTGCGATCTGGATTTTATCAAGCTCTCGGACGGCACAAAAGAAACGGTCTACCTTGCGTTCAGGCTTGCGGTGCTCGATCATCTGTTCCCCGACGGCGGAGGAATTATTGTACTTGACGACCCGCTGAACAATATGGATATCGACCGAGTTAAGCAGTCGTGCGAGCTGATAAAGGAAAGCGCCAAGCGTCACCAAGTTGTCTTTCTGACTTGCCGCGAGGAATACGCCGCTCTGCTTGGCGGAAACGAGATACGCATCTGACGGTCTCTGCGAAAAGACGTCTGTGCGCCGTACAATGCTTAATAGCCCCCGCCAAGTTCTGTGTAAAGAATAATAAACACTTCCGATCAGATAAGACTTAAGGCAAGGAAAATCTGAAAGGAAGTGTTTTTATTATGGAAAAATCGAAAGAACTGCTGAAAGCATTCGTGAACAGCCGGTAATTTACAAGCACGACGGACATTATGAACAGCATGAGAGCTGTTCAGCGACGTACTGCAAACGGTAATGGAAGCGGAGCTTGAATAGAAGCTAGGCTGCGAAAAAAGCGAACGCACGCCGAAAAAAGGCAAGCTGCAAGTATATCAGATCATTTTTATAAGGTTGTCATTCCCGAGTAAGTCCGCAGAATATCCTCGGCTATCTCTCTTTGTGTTCTTCGCGTATCCATTGCCAGCTTTTGTATATGTCTGTGCGCCTGATTTTCCGTGAGGTTTAGATATTCGATAAGGCAGCATTTTGCACGGTCAATGGTTTTCACGTCGTCGAGCTGTCCGAGCAGCTCGGTTTTCTCTTGTTCCAGTCTGTTGATGTTTTCTTTCGCGAGGAGCGCCATTTTCACCGTCTGGGCGAGTACGCTTTTTTGGAACGGCTTTGCCAGCACGAACGCTCCCGTAAATCTTATGCGGCTCTGAACGTCCTCGGCTATATCCGCGCGCGCCAGAACGATTATCGGCGCGGAGGTTTTTTTTGAGGTCTCGGCGACGAAGTTCAGTCCGAATTCGCCGCGCAGGGGAGTGGACACGATCACCGCGTCGCACTCGGAGAGCGCGGCGGTCTCGCCGCCGGCGCAAAGAACGCACTCCGCGCCGAGGTCGTCAAGCGCCGCCGCGACGCTGCCGCAAATTTCTTCGGTTCTGGCGTTGATAAATATTTTCATTGCTACCTCCCCGAAAAGTTTCTAAAGTATACGATTATTCGCGGGCTTTGAGTATGTGCCAGACATCGTCGCCCGTAAAACCACATTTGCGGTAAACGCACTCGGGATCTGTCGGATTGTCACACTCGCCCGAAACAGTCGCGAAATCCGCCGCGCCGCGAATTTTATTCAAAGCACGGCACACAAGCGCTGAGGCTATGCCGCAGTTTCTGTATTCGGGCAACACCTGGAGCCAATCTATCGCCGCTTCGTCTGTGTCCTTGTCAAACTCGCAAATAATCGAGCCGATAATTTTTCCGTCGGCAAACGCGCCTATCCACAATTCGGGGCGGTACACCTCGGACGCCGTCATAGCCTTTAGCTGTTCGACCGATATACCGACGGACATGTGTTCATAGGAGCGGTTTATCATATCTGAAAGCTCGCCGAGCATATCCGCCGAAATGCGGCCGAACTCAAAGTCTGCCGCATTATATTCGGGAATATTTTCGAGACGGTGTATAAGCCTGAAAAATCGTCTGTCTGCGTATTTTTCAAGCAGCGCCGCATCAAAGTCCCTTTCGTGAACTATCCTCATATTCGGAGGAACGGAAAGATTTTTGGCTTTCCAATACGGTATGGAAAGCGTCCCGCACGGGTCGTCCCTATATTTTTCGATCGGGATCATCTTCAGTTATTCACGTAAAGCTGCTTATAGGGAGAAGCCGAATTAGGCGTGAGCTTCCAGAAGCGCGACTTCAGCAGCTCGTCGGTGTCGTTCCCGAAATGCTTTACATAACGCTCTATATAGCGCCTAATCGACTGCTTTTCCTCGTCGGTCGCCTCCACGCAGCACACCTGAACGGGCAAGCCTTCGGGCGCGGTCTCGGAGCGGATAAACATCTCGCCGCCGTGCATTCCCGTGCCGCAGAACGAGCCGACGGGGCAGTCCTCCGCTCCTATGCCGAGTACGATAATGATACCGCCCGCCTGATACTCGCCGAGAAAATCCCCGACCTTGCCGCCGATAACGATTATCGGGTACAAGTCCTGATAGCTCTTCATGTGAATGCCCACGCGGTAGCCCGCGTTTTTCTCGACGTAGATCTCGCCGGAACGCATTGCATAGCCCGCCGTATCGCCGCAGTTTCCGTGAATGATGATAGCGCCGTCGTTCATGGTATCGCCGATAGCGTCCTGCGCGTTTCCGTGTACGATTATCTTGGAACCGTTGAGATACGCTCCGAGCGCGTTTCCGGGCGTGCCGTTTATGAGTATCTCCTTGCCCGAAAGCCCCGCGCCGATGTAGCGCTGACCGAGCACGTTTTCAAGCTCCAGTCTCTCTTCGCCGCTCTCGCGGATAAGCCTGTTCAGCTCGGTGTTTTCATAATTTGCCGCGTTTATCGTCATCTGATAATACCTCCCAGCTTTTCCTCGCGCCGCGCCTTGCCGAACATCATCATCTGCGGCTTTTCCTTGAGCATTTCAACGTCCACTTCGCCGAGGTCAATTTGTTCCTTTATCATAGAGGTATAAATTCCCGCGCGGCGCACGTCGCCCATAAGAATGTACCCTTTCAGCGTGTTGTCACGGAACACCAGCTTTTTATATATATTCTCGGTTTCGTCAATAAATTCCTCACCGTCATACGAACCCGCGCTGATGATATGCAACCCGAAAAATCCGATTGCGTTCATCGGGATAGCGTTCACATAACGGAATTCGCGTCCCGCCATATTCTTTCCCGCGACCTCGCCCTGCATATACGCGTTCGGCAGCAGCGCGAGAATTTTGTCAGTGTCCGAGGACGCATCGTGAGAAACCGTGCAGTCGCCCGCCGCGTAAACGTCGTCGAGCGAGGTTTTCTGCGTATCGTCGGTGATTATGCCGCGCTCGACCTTGCCGCCCGCGTCCGCGATAAGCTCCGTGTTCGGGCGAACTCCGACCGCGATGATCAGCATATCGAAGTCCACGGTCATGCCGTTCTTGAGCCTAGCCGAATGCTCGGTGAACTCGTCCGCCGACGTTCCGAGAATAAATTTCACGCCCTGATTTTCAATGTGCTTCTGCATTTTCATACCCGCGCGGACGTCGAGAATAGACGGCAAAATCCTGTCAGCCATATCCACAACGGTTATTTTCGCGTTATGCTCGTGAAGCGCTTCTGCGGCTTTCAGACCTATCAAACCCGCGCCGATTATCAGCACGTTCATACCGTCTTTAAGCTCCGAGCGGATAGCCTTAACGCTGTCAAAACTCATAAACGTGTGATAATGCACCTTATCCAAGCCGTTCATGGGCGGCACAAACGGTTTTGAGCCCGTCGCCACCATGAGCTTGTCGTAAGGCACGGCAAGCCCGTCATCCAGCACGACCGATTTATTTGCCGCGTCGATCTTAACGGCCTTTCTCCCAAGAACGGTCTCCACGCCGTTCTTCTCGTAGAAATCGGGGTCGCGGTAGTATATATTCTTGTCCGAGACCTTGCCCTGAAGCCAGTACGAGATAAGCGGACGCGAATAGGTGTGATACTTCTCGTCCGAGATGACGGTGATCTTTCCCGTGCTGTCGATCTCGCGAATGCCCGCGATAGTGCCGACCGCCGCCGCGGAGTTTCCGATAATTACATAATTCATTCCGCTCACCTCTCTTCAAATACGATAGCGTTGTTCGGACAGCCCTGTACGCACGCGGGCTCGCCGCCGTGATTTTTCGTACACAGGTCGCACTTCTGTATTCTGTGATTTTCCTCGTCCATAACGATACACCCGAACGGACAGCTCAGTATGCACGTTCCGCAGCCGACGCAGCGGTTTTCGTCGCACACGACCACGCCGTCAACTATCGACAGCGCTCCCGTGATACAGCCCTTAACGCAAGCCTTGCCGTCGCAGTGGCGGCACTGCACCGCGAAGTTCACCTCGCTGCCCTCTTCCACCTGAATACGCGGAAGAGGCTTTTTGCCGCTCTTGAACGCTTTTATCATATTTGGCGCACCGCTGTTTGCCGCCGCGCAGTAGTATTCGCAAAGGTGGCAAGCCAAGCACCAATCTTCATTAACATAAACTTTTTTCATTGTCCTGCCCCCTTACTCGCCCGCGTGCTGAATACCGAGGATATCCAGTTCCTTTTGGTTCAGTCCGATACCGCGCAGCATAAGTCTGTTTCCGCGCAGAGCCTCAATGGAGTTAATTCCCATACCGCCCATAATTTCCTTGATCTCGTGATCCCAGGCGGTAACGAGATTTACCAGCCGCTTATAGCCGATATCGGGGTTCAAACGCTTTACGAGGTCGGCACGCTGAGTCGCGATACCCCAGTTGCACTTGCCCGTGTTGCAGGAGCGGCAGAGATGACAGCCCAGCGCCAGCAGCGCCGCCGAAGCGATGTAGACCGCGTCCGCGCCAAGCGCTATCGCCTTGACAACGTCCGCAGCCGAGCGCATAGAACCGCCTGCGATGATAGAAACGTCGTTGCGAATGCCCTCGTCGCGCAGCCGCTGATCCACGCTCGCCAATGCGAGTTCAATGGGAATACCAACGTTGTCGCGTATTCTCGTGGGAGCAGCGCCCGTGCCGCCGCGGAAACCGTCGATCGCGATAATATCCGCGCCCGAGCGCGCGATACCCGACGCGATAGCCGCAACGTTATGCACAGCCGCGATCTTCACGATAACGGGCTTTTCCCAGCCCGTCGCCTCCTTCAGCGAGAAAACAAGCTGCCGCAAGTCCTCGATAGAGTAAATGTCGTGGTGCGGAGCGGGGGAGATTGCGTCCGTGCCCTTGGGTATCATACGAGTCTTGGAAATTTCGTCGTTTATCTTCATTCCGGGGAGATGTCCGCCGATACCGGGCTTCGCGCCCTGACCCATTTTTATCTCGATAGCCGCGCCTGCGTCCAGATAGCCCTTGAACACGCCGAAACGCCCCGAAGCTACCTGACATATCGTGTTAGCGCCGTACTTGTAGAAGTCCTCGTGCAGACCGCCCTCGCCCGTGTTGTAGAACGTTCCGAGCTCCTCGGCGGCTCTCGCCAGACTTTCGTGCGCGTTCTTGGAGATCGAGCCGAACGACATCGCCGAGAACATGATCGGCACGTCAAGCTCCAGATACGGCGTTTTTTCGAAATGCGCCCTGCCGTTCTCGTCGTAGGAAATTTTCTGCGACTTCTTTCCGAGGAATGTCTTTGTCTCCATAGGCTCACGGAGCGGGTCAATGGGCGGGTTCGTCACCTGCGAGGCGTTCAGCAGTATTTTATCCCAGTAAACGGGGTAGTCCTTGGGGTTGCCCATTGCCGACAGCAGCACTCCGCCGCTGCCCGCCTGTTTGTAGACCTCGTCCATAATGGTGTGCGTCCAGTTTCCGTTCTCGCGGAATTGGTTCTCGTTCGGGCGTATCTTTATCGCGTGCGTCGGGCATAGGCAGACGCACCGTTGGCAGTCCACGCAGGTCGTTTCGTCCGCGACCATTTTGTCGAGATCGGGATCGTATTTATGTACCTCATTGGCGCACTGCCGCTCGCATACGCGGCACTTTATGCACCTGTCGGGGTCTCTTATCACCTCAAAAAGAGGGTTCATGTAATTTACAGCCACTTACTTTCCCACCCTTTCCTGTGCGTTCTTGTCAAGCGTAACGATGATAGGCTCGCCGCCGCGCGGGCTCCATATCCTGTCCACGTCGGGGCACATAGTTCTGATCGAGCATTCCTCGGACGAAATATACACGGTGTCGTCCTTTTCGGCGGCGACCATGGAGCGCAGCTTCAGCCTGTCGTTGAGCGCCATAATGCCGTTGTTGAAGCCCAGTATTATCGAGAACGGACCCGTGATGAGCAGGCTCGAGTAAACATTCCTGAAATGGCGGAACTTTTCGGTGTCCTCGGGGGAGAACTTACCGCTCTCAAGCTCGCTCCAGAACGGCGAAGCAATGACCTTAGCCACGTCCTCGAGCGGCATTTCGAGCCGTCTGTGCAGATAGTCAATAATATATGTAATGACTTCCGTATCGGTGAGCAGATTGCACTTGTAGCCGAACATCTCGATAAAGCGGCGGTTCGCGTCGTAGGACGAAATTTCGCCGTTGTGGACGATAGTGTAGTCCAGCAGCGAGAACGGGTGTGCGCCGCCCCACCAGCCGGGGGTGTTCGTCGGGTAACGCCCGTGCACCGTCCAAGCCCAGCCGTCGTATTCCTCGAGACGGTAGAAATCGCCTACATCCTCGGGATAGCCGACCGCCTTGAAAACGCCCATATTCTTGCCGCTTGAGAACACATACGCGCCGTCTATCTTGTCGTTTATCTTGATGACGCATTTCGCGACGAATGTGCGCTCGTCAAGTTGACTGTCCTGCAATTTCGTGGGCAGCGGATTGACGAAATAGCGCCAGATAAGCGGCTCGTCGGTGATGTTCGGGTTTTTGCGGACGGGTATCCTCGACAGGTTCACCACGTCGAAATGGCGGTCGAGAAACGCCTCCGCCTTGATGCGCGCCTCGCTCGAATCGTAGAAAACGTGCAGCGCGTACTGATCCTTGTACTCGGGGTATATCCCGTACCCCGCAAAGCCGCCGCCCAAGCCGTTTGAACGCTCGTGCATACAGCCGATCGAATTCACGATAACGCTGCCGTTCGTGCGTCTGCCGCTTCTGTTTATGAAGCCCGAGATCGCGCAGCCCGCCGGAATTCGTGTTGCTCCCTCTTTCTGTAACATTAAGTTCACTACTCCTTTATAGGACGGAAAACCGACCTTAGTCTGCCTTGCGCAATTGAAAGTGCGGAAAAAATTCACAATGAATGCGGTAATAATTTTCAACCGCCGCATTGTTGAAAACTCTGTTAACTATGTTGAATAACGCAAGCTACGAAGTTTTTCAACATTTCGCAACACTGTTATTATACCACTGTTTGTATAAAATGTCAAGAGCTTTTTGCAAGAAATCTATTTTGAACTTTCATTTTGCGGCTGAAGCATTTACCAAAAAGGCGTCAAACCCTTTGCGGACCTAACACCTTTTAAATATTCGGTTTGATTGGATAATCGTGCAAGCTTGCGTTGACACGTTCGATTTCTTGATCAATTGCCTTTTGCAGCTCGTCCTTTTTGTCCGATTCCAAAAGCTCTTTAAGATGTTTGAACGTGTTTCAGATCTTTGCGTAAATTGTCTTTGAATTGAATATCGATTTGACCCGTTTTACACCCCCCGTTAAATGTGGTTTTATGCATTATAATTCGGATTTGTTAAGATGTCAAGCCTGTATTAGTTTTTGGAAAGTTCGCCGAAAAATATTTTAGTTGCAATTGCAAGAATGTTCGGGTAAATTATGCAGAAATTTCGTTATTTTGTATAAATTGGATTTTTTGCCAAATTGCTATTGAAAAAAGTTGGAAAATGGGATATAATATTAAATGTATGGACTACACGAAAGAGAGGAGCAGACTATGGCTATTGAAATACAGACTATACGGCATTTATGCGAGCTGTCCAAGCTCGACTATGACGAAGAGGGTATGAAGAAGGTAATGGGTGAGATGAGTGATATTATCGACCTTATGGACGAGATAAAGGAGTTCGATCTCACCTATGACGACACCAAGGACGGCAACGATATACGTTTCGGCGATACGCGCGAGGACGTTCCCGAGGAGAGCTTCCCGACGGAGAAGCTGCTGTCAAACGCCGAGAATACCGATGGGTGCTATGTTGTGCCAAAGGTCGTTGAATAAGCGGCGCGGTCAATCAGGAACGGTATTATAAACACGCAGCGTCAAAAGACCGTTTGGCTTGGTGCACAAAATTATCCGATGATGTGCTTTTTAGGTTTAAATAAAAAGCGCAGCATAAATACGCAGGGTCAAAAGTCGCAAGCAACGGTGACGACGGAGCGGAACGAAGTGAAGCGGAGGAGTTGCCGTTGGCTAGCGAACGCAGTGAGCGGTGCGAGCTTTTGACATCTAAATAAGGAGTAAAAAATGGATTTGATACGTACAAGGATACGCGATCTGCGAAAGGCTCTCGACAGCAAGAAAATAAGCGCTGTTGAGCTTTGCGGAGAGTATTTTAAAAGAATTGGGGCGGTCGATAAGGACTTGCTTTCGTATATTACGGTAACAAAGGACGAGGCAATGCGCGGCGCGGAGAACGCCCAGAAGCGCATCGACGAGGGGAAGTCCTCGGCGCTGACGGGCATTCCGCTCGCGATAAAGGACAATATCTGCATTGACGGAGTGCGCACGACCTGTGCGAGCCGTATGCTGGAGAATTTCATTCCGCCGTATAATGCGACGGTTATCGAAAAGCTGAACGCACAAGGGTATGTTCTGCTCGGACGCACATCGATGGACGAGTTCGCGATGGGCGGCTCGAACCAGACATCCGCGTTCGCCAAAACGAAGAACCCGTATGACCTCGAGCGCGTTCCCGGCGGAAGTTCGGGCGGCTCGGCGGCAGCAGTTTCGGCATCGCTTGCTCCCGCGGCGCTCGGCAGCGATACGGGCGGCTCTATTCGTCAGCCGTCGTCGTTCTGCGGAGTGACGGGTATCAAGCCGACATACGGGCGCGTTTCGCGCTACGGATTGGTCGCGTTCGCAAGTTCGCTCGACCAGATAGGTCCGATATGTAACGACGCGCGCGACTGTGCCGTAATGCTCAACGCAATATGCGGTCACGACAGGCACGACGCGACCTCTGTGAAAGCGGAAGTTCCCGACTTCACGGAGAAACTCGGACAGCCGATAAAGGGCACGAAGATCGCTCTGCCAAAGGAGTTCTACGCGGAGGGCGTTGACGAAGCGGTAAAAACTGCGGTCATGAACGCGGCGCACGAGCTTGAAAAACAGGGCGCTGTTCTCGTTGAATGCTCCATGCCGGGGCTGAAATACGCGATCCCCGCGTACTATTTGATAGCGTGCGCGGAGGCGGCTTCAAACCTTTCGCGCTTCGACGGGATAAAGTACGGTTTCAGGGGCGAGGGCAGAACGTTTGAGGAGCTTATCCGCGACAGCCGTTCGCGCGGCTTCGGCGAGGAGGTAAAGCGCCGTATTCTGCTTGGCAACTACGCGCTGTCGAGCGGCTACTACGACGCGTACTACAAGAAAGCCCTCGCGCTCAAACAGGAAATTATCCGACAGTATAACCGAATTTTCGAGCAGGCGGACGTTATCCTCACGCCCACTGCACCCACGCCCGCGTACAAGATAGGCTCGCAGGACAGCGATCCCGTAAAGATGTACCAAGCGGATATCTGCACCGTTACGGTGAATATCGCGAAGCTGCCGGGCGTTTCGACGACGTGCGGCTACACGGAAAGCGGCTTGCCTATCGGTATGTCGATAATCGGAAAGCGCTTTGACGAAACGACAATTCTGCAATGCGCGGACGCGTTCGAGCAAGGGTTTGCGCCCGTTGCTCCGAAGCTGTAAGGGGGTGTGGACATGAGCGCTTATTTTCCCACAATGGGTCTTGAAATTCACGCGGAATTATTGACGAAATCCAAGGTGTTCTGCACCTGTTCCGCGGAATTCGGCGGAACTCCGAACTCGCGCTGCTGCCCCGTTTGCAGCGGCTTGCCGGGAACTTTGCCTGTGCTCAACCAAAAGGCGGTCGAGTACATTATAAAGGCGGGGTATGTGATGAACTGCGACATCTCGCGGTTCACGAAATGGGACAGAAAGAACTATTTCTACCCCGATCTGCCAAAGGCTTATCAGATATCGCAGATGCCGCGCCCCGTATGCCTTTCGGGAACGGTCAACATTAACGTAAACGGCGAGGACAAGGTTATCCGCATTAACCGTATCCACCTTGAGGAGGACGCGGGCAAGCTCGTTCACGACGACGTGAACCGCGTTTCGCTCGCGGACTACAACCGCTGCGGCGTGCCGCTTATCGAGATAGTCACCGAGCCCGATTTCCATTCCGCTGATGAAGTTATTGCGTTCATCGAGAAGATAAAGCTGCTGCTGCAATACGCGGGTATCTGCGACTGCAAAATGGAGCAAGGCTCTATCCGCTGCGACGTGAACATCTCCATTGCGCCGAAAGGCTCAGACGAGTTGGGAACGCGCACGGAGCTGAAAAACCTAAACTCGCTCAAGGCGATAGCGAGAGCTATCGAGGTCGAGATCGAGCGGCAGGAGGAGCTTCTCGAGAATGGCGAGCGCGTAATTCAGCAGACGCGCCGTTTCAACGAGCAGCTCGGCGAGACCACCGCAATGCGCTCCAAGGAGGACGCGCACGATTACCGTTACTTCCCCGACCCCGACATTCCTCCGATAATCTTCACCGAGGAGGAGCTGGATGAGATAAAGCGCTCCATTCCCGAGCTGCCCGAGCAGCGCGTGGCGAGATACGTCGACGAGTACGGCATAAAGAAGGCGGATGCGGACATTATCGTCGGCGACAAGCGCGTCTGCGACTTTTTTGACGCGGCGATCGCGGTTTACAACAACCCGAAAGCGATTGCAAACTATATTATCGGCGAGCTTATGCGCCGTATCAACCTCGGCGAAGCGGATATGGACGCGCTGAAATTCAACGGCGCGGAGTTTGCGCAGATTGTTGAGTATATGCAGACCGACAAAATTTCGCAGGCAAACGCAAAGACGATACTCCGCGAGATGATCGAGAACGGCGGCACTCCGAAAGAAATAGCCGACCGTGATGACCTTTGGATAAAGGAGGACAACGACCTTTTGGCGAAGGTGGTCGACGAGATAATCGCGAACAACCCCAAACCCGTCGAGCAGTACAAGAACGGTGATCAGAAGGTGTTCGGGTTCTTTATGGGTCAGGCGAACAAGGCGCTTAAGGGCGCGGCAAGCCCCAAGGCTATCCAGGAGTATATCCGCAAAAAGCTCTCCGAATAATTTTGAAAGCTATGAATTTGCCCCGAAAAAACGGGGCAAATTTTTTATAAAAATTGTCAGAAAGTAAATAAAACGTTGTCATAAATAATAGAGGAGAAAACCTCACGATAAAAAGACAAGGGAGTGAGCGGTTTGGGCGGCGTCGGTTCAATGGAGCTGCGTATGTGCGGTTCTGCGGAAATTTCACAAGAAACGGAGGAAAGGGCGGTGGGCGTTTTGAATGATAACGAAATACTGGAGCTGTTCAACAGCCGCGATGAGAACGCCGTGCGCGCGGTCTCGGAGAAATTCGGCGGGCTTTGCGGCTCGATAGCGCGGAATATTCTGCAAAACAGCGAGGACGCGGAGGAGTGTCTGAACGATACGTGGCTGAAAGCGTGGGAAAGCATTCCGCCCGCAAAGCCGAAGATATTGTCCGCGTATCTGGCGAAGATCGCGAAAAACATCTCGCTTAACCGTTGGAAAAGCGAACGCCGTGAAAAACGCGGCGGGGGAGCGGTCGACTTAGTGTTCGAGGAGCTTGAGGAGCTGGAGGCTTTCGCGGGCGGCGATGTAGCCGAGACCGCCGAGCGCCGCGAGCTTCTGGAGGAGATAAACCGCTTTCTCAGCAGGCTCACGGCGGATAAGCGGAGGATATTCGTGCGGCGGTACTGGTATTGCGACGGGATATCCGAGCTCGCCGCGTCGTTCGGAATGACCGAGAACAACGTTTCCGCGACGCTTTCCAGAACGCGCGCGGAGCTTAAAAAATATCTGAAGAAAAGGGGTTATGACAATGGCTGACAATAAATTTTTCAACCTGTTCAACGACATTGACGATAAATACATCAAAGAAGCCGAGCAGACCGCGTCGGGACCCGATATGTATATAGAATACGTTCCGTGGAGAATGTCGAAGCGCACGGTCATAATTTCGGCGGCTGCGGCTCTGGCAGCTTGCGCGGCGCTGGTTTTCGGGATAACCAAGCTGCCGGGGCTTATCCACGGTATCGAGACGAGCCGCAGCGAGGTCAATAATTCGTCCGCCGAGGCGGTTTACGGAGTTCCGACGTTGGTGGGAACTCCCATTCCCGACGGCGAGCTGGAGGATTTCGATCTTGACACGCTTGACGCGCTTGCGGACAGCTACCGCGCGACGTTCCCCGAGGAGCTTACGGCGCTGCTCGGCGAGATATCCGACTCCGCCGCCGCTGACGCTTACGTCAAAGCGAGAACGCTTGCGGACTTGACGAGCGGCATATCGAACGCGGATGTTATCGCGACGGACAAGGCGAGAGAAAAAATGGAAAAGCAAATGCGCGCGTGCGTTACGGTGACCGAGCCGACCACCGATACGGCTTATCCCGACACTGTTTTTGAACTGTACGAGACAGGCTACCGCTACGGCGGATTTGTACAATTGTTCCGCGAGTTTTTCTGTGACGCGGCTGCAGAAAATCTGATAATAAGCAGCAGATGGAGCTTTATCGACAACGGCGGACAACTATACGCCGCCGACGGTTACGAGACGGGCGAAGACAGGCTTTTCGGGCTTGTCCATACCGATTATGAGCTGATAACGAACACGGATAGTCAGATCGTCTTCAATACGGTGCGGTATTACGACTATGCCGTCGACGGGGAACGCGAGCCTTACGATTCCGCGAACAAGGATAGCTATATAAATAAGGAAGGTCAGCGCTTTGTATCGATTTATACCAACCGTCTGGTAAAAGAGGACGGCTTATGGAGAGCCGAGAATATAGACTACGGCTACGCCGAACATACGCTCCCTTACGCCTTTGACAGAACGTATCCGCAGATCACGGACAAGTCGGTGCTTGAGTATACGCCGCTGCCCGAGGGCTCTCATATTGATTTTGATTACGGCGAGGCGCTCTCGAAATACACCGAAACGCTCAAAAAGGACGAGAACCTGACCGCGGTTCTGGAGCAGATCGGCGACGCGGAGTTTACCGAGCGGTACTACAACGCGCGCACGCTAGCGGAAATTCTCGCGGCAAACGAAAATGTGCATCTTTTCACGGGAAAGGACTCGGGCTTTGCGCTGAATTTCCTCGACGAATACAATCAGAATGCCGACCGTTATCTCGAAACGTGTTTCACATACGACAGCTTTGCCAATACGCTGAAAGATGCGTTCGGCTCGGAGACCTTTTATTATATGCTGGAGCACGGCACTTTCTACGATTACGACGGCGTGCTCTGCAAGGGGTGCAGAGCGTTCAGCGAAAACCCGCTGCTTGTTCACAGCGAATATGAGCTTACAAGCCGCACGGAAGACGAGATCGTTTTCGACACGCTCTGCTATCATATCCGCCCCGAGGAATACAACGCGTTTGTCGGTTTCGGGCGCAAACAGCCCTACGACCCGTCCAAAAGGTCGGATTATATCGTTACGAGAATTACCAACCGCTTTGTAAAGGAGGACGGTAAATGGCGCGCGGAGGAGCTTTGCTTCCTCGGCGATATGTCGTCCGTCGGCAGGATAAACGACGGTGCGGACAATATTGAGCTCGATACGACAAAATTGACGTTCCACCTTGAGGGAACGCCGCTGCCAGAGAGCGAGCTTGCCGACTTCAGCTACGAGGAAACTCTGGAAAATTACCGTAAAAAACTCGACGAGGATGAGGGCTTGACGGCGCTGCTAGAGCGGATAAACAAGCCCGACTTCACGGACATTTACTACAGAGCGAGAACGCTTGCGGATATGCTTGCGCTCGTCGGCGGCACAGAACTTGCTCCGTCCGAAAAAATACGGTCGGGTCACGAGGCGGCGACTATCACATCTCTGACGCCTATAAGCTCGATGGTGTTTATTTACGATGAAACAGGCTACACCTACGACAGCTTTACAGCGGCTTACCGTGAAATTTTTGGCGGCGATATTGATAAGGCGATACGGCTTTATAATTTTACCAACGCGTTTCGCGAGCTTGACGGCGCGCTTTATTACCGCGAGCGCTACTACCCGTATGAGGATATTTTCCTTGTTCACACGGATTACGAGCTTATAACGAACACTGACGGCGAGGTCGTTTTCGATTCGATATGCTACATGGTCGATTGGGATTATTACGACCTGAACGCGCCCGAGCTGATAAAACCGAAATTTGATCCGAACAACACGGACGGCTACGTCATAAACAGGATAACCAACCGCTTTGTAAAGGAAAACGGCAAGTGGCGTGCGGAGCGGCTCTGTATGGATGACGGCAAATCCTCCGCATGGGAAACAAGCGGCGGCGACGTTCAGACCGACGAGCACGGAAACAGCGTTATAATTACAGGAACGCCGCGCCCCGAAAGTGCGCTTGCCGACTTCACC
The DNA here is from genome assembly GCA_910579125.1 of uncultured Oscillospiraceae bacterium. GTDB lineage: Bacteria > Bacillota > Clostridia > Oscillospirales > Ruminococcaceae > CAG-115. Next base: position 15,344 of record CAJTTH010000007.1, on the reverse strand, counting down.
TACGAGAAAGCTCTGGAGAATTACCGTAAAAAACTTGACGAGGACGAGGGCTTGACGGCGCTGCTCGAGCAGATAAACAACCCCGGCTTCACGGAAAGCTTTTACAGGGCGAAAACGCTCGCGGATATCGCTGCAATGCACCCCGATGTTGAACGCGAGGTCTGCTCGGGTCAGCGCGCGCAGATAAAGATATATGAAGACTCGCCCGATATTTATAACAGCGCTATTGTTCCGCGTTACAGCTACGGACAGACGTTCCGTGAGAGCGGCTGTAAATACAAGGGCTTTATCGACGCGCTGTACAAGGCGTTTACCGAGGACTCTGTCGCGCTTCTGCTCATGAATGCTCCGCACGTTTACGAGCATGACGGGCAGCTTTATTATGAGAGCGGCACCGCTCAACTGCCCGAAAACCTTGTTCATACGGAGTATGAGTTGGTGGAGAACACCGCCGATACCATAAGGTTCACGACAGTAAATTATTATGTTACGTCTTGGCAGCCGGGGAGCAAGCCTGTGTACGACCCCGCAATTAAAGAGCTGTACGACACAACAAGGATCGGCAACGAATTCCGTTATATCGACGGCGAATGGAAGGCTTACGAAATCTGTATGCTCGACGGCAAATCGTCGAGCAGCACATAATGCGCACCGCAACATATTATGCACAAATACGACCGTTCCCGCTATATTTTGTAACCTTTTGTAATAATTTGTAACCGAATTGTAACCGTTTTGTAGTTGAATTTGAAGATAATATGTGTTAAAATATAATTACCGAAAGGGAAACCAAATCGAGATTAATATTTCAGAATAACGGGGGTAAATAATATGAAAAAATTTGCGGCAATTTTCGCGGCGGCAGTACTGGCATTTACATTGTTCGCGTGCGCGGACAGAACAGATCTTTCGGAAAACGCGCCCGACGCGGCTGTCGTAAGCGCGGGTATCACGGATATTTAAAAATTTTGAAAATTATTTAAAAAGTGTAACATTTCCGAAAAAATTACGTCTATATATTATGAGAGGATAAATTCAGACCGCACGGCAGAGGTGTGAGAACGGACGGCAGTATCATTTCGGCAGCTCCTTAAAACGGTTTCGGCACAAAGCGTATATTATCGGATAATGTCACGGCATTACTTACTTTAATTTTTCGCAGCGTCATAAATTCATCTCGGCAATTTCACGGACAAGTTCAGCAAGGCTTTACTAACACGGCGTCGTCAGCATAACGCACTACCTTACATCACAGAAACATCTTCTGCCGATAACCGTTCTCAGACCTCTGCCGTGCGGACGGCGCAAAATAAAACGCGGCTCGGACATGAGCCGCGTTTTATTTTGCGCTTGCTTTACGTTTATTCCTCGAACGAATCCTCTTCGTCGCGCGCGTTGAACAGCTCGACGAGCTTCTGCATTTCCTCCTCGGTGAGAGAAACACCCTTGCTCATACGTGTGTGGTCGGGCGACCAGTCGCGGATATCGTACTTCGGGTCGCGGTCGTTCCAGCTTACCATATTCAGCTCGCGCGTCCAGCCCTTGGCGGTCTCGGAGATAACTCCGAGCTCCTTTGTGATCTCAAATGTAATTTCAGCCATGTCACTTCTCCTTGTTCTTCGGTTCTTTTTTATTGGGAATTTTAGTTTCATCGGCGGGAACTATCCCGTCGTAAACAGCGTAATATTTCGGCGGAACGAGCTTGTTCATGTGCAGCTTCCCGAAAAACCACCCCTTGAAATCTATCTTTTCGTAGACCTCGCTGAGGTATGTGTTGATGTGGTTGCGGTCGCCGCTGCCGAGCAGAAAATCCTGCATTTTCGAGGGCGGCTCGTAGGTGACCACGAAATCCACGCTGTTGCCGACGCGTTCGAGGTTCGCCAAGCCCTCGGCAAGCTCCTCCTCGGAGGGTATCTCACGCGCCCACCAGTTCGAGCCCTCGGTCAGCTCGTAAACGTCCTCGGTCTGTCCGCCGCCGAACGCGAAGACGGTTTTCCCCGCGATCTCGAAGACCTGTCCTCTCATAAGCTGCCGCAGTCTGCCGCTTATGAGCCGCGTCTTTCCGCCGCACCATTCGCCGACCTCGTATTGCTCGAGCAGGTCATAGTTTTCGTGAGTGCCCTCCACGAACAGCACGTTGTACGGCAGCTTGCCGATTTTTTTCAGCAGCTTTTTTTCCTTGGGACTGCCGTCCCATATAAACCCGAAATCCCCGCAGATTATCAGCGCGTCCTGTTTTTTCAGCTTTTTGAGCACGGGATTCTTAAAGCGCGAAAAATCGGCATGGATATCGCCGGTTATGTAAATCATCCGATCCCTCCGTGGAATTATTAGAACATTTTCTCATAGCCGATAAACGCTCGTCTTGCAGCAAATTTTTCCGATTACTTCGTCAAAACTCCTTGACATACATAAAGTACGTCTGCGTCGCAGCGTTTTACGCGTAGCACATAATACGTCTTCGTCCTCGAAAAAATTTGCAGCGTTTTGTCGTAGGCATAATGCGTGCAATTCGAGCATTTCGGGTTGTGAGAACAAGTTCTTACAAATTTCTTACAAATTCAAAAAAGCTATTTACTTTTTATATAAGAATCTGCTATAATATAAACGCGGGCATATTTTCGCTCGGAAAAACAGCCCCTTATAATATAATAACCGAAAAAAGGTGATTTGTCTATATGTTTAAACTAAAAACTTTCACAATATTTTTTGCGATATTACTGTTATTTTCAACATTTGCTCCAACTTTGAGCGGATTTGCGGCGTTTTCCGTGCCGTTCGAGCTTGCGAGCGAGGGTGTGTATATGGTAAATCTTGACACGGATATTGTTGTTATGTCGAAAAATCCCGACAAAAAATTGTACCCCGCTTCCACTGTCAAAATAATGACCTGCCTTGTTGCGCTCGAAAACATCAAGGATTTCAGCGCGAAGGTGGATTGCCCCTACGAGTGCTTTAACGAGTTTTACGGCGACAATCCCAACTATTACGGCGCGTCCACGGCGGGTATAGAGCCGCTTCAGGAGAACGTTACCTACAACGACTGCCTGTACGGACTTATGCTTGCGTCGGGCTGCGAGGCGGCGAACATCCTTGCCTACAATATCGGCGGCGGCGACATCAGCAAATTCATAAAGATGATGAACGACACCGCGGACAAGATAGGCTGCACGGGCACGCATTTCGCCAACACGCACGGATTGTTCAACGAAAACAACTACACCACCGCTAAGGATCTGTACCTTATTACAAAGTACGCGCTGGATAAATATCCCGGTTTCCTCAAAATATGCAATACTTACGAATACGAAATGCCCAAGAACGAGACATATCCCGATGGCGTTACCGTAACGCACACAAACGCCATGATGCGTGAGAGCAGCGACTATTACTACGATGGGATCAAGGGCATAAAGACGGGCAGCATAAACTCGTACAATCTGAAGAAAAACGGCGAATGGGGAGAGGATATCCCCGGCTTCTGCTCGCTGGTAACGTGCGCCGAGCGCGGCGGTTACAGCTACCTAGTGGTAACGCTCCAAGCACCGTATACAAACAGCACGGGCGAAACGGGCGTTACCCATTTTGAGGATCACGCGAAGCTGTACGACTGGGCGTTCGACGAGTTTGAGTATGCGCAGATAATCGGCGCGAACGAGCAGGTGATGCAGGTTGACGTTTCAAAGGGGCTGGAGGCGGACAAGGTGGGCATCGTCACCACCGAGGACTTCTATACGCTTATGCCTAGAACGCTCGACAAAACGTCCATTCAGCAGATAAAGCCCGTTATCGAGCCGTTTGTCGCGCCCGTCGAAAAGGGAGTTTCCGTCGGGGAGTTGGAGCTTCGGCTCAACGGCGAAACACTTGCGAAAATTCCGCTCGTCACCGAGAACGAGGTCGTTCTGGATATCGTCGAGGACTATAAGGAAAAGCTGATGAATATCCTCAAGTCGCCGCAGTTCATAACGATAGTGATAGTGCTTATCGCGCTGATAATTACCTATGCGGTCGCAAGGACGCTCCACAGGAATAAGAAGCGCAAGCTTGCTGAAATGGAGCGCCGCCGCAAGATACAAATGGCGCCGCGCGATAAACGGGGAAATAACAGACGCAGATGATGACGGTAAATTTCGTGGCAATGGGCAAGCTGAAAGAGAGGTACTTCCGTGAGGCGTGCGCGGAGTACCAAAAACGGCTCGGCGCGTTTGCAAAGGTCGCGGTGAGAGAGCCGGAGCCTGTCGATCTTCCGTATGACCCGAGCTCCGCGCAGATCGAAAAGGCGCTCTGCCGCGAAGCGGAGCTTATCCGCGCACAGGCGGCGGGCTTCACGGTCGCGATGTGCGTCGAGGGAAAAACGATGTCGAGTGAGGAGCTTGCGGCGAAGCTGGAAGGTCTCGGAAATGGCGGCACATCGACGGTCAGCTTTATTGTCGGCAGTTCGTTCGGGCTTGACGAGAGCCTTAAGCGCGAATGCGGTCTGCGGCTCTCAATGTCGCCGATGACGTTCCCGCACGGCCTTGCGAGGGTAATGCTGTTCGAGCAGGTGTACAGGGCGTTCTCAATAATGAATAACTCGAAATATCATAAGTAAGACTGTACCAATAGCCCGCAAAACAAGCGTTGAGCGGCTATTGGTGCAGGTTCTGAGTGCGGTGCTGCCATAAAGGAGCGGTCTATGAAAAAAACGACAATATTGATAGTTGTGCTGTCGCTGGTATTGTCGCTCACGGCGTGCGGCAGTATAACCTTAATCTATGACAGTTCAACGGAGAACAGCTCCGCCGCTCCCTCTACTTCCGTGAGCGGCGGTTTTGAAAGCTCAGCGTCAAGCGAATCCGGCGTTCCGCGGGGTGACGATTATGTATCCGTAATCCCCGAAGGCTTCAATATCGGAAAATATATCACCGATTTTGACGACGTAAGCCTTATGAGCTGCTCTTATATAAACGACATTTTAATTCCTCAGGCGGACGGCGAGGCGGTTGCAAGGGCGGTCGACGCTTACAGAAAATCCGACGCTTACAACGAAGCGATAACGCTTGCAAACGAAATGTTCCGCTTTGAGAACGGGGAGCTTATTGCAAATGAAGCCGCGGATATTCCCGTGTGGCTCGGTTACGGGTACAGGGACTACATTATCGGGGCAGAAACATCGGAGATAGATTTCAGGTACGATATAGTATCGAGCGTTAAATATCCGATCGACGGGGAGCACGAGGAGAGCATTATTCTGCTCAGGGTTCCCTTGCCGCTTTCAAAGTGCGACTCATCGGCTCACGCGGGCTTTCATATCCCCGTGTATGTGAACGCCGACGGAGAGGCGTATATTTTAGACGACGCCTGCCGTCAGGATTACGGTTTATTTGAGTTAATAGCCTATATGGACGGCACGGTTCACGCGCTGTTCGGTTTCGGTCACAATGAGAGCGGACAGCTTGGCGCGGTCTATTCTTTCAAGAACGGCAAGCCGAAGTCCGAGCTTTCGGGCTGCCCGATATCGCTGTACTGCGGAATGCTGATGGGCGGTTACGGCTGGAACACCTTTGAGCCGTTTATGCTTGACGCGGAAAGCGGCGAGTTCTGCGCAGTCGCGGCAGTTCCTCCGAGCGAGGAGCTTGCGGGGATAATATGCTCAGACAATATCGTGCGTACTTATCTGCCCGATGCGTGGGATATGTATGAAGAAAATAAAATACAGATAATCGGCGGCAAGTATGTAACGTTCAACACGGGTATGCCGTGGAGCGACTACACATTCGTTTTTAACTCCGAGGAAAAATGCTTCGAGCGTGTCAAACCCGTTTCGGTAACGGGGAGCGCATTGCCGCCGCAGATCACAAAATCATATAATGTTAAGCTGTAAAAAATTGCTTTACACGGAAAGGAAAAAATCATGAAGAAAACAGTTTGGTTGTCAATTATACTTGCGTTCACACTAACATTTACCGCATGCAGTACAAATCGGGAATACTCCTCGGAAAGTTTGGCGGACTATGAGATCTCCGAGGCGGACAGCGCGTCGGGTTCGAGCGGAGCAAACTCCACCGAGCCGTTTTCAAGTGCCGACAGTTCAGCAGCGACAAGTTCTTCGTCGAGTTCGCAGAGCTCGGGGCAGATACACGAGCTTGTGCCCGAGCTTACAAGCGACTACGACGAGGATTTTTTCAAGAACGATCTGTTTATTGGCGACAGCATTTTTACGGGGTTGTACCTGTATTCGTACATTGACCGCGATAATGTTGCGGCAGTGGGAGGGTACACGCCGTGGCGTGCGGCAAACACTGCCTTTGACGAGGATTTTTACATAGGCAGCGCGGCGGATTATGCCGAAGAAAGGCAGCCCGCGCATATAATTATAATGCTCGGCTCAAACGGATTAACTCCGCAGACCGATCAGGAGGAATACGCCGACGATTACCGCGATCTTTTGGACAGGCTGACAACCGACTGCCCCGACAGCGCGATATGCGCGGTCTCCGTTCCGCCGATAACGGCTAACAGCTCTATGGCAGGCTATTCGGGCATTACAAACGAGCTTATCGACTCTCTGAATGAGAAAATATCCGCGTTGTGTTCGGAGCTTGGCGTGGCGTATTGCGACCTTAACTCCGTTTTAAAGGACGATAAAGGATATTTTAACGAAGAATATGTGTACGACGACGGTATGCACTTTGTTGGGAAAACATATCCCGTGCTGTTGTCAAGAGTTCAGAAAACGCTTGAGGCGGCTGCGGGCGGTGCTGTAATCAATGTGTCCAGGCTTTCAAAAAAGACTTTGGCGCTTGCTGAAGCACTTGAGCTGTCGTCAATGGTGGAGGTAACGTTCGACGAATTGGATATATTCTACGATATAGTAAAAACGGACGTTGACGATTTTTCGGCGTATTTATGCGGCTCGGGAGCTGTTCCCGACGAATTCGGAGCGTTTGCCGCAAAGGACGCGGACGCCGCGAAGCGCATTGCGGACGCACTGGAGAGACGCATCGAGTATCAGCGCAAGGTATTCAAGGACTACATACCGGGCGAAATGTACAAATTCGACGACTGCTTTGTTGAGATAGACGAAAATACCGTGATCTACGCAATATGCGCGGATAATCCGAAAGCGCGGGAGCTGCTTTCCCGATAATTTTAGCCGTTATCTGTAATAAGTTAAAACCCCATACATTTTTGGCGATGTGTGGGGTTATTTATTCTGTTCGGCTGTTGGCGGTCATGCATTCGTGACGGAGATTTTTTGCAAAAGGGGTTGAATTTCGCCGCGGAATGTGATATAATTATAAAATAAGTATGTTTAAAACAAGGAGTGAATTTTATGAACGCAGACCCCGGCAGTTGCCGATGTCGTAAAAAATCAGCAGAAGCCGCTGCGTTCGTTATCGCGGTGTGCTTTTCTGCGTAAAGCAGGGAGTTGAAGTATTTGGTAAATTATTACAGAAGTATAGAAGGAAAAATCTGCGAGCTCGAAAAGCCCGAAGCGGGGTGCTGGATATCGCTTATCAACCCGACCGAAACGGAGATATCCGATATCGAGGATGATATGGGTATCGACCGCGATTATATCCGTGCCGCGCTTGACGAGGAAGAACCGTCGCGAATTGAGAGCGACGACGGCGTAACGCTGATAGTTGTCGATTATCCGGTAGCCGAACAGGACGGTGACCACGACAATATGCTGCAATACTACACAACGCCGATGTCAATAATCATCACCGACAAAAACGTCATCACCGTAAGCGCAAAGGCGAACGTGGTGCTTGACGAGCTGTCAAAGGGCGTTGTAAAGGGCATACAGCCCAATCTGCGGACAAGGTTTGTGTTTTCGATACTGCTGCGGATAGCCGCGCGGTACTTGCAATACCTCAAACAGATCGACAAGATATCGAATTACGTCGAGGGCAAGATGTATCTGTCGATGAAGAACAAGGGGCTTATTCAGCTTCTCGGGCTTGAAAAGTCGCTGGTTTATTTCTCGACCTCGCTGAAATCCAACGAGGCGGTGCTGGAAAAGCTGATGCGCGGACGTTACCTCAAGCTCTACGAGGAGGATCAGGATCTGCTCGACGACGTGCTTATTGAAGTAAAACAGGCGATAGAGATGACTAATATCTACTCGAACATTCTCAACGGCACGATGGACACGTTCGCGAGTATCATCTCCAACAACCTCAATATGATAATGAAACGCATGACAACAATTACGATAATCCTTACCATGCCGACGATTGTTTTCAGCTTCTACGGAATGAATCTCGGCGACGCGGCAAACGGTCTGCCGCTCGCGAACGTTTGGTTCCCGATTGTGCTGAGCGCTGTGCTGGCGGTCGGGGTCGGCGTTCTGATGAACATCATACAGAAATTCAGATAAATCAAAAGTCCCCGATTTTTTCGGGGACTTTTAATTACTTGATTATCTTATCCAGCGTGGCAAACAGAGTTTCAACGTTTATCGGCTTTGCGATATGCCCGTTCATTCCGCTGTCGAGAGCGGCTTGCTTATCCTCCTCAAAAGCGTTCGCCGTCATAGCGAGTATCGGTATCTCAGCAAGCTGCTTGTTTTCAAGCCCTCGGATAAGCTGCGTGGCCTCGTAACCGTTCATAACGGGCATCTGCACATCCATGAGCACAAGCTGATAATACCCCGGCTCGGAGTTTTCGGTCATTTCGACCGCCAGCTTTCCGTTGCCGGCTATTTCGACATCAAACCCCGCTTCGGTGAGTATCGCTTCGGCAATCTCCTGGTTAAGCTCGTTGTCCTCGACAAGTAGAATTCGCCCCGAGTATGTCTTTTCGACAGGTTTTTCGGATTCACCGCCCGCGCCGCTTATCGCGCTGAGACAGCGCCGCAGCTCCGAGAGGAACAACGGCTTGCTGCAGAACGCCGAAACTCCTGCCGCGCGCGCCTCTTCCTCGAACTCCGTCCAGTCGTAAGCCGTCAGCACGATAACGGGAACGTTCTCGTCTGTCACCTTGCGTATCCTCCTGATAACCTCGATACCGTTCATATCGGGCAGGAAACAGTCGACGATGTAAACGCTGTAATTGTCGCCGCGCGAGCAAGCCTGGCGCGTCCTGAGTATCGCCTCCTTGCCCGAGAGCGTCCACTCCGCGCGTAATCCGAGCTGCTGGAGCATAAACGAAACGCTGTCGCACGTATTGAAATCGTCGTCGACAACGAGCGCACGGCAGTCCTTGAACTCGTTGACAAGCTGTGGCTCGTGTTTTTCGGCGTTCAGCCTGAACGTAAACGACACCTTGCATTCCGTGCCAACGTTCTGTTCGCTCGTCACCTCAATAGTTCCGTTCATCATATCGACGATATTTTTCGTTATCGCCATGCCCAGACCCGTGCCTTGAATACCGCTTATAGTCGAGTTACGTTCGCGCTCGAACGGCTCAAATATATGCTGAACGAATTCCTCGCTCATTCCGATGCCCGTGTCCTTTATAATGAACTCATAGTTTGCGAAACCCTCCGGAGCTCCCGCCGCCTCGACAATGCGCACGGTGATGGTTCCGCCCGCGCCCGTGTACTTTACGGCGTTGCTGAGCAGATTGAGCAGTATCTGGTTGAGCCTTAATTTATCGCAGAAAATGTCCTCGTCATAAACGTTGACGGTATCTATGCACAGCTCAAGCTGCTTTGCGTTAACGTCAGCCTGGAGAATGTTCCGCAGCTCGTGAAGTATCTCGGGCAGACTGCAAGGCTTCTCCTCAAGATGCATTCTTCCACTCTCTATGCGGCTCATGTCAAGCACGTCGTTGATAAGGCTCAGCAGATGACTTCCCGAGGTCGCGATCTTTTTAAGGTATTCCTCAACGCGTTCCTTCTGGTCAATGTGCGATATTGCCAGTGACGTAAAGCCTACGATCGCGTTCATGGGCGTGCGTATATCATGCGACATATTTGACAGGAACACGCTCTTTGCCTTATTCGCGCGGTTCGCCTGCATAAGTGCGCTCTCAAGCAGCTCCTTTTTCTCCATTTCAAGGCGAATTTCCTCGTCAACGCTGCGGAACCCGATAACCATGCCGCGGTCATTTGCCCAGTCGCCTGTGCGGACGGCTTTCATTTGGAAGTATCGAAGAACGCCGCCGCATATAACGCGGTAATTTATGTGGAACACTTCCCGGTCGGAAAGCTCCTTTATAAGATTTTCCACGGAAAGCGTATCGCGCAGCATATCCTTGTCGTCATCGCTAACGCACTCGGCAATGTATTTTTCAACGCTGTCGGAAAGTGAAATTTTTCCGCCGAAAACACGGCTGAGAACGTGATTTTCACAGTCATTCACACGCAGGGAATGACCCAATCCCGTGTTCAGGTCAAAGTAACATATCAGATTGTAGTCGATACCGAGCGCCTGTACAAGCTCTGACTGTTGACGCTCGATATTGCGCTCGCGTTTTTTCTGTTCGGTAACGTCAAGCAAAAAACGCTGATAGAACAATTCACCGTTAGACTTGAGTATTTTAACGTTTCCCATTATATGTAAAATCTCGCCGTCGGTATGCCGAACATCGTATTCCACACTTATGCTGTCGTTTTCTTTTTTCAGCATCAAAATACGTTCACGCAGTCTCGGCTTATCCTCGTCGAGTACGGAATCAGCGACCATATCAAACCCGCTCTGCAAAAGATCCTCGCGCGACGTGTAACCGAGGATCTTAAGCGCTGCGTTATTCACGCTGAGAATGCGCTTTCCGTCCAGCGAGTGGCAAAGCACTCCGCAGTCGATAGATGTGAGCACCTTTTCGAGCGAGGCGTTTTTCTTGACAATCTCCTCCTCGTAGGCACGTTCCTTTGTAACGTCAATAGCAACGCCGACTGTTCCCATAACCGAGCCGTCCACGTCGTACAGCGGCGATTTATATGTTGTGAGCAGCTTGATGCCGTCGCCCGACTTGACTACCTCCTCGGAAACGAAAGTCCTCCTCGTTTCCATAACAACGCGTTCGGATTCGATACACGCGGGATCGTCCTGATCAACGTTCCAAATGTACGCGTGACGCTGTCCCTCGACCTGCTCGCGCGTTTTGCCGACGGTCTCGCAGAAACTGTCGTTTACCTTTTCGTGAACGCCGTCTTTAGTCTTGTACCACACCAGGCTCGGGATATTATTGATAGTCGCTTCAAGGTATTGACGGGTCTGCCAGCGGTCAAGTTTTATTGTGTGAAGCCGCTGACAGCGCTCGAAACGGAATTTTATCTCATTATCGCTCAAAGGGAGGAACCACACGTCATTCGCAAACGAAAGCTCCTCTGCAAAAATACTGTCGTCTTTGCGGCAGATGATTATAACATCGGCATGTTCGTTCGTATCGTTGTAGACCTTAGCGTTGGCAAGCAGCCCGCGAAGTTCGGAAACCGACGAGAAAGCCGAGAGATCGGCGAAAATAACGTCCGCTCCGGCGATGTCTTCAACAAACTCATACTCAAAGTTTTCCGGCGGGTCAATGTCTTTAATTGTACGGCGAAACTCGTCCGAAACTCCCGCAAAATAAAATTGCATCCGACAATGGTACATAACAATAACCTCTCTAGTTAAATTAAGCAAAGCGCCTTATACCTTATAATTAAGGAAATTTATAATATATAAATAATTATAGCACGTTAGCAAATATATGTCAAGACGGTTTAGGTGAAAAATGCACAAAAAAAGATATAGATGTAGGATAATTTATGTAAGAATTTTCTCTATATGTTGAAAATTTGTTAAATATTACCGAAACAAAAAATAATTTGCTAAAAAAGTTTGTGAAAACTGGGGTGAAACTCTCCGAATTTCGTTAAAAAAACGCCCTCAAATTGCCAAAAAAAGGGTTAAAAAAAGAATATTAAGCCAAAAAAAATTCAAAAAATATACAAAATCCCCTTGACAAATTTATCCGTTTGTTCTATAATGTAAACAGACCGAAACGGTCTACATACAAAACCCCGAGGCTTGCGGAGCAAAGGGGGGACTATGTACCGTACCTCTTTAAGGAGGTTT
>CAJTTH010000007.1:0-3319 GCA_910579125.1 uncultured Oscillospiraceae bacterium | reverse complement strand
GCGGGCAGGCTTTAAACTCGTTGGGCGGCTTGCTAGGGGATAGGCTTTCCGTTTAAGAGAAAGGGTTTCTGAATAAACGGGTAAAAATTTTTAAACATTGGAGGAAATTTAGAATGTTAAAGAAGATTATTGCAGCTGCAGCAGCTTCCACGCTCGCTGTTTCTGCGCTTGCGGCTACTACTGCGTCTGCTGACGCTGCTAAGGTGGTTTATACCGCAAACCGTGTTGACACCGTAGTTGTTACACTTAAGGGCGAGGCTACTACTTTTACACCTGCTCTTGCTACTACACCTGCTAAGTATGGAAAGAAGGATTCTGATCAGGATTATAGCGAAATTAAGTTTAAGGTATTGAATAATTACAATACTGTTTCTCCTGCAAGTAAAACTGAAAAGTTGAATGTTACTGGTGGTAAGGTAACTGTTGATCTTGGCGGTAAAGTCAAGGTGTTGGATAAGATTAATAATGACAACACTGTTAAGTATAAGGAAGAGGATGCTAAGACTAGTGCAGCTGCTGATTTTACCGGTGCTGTTCTTAAGGAAGGCAAAGAGTTGAAGGAGGTTTCTGTAAAACCTTCGTTCAGCTTGACTGACAAGCTGAACGGCTATAAAATTCTTAATAGTCTTGACGCTTCTAAGACAAAGATCACAACTGAATTGACTCTTGAACTGACTGAAACGCAGTTTAAGTCGCTCATGAGTGGTACAATTTACGATGATTACTCGGATATTTGGGAGGATACTCGCTTCCTCAAAACATTTCAGGAGGATTTCACTGACGCACTTGCTGACGGTATCGATGTTACTGGTGTTAAGGTAGATGTAATGGCTAAGACCAAGGCTGATGGTGCAGAATTCGCGAAGCTTGCTACCTCATGGAAGATTAGCAAAGTTGATCCTAAAACAACTCCCTCGCTTGGTTTTGTAAGAAAGCTTTCAATTTCTGGTGATACTGTTACAGATCATACTGACGAGTGGAGCAGAGCTGACCTCAGAGCTTTTGTAAACGGTGGTAAAATTGAGTTTAAGTTCAACAGACCTATCACTGGTAAAGAGTGGATTGATGGTGTAATCCGCTTTGATAATCAGAATAAGCAGAATGCTGTCATCAAGACTGACTACACTGAGGGTTCTGATACTCTTACTGTTGATTTCCCTGTAAACTTCACTTACAGTGTTAACACTAATGAGTACCCCGCAGTTGATATGACGTGGGAATTTGATCTTAAGGACGATGATACTCTTGATGATCTCGAGTTGATCAGCGTTACTTTCACTGCTAACGACAAGGCTCCCGATAACTCCGGCAACAACGGCGGTCTCGTAGAGGATGACAAGGACAAGAACGACAGCACCTCTAAGGATGATACTAACTCTGCTAGCAAGCCTACAGACAACACCAACAGCGGCTCTAACAAGGGCGACAACGCTAACCCCAGCACCGGTGTTGCTATGGCAGTAGCTCCTGTTGCACTTGCAGCAGCTGCAGCAGCAGTTGTAATCTCCAAGAAGAGAAAGTAATTGCTGACGAAGCGAAGTTAAACCGTTCTACGGAATAGTTATGACCCACCGCGAAAGCGGTGGGTTTTTTGCACATAAAATCAGACAAAACAAAGCGCGGAGGGAAAACCTCCGCGCACATTTTTCGGTAAGCGTTAAATCAAACCACGCCCTGAGCCTTCATAGCCTCGGCAACCTTAAGGAAGCCCGCGATATTCGCGCCAGCCATGTAGTTTCCGGGCATTCCGTACTCCTTGGAAGCGCTGTCGCACTGCTTGAATATTTCGATCATGATGTTGTGGAGCTTAGCGTCAACCTCCTCGAACGTCCAGCCGTAACGCATAGAGTTCTGGCTCATCTCCAGACCTGATGTGGCAACACCGCCTGCGTTCGCCGCCTTTGCGGGACCGTAGAGCATTTTATTCGCAAAGTAAACCTCGATCGCCTCGGGAGTGGACGGCATATTCGCACCCTCAGCTACAGCGTAGCAACCGTTCTTCGCGAGAGCCTCCGCGGACTCCTTGTCGATTTCGTTCTGGGTTGCACAGGGGAGCGCAATGTCGCACTTGATAGTCCAAATGCCCTTGCAGCCCTCGGTGTAGGTCGCGTTCTTGTGCGAAGTCCTGCCAATGTACTCCTTGATACGTCCGCGCTCGACCTCCTTGATCTGCTTAACGAGATCAAGCTCAATGCCATCGGGGTCGTGAATGTAGCCGTTGGAGTCGGACAGAGCAACGACCTTGCCGCCGAGCTCGGTAGCCTTCTTGGTCGCGTAGATCGCAACGTTGCCCGAACCGGAAATAACGACAGTTTGATCCTTGAAGCTCTTACCGTTAGCCTTGAGCATCTCGTCGGTGAAATAGCACAGACCGAAGCCCGTAGCCTCTGTTCTCGCCAGCGAGCCGCCGTAAGTCAGACCCTTACCGGTGAGCACGCCCGTAAATTCGTTCTTAATGCGCTTGTACTGACCGAACATATAACCGATCTCGCGTCCGCCCGTGCCGATATCACCCGCGGGAACGTCGCAGTCGGGGCCGATGTGACGGCACAGCTCCGTCATAAAGCTCTGACAGAAGCGCATAACCTCGCCGTCGCTCTTGCCCTTGGGGTCGAAGTCCGAACCGCCCTTAGCACCGCCCATGGGGAGCGTAGTCAGTGAGTTCTTGAAGATCTGCTCGAAGCCGAGGAACTTGATGATACCCATATATACAGAGGGGTGCAGTCTGAGACCGCCCTTGTACGGACCGATCGCGGAATTAAACTGAATGCGGAAGCCGCGGTTTACCTGAACCTTGCCCTTGTCATCGACCCACGGAACGCGGAAGATGATCTGTCTCTCCGGCTCAACGATACGCTCAAACACACCCGCCTCAACGAGATCGGGACGTTTTTCAACTACGGGCTGGAGTGTCTCGAAAACCTCGGTCACCGCCTGGATAAACTCAGGCTCGCCGGGATTGCGCTTCTTAACTGTTTCCAGTAAGTCAGCAAGATACTGATTTTTTAACGACATTGTTAAAAATCCTCCTCAAATATTAAATTCATAAGCAAAAAATTACCTACATTATTATTATACAATAATTGCGGTGTTTTTGCAAGAAAAAAGTCTGCGATTTTCAAGATGAACTACAAACTTTGTGATTTTATTAGAATTTTAATTTATTTCATTGTGAATATTCAACAAAAAAGTGAATTTATTAAAAAATAAGATGAAACAATAAAAAATTTTTACTGCACTTTTGGTTTTATTGTGTTATTCACTCTCGAGAATAGTAATGAAATTGTATGACAAAACTATTCTTGTGAATTATATACAA
>CAJTTH010000006.1:87008-90796 GCA_910579125.1 uncultured Oscillospiraceae bacterium | reverse complement strand
GCTGCCACTTTAAGTTTGCTCATTAAGATCACCTCCAACAGAAAACCGCCGATTGTCTTTACAACCGACGGTTTGTAATTGTATAAAAAGAAAAGCTACATTATTGTGCATTTTGCACCAAAAATGTAGCTTTCAACTTGGTGGAGATAAGGGGATTCGAACCCCTGACCTCTTACATGCGAAGCAAGCGCTCTCCCAACTGAGCTATACCCCCATACGTAACGCCGAAAGCCGCTATCGACTTTCAACGTTACAATTATATCACATTATCACCGATTTGTCAAGGGGTTTTTAGTTAAAATATTCAACGCCGCTCTTAAAGAGAAGCTGCTCTTTGTTTCCATCGATGTTCTTGGCAACGGAATCGGTAAGGCGCTCGGTGTGACCCATTTTTCCGAGGACGCGTCCATCGGGCGAGATTATGCCCTCGACCGCGCACATAGAGCCGTTCGGATTAAACGCCGCGTCCATGGTGGGATTGCCCTTGAGATCGACGTACTGCGTAAACACCTGTCCATTGTCAATGAGCCTGCGGAGAACGTCGCCATGCGCGGCGAAACGACCTTCGCCGTGCGAGATCGGAATAGTGTGAACATCGCCTACTTTACAGTTCGCGAGCCACGGAGACTTGTCCGAGCATATTTTTGTGTACACAAGCTGCGATTGGTGACGGCCTATCTCATTGTAGGTGAGCGTAGGACTTTCGGCGGTAAGCGGCACGATATGCCCGAACGGCACAAGTCCGAGCTTTATCAGTGCCTGGAATCCGTTGCAAATGCCGATCATCAGACCGTCTCGCTTGTGGAGCATATTCTCGACTTCTTCGGCGATCTTCGGGTTGCGGAAGAACGCGTTGATAAATTTCGCCGAGCCCTCGGGTTCGTCGCCGCCGCTGAAACCGCCCGGCAGCGCGATCATCTGCGTCTGCTCGATCAGCTTGGCGAACGCGTTCACGCTCTCCTCAATGTCGGCGGCGGAGAGGTTCTTGATAACGAAGATCTCGCTCTTCGCGCCGTATTTCTCAAACGCCCGCGCCGTATCATATTCGCAGTTAGTTCCGGGGAATACGGGGATAAGCACGCGCGGCTTTGCGATCTTCGGGGAAATATGGTTCATCAGCAGTTCGCAGCCGCCCGTGTATTCCACCTTCTCGGGAGCGGGCTTGAAGCTCGTCTTCTGTTTGAACACGGGTTCGAGAACGTTATTCCACTTCTCCTCCAGCACGGCAATGTCTAGCTTGGTTTCGCCGCAGATTATTTCGTATTCGGGGATAGTCTCGCCGATAACGCGCACGCCATCGCAGTCGCCCTCGAGCTCCAGAATAAACGCGCCGTAAACGGGATTAAACAACTCCTCGTCCGAAAGCCCGTCCAGCTTTGCGCCGACATGATTGCCTAGCGCCATTTTAAACACGCCCTCGGCAATGCCGCCGTTCGCGACGCTCCACACGGAGATAGCTTTCTTGTCCGCGATAAGCCGCTCAACGGTCTTGAATACGCTTTTTACACTCTCAAAATCGGGCAGCCCGTTCTCGTCATACTTCGGCGCTATATAGCCGATTTTGCTGTACGGACACTTGAACTCCGCAGAAATGATGTTGTCGGTTTTGGCGGTCGAAACCGCAAACGAAACCAGCGTCGGCGGCACGTCAATATGCTCAAACGTTCCGCTCATGCTGTCCTTTCCGCCGATAGCTCCGCAACCCATTTCGAGCTGAGCGCGGTATGCTCCGAGCAGCGCCGAGAACGGCTTGCCCCAGCGTTCAGCCTTGCCCTGCGTTCTCTCAAAATACTCCTGGAACGTCAGCCAACACTTTTCATAAGTGCCGCCCGCCGCGACAACCTTCGCAATGCTCTCAACGACCGCACAGATCGCTCCGTGATACGGCGACTGTTCGGAAACGGCAGGGTTAAAGCCCCAGCCCATTATCGAAGCCGTGGTCGTGCTTCCGTCAAGCACGGGCAGCTTTGCCGCCATAGCCTGAACGGGCGTCTGCTGAGTGCGCCCCGAAAACGGCATAAGCACCGTGCCTGCGCCGATAGTGCTGTCAAAGCGCTGCACCAAGCCCCTCTGCGAGCATATGTTAAGGTCGGTCACAAGACGCTCCCAATCCTCGGCGGTATTTTTTCTGCCCGTAGAATAGCTTACGTTCACGTCGGGTACGGCAACGTTGGTGTGCTTTTCCGCGCCGTTCGAGTTGAGGAACTCACGCGAAATATCAACGATAGTCTTGCCGTTCCAGTTCATCTTCAATCTCGGTTCAGCCTTAACGACTGCAACGGGCGTGCTCTCCAGATTTTCCTTGGAGGCAAGCGCGCGGAATTTCTCCGCGTCCTCGGCAGCCACAACTACCGCCATTCTCTCCTGCGACTCAGAGATAGCAAGCTCCGTGCCGTCCAGACCGTCGTACTTTTTGGGAACGGCGTTCAAATCTATCTCCAGACCGTCCGCAAGCTCGCCGATAGCGACGGAAACGCCGCCCGCGCCGAAGTCGTTGCAGCGCTTGATAAGGCGGGTTGCCTCGGGGTCGCGGAACAGCCTTTGCAGCTTGCGCTCCTCCGGAGCGTTGCCCTTTTGCACCTCCGCGCCGCAGCTGTCGAGCGACTGAACGCTGTGCGCCTTTGACGAGCCCGTTGCGCCGCCGCAGCCGTCACGTCCCGTTCTGCCGCCGAGGAGAATTATTACGTCACCGGGCGCGGGACGCTCGCGGCGGACGTTCTCAACGGGAGCCGCGCCGACGACCGCACCGATCTCCATTCTCTTCGCCATATAGCCCGGGTGATAAATTTCCGCGACGTGACCCGTAGCCAGACCTATCTGGTTGCCGTAGGACGAGTATCCCGCGGCGGCCGTAGTCGTGATCTTGCGCGGCGGCAGCTTGCCCGCGAGAGTTTTCTCAACGGGGAGCAGCGGATCGGACGCGCCCGTCACGCGCATTGCCTGATAAACGTAGGAACGCCCGGAAAGCGGGTCGCGGATAGCGCCGCCCAGGCAGGTCGCCGCGCCGCCGAACGGCTCTATTTCGGTGGGGTGGTTGTGCGTTTCGTTCTTGAACATCAGCAGCCATTCCTCGTCCTTGCCGTCAACGTCGACGGTTATCTTGACGGAGCAGGCGTTTATTTCCTCACTCTCATCGAGGTCGGGGAGCAGCCCGTCCTTTTTGAGCTTTTTCGCCGCCAGCGTCGCGATATCCATAAGGCATATCGGCTTATTTCCGCGCCCGAGCTCCTCTCGGTCCGCCTTGTACTCGGCGTAGGTTTTCGCGATGTAGTCGGGCTTGATGTCCGCGTTGTCGATTATCGTGCCGAATGTGGTGTGACGGCAGTGGTCGCTCCAGTAAGTATCTATCATGCGGATTTCGGTGATAGTCGGGTCGCGGTGCTCGCTTTTAAAGTAGTCCTGGCAGAATTTAATGTCGTCGTTATCCATTGCAAGCCCGTAATGCGTGACAAACTCGGCAAGCTCCGCGTCGTTTTTTTCAATAAAGCCTTTAAGTGTCTCGACCTCGGTCGGTATGGTGTACTCGGCTTTCAACGTATTCTTTTTCTCGAAGCCGCACTCGCGTGCCTCCACCGCGTTTATAAGGTAGTGCTTGATACGCGCGAATTCGTCATCGGTGAGCTTTCCTTTTATAATGTATATCTTCGCGTACTTCACGTC
Source organism: uncultured Oscillospiraceae bacterium (assembly GCA_910579125.1). Lineage (GTDB taxonomy): Bacteria > Bacillota > Clostridia > Oscillospirales > Ruminococcaceae > CAG-115. The sequence goes on along the minus strand of CAJTTH010000006.1, from coordinate 87,136 downwards.
GGGGCGGTCGCCCTTGCAGAGCATTTGAATACACTGCGCCGCCGAATCCGCGCGCTGGTCGAACTGTCCCGGCAGGAACTCAACCGCGAACGAGCGCTCATTTTCGCCGAGCTCGGGCAGCTCCTCGA
>CAJTTH010000006.1:0-86908 GCA_910579125.1 uncultured Oscillospiraceae bacterium | reverse complement strand
CCTCGACGTCGTAGCGGTTGATAACGCGCACGCCCTCGACCGCTTTCATGCCCAGTGCGACGGTCAAGTCCTCCAGCACAGCCGCGCCGTCAACGGCGAACAGCTTCTTCTTTTCCACATAAATTCGATAAACCATTTTTTGTCTCCTTGATTTGAAAGGCAAAAGTCCGAGCCGTTTCGGCGGCTTTTGCCCCTGCTGTTTGCAGGTTTGCTTTATTTAACGCGCTTGATACTCCAACGAATATAACGCCGTTAAACTCCGATTTAATTATATCACAACCGCAGCTAAATTACAACCCCCGTACAATACCCGTCGCGGCTGCCCATGATCTTCACCTTTACCAGCGTATGCCGTTCCATGGGCTCTCCGTATATTCTCACGGGGAGATAGCGCTCGGTGAACCCGTGCGAATACTGCGCCGACTGCGGTTTCTCGATAAGCACGGACTGCACGCTGCCGCACTGGCTGTCGCAGAATTTCAGTTCAAGCTCCTTGGCGGCGGCGGTGAGCATTTTTACGCGGTCGGTGCGTATCGATGGCTGCACCTGTTTCATGACCGCGGCGATTGTGCCTTTTCTTAACGAATACGGAAAAACGTGTATCTTCGCGAACCCGATCTCCCGCGCGAAATCGACCGTTTCGAGAAACTCCTCGTCCGTTTCCCCCGGAAATCCCACGATGATATCTGTCGTTATCGAGCACCCCGGGAACGCTCCGCGCAGCTTGTCCGCGACGTGCCTGTATTGCGCCGTGTCATACTTGCGGTTCATGCGTTTCAGCACCGTATCGCTGCCCGACTGAAGCGACAAATGGAAATGCGGACAAAGCGTTTTGACAGCTTTCAGGCGCTCTATTTCCTCGTCGGTGAGCATTTCCGGCTCAAGCGAGCTTAACCGTATACGCTCAACTCCCGACTTCGCGGCGGCGTTCACCGCGTCCGCAAGCGTAAGTCCCAGTTCCTGCCCGTAGCAGCCGAGATTTATTCCCGTCAGCACTATTTCCTTATGCCCGTGCTCCACGCATTGCTTTGCCTGCTCCGTTATTTTGTCGGGAGCGAGCGAACGCACTCTGCCGCGCGCCGTTGGGATTATGCAATACGAGCAGAACCTGTCGCAGCCGTCCTCCACTTTTATAAACGCGCGTGTTCTGTCCTCGTCGGGAGCGGACGCGCTTTCGTCAAACTCGCGGGTAAGCGGCGCGATCTTCACCGTTTTTACCCTGCCGCGCATAAACGTCCGAACAAGCTCGGGAAGTCTGCCCTTGTCCGCGTTTCCCGTTACTATATCCGCGTCGGCGTTCAGTCCCGCCTCCTCGGGATAGCTCTGCGGAAAGCACCCGCACAGCACCGTGACTCCGTCCGCGTTTTCGCGTCTGCACACGGACAGCTCGTGACGAACCTTTGCGACCGCCGTGCTTGTCACCGCACAGGAGTTTATTATATACACATCCGCCCGTTCGCCGTCTGCGGCGCGCTCAAATCCGTCCGCCAGAAAGCTCTCGGCGATAGCTGCGCTCTCGCATGAATTCAGCTTGCAGCCGAGAGTAATAATTTTAAAATCCATACTTCCCCCTATACAAATAGCAAAGCAGTCCGTCACCCGCAGAGATGGCAATGTGCCAAAAAGTTTCACTTAAAACTTATGCAAAATTACCAAACAATTTTTCCTCTACTATTATATTATACTTTAAACTTACGAATTTTGCAATAAGCTATTGACTATTTTTACAATAATTGCTATATTATTTTATAGAGGGAGGAAAAAATCCCTTTCATATATAAACAGAAATAATACGTTGACAAAAGAAAGGCGGCGATCTTAATGAAAGAGAGCAAGATAATCCTGAATTCCATAGACGACGTAAAGGAGTTCGTAGGAGAGGCAAACAGATGCGTTTTTGACGTTGATCTGCTTTCGGGCAGATACGCGGTCGACGCGAAGTCGATAATGGGCATTTTCAGCCTTGACCTCACCAAGGCGCTCAAGATGGTTATCCATTCCGACGGCGGGGACGCTGACGAATTCCTCGACAACATCAAGCGTTTTATTGCCGAGTAAGAGCTTGTTCAGTATCTTTCCATACGGACAGCATTTCCGCCGTTCCCCTTTATCGGCGGAAAATACGGCTTTCGGCAAAATTCCTCTTGACAAAGCAATAGATTTTATGGTATTATTAAATAAGGATAAAGTATTTTCGGGGTAGCGCCCCGGCGACGAAAGGAAGTAATTGTTATGACAACTGCAAAAATCCGCATAAACACGATCGACGATGTTAAGAACTTCGTATCAATCGTTACCAGATGCGACTATGATGTGGACATCATCAGCGGCAGATACGCTATCGACGCAAAGTCCATTATGGGTATCTTCAGTCTCGATCTCTCCAAGGATCTCGAGCTTAAGATCCACAGCGACGACTGCGGCGAGTTTCTTGACGAGATCAAGGATTTTGTTGTAGGCTGATAAGCATATAACGGAAGCCGTCCTTCGGGACGGCTTTTTTTGCGTTCGCGCCGCCGCACGTTTTAATTGCAATTGCGCAGCGCCCTTGTATTATATCCATGTTTTCCCGTACAAGATGTTGTTTCTGTAATATTTTTTCGGAATAACGCTTGTTAAAAACGCGCATAAAGTTTTCACAGTGCAAGAGATTTTTTGTTTGATATAACCAAAAACAAAAATATGCGTTCTTTTAGTTAATTTTACAAGAACTTTTTTAGAAATTTACAAATTATAGCAAAAAAGGCCTGTTTTTTCAAAAGGTTACAAAAAGGTTACAAATCATTTTTGTTCAACCTGCACAAAATCAACGCTCGGTTTGTGTTTGACATTTACAAAAAAAACGGCTATAATAGCATTAACCTTGGCAAAGGGCATGGAAATCGGCTTGAATTTGTAAAGAAATTGTTACAATTACTTTTTCCCGATCTCCACGGCTATTACAGGAGGCAATATGAAACCACAGATAGTAAACGCTAAAATGAACAAGGTGCTCTTTCAGAGCAGGCTTGTCAGGTTGGGAATGTTCCTGCTGGCTGCAGCGTCCGTTGTTCTGCTGATGGGTTCGTCGTCGTTGGACGACAGCGTGTACATCACGGACGAGGGCGTTACAAAGGAATATAAGACCAACGAAACCGACGTTTATTCAATTCTCCGCGAGGAGGACTACGAGCTCAGCACAAACGACCGTGTAAGCTACACAAGAGACGACAACAACACGGGACATATAACTATCTACCGCGCGTTTGAAGTCAGCGTGACGGCAGACGGAGAGACAAGGTCTTTCGCGACTATCGGCGGCGATGTTTCAAGTGCGCTGAAGGCGACTGACATTGATCTCGGAGCGGACGATACCGTTGACCGCGAGTTTACCGACGAGCTTTATCCCGATATGGAGATAAACGTAACGCGCGTCGACTACGAGGACAGACAAGAGGAGACCGAGATACCCTACGAGATCGAGTACGTTGACAACACCAATCATACGATAGGCTATGAGAACGTTCTTGTTGAGGGCGAGTCGGGAACGCTCGTTACATATTACCGCGACACCTACATCGACGGCGAGTATTCCGAAACGGAGGAACTTGACGAAGAGATCGTAAAGGAGCCGGTAACTATGGTTATCGAGCGCGGAACGGCGACCGCTCACCCCTATGCGGAGACATACAGTCCGAGCGACATCACTCTTGTTGACGGCATACCCGCCAATTACACAAGAGTTCTCTCGGGGCGCTCCACCGCCTATACCGCTTATGAGGGCGCGAGCACCGCAAGCGGGCGGCTTGCGCAGGTCGGCGTGGTCGCGGTCAACCCCAACGTTATTCCATACGGCAGCGAGCTTTACATCGTTTCGCAGGACGGCAGCCGCGTCTACGGCTATGCGGTCGCGGGCGATACGGGTTCGGCAATGATGAACGGACACGCGCTGGTTGACCTTTATATGAACACCTATGAGGACTGCTGCAACTGGGGTGCGGTTTATGTCGACGTTTATGTGCTTTCCGAAGGAAACGGATAATTTGCCGAATTTCTCATAACGAAACTTCCCCGGGCAAATCCTGAATTTACCCGGGACTTTCGTTGTCCACTAAAAATGCTCTCGGACAAGCTGCCTGGGAACTGCGTTTGATATTATAATATAAGTGTCTATGGAAAAGAAAAAAATGTATTTGTGGACAGTGTTGTGGACAATCATAGTATGGTTAATTTCGTTTATCTGCTATCTGCCCATACTGTTGGAGAAAAACGGGACAGACGTTCCGAAAGCGCTGACTGCCTTTAAATATTTGTTTGTGATCGTTCCGCTTGCGGTATCGGCGATATTCGCGGCATACTGCCGGGGATTTAAAAAGTGGCTCTTAGGCTTGTTCTCCGAGAAAATAAAAGCAAGATCAATATTTTTCTGCGCCGCAGCAGGCGCGATAGGACTGGCGTTTTCGTTCGTGTATTCGTTGACCGTAAACGAGCCTAATCTGTTTACGTACAGCTACCCCACGTTCTTTTCGGTTATTGTGGGAAGTGCTTACTTATTTGTAACAGCGCTCGCGGAGGAAAGCGCATGGAGAGGTTTTCTGCTTAACGGGCTTTCGGAGAGCGGCAGCACTACATTTGCGCTTATATACACGGGCATAGCGTGGGCAGTCTGGCATATCCCCATGTGGACAATACGAAACTCTCTCGGTCTCGGAGAAACAGCGCTGTATTTTGTATGGACGTTTCTGCTCTCGTTTGTTATCGGCAAATTCTTCCTTACATATAAAAACGTAATAACTACTGCCCTGCTGCATACGCTTTTCAACATTTGCTTTATAGCGCCCGTTCCGTATAATACCGCGTTGTTGGTTCTTGCAGCCGCAGCCGTTTTTGTTTGGTGGCACAAAATGGGCAGATATAGAAAATCTTGATTAAAAGCAAACCCAAAAAATAAACCGCAAAATATACGAAAATCCTAAATTCTTGGCTTAACCACACCGAATTTTCTTGTATGAGCGCGAAATTATATAAAAGATATGCCCGAAAGGTTTGTTAAAACTTTTCGGGCGTTTTTTGTCATTTGGGGAAAATACGAGTTTTTGAGTGCGTTTTTAAAAAATCGTTTCAGAGCATTTAAATTTTGTTTAAATGGCTTTGTAGCACGTTTTAAAGAAGCATTGCTGATATTAATTTTTTATATTTTAGCAATGAACTCAACGAACAAAAAGGGCAGGAGTAAACCGCCGCACATTCTATAATTATTATGATGATTTGAGCGTTGTTCTTGCCGAAATTGGGGACGAACTACTTTCGGAGATAAAAGCGAGAGCCGAAGCGGATTCATAAACGCAAACAGAATCAGTACTTTCAGCTGCGTTTTTATCAGCTCGTCATTCGCCTTGTACAATGAGGACGACGCAAGGCTGTATGCCTTGCTGTGACGATTTGTGCACGAATTGACCAAAGGTCAACCCTATGACGGAAATAGCGTTTTGCGCAAAGCGCATAATGCGTGCAAGCAAACGCCGACAACATGACGTTGTCGCAAGATTGCCAAGAGGCGGCAAGGACGCCGCCAACAAAGCAATCCGAGCGACAAAGCGTGTAGCGCGGTAATTGTGCGGTGTTGCCATTATAAAGATATGCAGAAAAAGCATAACGTTTTTTCCCCGACGCCCGTTCGTCGGGAAAATTGTTATTCGGCTTAAATGAGCGGCAACTGCCCCTGATTACGAATGGGGAAACGGTATAAAAAAATACGCGGCTGAGGTCATTGGGTATTGACCGAGACACATTTTTATGATATAATTAAATTGTATCGTATAATTGCGTAACGGAAAGGAAGAGCGATTATGTGCCGTATTAAACCGATCATCGGGCTGATACCGATAATTCTAACGATTGCGGTTATATCGACATTGATTGCCCCCGCACGGGGCTTTGCCGCAGCGTATGACGGATCCGACGATCCGCTGCCGGAGTATTCGGCGGTGCTGTACAACAACTCGAACGGTCTGCCGACCTCGGAAGCGAACGCGGTCGTTCAGACGGGCAACGGCTTTATTTACATAGGCAGCTACAGCGGCCTTATCCGCTATGATGGCGTGAACTTCACGCGTTATGATTCGTCGACGGGAATTACCAGTGTCGTAAGTCTCTGCGTTGACAGCAGGGACAGATTGTGGGTTGGCACAAACGACAGCGGACTGGTGCTCTATGAAAACGGCGGCTTCACGTTTTTCGACAAGGACGATGGCCTGACCTCGCTCTCAATCCGCTCAATCACCGAGGATAATTCCGGCAATATCGTTTTCGGAACGACGGAGGGGCTTGGATACGTCGACGGGGATAATACTCTGCATATGCTTTCCGATTCGGTCATTGAAACGAAGTACTTAAAGAATATGACAAGGGGCGCCGACGGTCTGATCTACGGCTGCACGCTTGACGGCGTATGCTTCTGCATCGACGATTTGAAAATAACCCACTCGTTTTCAGGCGAGGATATCGGCATCGGAATGGCGACTTGCATTACTCCGTCTCCCGAGAACGACGGCTCGGTCTGGGTGGGCACGGACGAATCCACGGTGGTCTGCGGGAATATGTTTGAGGATATGGCAAATTATTCCGCGTATTCCGTGTCACCGAACGCGAACGTCAACGCAATATGTCCGACCGAGGACGGCACATTCCGCGTCTGCTCGGACAACGGGATAGGGCTGCTCGAGCCGAACGGAAATTACACACCGCTCGGGGATATTCCGATGAACAACTCCGTCGAGGATATGATGACGGATTACGAGGGGAATATGTGGTTCGTGTCCTCGCGTCAGGGAGTAATGAAACTCGTCCGCAACAACTTTTCCGACATAAGCCACCTGGCGTGTCTGGAAAGCCGCGTCGTCAACACGACCTGTCTGTACAACGGCGATCTGTACATAGGCACGGATACGGGGCTGCAGGTAGTCGACGGAAACAACAAAAAAAAGTCCGATTACCTCACCGAGCTGCTTGACGGCGTCCGCATACGCTGCATAAAGACGGACAGCCAAAACCGCTTGTGGCTCTGCACCTACAGCGACAAGGGACTTATATGCTATGAGGGCGGCGAGACGGTCACATACTACAACACAAAAACGGGTTTGAAATCCGATCGCGTCCGCGCTATGACTGAGCTCTCCGACGGCACGGTCGCGGCGGCTACAAGCGCGGGAGTGGCGTTCATCAAGAACGGGAAAATTACGGGAATGTTCGGCGAAAACAGCGGTATCGGCAACACGGAGATACTCACGGTCTGCGAGGGCGGCAGCGGCGAGCTGTACCTCGGCAGCGACGGCGGCGGTATCTTCATCATCAACCGCGACGGCAAGGTCTTAAAGCGTCTGGGGTTGGAGGACGGTCTGCGCTCCGAGATAATAATGCGCATAAAAAAAGACCCCGAGAGTGACGGCTACTGGGTCATTACGGGCAACTCGCTCGCCTATATGGAGAACGACGCCGTCCGCACGCTGGGCAATTTTCCCTATTCCAATAACTTTGACCTTTTCTTCGATAATTCGGGCAGAGTGTGGATACTCAGCAGCAGCGGCATTTACGCGGTCGGCATTGAAAATCTTCTGTCGGGCGCGGATATCGAGTACGCGTTCTACGACATAAAATGCGGCTTGCCGAGCGTGGCAACCGCCAATTCGCGCAGCTGCCTTTCCGAGGACGGAACGCTGTACATCGCGGGTATGACGGGAGTTTCCGCTGTCAACATAAACCGCGTACAGGAGGACGAAACGGATATCAAGCTTGCCGTGCCGTTCGTGGATATCGACGACCGAACCGTAACGATAAAGGACGGCGATACTGTTCGTATACCGGCGGACTGCAAGCGCCTTACTATCTACGGCTACGCTCTTACATTCGGTCTGTCGAATCCGCGCCTGTCGTATATTATGGAGGGCTTTGACGACAAGAACGTAACGCTCTCGCGGCAGGAGCTTCAGCCCGTGAGCTACACCAACCTCGAGAACGGCGAATACACGTTCCGCCTTGCGGTCATCAACACGATGACGGGAAATGAGACCAAGTCCATTTCGATCACGTTTGTTAAAGAAAGGGCTTTTTTCGAGGAGATCTGGTTTTGGGGTCTTATGCTGCTGCTAGCCGTTGCCGCCGCGCTTACGGCGCTGCTGACGTTCGCGCGCGTAAAAAACCGCCGCCTTATTAAAAAACAGGAGGAGGACCGCATTTTCGTAAACCAGATAATCAGAGCGTTCGCGAAATGCATCGATTTTAAGGATAAGTACACCAACGGTCATTCGTTCCGCGTGGCGAAGTATACCGCGCTTATCGCCGAGAGAATGGGCTACACGGGGCAGCAAATCACAGACATTTACAATATCGGGCTGCTGCACGATATAGGAAAGATCGCCGTACCGGACAGTATTCTCGGCAAACCGAGCAGACTCACAGACGAGGAGTTCCGCATAATCAGCAAGCACCCGGGGCACGGTTACGATATTCTCAAGGAGATCGAGATACGCCCCGAGCTGGCTGTCGGCGCGGGCTATCACCACGAGCATATTGACGGCACAGGCTATCCGTTCGGGAAAAAGGGAGACGAAATACCCATGGACGCGCAGATAATCGCCGTCGCGGACACGTTCGACGCGATGAACTCAACACGTCCCTACCGCAAGCAGATGAAAATGGAGGACATAATCAGCGAAATGCGGCGCATAGCGGGAACACAGCTCAACGCGCATATCGTTGACGTGTTCCTGGAGATAGTCGCCGAGGGGCATATCGACGATGATATCGCGCTTGCCGACATAGTTCTCCCCGACGAGAACGAAGAAACGGAAACGCAGAACACGTAAATTTTAACGCCGCTTACAACAAGCGGCGTTTTGTTTTATTAAGTCGTGCTGCCGAAGCCGCCGTTTCGTATTCCGTCCGCGCCGTCGTCCTCGGTTATCCCGTACTCGGTGAATATTCCCTGCATAAAGCCCGTTCCCGCGGCTATTTTTACGGTCTTGCCGTCGTTGGATTCGTTGGTTATCTTCGCGAAAATATGCCCCTCGTTGTCGGAGAAATAATAATCACTGTCGATTATGCCGACGGTATTGTCCAGCCGCAGACGAAATTTAAAGCCCAGTCCGCTTCTCGGGTAGAGCGACAGCAGCCACCCCTCCGCAATTTTAACGCGTATTCCCGTAGGAACTTTAATTGTCTCGCCGGGCTTTAATTCGATATCGAACGGCGCGAAAAAATCATAACCCGCCGAGCCGCTTGTGGCTCTTTGCGGCAGCTTTAACGCGTTGTAGACCTCCTCGGCGTTCTCTTCGGGATAACCCTCGCGGAACTGTCCGAGCGACACCTTTTCAAATTTTGCGATACGTTTCATTTATTCTCCTTTATTTTCGGGATTTATCGGGACTTATAGGAATTCTGCGCGATACCCAGACAGCTTTCGCACAGCTCACCCGAAAACTCGGGGTGCTTCGCCAGAAGCTCCACGAGCGCTTTTTCGCGTCCGTTATCCATTTCCTCGGTTAGTGCGGCGAGCTTGTTGTTCGCCTTGAAGTAGCGACGTATCCTCGACGTTTTCTGACAAAACAGCACTATGGTAAGCGTCGCGACGGCTATCATCAGAACGCCGATCCCAAGCATAATAAGCGTTATTTTCATTGCCGCGTCCGTGTCGTGAGAATATTTGATATAAAGGTCGTACACCACGCCCATGATTATCGCGTAGGCGGCGCTTAAAAACGCCATAAACCCCAGATAGCCGAGCGTAAAGAACTTCCTTGCCGCGCAGTTCGCTATGCTGCCCGCGAGCATCGAAACAAACAGTGCTCCGAGCATTGTATAGCTGAGCGAGCTTTCTTGCGAGGAGTCTTTTATGTACAGCAGCGAGCATATCCCCGCGACGATAAGTCCTATTCCCAGCGGAATTATCCACACGTTAAGCAGCAGCGGATCGTGCGGCTCGGGAACGTCATCTCCGTGGAATTTCGGGTATGTCGACTTTATTTTATCCGCGGCGGAGATCACCTTGTCAAGCTCCTCGGCATTGGGGTGCTCGGTGCTCGCGTCATAGCTGCGGTAAACGTCGCGCAGCTCGCCGATAAGCCCGTTCACCTCGTTGAGCCTGTCCTCGCACTCGGCAAGCCTTTCTGTGCTGTCCTTGAATTTTATCGTCTGTTTGAAATAATCCGCCGCGAGCTTTAAGCTCTCTACGCTGTCCGCTTCGGTCAAAAGCAGACAAGCCTTATTGTAAAGCGCGGAGGTCGCGTATTTTTTCAGATCAACGCCGAACTGAACGGCGTTTTTGTAGTTGGGAGAGCCTGAGAGATCGACGCTGAGATTTCCGAGCTCCTCCTCGCGGCGGCAGTTAAATTCCGCCATCAGCTTGCCGAGATACGCCTGTCCGTTTTTCGGCTCCATATCGAGAACCTTTTCGCAGTAGATGTTGGCGCTCTTCCAGTCGTTGCTGCTGAGGAACATAAACGCTCTCTCCAGCAGCGAACCTGCAGTCGGATTGCCGCCGGGCATTGCCGTCACGGGAGCGGCAGCCGCGCCTTTGGGAACTATCTTCCCTATGCCGCGTATCAGATCCTGAATAAACCCGACCTTGCTCATATCCTGTCCCTGCAGGTGCTTGAACTCGGGCGGCATATCATACGCGTCGATGTCGCAGTAGCACGGGATAAGCGTTTTGTTCTTGTCCGACTTCATCATAGCCAGAAAACGCGACCATTCGTTCTTGACCCAGACGGCGCTGAAGTACTCGAACTTCGTGCCGACCGCCAGCATTACCTTCGCGGAATTGAGCGCGCTGAATATGTACGGCTCGTAATCCTGTCCCAGCTTATCCTCAAGCGTAATGCGCGAGAAGAACACCTTGTACCCCTTGTCCGTAAGCGCGTCATAAATATCCTGCGCGAGAACGCTGTCCTTTGTGCGCTGTCCGTCCTCGGCAGTCTCCTTATAGCAGATGAAAACGTCGTAAGGCTCTTCGTTATTCGCTATCTCGAGTATCTCTTTCTGAAGCCTGTCTATCTCCTTTGCCTCGCCGCGGTAGAGCTGCATTGCCTCGCCGTCTGCGTACTCGCACGCCAGCTCGAAGTTGCCGTCCTCAAATATTCCCGTATACTCGGCTCTGTGACAGGTGGGGATTTTCTTGTTGGACGCGGGGTCATCGACGTATTCTATTCCGTATCTGCAAAGGCACAAGCCCCAGTACGCCTCCGCTTCCTCGGGAAACTCCGCGACAATGCTCTCGTAGACGCCCGCCGCCTTGTCAAAATCGCAGCCGCTTCTCAGCCTGTTCGCGCGGTTGAACAGGTTCACCTTTTTCTCGTTATTGTCTGAAAGCGGAACGGTCTGCCTTGTGCCGCAGTATCCGCACTCGCAGATCGACATTCCCTCTTCGACATCGAGGTTTCCGTTGCACGCTTTGCATTTAAAGATCGCCATAATTACCTCCCCGTTAAACTCTGTCTTTAATTATAACAAAATTCTCACAAAATGTCAATATGTTTACAAACGCCGCCAATGCGGAGCGGCGTGCTTTTTTGTTTTTCCTCTTGATTTTATCCTTTGAATGTTGTATAATATTAACAAATAATAAATTTAACAATGTGAAAGGAAATAAAACCATGAATGTTTGGCATGACGTAAACCCTGCAAGAATAACCCCCAATGACTTCCTCGCAGTTGTCGAGATTGAAAAGGGCAGCAAGAAGAAATACGAGCTCGACAAGCAGACGGGCTTGATAATCCTCGACCGCATTCTCTACACCTCGACGCACTACCCCGCGAACTACGGTTTTATCCCGCGCACTCTCGCGGACGACGGCGATCCTCTCGACGTGCTTATCCTCTGCAACGAGCCTATCGACCCGCTGGTGCTCGTGCAGTGCTACCCGATAGGCGTTATCACCATGCTCGACAACGGACGCAACGACGAAAAAATAATCGCAATTCCGTTTGAAGACCCGACATTCAACGCCTACCGCGGAATTGAAGCTCTGCCCTCGCACATTTTTCAGGAAATGCGCCACTTCTTTTCGGTATACAAGCAGCTTGAGGACAAGGCGACCGCGGTCGACGAGGTTCAGGGGCAGAAAAAGGCGATAGAGGTCATTAAGCAGTGTATTGACAATTACAACGAAATTTACGCGCCCGATCACCCGTTCATACCCGAGCACAAAACAAGCAAGGAGAAGAAATGATACTTGCAAGCCAAAGTCCTCGCAGAAAAGAACTGCTGGGCTTTATAACAAAGGATTTTAAGATAATCCCCGCAAAGGGAGAGGAAATAATTCCGGAAAACGCGGCTCCCGAACAGGCTGTAAAGCTGCTCGCCCTGCAAAAGGCGCAGGAGATCTTCGCGGAACACATGGGCGAGATTATTATAGCCGCCGATACCGTTGTGTCGTTAGACGGCGTAATTCTCGGAAAACCGCACAACAAGGAGCACGCCGCCAATATGCTGAGAATGCTTTCGGGGAACGTTCACAACGTCTACACGGGTGTATGCGTAATTTTTGAGAATGGCGAAACGGAATTGTTCTGTGAGGGAACCCGTGTGGAGTTTTATCCCCTCACCGAACGTGAAATAGCCGATTACATAGCCACGGGCGACCCAATGGATAAAGCGGGCGCTTACGGTATACAGGAAAAGGGCGCAGCGAACGTCAAGGGCATAGTCGGCGATTTCTACAACGTAATGGGCTTGCCCGTCGGCAGACTTGCGCGGGTACTTAGGGGGCGGATATGAGCATATATTTGACAAAACCCGACCTGTATTTTTTCGGACAGTATAATGAGATGATGACGGAATGGCAGACAAGCGGTACGCAGATCGCTCCGTGGTTTCTGGATAAACCGTTTGAGAATATAGGGGATTTTGCGGAATTTATTCAAATGCTCGACAACTGCGAGCGCGGTAATCTTGACAAAAAATATGCCTCGACGACCTCCTATTTTGTAACTGACGAAAACGGCAGACTGATAGGAGCTGCGTCCTTACGGCATTACCTGACCGCAGACGGCTTCAGTACATGGGGACATATAGGCTACGGGGTAAGACCTTCCGAAAGGCTGAAGGGGCATGGAACGAATATACTCAAAATGACATTAGAGGAAGCTAAACTCATGAAAATTCATAAGGTGCTGATGGGCTGCCACTCCTCAAACATCGGCTCCGCTAAAGTGATAGAAAGCTGCGGCGGAGTTCTTGAAAATACCGTTACAGACCCCGACGATAAAAACGAAACGATAAGACGGTATTGGATAGACAACAGGTGACAAGGAGAGAACAATGCGGGAGATAAGAAAAGTCACGGAAAACGATATTCCCGAATGCGTACAGGTAATACGGCGCAGCTTTCAGACCGTCGCGGACGAGTTCGGCTTCACCCCGGAAAAAGACCCGAAATTCACATCTTACACCACAACGGAGGAGCGGCTGCGTTGGCATATGTTCGACGAACACCGCCCAATGTACGCGTGTTTTGTCGACGGAAATATCGCGGGGTATTACTCGCTGCATATCGACGGCGGCGAGATTGAGCTTTCAAATCTGAGCACCCTGCCCGAGTTTCGTCACAATAAAATCGGCGAGAGCCTTATGTACCATTCGTTCGACAGGGCGCGCGAGCTTGGTTTCACGGAAATAACTATCGGCGTTGTGGACGCGAACGAGCGCGTAAAGCGTTGGTACGAGAACCACGGCTTCACAAAATCGGGCGAATGTGACGCGTATCTGACGTTCCACTGCATTTTCATGAAAAAAACTCTTTAGAGCCTGTTTAGTATCCATCAACACGCCGCCTGCACCCACGTTTTGGTGCATTTCGAGATGACAAGATAACCGAAAAAACGGGGCAGCGTTCAGGCTGCCCCGTTCTGTTTTATTCATCGGAATTTTCGCATTGGAAGTTTGCCATAAGCGACTTAAGGTTATCTGCCTGAACGGAAAGCGCATGGCTCGTTTCGGCACTCTCGGCGGAGTTTGCGGTGTTGGACTGAACTACGCGGTTGATCCGTTCAATGCTGGAGGCGATGTTGCGTATGCTCTCCTCTTCCTCCTGAACGGCGACGTTGACTGTTTTCATATCGTCAACGGCATGGAGAACGATCTCGGTGGAGAGATTGAGCTGCTCGGATACGGAACCGACCACCTCCGTGCCGCGGTTTACCGACTCGAGAGACTTGTCGATAAGCTGCTTTGTTGCCTTTGCCGCCTTGTCGGATTTGTTGGCGAGGTTGCGCACTTCGTCGGCAACGACCGCGAAGCCCTTGCCCGCGGAACCCGCCGCAGCTGCCTCTATCTCGGCATTTAGCGCGAGGATATTCGTCTGATATGCAATGTCCTCGATAGTCGCAATTATCTTTTCAATCTGCAAAGCGGAATCGGTGATCTCCGCCATTGCGTCTGCCGCGCTCTGCATTCTTTCGTTGCAGAACTTGACCTGTTCGCCCGCCTTTACGGCGTTCTGCTCGGCGTTCTTGGTAGTCTTGGAGTTCTCGGTGGAAGCTGCGGAGATACTCGCGAGCGTGTCCATAAGCTCTGATATTACGCGTGATTGCTCCGCTGCGCCTTTCGCCAGTGTCTGTGCGCCCTTGGCAACGCTGCCCGCACCCTCGGCGACGCTGTTCGCGGATTTATTTATTGCGTTAAAGGTGGCGTTTAAGGACTTGCGTATCTTTTTCAGCGATTTCTCGATAGTGCTGAAATCTCCGTCATACTGTATCTGCGGTCTTGCCAGCATATTGCCGCGCGACATCTCATGAAGCACCTCGTCAATATCGCGGATATAGGACTTCAGCGATACCAGAGTCCCGCCGAATTCATACGCCAAAACGCCTATTTCGTCCGAGCGGTTGACAATATCGACGGGCGTGTACAGATCTCCGCGAGCCATAAGCGTCATACGGTGCGACATTCCCTTGATAGGCTTGGAAATTCTGTTTGCGTATGCGGCAATAGCGACGATACCGCCCGCGAGAAATACAAGCGAGCATATCACCAGCGCGACGATTATCATATACATAGCCGACAGCATTTCGCTTTCGGGCGCGGTAACGCCGTATGCCCAGCCGTCCGAGCCGTCAACGGTGCCGTAGGCACAGATGTTCTTCACGCCGTTGAATATAAACTTGGTAACGCCGGCTTTTTCGCTTGTCATCTCACGGAAAAGCTCAGCGGTCGATTTGTGAGAAGCGTCTTTCTCTGCCATTTCTATGTAGTTGACTTGCGATTGAACGACAGAGGGATCGGCATTGGCGATCATCTTGCCGTTGTTGTCGATAAGGAAAACGCTGCCCGTATCGGCTACCGCTTTATCCGCGATAAGGTCGCTGAAATACGAGCCGTCCATAGTTACGATAAACGCGCCCATTTTGCACTTTACCGAAATGACGAAGCGCAGATTTCCGTTAAAATCGACGGTAGACGAAATCTGAGGCTCGCTGCTTTCCATAGATCTCTGAACGCTTTCAAGCGACGCGAGCTTATCGTCAAAAAGCTCGTAGGTTGTGCGGACGCTTCCGTTGGTATCCACAAGCGCACACTCCGAAAAAATGGTTCCCTCCAGCATTCTGTCCGCGTATTTGATACCGTTGTTTATGCCGAGCGCACAGGTTCTGTCAAACTCGGCAGCGGGCTTTGTCGCCTCCATCTTAGCCTGTTTGAGGGCAGTCGCGAATGTATGGTCGGAGAACTGCTGAATAGTAACGAGATCGGCGTTTACGGTATTCTCGATACTTACATAGCCGGAGATTATACCCGCCGTGACCGTGCCGATTATCAGCAGCGTAAACACAAGGCTCACTATCAGAATCATCTGTGTTCTGATTGAGGTTTTCTGCTTGATCGAATTATTTTTCATATTAAAACTCCTTGTCAAAGAAGAACTGTTGCTATAATAAAATTATAGCATTCTCCGAAAAAATTTTCAATATAAAGTTTGATTTTTGTTGATTTTGCACAATTTATTTGTTAAATAATACAATATCGAATTTGATATAAAGGCAGATATCAGACGCTTGTGTCAAAAATTTCCATCCAGTGCAATGCTTTTGTGATGATACATTATAAATAGTACCGGCAGCAATGTAAGCACATCAAATAAGAAAATACAAAAATTTTTGCCGCGTTTTTTAAAACGGGTCGTATATAATAGTGAGAGGGCAAAAAACGATTGCTGCGCAGCATTTCGCTTGGAGGTCGTGAGGATATGCAGACAAAGGAAAAAACGCTTGCCATAAAGCTGAAAAAAGGCAATACGGCTGCATTGAAAGAGATTATCGACTGCTATACGGGATACGTCCGCACCGTTATTCGCAATTTTTCGCGCGGAACGTTTTCGGAGCAGGATATTGACGAGCTTTGCTCGGACGTTTTCTTTTCGCTTTGGCAGCATAGGGAAAATCTCGACACGAAAACGGGTTTCCGTTCGTATCTCTCGGCGATGGCGAGGAACGCGGTAAAGGATCGTTTCAAATCCGTGAAACCGCCGTGCGAGGATATTTCGGAGCTTGAGATACCAAGCGAATTTTCCGTTGAGGACGCGGCGCAGCTGCACGATATGCTGCGATGTCTTGACAAGGGGCTTGAGCAATTGCAGGAGAAAGAACGCGAGGTGTTCGCGAGATATTACTTCTACGGCGAAAGCACTCCCCATATAGCTGAGCGAATGAACATATCGGAAGGCTCGATCCGCTCCGTGCTCTCCCGAACACGAAATAAACTTAAAGAATATCTGACGAAAAGGGGTTTTGATCATGCTTGAAGAACTGCTGAAAAAATGTTTTGACGAGGAAACGGCTGCCGACAAAAGCGCCGAGAAAATCAAGACT
The DNA here is from genome assembly GCA_910579125.1 of uncultured Oscillospiraceae bacterium. Lineage (GTDB taxonomy): Bacteria > Bacillota > Clostridia > Oscillospirales > Ruminococcaceae > CAG-115. The sequence goes on along the minus strand of CAJTTH010000006.1, from coordinate 70,072 downwards.
GCCGTTTTGTCGCGTATCGAGGAGGATAAACCTATGAAACACTTTAATATTAAACCGCTGCTTATCGCTGCCGCCATAACCGCAACCGGCGCGCTGTCGCTCGTTACCGCAAACGCGGCAACTGACGGTGCTGTTATGGACAATATCACAAAGACTTTCAGCTTCTTTATCAACGGAAAGGAGGTACAGGGCACTGTTACGGAATACACGGTCGGCGACGACGGCAAGGCTCAAATGGTCGAGATCGACCTGCCAGATGACGGCGCTCCTAACGGCTGCGGGATCGTCATTGAGGGCGACAACGGCGGCTTTGAGATACTTGACGGAGACAGCGTGGTCTACTCTACCGCGAATGGCGGCGTGTAAGCGAATATCACGTAATTCCCTGAAACGGCATATCCTCCCGAAGAAATTCGGGGGGATTTTTCGTTTGCCGCCGAATATGTCCGCTATCCCGAAAAATCCGCGCAAAGCCCTCAAAAACGCTCTGTTTTCACCAACCGTTTATGACAGCATTTTCAGAGTTTCGGTGATATTATATAATAACCGAATTGTAATTTGGGGAAAATCAATCGAAAGGATGTTAGAGAAAATGACTGACAAAGCGGCATTATTCAAGCGGGAAACGGACTTCTCGCACTGGGGGAATTTTTTAAAGGAGAACGCGGTCTGGGCGGTTCTGGGTCTGGGGGCGGAACTCGGCTCGTCCGGACTTACCGCTGCCCCCGCAGCGGCGGCTCTGGTCGCGGGTCTGTCGGGGAAACGCTGCGTCTGCGCGGCGCTCGGCGGCGCGTTGGGTGCGCTGCTGCGCGGCTTTCCGACTGCGCTATTGAGCTTGGCTGCGATCGTGATCGTGTTGGCGGCACGGGTCATTCCCGACCTTAACAACGCGAAATTACGCGCGGGGGAGCGCTTTTTCGCGGCAGCGTTCGCGGTATTTTTCGCGAGAATATCCGAGACGGGTGATACCTCGGAACTTCTGCGCGTGATAGTGTCGGCGCTCGTTTCGGGAGTGCTTGCGCTTTGCGTGTGCCTGTTGTGCGATACGGAAAAGGTGCGCGGGATAGACGTTTCCGAGCCGCGCGACTGCACGCTATGCGGAATTGCGTCGGCGCTCGGTTTTATCTCGCTGGGCGCGCTGGATTATCCGTTCGCGAATATCGGCGGTCTGATACTCGGCTTTGTTCTGCTTGTCGTGACTGCGCGGAGGGGACTGGCGTGGTATGCGGTCATCGCCGTACCCGCTCTTCTCGGTTTTTGCGCGAACGGTATGGCGGCTGTGACGAACGCGGCGCTTATCGCGTTTTCGGCGGCGGCGAGCTGTGCGTTCACGAAATACGGAAAAATAGCGCGGTCGGTGGGATTTGTGTTTTTTTGCGCCGCGGGTATCCCGGTACTCGGTATAGGCGGGGATTCATGGAAAATACTTGTCGAGGCAGTGGTCTCCGCAGCGGCGTTTATCTGCATACCTATCGAGAAGATCAAAGTGCCCGAGAGCGACTTTTCGGACAGCACCGTCGCGCTTATGCTGCGCGAACGCCTTAATTTCGCGGCGGACGCGATAGGCGGTATCGGCTCGGGAATAAACGCGGCGGCGGACACTCTCGACCGCAAATACTCACTGAGCCCCGAGCAGGTAGCCGAACGCGCCGCAGACAAGGCGTGCCGCAGCTGTCCGAATTCCATGATATGCTGGGGGAAAAAATACGAACAGTTCCGCAAGGAATTTTCGCGGCTGGTAATGCAGCTTCGCACGGGCTTTGAACTTACCGAATTTTCCATGTCGCCCGAGTGTGCGGAGGAGTGCGTCAATAAGGGCGGAGTTATGCGCGCGATCACGTCCGAGTATTCGCGTTTCCTTTCGGCGGCGTCGGACGAGCGCCGCGTTCGCGAGCTGCGGAGAATTTACGTCGATCAGCTGGAGGGTCTGCGTGATATTCTGCGTGATCTGGGCAGTCTTAAATCGGAGGTGAAGTCGGCGAACCGCGCGAGGTCGTCGGAAAAACGCGCCGAGAAAATACTCCGCGAGAACGGCGTGGAGCTGCCGCAGGCATTCGTGATGTTCGACAAGCGCGGCAAGCTGAAATTCGAGGCATACGGCACGACCGAGCCGCGCGTTACCAAGGAATATCTTGGAACGCTGCTTATAAAGGCGTTAGGACGCGATCTGGAGCTCCCCGAGATAACCGGCAGCAGCGGACGCTACCGCATAACCGCGAACGAACGTACCACGCTTTCCGCGAAGATCGGCGCATATCAGCTTCCGCGCGGACAGAACAATGTCTGCGGCGATTGCTACGACACGTTCACTGACGCTTCGGGAGCGCTGTATGTTATTCTCTCGGACGGCATGGGAACGGGCAGCCGCGCACGGGTCGATTCGGCAATGGCGTGTTCCGTACTGTCAAAGCTGCTGAAAGGCGGAATATCTCTGCCCGCCGCTCTTGAAACGGTGAACACGGTGCTTATGGTGAAGAGCGCGGACGAGAGCTTTGCCACGCTCGACATCTGCCGTATAGACCTGAACAGCGGCGAATGCGCCGTATACAAGGCGGGCGCGGCGACTACATATATAAAGTCGGCGGATAAACTCATCAGGGCAGCGCTGTCCTCGCCGCCTGCGGGGCTGGGCGGTAAGCTCACCGTACCCGCGCAGAGGTTCACCGTCGGTGTCGGCGACGTTATTGTAATGACGACCGACGGCGCGGTTCTGGACGAAAAGTGGCTTTCGAGGGAGCTGTCGCAGCGCGTTGAGCCGTGCGAACTCTCCGAACGGATAGCTAAGGCGGCGCGTGCTGCCGAAAACGGACGCGACGACGATATAAGCGTTATAGCTGTTGCCGTAGGGAGTTAAGACGGCAAGGCATACAGCCTTGCGTCGTTCTCATTGTACAATCTGACGAAAAATCTTTCTGTGCAGCCGCTCGACAACAATTATGCGGTGTTGCCTTAAGAATTTCCCCTTGTCCCCGTGCGCAGAATGCTGCTCTCTTTGTTGCCAAATTTCGGCAGATATAGCAAAAAATTCTTGACAAGACGGCAATGAAAACGATTTCAATCAATTTTCATCTTTTTTGTTGTGTAAAATTGCCAAAAAATTAACAAGAAAATGTTATATTCCATAAAAATTAACAAAACACTTGCAAAATTTTATCGAATATGCTACAATAGTGATAAAGAAACACAGCGCTTTGGTTTGGTTTTTGGTGAAAATAATCAAATCGGGTGTGACGCGTTTTTACAGAGAACGGAGCTTGACAGAAACGGGCTCCAAAGGGAGGTATTGGTAACATGGCAATTGTTGTTCCCGAGCAATACAATGTACCGCTGCATTTGTTCCACCAGGGAGAGAATGCGCACGCTTATGATTTTTTCGGCTCGCATAAGGAAAAGAACGGCGTTGTTTTCAGATGTTGGGCGCCTCATGCAAAGTCGGTAAGTATAGTCGGAGATTTCAATCATTGGGACAGAACGCTGAACTATATGAATAAGATCAGCGACGGCGGTATCTGGGAGCTATATGTCGAGGGCATTAAGCAATTCGACAACTATAAGTACAGCGTGGAAGCTCCCGACGGTCTTATTAAGCTCAAGGCAGATCCCTACGGGTATCACATGGAACTGCGTCCGAACACGGCGACAAAGTTCTTCGATATCGAGGGATACGCATGGAAAGACAAGAAGTATATGGACACACTTTCAAAGACCAACGTCTATGAAAGTCCGATAAACATTTACGAGGTAAATATCGGCTCGTGGAGAAAATCTGGCGAGAATTATCTCAGCTATAAAATGCTTGCCGACGCGCTCATTCCTTATGTCAAGGAAATGGGCTATACTCACGTCGAGCTTATGCCTATCGGCGAATATCCGTTCGACGGCTCGTGGGGATATCAGCAGATCGGCTATTTCGCGCCTACCTCGCGTTTCGGTACGCCGCACGACTTTATGGCGTTTATCGATAAATGCCATCAGGCGGATATCGGCGTTATTGTGGACTGGGTTCCGGCACATTTCCCCAAGGACGCGGCGGGCTTGTATGAGTGGGACGGCGAGAGCTGCTACGAGTATATCGATCCGCTCAAGCGCGAACATAAAAACTGGGGCACTCACATATTCGATTGGGGAAAGCCCGAGGTTCAGTCATATCTTGTTTCCAACGCGAATTACTGGATAGAGAAGTACCACATCGACGGTCTGCGTGTGGACGCAGTGGCTTCGATGCTTTATCTCGATTATGACCGCAGACAGGGCGAGTGGCGTCCGAACAAGCAGGGCGGCAAGGAAAATATCGAGGCCATCGCGTTTTTGCAGAAGCTCAACGCGGCGGTATTCAAGGAGCACCCGAATATCCTTATGATCGCGGAGGAGTCGACCGCCTGGCCTATGGTAACAAAGCCCGCCGACATCGGCGGATTGGGCTTCAACTTCAAGTGGAATATGGGTTGGATGAATGATATGCTACGCTATATGAGCATGGATCCGCTCGGCAGACCATACAACCACAATCTGGTTACATTCTCGTTCTACTACGCGTTCTCCGAGAACTATGTGCTCCCGATAAGCCACGACGAGGTGGTTTACGGAAAGTGCTCTATGCTCGACAAAATGGGCGGACCGCGCGAGTACCGTTTCCATTCGATGAGGACATTCCTCGGCTATATGATGGCGCACCCCGGCAAAAAGCTGATGTTCATGGGACAGGAGTTCGCTCAGTACAAGGAGTGGAATTTCCAGTCGCAGCTCGATTGGGAGGTTCTCGAATTTGAACCGCACTATAAGTATCACGAGTATGTAAAGGCTATCAACAAGCTGTACAAGGAAACTCCCGCGCTGTGGGAGTGTGATACGAGCTGGGAGGGCTTCCACTGGATATCGGCGGAGGACAACCAGAACTCCGTTATTGCGTTCAGGCGCATCGCCAAGAACAAGGACGAGGTCATCGTCGTGTGCAACTTCCAGCCCGTGCGTCACGAGGTCTACGAAATAGGCGTTCCGTACTTTGCGGACTATGAGGAGATATTCAATTCGGACGATGTAAAGTTCGGCGGCAGCGGCATTACCAACAAGACCGTTACCGCGAAAAAAGAGCCCATGCACAGCGAGCAGTACAGAATATCGCTTGACATTCCGCCTATGTCGGTAATGTACCTCAAGCCTGTCAATATCCGCGACCCCGAAGCGGTAGACGCAGAGTTTACGGAAACGCTCGTTCACCCTCACACGGACAAGAAGTCCGCAAAGTCGGAGAAAATCGATTCGGCTGAAAAGCCCGAAGCTAAGGAAACAAAGCCCGATACCGAGAAAACGGAAAAGGCAAAAAATAACGGCAAATAATTTTTGGGAGGAAACTTTATGAACCACATTAAAAAAGAGTGCGTCGCTATGCTGCTGGCGGGCGGACAAGGCAGCCGTCTCTACGCGCTTACTCAGGACATGGCAAAGCCCGCTGTTCCTTACGGCGGAAAATACAGAATTATTGATTTCCCGTTGTCAAACTGCGTAAACTCGGGTATCGACACGGTCGGCGTGCTGACACAATATCAGCCGATGGTGCTCAACGAGTATATCGGCAACGGTCAGCCTTGGGGTCTCGACCGTGCGCACGGCGGCGTGCACGTTCTGCCGCCTTATGAGACAGCGGCGGGCAAGTCATGGTATTCGGGTACGGCAAACGCCATTTACCAGAATATCAGCTTTATCGACAGATATAATCCCGAATATGTGGCTATACTCTCGGGCGACCACATTTACAAGATGAATTACTCTAAAATGGTCGACTTCCACAAGCAGCACAACGCGGACGCAACTATTGCTGTTCTCGAAGTGCCGTGGGAGGAAGCTCCGCGCTTCGGTATCATGAGCGTGGACGATGACGACGTTATCTACGAGTTCGCGGAGAAGCCGAAAGAGCCGAAATCGAACCTCGCGTCAATGGGCGTTTATGTGTTTACATGGTCGAAGCTGCGCAAGTACCTCATCGACAACGAAAACGACGAGGGCGCGACCAAGGACTTCGGCAAAAACATAATCCCCGCAATGCTGGAGAACAAGGAGAAAATGGTCGCTTACCATTTCGACGGCTACTGGAAAGACGTCGGCACTATCGATTCTCTTTGGGAGGCAAATATGGACGTTCTCGACCCGAACGTTCCGCTCGATCTGCTGGACGACAGCTGGAAAATTTACTCGCGTAACCCCGTTATGCCGCCGCACTACGCAGGTCCGCAGTCGAGAATTGAGAACTCGATGATCGCGGAGGGCTGCGATATCAACGGTATGATCGATTTCTCGGTGCTGTTCGCAGGCGTTACCGTTGAAGAGGGCGCTATCGTACGCGATTCCATTATAATGCCGAATTCCGTTATCAAGAAGGGCGCGGTTATCGAGTACGCTATCGTCGGAGAGGACTGCGTTATCGGCGAGGGCGCACATATCGGCGAGCGTCCCGAGCTTATCGAGGATAAATCGCAGTGGGGCGTTGCGGTTATCGGACACCGCGTAAACGTTTCGGACAAAGCGGTCGCGCCGCCTAAGGCTATGATTTCTAAGGATATATAATATAGGAGGATCGTTTGATATGGCAAGTATGGCTAAAGTTCTGGGCTTGATTTTTGCTAATATGCATGAACAAACCCTTCCCGAATTGACCAAGGCGAGAGCGATGGCAAGCGTTCCGTTCGGAAGCAAATACCGTCTGGTGGATTTTCCGCTGTCGGGTATGGTAAACTCGGGCATTACACAGGTCGGCATTATCACCAAACAGAATTACTATTCTCTGATGAACCACCTCGGCATGGGCTCGGAGTGGGATCTTGCGAGAAAGACGGGCGGTCTGCATATTCTCCCGCCCTACGGAAGAGAGGGTACGGGCATTTACCGCGGCAGACTTGAGGCGCTTGCGGGCTCGGCGGAGTTTATCCGCGAGAGCAACGCGGAATACGTCGTTATGGCAGACAGCAACGTTATCGCGAATATGGATTTGCGCCCTATTGTTGACTTCCACGAGAAGAATGGCGCGGATATCACCTGCGTTTACGGCAGCGGAGTTTACTCCGTTGAGAGAGCGCTCACACAGACCGTTCTCTGCGTCAACGAGAACAACGTTGTTTACGACGTGTTGGCAAGACCCGCTATCAGTGGCGAAATGAACGTCGCGCTGAACGTTTACGTGATGCGCAGAGCGTTCCTCGACGGTCTTATCCGCGAGAGCGAATGCCGCAGCTTGTACAGCTTTGAAACGGATATCCTCCAGCATAAGCTGCACGATTTCAAGATAATGGGCTACAAGTACGACAAGTATTTCGAGATAATCGACTCGATGAAGACCTACTACAAGGCGACTATGGATATGAAGAACCGCGAAATATCGCGAGAGGTATTCTCGCTTGATACGCCGATCTACACCAAGGTGCGCGACGTCGCTCCCGCGAAGTACGGCATTGACTGCTCCGTCAAGTCCTCGCTTATCGCGGATGGCTGCATTATCGACGGCATTGTCGAGAACTCCGTTCTGTTCCGCGGCGTTAAGGTAGGCAAGGGCGCGGTTATCAAGGACAGTATCGTAATGCAGGGCGCGGTTATTGAGGAGAAAGCAACGTTCATCAACGCAATCGCGGACAAGGACGTTACTATCACGAAAAACCGCACGATCACAGGTTCCGCCGACTTCCCCGTTTACATCAACAAGGGCGGCGTAGTTTAAGACAATTTCAATGTTTTTCATTTTACCTCCTTTTTGTGTTTTCCCGGGACGCCCCTCGTCCCGGGGATTTTTTATGCTCAACAGCCCTTGACCGCGATCAAGGGCTGTTTTTGTGTTAACTTGCCTTGACGATAAATCCGTCAAAGCCCTTTGCCTTTGCTTCCTTGAGATAATTCTCGGCGTTCTGTCTGCTTCTGAACGCGCCTATCTGCACGCGGTAGAGCGTATCGTCGGGCACAGGCGCGGCGTTGGGCTTATTTATGTAGCCCTTGACCTTGTCACGGAACCAGTTCATATCCCTGCCGAATTTCGAGAGCCAGTTCTCAGGATCGCCGTGATTGCTCGCGTAGCCGCGCGCGCACGCCTCCTTGTGGGAGATTACGTTCTCGAGCTTTATGGTCGGGAATTGCTCCATAAGCTCCGCGCACACCTTTGCCATAAGCTCAAACGCCTGTTCGAAGTACGTCCTGTCGTTCAGCGAATCCTCGGCGATCTCAAACTGAATGTACGCGGGCTTGTAGTTGTACGAACCGTTTTTTCCCGTTCCGCAGCCCCAGCAGCATATATCGTAGGGGAGGATCTGCGCCGCCCTGACCGCTCCGTCCTTATCCTTTCCGACAACGCCGTGAGGGGTTACGTCGTTTGAGTTTTCGCCGCCGAAATAGTTTTTATTGGGATTTACTCCGCAAATGTCGGGCGCGTTGACGTAACGCTTTAGCGTAGGATTATCCGCGCCCGTGGAGTGAACGATTATGCCTTCGGGGAAGCCGTTGGGCATTTTGCGGTTCTGCTTAAAGCAGTCCGAAAAAGCCGCTATTGCGCTGAATGTCATACTCATCTGTCCTCGTCCTCCTTTTGATTGCTGTCCGCCAAGCCCTCTCCGAGGACGTAGCCGACGACCGCCGCTCCCGAGAGTATCGCTCCAGAAATTTTATCGGCGGTCTCCTGCGAGCCGTTTGCGAGAACGATAACTCCCGCGATAAATCCCGCGACGCTCACCCACAGCTTGCGGCTCGACAATTTTCTCTGCCAGTCAATTTTCATTGTGTTCCTCCATTCTGTTAAAACGCTTTTCCATCTGCTCGATGCGCTCTTCGATAACGGGCATACGCCGCGCAAAATTGTTGTGCTCGGCAACCTTTTCCTCGAGCTGTTGTATCCGATATGCCGTCAGCTTGCTGCTTACAACGATACCGCCCAGCGATCCGCCGAGCGTTCCCATAAGCGAAAGAACGGCGACTATAATTGCCGTAACGTCCATATTCAATCACCCGCTTCCAATTCACGGGCGACCTTATCGCGCCATTTCGGCGGAACGCTGTCAAGGGTTTTCAGCCCTTGGCGTATCAGCTTAACGTAAACCTTTACCATATTATACCTCCATATCTTCGCAAAGCTCGCACAAGGCAAGCTGCGTGTTGGTTATCTGTTCCGAAAGCTCCGCGCTCTCGGATATCTGCATTCTGATGAATTCGTTTTTATCGTACCGCACCATTTCATATTCCCAGCCGACAAACTCATTTTCCTCGCCGACATTCTCGGAAACCTCACGTATATCCGAACACTTCCAGACGCTGTACTCATCGACCTTGACCGCCTCGGGGCGCACGGTTGAACGAACGGTTCCGTAGTCCTTCATAAGCATTCCTCCTTTCCGAATTTATAATAACACGGGAAGTACTGCAAAAAACTGCAATTTTGCGCTCTTGACAATTCCGCAAAAATATGCTATAATCTAACAGTGACTTTATTATATGATCGCGGTGCGTGAGAGCGCAATGAGGAAAGTCCGAGCATCACAGAGCGGGGTAGCTGATAACGTCAGCCGAGGGCGACCTTAGGGCAAGTGCAACAGAGATATACCGCCGCAACCCTTGAAAAGGGAAAACGGTAAGGATGGAAAGGCGAGGTAAGAGCTCACCGGAGTGCGCGAGAGCGTACTGCCATGTAAACCCTATCCGATGCAACACCGATTGGTGCGGGGAGTAACGCGTCTGCTCGGCGCGCCCCGTTGAAAGGTGGCTTGATCCCGTCGGTGACGGCGGGGCTAGATAGATGATCATACACGACAGAACTCGGCTTATCGATAAAGTCACTTCATTAAAACGAAAACTCCCCGAAAAACGGGGAGCTTTTTGTGCGAAAATATGCTCAAAAAATCAAGACAACAAAGAAAAAGTATGCTACAATATAATCACAGATAAGCGCTGTCTGTAACGGAGGTGGAGCAATGAAGAATTTCTGTATTTTCGCGGACGCGGTGAACTACATCGAGGACAATCTGTGCAGCGGCATAACGCAGGAGAACGTGGCTGCGGCGTGCTTTTGTTCGCTGTCGGCGCTGCAAAAGGTGTGGCGTTACTGCACGCATACGAGCCTCAAGGAATACATCGCCAAACGTCGGCTTACGAGAAGCGCGGAGGATATCGCGCATACCGATATGACGCTGACCGAGATCGCAATGAAATACTGCTACAATTCCCCCGAGGTTTTCACAAGAGCTTTTCGCAAGCTGTGGGGCGTTTCTCCATCAAAATTCAGAACGGAATGGCATTCTACGGGGATATTTCCGCGGATAATCCCCGACGAAAGCACGTTTAAAGGAGGAATTTATATGGGCAGACGGGTAGATATTACCGAGCTTTACAATGAGCTCAGACCGACGGAGCGCGACAATTGGGTGCTTTGCTTTGACATCGTGCATTTCGCGGAGGTCAATAAAAACATCGGCAGAGACGCGGGCGACGTGGTCATTCGCGAGGCATTCCACCGCGTAGACGCGGCGGCGGGCGACACAATGGCGGCGTTTCGTATAGGCGGCGACGAGTTCGCCGTGGTAACGGGAACGGACGACAAGACCGCCGCCGAGCAGACCGCCCGAAAGGTGATCGACCTGAACGGGCAGCCCGTCGATATTAACGGCAGAGGTATTCCGCTTACAATGCGCGTAGGGGCGATAAGGCTCTCCGCGAGCATTCACAGTATGCGTTTCGCCGAATTGTTCGACCGTATGCAGAACGCGATCAACGAGACCCGAAACGCGGGCACGGTAATTTTCTTCAACGGATAAAAAAGAGCGGAGGGCTTAGCGGCTCTTCGCTTATCCGTTATCGTGGCGTAAACAAACGAGCCCCCGTTTCTCACAGGGGCTCGGAATATTCAATTGTTAAATTTGATATTACATCGGACCGTACTCCTTATTAAAATTTGACTGTTGAGCAAATTTTATCGGACATCGGACTCATTCCTTTCGTTAAGCTCCGCGAGCTAATATTTTCCGTCCCATTCGATTAAAGCGCACATCGCAATCACCACTTTCAATTCGGCTTATCTATGTAAACGCTTAACGCGGTTGAAAATATCTGCGGACTGCCTGAAACCTCTGCGGTTTGTAATTCGGTAAAACACCGTTGTCGCGGCGGTTTTTGCGTTTTCGGGAGATTATCCCGCGCAAATCTTCGCCATATATTTAACCTCAGCGGTCGGCGGGTTGCGACTCCGCAGACAGATCAAAAGGTTTTTCAATTGTTTCCATCGGACTCGCTTCCTTTCTGCTTAAAGCTGAAATTTTTTCCCTCTGCAAGTTCATCAAGCCATTGGAGTAACTCCTTTCAAAGTAGCGGCTAGACTCTACCAAGCCTTCACCTTACTGCCTTAAACTCAGCTTTCCATTGGACTGAACTCCTTTCGGTGTATTTAGAGAAGACCCCCGTACCGACCTCTCGGCTTGTCTTCGGGTTCTCTCTTTCCTTGATATAATAATACCACATTTTTTGTTAAAAGTCAATAGAAATTTTTAAATTTCTCATAGGCGTTTTGTATATATTTTTATTATTTGTTTTGTTGAAAGTAATGATTATTATGTAAATAACGTGAAAAACGCGCGTTTCCCGAAATTTCCTCTTGACAACAGCTCGCCGTTAGTGTAAAATATAAGCACAAGCGTGGTTCTTTTTAAAAGAAAATCTCACGCAAAGAAAGGCGGCGGGATATGGCTGCAAATGAAGAGGCTTTCCTCGACGAGGACGAAGGAATTATCGAGCTTGAGGACGAGGAAGGAAACATAACGCGGTTTGAGTTTGTAGACCGCGCGGAGCTGAACGGCGCAGTATATTACGCGCTTATCCCCGCCGACTACGACGAAGAAGAGGGCGCGTCGGAATTTGTCGTACTTAAGGAGATCATAACGGACGGAGAGCCGATGCTCGCGACCGTGGACGACGACGCGGAATACAACGCGGCGGGCGAGATGTTCCTACAGCGTTTCGCGGAGCTTCCCGAGTTGGATATCGAAGATTTGGAGAAGTTTGATGGCGTAAACGAATAATTTCAGTGGCTTCGGAAAGAATAATGTTGTTTATACTACTGCCTTACTCGCGAATGTGTGCTACTATAATCCAACACATTGTAAACGGGATTTCGGCTCCGGCGGCGGATTGCAGACCTCTCGTAAGTCTCGGCTTACGGTTGGCGGGAGCGTGAAAACGTCGGGCGATCTTACCCACCCTGCCAGAAGCGGGTTTTATATTGCATCTTACGGCAAGGCGGTACTGTATTGAAAAGCAGGGGAGATCGGAAACGGTCTCCCTTTGTCCGTTATTTCCAAAACGGACAAAAACAAACCATTTTCGGGGTTTTGTTTTTAATTCGACATAAATCTGTTGACAAATTTATGGGAATGTGTTATATTTACAGTATGTAATCGTATACCGTTTGTATAAGGAGAATTGAACTATGTCATTAAGAATAGAGACCGAAGCCAACCGCTGCCTTAACTGCAAAAAGCCGCAGTGTATGGAGTACTGCCCCGTGCACACGCCTATCCCGAAAATCATTCAGAAATTTAAGGACAACAAGGTCATGGAGGCGGGCGCGGAGCTGTTTGAGAACAATCCGCTGAGCGTCGTATGCGCCACCGTCTGCAATCACGAAGCGCAGTGCGCGGGTCACTGCGTTCTCGGGAAAAAGGATACGCCCGTGCAGTTTTACGATATCGAGCGCTTTGTCTCGGACGCATATCTCAGCCGTATTCGTCCCGAATGCGCGCCAAGCAACGGCAAGCGCGTTGCGGTAATCGGCTCGGGTCCTGCGGGAATTACCGTCGCAGTGATACTCGCGAAGAACGGCTACAGCGTTACCATTTTCGAGCGCAAGAACGATATCGGCGGAATGCTGCGCTACGGCATTCCCGAGTTCCGCTTGTCGAACACCGTAATCGACCGCTACAAGCAGCTTCTTGACAAGCTGGGCGTTCAGATAAGACTGAATACGACGATAGGCGGCGCGCTGAAGATAGACGATCTCTTCCGCGACGGCTACAACTCGGTTTTCATCGGAACGGGAGCGTGGCGTCCGAGAACGCTCAATATCGAGGGCGAATGTCTCGCGAACGTCCACTTCGGTATTTCCTATCTTGAAAATCCCGCTCATCACGAGCTTGGCGAAACAGTCGCCGTTATCGGCATGGGCAACGTCGCTATGGATGTTGCTCGGACGGCTTTCCGCCACGGAGCGCAGCGCGTAATGCTGTTCTCGCGCGGAATACACGCCTCGGCAAGCTCTCACGAAATGAGCTACGCAAAGCTCGACGGCGCGGAGTTTATTTTCGGCAAACAGATAACGCGCATTACCCCCGAGGGTCCCGTGTTCAAGACCTCGATAATCAACGAGGAGGGGAAGATAGCGGGCTATGAGGACGGCGAGGAATTGGTTCCCGCAGACTCCGTAATTATCGCGGTAAGCCAGCGTCCCAAGGATAAGCTGATACTTTCGACCGCTCATCTCGCGGGTACGGCAAAGGGTCTGCTTATGGTCGACGAAAACAATATGACCACGCGCGAGGGAGTGTTCGCGGCGGGCGACGTTATCACCGGACCGCTCACCGTAGTACACGCGGTTGAGGACGCGAAAAAGACCGCGCGCGCCATGATGGAATATATGGAAAAATAAGACTGTTCTCAAAATTCAAAAACGGGCTGCGGATAATTTCCGCAGCCCGTTCGTATTATAAATGAAAATGAAAAGCCGCGCCCGTAAGCGCAGCCCTTCAATGAAAAAAGTATTGTTAATTGGGAGGAATCCAATTAGTCAATAAACAGATGCCGCGGCAGTCCGTCCACCATAAACGGCGACAGCTCACCGATTATCAGCGGCCGCGCGTACTCAAAGAACTCCTTTGAAACATAAGTGCCGTCGTTGATTATCCACTCCTTGGGAACGAGCTTTTCAACGTTTGCTACCGCAGAAGCGGGGCATGACGCGGTCTTAAGCTGATAGGGGTTGTTGGAAATTCTCTCGAAGATTATCATTTTTCCCGTTTCGCCGTTAAGCGCGAGCTGAACTCCGTCCGCGCCCGCAGTGAACGCCTCCGTAATATCGCGGCGCGAAACGATATGCGACGCGCATCTCTGGAGTGTCGAGAACACGATACCTCTGTTCTTTATCCCGAGCTCCGCGCCGATAAAATCCGCGAGGTAGAGCGCAGTACCGCCCAGCGCCTTATGTCCGAACGCGTCCTCGTTCATCGCGCGCTTATTCGCTTCGCAGACGTACTTGCCGTCGGCGGTCTTGATACCCTCGGAAACCGCAATCGTGATGACCTTTTTCCGCGAAAGCGCTTCATTTATTTTATTTATGAAATTATCGTAATCGAAAACTGTCTCAGGCAGGCAAATAATATCGGGACCCGCGCAGTCTTCCGAGCGCGAAAGCGTTGCGGCGCACGTCAGCCAGCCCGCGTCGCGTCCCATTATCTCGACGATATTTACCGACTCGTTGGGATAGGTGTTCGCGTCACGGATTATCTCCTTCATCGCGGAGGCGATATATTTCGCCGCGCTGCCGTATCCGGGAGTGTGGTCGGTCATCGCAAGATCGTTGTCGATAGTCTTGGGGATACCGATAAACGTGATATCGCTCTTTATTGTCTCGGCGTATCTCGACAGCTTGTCGATAGTGTCCATGGAGTCGTTTCCGCCGATATAGAAGAAGTGCTTGATATCCATTTTCTTCAGTATCTCGAATATTTTTTTGTACACGGCTTCGTCCTTGGAGGAATCGGGGAGCTTGTAACGGCACGTTCCCAGAAATGAAGACGGTGTGCGCTTAAGCAGCTCGATATCCAAATCGTTTCTTATATAATCTGACAAATCGACATAACGCTCTTGTAAAAATCCCTCGATACCGTTTCTCATTCCGTAAACATGAGGACAACCCGCGTCTTTAGCGGTCTTAAATACACCGACGAGACTGGAGTTAATAACCGAGGTGGGACCGCCTGATTGTCCTACAATTACATTGCCGAGTGCCATAATAAGTTCCTCCCTGTAAAATGTATACGTTTTCTTTAATTTGATTATACAACACAATTGCCTGTCACCGCAAGCAAAAAAAGCGATTTCAATATGGACAATTTAGACTTTTAAGAAAATTCCCATTCACTGTTAAGCGAATGGGAATTGATAAAATATTCACATATCAGAATTTCTTCTTCCACACGGCGGGAACGCAAAGCATCATTATCGGCAGACACTCCAGTCTCCCCAACAGCATATCCAGCGACAGAACGCATTTTGAGAAATCGGAGAAGAACGAGAAATTCTCCATAGGACCGACCTTGTTAATTCCGGGGCCTATGTTGTTGAAGCAAGCCGCCACCGAGGTGAAAGACGTCGCGAAATCCTGATTGTCGAGCGACACCAGCAGCATCGACCCCAGCATCAGGAACAGGCATATCCCGAGGTAGCAGTGCACGCCGTGAACGGTGTCCGAGTCCATTGCCTTGTCCTCGCTTGTGACCAGATTGACCGACTTCGGGTGGAGCAGCTTTTTGAAGAACTTCGCCGTATTCTTGAACACGATGATAAGCCGCTGCACCTTAAATCCGCCGCCCGTAGACCCCGCGCACGCTCCGACAAGCATAAGCAGCACCAGTATCATCTGCGAAAACGCGGGCCACAGATTATAGTCCGCCGTCGCGAAGCCTGTCGTAGTCATAATCGATGCGACCTGAAAAACCGCGTAACGGAAGCTCTCGCCGGCCGATTTGTAGATCGGGAAAATATTCGCGCCGATAAGCAGCGTCGACACGGCTAAAATAATCAGATACACACGCAGCTCGAGGTTCTTGGCGACGTCCTTGAAACGTCTTATCAGCATAAAGTAGAAAATGTTGAAGTTCACGCCGAACAGTATCATCATCACCGTGATAACGCCGTCGATATACGCCGAATTGTAAAACGCCACGCCCGCGTTTTTAATGCCGAAACCGCCCGTTCCCGCCGTGCCCATTGCGTGGCAAAGGCTGTCGAACAGCGGCATTCCGCCAGCGCACAGCAGTATCACCGTCACAACGGTAAGCGCGCCGTACATCGCGTACATATACATCGCAGTGTTTTTCCCCTTGGGAACGAACTTCCCGACCTGCGGACCGGGGCACTCCGCCCTCATTAAATACATAGAGTCCTTGGACGACGGAAAGACCGCCAACGCGAACACAAGAATGCCCATTCCGCCTATCCAGTGCGTGAAACTGCGCCAAAACAGCATTCCGTGCGACAGGCTCTCCACATCGGTAAGTATCGTCGAGCCTGTTGTCGTAAAGCCTGAAACGCTCTCGAAAACAGCGTCAACGAAACGCGGTATCTCGCCGCTGATAAAGAACGGCATAGCCCCCGCCAGCGGAAACACTATCCAGAGCATGGCGACTATAACAAGGCTCTCTTTGGTGTACATATCCTTGGTTTTGGGCTTTATCAGGGTCATGGGCAGCGAGAGCGCCGCAAGCCCCGCTCCCGTAAGCAGAAAAACGGGCACGGTCTCAAACTCGCCGTAGCAAAGGCTTACAATTGCGGGCAGAAGAAACAGCGCCGAACCCGTAAGCGTCATCTTTGACAAATAATGGAAAACTAAAACTTTATTCATTTCTTGTTTAATTGTCGCAAAAAATACAGCCGAAGCCGTTTGGACGTTTTCACCTCAATCGTTTACAATAAAATTTCCCGTATATCCGAGAAACGGTGTTCCTTGGAAACAACCACCACCGAATCTCCCGCCTCGATGATCGTGTTACCGTCCGGAATAATGACCTGCCGACCTCTCACCACCGAACAGATAAGAATGTTCTTTTTGAGCTTCAGCTCCTTGAGCGGAACGCCGACAAGCTGCGGTATTTTTTCCGTTATCTTGAACTCTGCCGCCTCCGCGCGGTTGTCAACAATGTGATAAATGGATTCGATGCTGCTTTCGGTGTTGTCAAGGCTTCGCACATAAGTGAGCACCGAGCTTGTGGCGAGGTATTTCGGGGAGATTATGCAGTCAAGCCCTATCTGTCCGGTCAAGCCGACGTAGCTTTCGCGGTTTATCTTTGTGACAACCTTGGCGTTGGAGTTGTTTTTGGCGTAGAGCGACATAATGATGTTTTCCTCGTCGATTCCCGTGACCGCGACGAACGCGTCCACGTCGTGTATGCCCTCCTCGGCGAGCATATCCTGATCGGTGCCGTCGCCGTGTATAACAGAGGCTTTTGGGAAGATCTGCGCGAACCGTTTGCACTTGTCGAGATCCTTCTCGATTATTTTGACGTGCATACCCATTCCCAGCAGACTTCTTGTCAGGTAGTAGCTTATTCTGCCCGCGCCCACGATAACACACGACTTTACTTTATCCTTGATAGAGCCGCATATCTTGAAAAAGCGCTCGATGTCCTTATGTGTCGCCGCGATGCTTATCCTGTCGCCCGAGCGGAGCACGAAATTACCTCCGGGTATGTATATCTCGGAGTCGCGCTGAACCGCGCATATCAGCAGCTTAATGCCCGTCTTTTTGTAAATCTCGAGCAGACTGCAATCGAGTATTTCGGAGTTTTCGGGTATCTTGTACTCCACCAACTCCATTTTGCCCTTTTCAAACACCTCGACCTTTGCGGCGGCGGGCGTTATCAAAACGCGAAGTATCTCGTCGGCGGTAATTGCCTCGGGATTGATCACCATTGAAAGCCCGAGGTCCTCTCTTATAAAGTCTATCTGTTTATAGTATTCGGGGTTGCGCACTCTGGCGATAGTTCTTTTCGCGCCGAGCTTTTTCGCGATAAGGCAGCACAGCAGGTTCACCTCGTCGTAATGCGTTGTTGCAATGACGATGCCCGCTTTGTTCACCGCTGCGTCGCGCTGAACGTCCGCGTCAATGCCGTTGCCCTCTATGCACATAACGTCCTCTGTGTTCTGGGTTTTCTCCAGAGCCGCACCGTTAATGTCGATGACCGTAACGTCATGCCCCTCGTGCGAAAGCATCGAAGCCAGACTGCTTCCCGCCTTGCCGTTGCCAATTATTACCATTTTCATAATCTTTTTTTCCTTAAATTCCCGTTCGGGCTTTTTCATTTTTATATATTATAACACTTATACATTTTTATGTCAAGGGGGGAACGGACTTGCGCCGTCGATGATATAACTGGTGATATATTAAAATTTCCCGTCATTTTGTATTGAAATTTTCA
Source organism: uncultured Oscillospiraceae bacterium (assembly GCA_910579125.1). Classification (GTDB taxonomy): domain Bacteria; phylum Bacillota; class Clostridia; order Oscillospirales; family Ruminococcaceae; genus CAG-115. Next base: position 51,872 of record CAJTTH010000006.1, on the reverse strand, counting down.
AAGAAATATGCTATTATTAAATAAAGAGCGGATATCCGTTTCCGCAAAAAACGAAAAACGAAAGGAAAGTGTCTTATGAAGCTGTTTATAGATACAGCGAACGTTGACGAGATACGCGAGGCGAACGAGTTGGGCGTTATCTGCGGAGTTACCACGAACCCGTCGCTCATCGCAAAGGAGCACCGCGTATTTGAGGAGGTCGTAAAGGAGATCGCGGAGATCGTCGACGGTCCTATCTCGGCGGAGGTCATTTCGCTCGAGGCGGACAAAATGGTCGAGGAGGCTCTGCCGCTTGCGCAGATCAACCCGAATATCGTCATTAAGCTGCCGATGTGCGCGGAGGGTCTGAAAGCCTGCAAGCGCCTTTCCGCAAAGGGCATAAAGACGAACGTAACGCTGATTTTCTCGGCGGCGCAGGCTATTCTCGCGGCGAATGCGGGAGCGGCTTACGTATCGCCGTTCCTCGGCAGACTTGACGACGTGGGAATGTGCGGAATGGAGCTTATCCGCGAGATATCGGATATATTCGCGGTTCAGGGCATTGAAACGGAAATAATCGCCGCGTCGGTGCGCAATCCCGTTCACGTTACTGAAGCGGCGCGCGCGGGCTGCGATATCGCGACCGTGCCGTATAAGGTCATCTGCCAGATGATAAAGCATCCGCTCACCGACATCGGGATAGAGCGCTTCCTCAACGACTGGAAAGGTCTTTAAACAACATCAAAACGCCCTCTGCCGACGGAGGGCGTTTTTTTGCGCGTTTACAGCTCGTTGCGGTTCTCCAGAGCCTTTACCAACGTAACGTCGTCGGCGAATTCCAGCGCCGAGCCCGCGGGCAGTCCGTAAGCCAGCCGCGTTACCTTGATGCCCATAGGCTTTATCAGCCGTCCGATATACATGGCGGTAGCCTCGCCCTCGACTGTGGGATTGGTCGCCATAATGACCTCTTTCACATCGCCGAGCCTCGCAATAAGCTCCTTGATCTTTATATCCTCCGCGCCGATGCCGTCCATAGGCGAAAGCAGTCCGTGCAGCACATGATAAAGTCCGTCGTAGCCGCCCGCCCGTTCAAAAGCCGAAACGTCCTTTGGCGACTCGACGACGCACACCACGCTCCTGTCGCGGTCGTCGTCGGCGCACAACTCGCATATCTCACGCTCGGTGAAGTTCTGACAGCACTTGCAAAGCTGCACGCTCCGCCGCGCCTTGACGATATTCTCCGCGAATTCCTCGACCTCCTCGGCGGGCAGGTTGAGCATATAATAAGCCAGCCGCTGAGCCGTCTTAATGCCTATTCCGGGCAGCTTCGCGAACTGCTCCGCCGCCAGCGTAAGCGGCAATGATACATATTCCGACATTTTTTCTCCTTATTTAAATAGCAAAAGCTCGCACCGGGCGGCTTTCGCCGCCCTAGCCAACGGCAACTCCTCCACTTCACTTCGTTCAGCTCCGTTGTCACCGTTGCTTGCGACTTTTGCCGCTGCGGCGACGGTTGGTCGCTTATTGTCCTGACGGCTAAAGCTAACTAGTCAACGGGCAACTCCTCCGCCTCGATTTGCTCGCTCCGTCGTTACTGTTGCAGGTGCGGTTTGTTGCCTATTGTCTTAATTTAAAACACGCCGTTCACACGGTCATTTTACGACAGAAATATTCTTCGTACCCTTTTCCAATTTTATGTAAAACTCTTTATCGCGTCGCGCGTTGTGCCAGTTTTCGGGAAACTCCTTTTCGGCGCTCGAGAAGTACACCGCATATTCCGCACTGCTTTGGGGTGTCTTCGTAAATCTCCCGTTATACAGAACGATGTCTGCGGAAACGTCATTGTCCGACGGCTTTGCCGAATCGAAAACGATACCCGACACCGAAAGCCGCGCGCCCTGAGGAACCGTCGTCACGTTAAGCTCCGAAAGCAGACCTTCAGCAAGCTCGTTTGAATATACCGCGTTGATCTCCGTCATTCGCGACAGCTCACGGATTGCGAGCGCCCCGCTGTAATCCGCGTCAAACGCCGCAATACAGGCGATCTTTACCGCGCCGTGTTCGCGCATAATCCGCGAAACGCTTGTCGCCAGACCCACGCCGCTCCCCGAAACAAACACGACCGCCTCGTTGTTCTCGATAATTACCGCAGCGGCTGTTGTGGAATTTCCCGTGAACCTCACCTCGCTGCGCTGTCCGTTGACGTACTGCCCGAGCAAAAGCGTGCACAGCACCAAAACCGCCGCGAATTTTCCGTAGCACCAAAACGCTCTCATATCCCCGAATGCCGCGAACGTTACCACGACGGCGCATACCGCCGCCAACAGCCACGCGTGTTTAAAATCCAACGTAAGCCACATTCCGCGGATATTTCCAAGCCCGTCAATTATTGCCTTTGCGAGACCCATTGAAAGGTCTATCGGCAGTGCGAGCAGATTGATACGCAGCAAGCTCAGCAAAACCATGCAGCCCATACTCACCGCCATAAGCGGCATAAGGAGAACGGACGCGAACGCGCCGCCGAGCGATACTCCCTTAAAAGCGAAAACGCTCACGGGAGACGTACAGACAACCGCGCAAATCGAAACCGAAAGCGCGGTCACAACGGGGGTGAGCAGTTTCTGCGCCTTTTCGGGGATAAGCCCGCACAGCTTTTTCGCCGCGTTTACGCCGACAACGCCCGCGCCGAACACTCCGAGCACCGACATCGCAAAGCCGAGGTCGAGCACCGTTCCGGGCGAGAACGTGCAGATGACCGCGACGGCAAGGCACAGCGAGTTCAGCGTTTCCGCCTTTCGCAGAATGAGCGACGCCAAGCTGTACAAAAGGAACATCACGGCGGCTCTCGCCACCGACGGCGTTACCCCGAAGAACACCAGTGCCGCAGGCGCGAACAACACCGAAACGACCTGCTTTACCCGCTTGCGGTTATCGGAGATCATTCCCAGAATGACCGCAGCGAATATCGCGAAGTGCGAGCCTGAGACCGCCGTGTAATGCGCCGCGCCGCATATTTTCAGCTTTTCGCGGAGCGCGGGAGAAAGCCCGCCGTCCTCGCCCAACAGCATTGACAAAGCAAGCTCGGCGCGTTCCCCGAAAACGTTCGCGCTCAGTTGTTCGATCATGAACCCGCGCAGCCGTCTGAGCGGCGCGGCAATATCGGATTTCGCGGCGGCAGTGCTTTTCACCTCGGTGATAACACCCTCCAGCAGAATGCCGTCGGCGATATCCTGAAGCTCGTCGTCGCTGTCGGGTTCGGCAAGCTCCGCGACTACGACCGCCCGGACTCCCGCGTCCGCAAAGTCGCCGCCGGTAACGCGCACATTGGTCTTTCGCCCCGAAAGGTTCATTTCAACAAGGTATTCCCGAGTGCCCGAGCCGATATAGGATATTTCGTTGACCTTTATCTCCGCCTGTACCGTTTTACCGCCGAATTGCTTTATCGGTTCGCAGTACAGCCGTACATAGGCGCTCATTACAACTATTCCCCACAGCAGACCAACCGCGCAGATCACGGCGCGGTTTTTCTTCGCCGTGAATAAAACCGCAGCGGCGGCTGCTGCCGCGGAAACTATCCCGCAAACCAAGCCGCCGCCGAAATAAGCTGTAAACATTCCCGCCGCCATAAACGGCGCAAACCGTACAAGCGGAAGTTCGAGCAATGCCCTGTTGTTTTTGTCCAACGCCGATATCAGAACAAGCCGGGGAGCGAAACTCCGCCCGTGACCTTTTCCATTTCGGCAGCGCCGATATCGTCGATCTCTTGAATGATCTCGTTGACTCCGCTGATGATAAGGTCTTGCAGCATTTCGATGTCGTCCTTGTCAACGACCTCGGGCTTGAGCGTAACGGATTTGAGCTTCTTGTCGCCCGTCATTACAAGCTCCAGCGCTCCGCCGCCCACCTGTTTGGTGAACTCTCTCTGCTCCAGCTCCTCCTGAACACGGGTGATGTCCTCCTGCATTTTCTGAGCCTTTCTTACCATCTGGTTCATATTGGCGTTTCCGCCCTGATACTCCTTGGGAAGTCTTGATTTCATAGAAAATCTCCTCTCATTTTGTAATCATATAAATGTCAGTTTTTTACATTAACTTCAATTCCCAGCTGCCGCGCTTTGTTCAGCAGCGTCTCAATCTTGGAATGCTCTGTCTCGTCCTCGGCTGCTGTCTCCGCTTCAAGTCTGATATGCACGGGAAATCCGAACGCGTCGGAAATCAGCTTTTCAACGCGCAGAGCCTCGTCGCCCTTAACGTTGTTCAGCAGAAGCGAGTTTGACGAGCGTATAACAAGCTCTCCACCATCGGTTTTTGCGGTCGAGCCATGCAGCAGCGCGTTCAGAGCTAAATCCTCTTCCGCCAACTTGTCGACAGCCGCCGACCATTCCTCGTGAGTGATCACGGGGAGGGGGGCTTTTTTGTCCGCCTTTTCCGTCTTGGTTTTTTTCGGCTTTTTGGGAGCGGAGACCGCCTTTTCCCCCGTCACATCCGCGGAGGTCGTAGAAACGGGAGCGCTTATCGGTTTTTCGGGTTTTGCCGCGGGAGCGTCGTAGTATACGCCGTTATCGTCGACGGGCGGTATATAGCCCTCGTCAAACGGAGGACATTCGGGAAGCTCCGCCGCTTTTGTCGGTGCGGCAGGCTCTTTGACTGCCGCAGCAGGCGGCGTTTGCGGCTTTGGAGGAACGGGCGCGGGCGTTTCTGTCAGCTTTGCCGTTTCTTCAAGCAACGCGCGCGTTTTCATCGCGTTTATGCGTTCCGATTGAGACATCTGCTCCACGGGTTTGGGAGCGGGTCTATCCTCGGGAATTTCCTTTATCTCGAAAACGGGAGTACCCGGCGTGGCGGAAACCGCTTTGGGCGCAGAACCCTGCACGGGCGTGTCGGTCTGCTCTCCGCTGCACATTCTTACAAAGCACATTTCGGCGAGCGTCTTTCTTTGCTTGACCTTGCCGATACCGTCCGCGCAGCGCTGAAGCAGCGTCAGACAGCGGAGAATATCCCCGAGCGAGTACATATCGGCGATCTCCGCGAGCGCGCCGTATTCGTCGGGAAGAGCCGTCAGCAGATCCTTGTCGTCGGGCGCGGTCTTATACAGCATCAGATCGCGGAACTGCCCCGAAAGCTCGTCCACTATAAGCGCGATGTCCTTAGAGCCCTTGTGCAGCTCGCCAAGCAGTCTGATACAGCCCGCGGTATCTTTACGCGCAATCATCTCCGAAAACGCGAAAAGGTGTTTCCGATCCGCAACCCCCGCACAGGAACGCACGACCTCCGAGGTGATGTGCTTGTCCGCAGAAATACAGCGGTCGAGTATCGAAAGCGCGTCTCTCATTCCGCCGTCGGACAGCCGCGAAATAAGCTCCGCTGCGTCTCGCTCAAGAGAAACGCCCTCATTTTCAGCGACCGCAAGCAGCCGTTTTGCGCTGTCGGCGGTATCCACGCGCCGAAATTCAAAGCGCTGGCACCGCGAGGAAATAGTCGCGGGAACCTTGTGCAGCTCCGTAGTCGCGAGAATAAACTTGACATGGGGCGGCGGCTCTTCAAGCGTTTTCAGCAGCGCGTTGAACGCCGCGATAGACAGCATATGCACCTCGTCGATAATGTAAACGCGGTATTTGCAGCTTACCGGCGTGTACGCGACCTCGTCACGAAGCTGTCTTACATCGTCGACGCCGTTGTTGGAAGCCGCGTCCATTTCGACGATATCCGTGGTCGTGCCGTCGAGGATTTCCTTGCAGCGCTCACATTCAAGGCAAGGGCTGCCGTCCTTGGGGTCAAGGCAGTTCACCGCCATGGCGAGTATCTTCGCACAAGTGGTCTTGCCCGTTCCGCGCGAACCCGTAAAAAGATAAGCGTGTGCCGCAGAGCCGTTTATTATCTGGTTTTTGAGCGTTGTCGTGATATGTTCCTGAGAAATAACGTCGTCAAACGTTCTCGGACGGTATTTTCTGTACAATGCCAGATACAAACGCTCACCTCCATTACGGCAAAATGCTCTCGATTATGGGAACAGACTTGCTGCGGCACACAGGGAAATCCGCTTAATGCTGCTCGGGTCACCGCCTGACATGGTTCGCGGCACCCCATTGCACAGGGTCTGCCCCCATAATCGAAAGCATTTTTTAAATATCTCATAATATTATACAACATTTTCCGAAAAAAATCAAGGGGTTTTTGTACTTTTTCTCAAAAGAGGAATTTGCGGTAATATTGCCGATTGGTTTTCGCGTTTATATTATAATGAACGACGGCTTGACAATCCCGATTTTTTGTTGTATAATTGAAGTATATTCGTATAAAACGTTATGATTGGGGGGAGATATGTATAAAAAAGCTCATATCTTTGATTTGCGCGGCGGCGCTGCTGCTTACGGGGTGCGGCAGAAACGGATATTCGGATATACCGTCGTTTTCGTTTGAACCAAAAAGCAGTTCCTCGTCCGAAAGCAAACCGGTAACCTCCGGCAGCACAATCTCTGAGGGCGATACGGAACCGCATTCCGAGACAAGTGAAACGTCGGACACGTCCGAAACAAGCACGTCTGCTCCCGTGATTGGCGAACCGAGGACACTGGTGCTTTCACACGATCCGATAAACGAGAAAAGCATTGAGATCGACGGGGACGTGATGACGGTCACCGCCAGAACCTCGGACAATTCTATTGAAAACATTTATGCATCCGAAAACTGCGTGACCATTGATATCCGTCTGAACGCGAACGGCTTTACAGCCGTGATAAGGCTGACCGACCCGTCGTATGACAGCGTCGATATTACTTTCGGATATGACGACGGCATTTCCGAAATTGTCTATTTTAAGATCGGAGAGAACGGCTTTGAGCCTTACGATCTTTCCAACATAACAGAGGACAACACAGCTGCAGCGGAGAAAACGCTCACCCAGCCGGAAAATCAGGTCGCCGAGTATATAGTCGAGGGCGGAGACGCAAAAGAAATACGCAAGGTAATGGACGAGATACAAGAACTCTCGGACGAAATATGCGGCGGCATCAACAACGACTATGACAGGCTGCGCGCGATAGAGCGCTGGGTCGCGGCGAACGTTTATTACGATTATCCCGCCTACGATATGGGTATCCCCGCCGAAACGCTCTCGCTAAGATATATTCTCGATAATCACAGCAGCGTGTGCGGCGGTTATTCAAATATGGTATCGGCACTTTGCGCGGCGCAGGGCATAAAGTGCTGGAACGTTCACGGGTCGGCGATCACGAACGGAAGGACCTTCGCGCTGAGCGACGACGGCGTATATCATGAATGGAACTTCGCCGAGGTCGACGGGCGTATTATCTGGCTGGACGCGTGTTGGGATTCGTATTGCACGCTTAGTCGTGACGGCGAATACAACAACGGCGGCATAGGCTACAGGTATTTCGATATCGGCGCGGAGTATTTCGCGACAAATCATCACTCGAATTACGCGGAGTACAGAGATTATTTCGCGCTTTTGAAGTAAAGTGACGTCCGTCCCGCAAATTCGGGGACGGACGTTCCGCTTATTTTACGGCGTCGATAACTTCGTTTCGCGAGCCGAAGTTGTCCTTGGTGAGACTGCAGACAGGGCATACCCAGTCGTCGGGCAGGTCTTCGAATTTCGTTCCGGCGGCGATACCCATTGACGGGCAGCCGCGCTCCTCGCTGTACACATAGCCGCACGGGCAGATGTAGTTGTCCATATAAACACTCCCTTTCGCGGTTATTATTTGAAAAAATCGTTGCAAAATTCTTGAAAGTGTGTTACAATGGTGGTAGTAATTTTTGGTAAAATCGGCAAAAGTCGCAAGCGAGGGTGACGACGGAGCGGAGCGAAGTGAAGCGGAGGAGTGCCCTCGGCTAGCGCGGCAAAGCCGTGCGGTGCGAGCTTTTGCTTTTAAATAAGGAGTTAATATGATCTTTGCGGATTTTCACACACATTCGTCGTTTTCCTCCGACAGCGCCGAGCCGCTGAGTGAAATGGCGAAGTCCGCTGCCGAAAAGGGTCTGCGGACGATATGTCTTACGGAGCATCTGGATTACGATTACCCGGGAGGGGAATTTCTGCTTGATACCGCCGCTTACCGCGCGGAGCTTATGCGCGTTAAGGCAGAGTATGCGGACAAGGTCGAGGTGCTGTTCGGGGTGGAGCTGGGGATAATGGACTATCTCGCGCCGCGTCTGAACGAATTTGCGGCAGCGTGGGATTTTGATTTTATAATAGGATCATCGCATCTGGTTGACGGGAAAGACCCGTATTATCCCGAGTATTTTGAGGAGTCGGGGAGCAGAAACGGCATTCTGCGTTATTTCGAGAGTATTCTCGCGAATATCCGCGCTTTTGACGGGTTCGACGTTTACGGACATCTTGATTACGTTGTGCGGTATTCTCCCGAGAAGAGCTATGAGCCGCTCGATCATCGGGAGATCATCGACGGAATATTAAAGGAGCTTATCGCGCGCGGCAAGGGCATAGAGGTGAACACGGCTGGTATCGCGAGCGGAATGGGCTATCCGCACCCGAACGCGTTTATACTTCGGCGGTTTAAGGAGCTTGGCGGCAAAACGGTCACAATAGGCTCGGACGCTCACGACCGCAGCCGAGTTGCAGCCGATTTCGATAAGGCCCGGGCGGCTTTGGAAGCGGAGGGATTTGACGGCTACACGGTATTCAGGGGGCGCAGAGCGGAGTTTGTTAAATTTTAAGCAAAAAGTACTTTTAATTGTAACATAATTTTACAGTTGAATTTGTGAAAATTATATAAAATTTATTTCGCCCACTTGCAAACTTTGCAATAATATGCTAAAATAAATCAAGGGGCGAAAGCCTCACTCTAACTAACGGAAGGAATGAGTTGCATGAAGGTTACCATTACCGCAAAGAAGCTCAATATCTCGCAGTCGTTTACGGACTACGCGGAGAAGAAGCTGAACGCAAAGCTGGACAGATTTTTCCCGGAGGAAGCAGAGGCAAAGATCACCTTGGCGGAACGCCGCGATATGATCATACTGGAGCTTACCGTAAAATATAACGGCTTTATCTGCCGCGCGGAGCAGACCGCAAAGGATAAAAACGATGCGCTCGACGTGACTATCGACCGAATTATCCGCCAGATCAGAAAGCAGAAAACGAAGATTGAAAAGAGCTTGCGCGCCGACGCGTTCGCGGGGCTTGCTCCCGACGTTGAGGAGGACAGCTTCGAGGTCATTCGCTACAAGACTTTTCAGCTCCGTCCCATGTCGGTGGACGAGGCGATTTTGCAGATGAATTTGCTGGATCATACGTTCTTTATGTTCAAGAACGCCGAGACGGGCGCCGTAAACGTTGTGTACAAGCGCGACGAGGGCAACTACGCGGTGCTTGTTCCCGAAGAATAGGTCTGATGATCGTTTGAACGGTTTCCCCTGTTCCGCCGGCGGCTGCCTAGGAGCGGGGGATTTTTGCGAGGGGTGGTTATGTCGGTTTCGGAGAAAAACGCGCTCGGACGTGTGCTGCTTATTTCGCGCGAGGCGTACCTTGCCGTTCGCGGCGGAGGGCGGGTGGATAACGCCGCCGCGCTGTTGGACGGACTGTCGGCGGTGCTGTCGCATATCAACGACCCGAAAAAGCCGATATCGAAGCTAATGGGCAGCCTTAAGCGCGATATAAGAACGAAAAACAAGGCGTTCTTCGCCGACGTTAAGTTGTATTTTTCAAAGATATATCCCGCGCCCGATTACGATTTCGACAAGGCGGTAAAGCATATCCCCGCGATAATTCTCGGGAACGACAAGATTTGCGCAAAGGTCGTTGAGGGTCGGCGCGACCGTGTGGAGGCAATGTGCGACGCGATGAAGAGTTATCCGAATTATCTTTTCGGAGAATTTGAGTCGCTGTCCGATAAGCAGTTCTATGATTTGGTTTTCGGGTTTTATCCCAAAATATATAACGAGGATTTTCTTAGCGAGATGAAAGGCTTATTCGAAGCCGGCGAAGATCGGAACGGCGGTCAGCGCCGTTTGTAAAAGGAGCGTTAATATGGGCACTATAATGGATGAAAATGTACGGTTTCATTTGAAAATAAAGAACGGTGACGTCGGAAGATATGTCATTCTTCCGGGCGATCCGGGACGCGTTCCGAAGATCGCGGAGTATCTGGACGGCGCGGTGCAGATCGCGCAGAACCGCGAGTACAACGTGTACACGGGCAGTCTGAACGGAGAAAAGGTGAGCGTATGCTCGACGGGCATAGGCGGACCGTCGGCGGCTATCGCGGTGGAGGAGCTTATTGACAGCGGTGCGGATACGTTTATCCGCGTGGGAACGAGCGGCGGCATAGACTTGTCCGTGTTTGGCGGCGATCTGATAATTGCCGAGGCGGCTATCCGCGCGGAGGGCACGAGCTATGAGTATCTTCCGCAGGGCTATCCGTCGGTCGCGGATTTTGACGTTACGACTGCACTTGTGCAAGCGGCAAAGGAGCTTTCGGGAACAGAGCCGGGGCAGCATTACCATGTCGGAGTAGTCCACTCGAAGGACAGCTTTTATGGCGAGGTGAACCCCGACGGCTCGGCAGTCGGCGAGAATATCAAATCCCGCTGGGACAGCTACGCGAGGTGCGGTTGCCTTACTTCGGAAATGGAGTGCGCCGCGATTTATGCGGTGGGTCTGGTGAGAAGCGTGTTCCCGAAAAAAATACGCTGCGGCGGCGTGCTTACGGCGCTCTGGAACGCCGAGCGCTCAAAGCGCAATATGCCCGACACGATCACGAACGATTCCACACGCGGCATAAAGTGCGCGGTCAGAGCGGTTGAGCTGCTTATTGAGCAGGACAAGGCGACGTATAACAAGTTTATGGACAAGATAAACAACGGAAGATAACGGCGTTATTTTTTCGCCAGAACCGTGACAAGCCCGTTTGCCTCGGCGGAGGAAATGTCCGCGCCGACGATCGCGCCGTCGATCACCAGTATGTTCGCGCAGATCGGAACAGCAGGGTCAGCTCCGTCGAAGTTCCTTATGGGATAGGTGTACTTTTTTGCGTAGCAGGCGCGGTATTTCCGCAGGTCGAAGCCCTGTTCCTTCTGCAGAGCGTTGTATTGCTCGTAAGCCTCGTCGAAACGCGAAGGAATGCGGACTTCTTCCATGCCCGAGGGCACGGTGTCGGAATCCCAGCCGAACGACTCTATGTACTCCACGCGCTCCGCGTTGGTCGCACCCGATATTTTCGGGGCGCTGCCCGCCGTAAAGCGAACGGTCGCCCAGACCGCCGCCGCTATTATAAGGATAACACCTATAAGTACTGTTCTTCCCGAACGCGGTTTTCTCGCCGACATATTTACCTCCCCGTAAAAATACGCTTTTTCTTAATAACTATGTGCCTTGTACCTTGATTATACCCGTATTCCCCATTAAAAGATAGGCATGGCTTTTCACAAAATATACAATATCTTGTGCCAATATAACCAAATTCCATTCGGGTTCTTTGTGTGAAATGCCAAAAATTCGGCTCTGTCATTGACATCAGAGCAAATTCGGGCGTTTTTTTGTGCAATGTGACAATCAACCGCTGGGAATTTTGGGGGAAATTTGTAAACGTTAGTGAAAGTATATAAACGAATGTTGAAATATTTGTTAGTTTAGGCTCTTTATTTTTTTTCACGGTTTTGGTATTATATTATTAGCGAAATAAATACTTTTATTTTGGTTACATTTACATTATAGGAGGTTATATATTATGGCAAGTTTATCGGCAAGAGGAATTTACAAGCGCTATGCCGGCGGTGTCGTAGCTGTTTCGGACTTCACCATGAATATCAAGGACAAGGAGTTTATCGTATTGGTAGGTCCTTCCGGATGCGGTAAGTCCACCACTCTTCGTATGATCGCGGGTCTGGAGGAGATCTCCGAGGGCGAGCTGTTCATCGGCGACCGTCTTGTAAATGACGTTGCCCCCAAGGACAGAGATATCGCGATGGTTTTCCAGAACTACGCTCTGTATCCTCACATGACCGTATTTGATAATATGGCGTTCGGTCTGAAGCTCCGCAAGGTTCCCAAGGATGAGATAAAGAAGCTCGTTGAAGAGGCTGCGAAGATACTCGACATCGCTCACCTGCTCGACAGAAAGCCGAAGGCTTTGTCCGGCGGTCAGAGACAGCGTGTTGCGCTTGGTCGTGCTATCGTCCGCGATCCTCAGGTCTTCCTGCTCGACGAGCCGTTGTCCAACCTGGACGCAAAGCTCCGTGCGCAGATGAGAACCGAGCTTTCCAAGCTGCATAAGAAACTGGGTACTACGTTCATTTACGTAACGCACGACCAGACCGAGGCTATGACCATGGGCGACAGAATCGTCGTTATGAAGGACGGTTATGTTCAGCAGATAGATTCTCCTATCAATCTGTACGAGCAGCCCGTAAATAAGTTCGTAGCGGGCTTTATCGGCTCTCCGCAGATGAACTTCATCAATGCTAAGCTCATTATGCAGGACGGCAAGTACACCGTAGAGTTCGGCTCCGAGGACACCAAGACCTCGAGAGGACGCAAGTTCTATGTTGAGCTTCCCTCCGCAAAGGCTGATACCGATGCGCTGAAGTACTATGTAGACAAGGAAGTCGTTCTGGGTATCCGCCCCGAGAACATTCACGACGAGGAGATGTTCCTCTCCGCTGCTAAGACCGGTATTATCGAGGCTACCGTAGACGTAACCGAAATGCTCGGTGCGGAGACATATCTGTACCTCACCTGCGAGGGTATGCCGCTCACCGCGCGCGTATCTCCCAGATGTACCGCACGTCCTCAGGACACTATCAGACTTGCGCTTGACCCGAACAAGATCCACCTGTTTGATCCGGGTGACGAGCACAGCCTGCTTAACTGATTTAATTCATAAGCACATTTGCGGCGCGGCTGTTTTAGCCGCGCCGTTTTAATATGCCGAAAGGGAACACGTATGAAAAAATCTGCCGTTATACTTTGCGCAATCCTGGGAACGTTCGGCGGCCTTGGCGTAAATATTTTGATCTCACTGCTCGGTGCGCCGATATTTTTTATACTGATGCTTATTTCGGACAATTATTTCATGGTTGGCGGCGGAGCTCATATGGCTGATAATTGCCGTTTTGCGGAAAAATCAAATCGAAATAATCAAGAGAAAGGGTAATACGATATGAACCCCAGAATTGAACAGCTCATCAAAAATATTGAAAACGTAATTATTGGCAAGCACAACGTTATCGTTAAAATAATCTGCGCGATGATCGCGGGCGGTCACGTGCTTATCGAGGACGTTCCCGGCGTGGGGAAGACGCTGCTTGCGGAAACGCTGGCGAAGTCCGTTTCGGGGAGCTTCGGGCGAATTCAATTCACACCCGACCTTATGCCGTCGGACGTTATCGGCTACACGGTCATCGACCGGAAAACGGGCGCGGCAGAGTACCGCGCGGGTGCGGCGATGTGCAACTTTCTGCTCGCGGACGAAATAAACCGAACCTCTCCGAAAGTGCAGTCCTCGCTGCTGGAGGCAATGGAGGAGCTGCAAATATCCGTTGACGGCGTTACGCACAAGCTCCCCGTGCCGTTTATGACCTTGGCGACCCAGAACCCGATCGAGACCTACGGAACATATCACCTTCCCGAGGCGCAGCTCGACCGCTTTTTAATGCGCCTGTCGATAGGCTATCCCGACCGCGCCGCAGAAATGAAGATGCTTGAAAAAATGCCGCACAACATCGAGGTTCAGCCCGTTATGACGCTGGAGGAAGTAATTTCCTTGCGTGAAATGGCGTCGCGCGTTTCCGTGTCGGAACAGGTCAAGGCGTACATTCTGATGATCGTCGGGGCGACCCGAAACAAGCAGGAAATAAAGCTCGGTGCGTCGCCAAGAGCTTCTATCGCCCTTTTCAGAGCTGCGCAGGCAATGGCGCTTATAAACAACCGAGCGTTCGCCACACCCGACGACGTGAAGACCATGGCTTCGTCCGTTCTCGGTCACAGGGTAATTCTTGCGGCGGGACAGAGCGAATATCTGTCGTCCGAGGAAATAATCCAACGGATACTTGCGGAAACGGTAGTTCCGGTTTAAGATGAACATGAAATTATCAAGCGATATAAAGCGCCTTAAAGACATTATCCGAGCCAAGAAAACCCGCACCGCGTTTGACGAGCGGCAGGAAAAACGCTTCGGGAGGTATATTTTAAGCGAGCCGCTAAATAATTTGTCCTTGGCGCTGATAAAATTCCGTTCCGCGCTGCTCAGCGGTTCGGAGGGTCTCGCGGAGCGTTTGATTGAAGTTCGTTCGGCTGCTGCGGAATTACCCGACAGGTATTCGGCGCTCGGGCAGCTTATCTCCGCCGTGTGCGACAGAGCGGAGGGGCTTCTCGCAGCAAACAACGCCGAACAAGCCTGTGCGCTTATCGACGCGGTTCACGCGCTTCCGGAGATTGCGGGGGCACCGAAAGCAAGTCTCGGCGAATACAAAATATGTTTTGTACGACCGTACGAAAAACGTTTCGGCGATAATTTTTTTGACGGCTTCAATCTCCGTGAACTTATTTCTTAAATCGGATAGGGGTTCGATTTGAACCATATAGATCGCTCCTTTTCTCATCGTATTTTTTTATGATTTTATGCATTTGTCAAGAGCTTTTTACAAAACAAAAACGACAGTCTCCTCTCGAAAACTGTCGTTTTTGCTGGCGTCGCTGAGGGGATTTGAACCTCCGGCCTACCGCTTAGGAGGCGGTCGCTCTATCCGGCTGAGCTACAGCGACAAATGTCTTAGCTTATTTATTATAGCACTTTTTTTGGAAATATTCAATAGCAAAGTAATTTTTTATGCAGAATTAACAAAAAATATGTAAAAAGCGGCGTAAAAGTTGGAGCAAGTTGTGTAAATGTAACGAATTTTTTTTTGAGATTTAGACAAAATGCATATTGACTTAATATCTTAAAATGTTATAGTAATATAGAGGGCAAGATAGGCGCAGTGTGCCGATATGCCCGTAAATCGTTTCGGCTTAATTCCGAGCCGGAAAAATATTACCAGGAGGATTTTTTATTATGAAGTTTTCTAAGATTTTATCGGCTGCTGCTGCAATTGCCGCTGCCGGAATGATGACTGTTGCGGCTAGCGCGGAAATTCTGCCCGTAGAGGGTGGCGATCCCGGATTGAGCACCGGTACTGCTGATTACGGCGTGCAGATTTTCAATGTTGGTAATCCAGACGAGAACAAGCCTGCTACTGATTACGGAATTGATATCTCTAAGATTGCTAAGTTTTCTGTTACCTTTACGGTTATTGAAGAAGACAGAGTTTTCTGGGATGGTCAAGTTGGCGGCGGTCTGATTATCTCTCAGAACGGCGGTTCCGGTATGCCTTCCGAGAAGGAAGCTCCCGAGTTGTGGGGCAAGTACAACTGGCCGCAGCAGCAGTGGTGGGGTGTAAATGACCCCGATCTTGGTCTTGAGGCTGCTGCCGATAAGGATGTCATGGCTGAAAAGGTTGGCGACTACACCTATAAAGTAACTTCTAACGAGTTCCCGAATGCTATCGGTTCCGGTGATGTTGCTGATGTTGCCTGCTTCCAGATATTCCTGAAAGAGTGGAGCGGCAATATTTCCCGTCTTGAAGTTACCGAGCTTGCTGTTATGGACGCTTCCGGTAACGTTCTGATGACGTTTGATAACAAGGGCAAGGGTACCGTAAGTGCCGGCACTTCTACCACTACTCCTCCCGCTGACAATAACGGTGGCAGCGAGGCTAACAGTGGCGACGCTAACGCAAACGGCAACAATGCGACAAACAACGTAGATACCGGCGTTGAGGGCGTAGCTGCAGTTGTAGGCGTAGCTGCTCTGGCTGCGGGCGCTGTAATTCTCTCCAGAAAGAGAAAGTAATTCCGAACAGCTAATGCTGCTCTAAAAACAGTTTTTGATCGGCGCTCCCCGTGCTTTGTGCGGGGAGCGCTTTTTTATATTTTTTTCAAAAAACTTTAAAATATTCCGAAACTTTTTCCTCTTTCCCGCTGACTACCACTATGAACGGAGGAAAACCTCCTCCGCTTTACACACGAGGAAATATAAGATACACAGAGAGAAAGAGTAGTTGGGGAAAGACTACAAGGGCAAACGCCCGCAATCACCACAGCCGTGAAAACGGCGGCATCTCCCGATATGCAGCAAGGCGGAAACCGCAGCAGTGCCGTTGGGGAACGGCACTCCGAACTTGCGGACAGCGCAGAAAGCGCATCACAGAACGGGCAGAGGAAACCCGGTTGCATAGACCGAAATGCGGTATGAGAACGCAATACGAACTTTTAAAGGTAATGTTAAGCGAAATCTGCCGTCGGATTAAGTTGAAATTCGGCGAATGTCAATTAAAAAACCGCTCCGTGAACGACGGGTCGCAGCACATTTTGCTGCGATAAAATGTGAATTTTCACATTACGTCTGATCTCGGGGCGGTTTTTTGTAATTTTTTATAAATTATAAGGCTGGAAATTAAACAAAATCACTAAATTCAACAATAGTTATTGACAGTAGGTGATAAATTTGTTATAATAAAGTGAGATATATTCAGCTAATTTGTTGTGGAAAGGTGGATATTACTGTGACAAAAAAGCAGAAATTAGGGCTTAAAAGAATGCTCTCGCTTGCTGTGTCGGCAGTTACCGCATTGACTATGCTGCAAACGGGCGGCGGAGTTGTGTCTTATGCCGAAAACAGCGGGGAAGACGAAGAAGTCACCGTCGATAACCTTAATATCGTAAGCAATACCAATGCTTACAAAAACTACATAAAAAGGTATTCCGACGCTGCTAAGCCTATGGAGGACGTTGTTGTCGACGTGACAAAGTTTACGGCGTCCGACGGAGCGGTCTGTGAGCTGGTCGACTTTGAGGGGGAACAGGACTGCGTGTCGTGGCTCGACAGCGAGGGAACGGTGTCGTGGACTTTCGATGTTAAGACTGCGGGGCTGTACAACATGGAGATGTTCTATTATCCCGTCGCGGGCAATAACACAACCGTTGAAGTGGAGCTGCTGCTGGACGATGAATCTCCGTTTGACGAGGTGAGACTTGTCGAGCTTGACAGATATTGGCATAACCAGACAAGCAGCATTCAGTACGACGCACTCAACAAAAACCAGAAGCGCCCGCCGCAGGTGGAGTACGACTGCTGGGTTACTTATCCTATCAAGGATAAGGACGGTCTTATCAACACACCGTATTATTTCTATCTTGACGCGGGTCAGCACACGCTCACACTGAACGGCGTAAAGACCAACATTTATATGAAGAACATCCGTTTCTACAATACCGAGGAGCTGCCGTCCTACGCGGACATCAAGCCCTCGCAGGACGAGATAAACAACACTCCCGCGCTTATGGAGGGGAAAGCTATTCTCGTTGAGGCGGAGACCCCGAAATATACCACTTCGTCCACACTTTATCCGACTTACGACCGTTCGGATTATACGATAAGCCCCTCGCACCCCGTAAACAAGCGCTACAACACTATCGGTGCGGATACGTGGAGCAAGGCGACGATGACGACGGTATATGAGGTCACTGTGCCCGCCGACGGTTGGTATAACATAAATATGCGCGTTCGCCAGAGCACCATGCGCGGCTTCTTCTCCAACAGACGAATTTACGTCAACGGCGAAGTTCCCTGCAAGGAGCTTGACGACGTTAAAATTCAGTACAGCCCCAAGTGGCAGACCGTCGAGCCGAAAACCGAGGACGGTGAGCCTATTTACGTGAAGCTCAACGCGGGTGTGAACACGATCGCGTTCGAGGCTATCCCCGGCGACATCGGCGAGGTCATGGAACGCCTTGACGATATCGTTTATCAGCTTAACTACTTCTACAGACGCATAGTAATGATCACCTCGACCGACCCGGACGAGTTCAACGATTATTATATCCAGGAGCAGATCCCCGAGCTTATCCCGTTCTTCAAGTCCGCGATCAACCAGCTCTATGCCGAGAAAGAGGGCATAGAGGCGCTCACAGGCTCGGGCGGTTCGGAGGCTACCACGCTCCAGACGCTTGCAGTCATCTTGAATATGGCGGTCAAGCACCCCGATGATATTCCGATGATGGTATCGAGCAGAAGTTCGGGTATCCGCGACCAGATCAACTCGCTTTCCGCGTGGATGAGAGACTACCGCGGTCAGCCGCTTGAAATGGACTATTTCGAGGTGAAAACGGTTCACGACGATTACAGGAACTCCAAGTCCAACTTCTTCCAGGCTTTGGCGTTCAACTTCCAGTCGTTTATGGGTTCGTTCTTCGAGGATTATACCTCGATCTCCGAAAGCAACTCCAAGTCGCTTAACGTCTGGGTTTCTCTCGGACGTGACCAGGCTACGGTCATCAATGAAATCGTTGCCAGCGAATATAACCCCGAGCATACCACACAGGTGGGCATACGCCTTGTACAGGGCGCGATCCTTGAGGCAACGCTCGCGGACAAGGGTCCCGAGGTCGCGCTGTTTGTAGGCGGCGACCAGCCCGTAGTATTCGCGTCAAGAGGACTTGCGGTCAACCTTAAGGAGCTTCCGGGATTTGATAATGTAATGCAGCGTTTCCCGAGCGATATCTCGACGCTCTACGAATATGAGGGCGGCATTTACGGGTTGCCCCTCACGGACAGCTTCCCGATGCTGTTTTACCGCACGGACGTTCTCGAGGAGATTGGTCAGAAGCCGCCCGAGACGTGGACAGAGCTTATTGAAATGCTCCCCGACCTCCAGAGAAAGTATTTGCAGGTAGGTCTGATACTTCCGTCGAATATCTCCTCGCAGGTATTTGACGCGGGCAATACGTTCGTACTGCTTATGAACCAGACGGGTCAGAGCTTCTACAACGACGATCTTACCGCGACGACGTTCGACACTGAGGCTGCTGTCGAGGCGTTTACACAGTGGACAAAGTTCTACACAATATTCGACTTCAAGCAGACCTACGACGCGTTCTCGCTGTTCAGAACCGGTGAAATGCCGCTGGTAATGCAGAACTACGCGACGTTCTACAGCCAGCTTTCCGTAGCGGCTCCCGAGATCAAGGGTCTGTGGGATTTCACTCACGTTCCCGGCACTATCAGAGTTGACGAGAACGGCAACGAGGTGCTCGATTACTCCGCGAACTCCGGTTCGGGCGGAGCGGTCATCTTCAACAGCTGCTCCGACGTCAACGCGGCATGGGATTTCCTTACATGGTTCACCTCCGCGGATGTTCAGGTCGAGTACGGTAAGACGATAGAAGCGGTAATGGGTCCGCTCGGACGCTACGATACCGCCAATATCGAGGCACTGTCAAGACTGAACTGGTCTACAGCAGAGTACAACAAGATCTATGACCAGATGCAGAGACTGAAGGAAGTGCCGATAATTCCCGCTTCCTACGCTGTAACGAGAAACGTTTATAACGCGTTCAGAGCCGTTGTAAACAACAAGAAATCTCCGCGCTTCCAGCTTTCGTCCTACAACCGCGACATCAACGCCGAGATCGTAAGAAAGCTCGAGGATCTGGGATATGTTATCGACGACGACGGACATATAGTGCGGTAACCGATATGAGGTACCTATTAAATTTTAGGAGGAATCAGCTTGTTCGGTAAAGAAAAATCTCAATATATCGAGGACAGCAAGTTTCGCTATACAATGCGCGAGATGAAGAAAAACACCAGCGCTTACGTCCTCGCTCTGCCGTACTTTTTACTGTTCTTGGTCTTTACGGCAATTCCCGTATTGATTTCGCTGCCGGTCGGCTTTACGAACTTCAATATGGCGCAGTTCCCGAAGTGGACGGGTTTGTCCAACTTCTATACGCTGTTTCTGGCGGACGACGTATTTCTGATAGCAATTCAGAATACGCTCGTGTTCGCTATCATCACGGGTCCCGTGAGCTACATCATGTGCTTCCTGCTCGCGTGGCTCATCAACGAAATGCCCGGTCCGCTCAAGACCGTGTTCACCTACATCTTCTATGCGCCTACGCTGGCGGGTAATATCTATGCCACATGGCAGCTGATATTCTCGGGCGACTCGCAGGGACCGCTGAACTCGATACTTATGAACCTCGGCATTATCAAGGGACCGCAGCAGTGGCTGACCGACTCCCGCTACATACTGATGTGCGTTATCATCGTGCAGATGTGGATGTCGCTCGGCGCGGGCTTCCTCGCGATCCGCGCGGGTCTGCAAGGTATCGACAAGGCAGGCTACGAGGCGGGCGCTATCGAGGGCATCAAGAACCGCTTCCAGGAGCTTATCTACATCACCGTTCCCGCTATGGGACCGCAGCTGCTGTTTGCAGCGGTAATGCAGATCACCGCTTCCTTTACGGCGGGCGATATAGGAAGATTTTTGACGGCTTTCCCGTCAACGGATTATGCGGCTCATACGCTTATGACACACGCGTTCGACTACGGATCTATCCGTTTCGAAATGGGCTATGCTTGTGCGGTATGCTTCTTCCTGTTCATCGTGATGCTGCTTGTAAACAATGTTATCCGCAAGGCAATGAGCGGAATACTCGATACGTAAGGAGGGCTTTGAGATGAGATTTCTGAAAAAAGAGCTTACCGAGGCGGACGCTTGCGAAAAGGAGTGCCGCTGCCCTATGCGGGTATTTGACAGCGAGATCATGAGAGTGCTTGCCGTGGGTATGCTGGCAGTACTTGCGTGCTCGGCGATCACCGCGCTTGCAGTTCACACGATTAAGAGACTGACAGGAGAGGAGGGCTTCACTTGCGACTGATAAAGAAGCGGAGAATGTGGGGCGGCTCCCGCGGCGGAGATATCTTCATATTTATTCTCCTGGCGCTGGTTGGCATATTTATGCTGTTCCCGATCTATTTCTCGATCATTCAATCAATAAAGCCCGTCGAGGAGCTGTTTCTCTTCCCGCCCAAGCTCTATGTACAGCGTCCGACAATGCAGTCCTTTGAGGATATGCTTAAGGTCGCAGGCGGAATGGACGTTCCGTTTTCAAGATACGTATTTAACTCCGTATTCGTTTCGGTAGTTGTTACGGCGGCTCAGTTGCTGTTCGCTTCCTCTGCGGCATACGTGCTCGCAAAGGTAAAAGCCCCCGGCATTAAGGCAATGAACAAGATCATTGAGGTAGCGTTGCTGTTTACATCGTCCGTTACATATATCGTACAGTATATCGTAATGGCGAATATGGGACTTATCGACACATACTTCGCGCTTACGCTGCCGTATATCGCGACGCCCATGGGTCTGTTCCTCATGAAGCAGTTTATGGGGCAGATACCGGAGTCGATGATCGAAGCGGCAAAGCTCGACGGCGCGTCTCACCTGAGAATTTGCTGGCAGATTGTAATGCCGAACGTTAAGCCCGCGTGGCTGACGCTGATGATATTCGCGTTCCAGGGCGCGTGGCAGATCACGGGTTATCTGTTCGTTTACTCCGAGCAGCTGAAGCCGATCCCGATTGTAATGCAGCAGATAGCGGCATCGGGTCTGGCAAGAGCGGGCGTTTCTTACGCAACGGTAGTTGTGCTGATGCTTCCGCCGATGATACTGTTCCTTATCTTGCAGAGCAACGTTGTTGAAACAATGGCTCATTCGGGTCTTAAGGACTGATAATTGATTAAACTAACGAAAGGATGATTTCGGTGCCATCAATTAAACGCATAGCAAGACGGGTCGTATCGGCGGTTATGGCAGCGGCTGTGTTGTGCACAAGCGCTGTGGCGTTTGCCGACGAGCCTTATATGGGCTACAACTACGACTGGTGGGGCGATCCCGTACCGTCACAGAACGGCTACGTTGTTGACAAGGTCGTTTCGGGACAGGACATAGGCTGCGGTTCATTGACAACTCCCGCCGACCTGTTTTTCGACGATGAGGAACAGCTCTACATTGCGGACAGTGCGTATGTCGGCAACTTCGATTCAAAGGCTCAGAAAGGGCGTATCGTTGTT
This sequence comes from uncultured Oscillospiraceae bacterium, assembly GCA_910579125.1. Taxonomy (GTDB): domain Bacteria; phylum Bacillota; class Clostridia; order Oscillospirales; family Ruminococcaceae; genus CAG-115. The sequence goes on along the minus strand of CAJTTH010000006.1, from coordinate 29,959 downwards.
ACCGATAAGGATTTCAATCTTATAAACACCATTGAATACCTTGATTTCTCCGGAAAACAGGAGTGGCTCGACGAAAAGAAAGCCGCCTTTGACAGCGGTTCAATGAACGAGGAGCGCTATCAGAAAGAGACAAACATCTACTTCAACACTCCCACGGGCGTGTTTGTGGATGAGGGCAACATCTACGTTGCAGACAGCGAAAATAACCGGGTTGTGCAGTTCAGACCTGATAAAGACGCGAACGGTATCGGTTACGGAAAGGTCGATGAGATTTACACAAGACCCGAGGGTATTTACTATGATGCCAACACGACCTTTAAGCCCGAAAAGGTGCTTGTGGATGCGGCGAAAAACGTTTACGTCTGCATTACGACTATTACGCGCGGCGCGGTAGTGTTCTCCCGCGAGGGCGAGTTTAACGGTTATTACGGCGCAAACCGCGTTGAAAAAACAGGAGAGGTTATTCTCAACGCGTTCTGGAAGCTGATCATGACAACGGAACAGATCAAGCGAATGAAGAGAAGCGTTCCCGTTGAGATCACGAACTTCGATATCGATCCGGACAACTTCGTTTACACGGTAACGAAGAGCAAGAACTCCGACACGGATATTCTGAAGAAGATGAACTCGGCAGGTACGAACATTTTCATCAATCTGGGTTATAATGAGTATACGTTCGGCGACGCGCTGGTAAAGTACTACCGCGGCACGACCTACTCTTCGCAGATATGCGACGTTGACGTAGGACCGCACGGCGAGATTAACTTGCTTGATCTGACAACGGGACGTGTGTTCCAGTATGACGACGAGTGCACGCTGCTGTTTGTTTTCGGCGGAAACAGCGACCAGAAGGGCACGTTCACAAACGTAAACGCGATCGAGAGCCTAGGCACGAACGTATACGTGCTGGACAGCAGAAAGAGCTCCATTACGGTGTTCAAGCGCACTGAGTTCGGCTCGATAGTTCAGGAGGCAATGTCGCTCTTTAACGCAGGTAAGTACGAGGAGTCCATAGAGCCTTGGAACGAGGTGCTCAGACGCGACTCCAACTACTGGATGGCGTACATCGGTCTCGGAAACGCGCACCTTAACGCTAAGGACTACGAGAAAGCGATGGACTACTTCTATATGCAGTCCAGAAGCGGCTATTCCGACGCGTTCAAGAGCTGGCGTATGAACTTTATCCGCGATAACTTTACGATTTTCGCAGTTGTAATTATTCTGATATTTGTGGCGATTTATGTAATTTCGTCTATCAGAGGAAAAAAGAGAGCGAAGAAACGCGCTGCCGCAGACAAAATATTGCGCGAGCAGCAAAAGAAAGAGGAGGGGTAAGCAATGCGTTTTGATTTGGACTTACCGGCTTGGCAATGGCCGTTCTACGTTATGCGGCACCCCTTTGAGGGCTACGAGGATCTGCGTTGGAAGAAAGCCTATAACATGAAAGTCGCAATGGTTATTGTAGCGCTGTTTTTCCTTGTTACAATAGCAGACCAGGTGCTGACGGGATTTCTGCATAACTACACGATGGTCAAGGTATTCAACATTGTGCCGATCATAATTCAGTCGATCGTGCTGTTCTTTACCTGGGTAATAGGAAACTGGGCGCTGTGTACGCTGTTTAACGGCGAGGGCACTATGAGAAATATTTGCGTCAATACGGCATACGCGCTTGTTCCGTACATCATAGGCAAGGTAGTCAACATCATTCTCTCCAACTGCCTTACCCGTGACGAGTATATGTTCCTTAACTTTGTAACCTACATTACTGTGGGATACAGTATACTGCTGCTGTTCTCGGGAATGAAAACCGTTCACCAGTACAATTTCTGGCAGACGATACTGTCGATGCTCTTTACGATCGTCGCGATGGTTATCATTATCATTCTGACGGTGCTTCTGGTGTCGCTGTTCCAGCAGGTTTACCTGTTCGTTTACGCAATATACACCGAGCTGCTTTACAGAAACCCGAGTATGTCCTCCGCGGCGCTGATAGCTATAATGATCGGCATTATTGCGGCAGTTGTTGCGATCGTCTGCGTTGCGTACACGGCATTTGAGAAAGCGCAGATCAGGAAAGAGCAGAAGAAGCTCCGCTGAGAGCTTGTTAAGAATAGTTTACTGAAGATGGTGGTGTAAAAATGCTGCAATTTCGCAAGAGAATAATGATTTCCGCGCTTTGCGCAGTTATGTTGGTAACAACCAGCCAGAGCGCATTGTCTCAGGCGGCGGAAAATACCGAGGCAACTCAACCTGCCGACGGCGGAGCGGAAAACCCCGGAGACGGCGCTGACGGGGCAGATACAAGCGGTGATGCCGCACCGGAAACACCCGAAGATACCGCGCTCACCGAGGAACAGGCGCTCGCCGCTATGAGCGAATGCGCCTCAAGCTCCACGCTGAAGCTGTATGTTGACGACGCTACGGGAACGTTTGCGGTGGAGTGTCTCGAAAACGGCGAGATAATCTGGAGCAATCCGTACAATTCCGACAACGATCCCCTGACAAAGAGCCAGCAGCTGAAAGCGCAGTTGAAGTCCGCGATGGTCATCAGCACCGTTAAGGTCACGGACACCGACGCGCCTATTACGCTGGTGCGCTCGGCGCTGGACGGTACAACTACGGTTGAAAGGATAAACAATGGCTTCAAGGCGACAGTATCGTTCCCCGAGCAGGGAATAACCGTTCCGTATACCGTTACGCTCACTGACGACCATTACGATGTTTCCGTTCTGGTAAACGAGATCACCGAGGTCGAATTGGACGCTCCCACAGAGATTGATGAGGCGACGCGTTCGGTTGTCGATCTCAGCCTTTTCCCGAATATGAACGCGGGCTATGCCGATGAGGAGGGATACTTCGTTATTCCCGACGGTTCCGGCGCGGTCATCAACTTCAATAACGGCAAGGGCTCGTCGATGAAGTATTCGCAGAAGATCTACGGACGCGAATACGCTTATTCGCAGGATAGAGCGCCAAAAAAGACGGAGCAGGCGTATCTGCCCATTCTCGGCGTTGTAAAGAAGGACTCCGCTTTGTTGGAGGTCATTACCGAGGGCGCGGCTTACGCGACCGCGAAAGCGGGTATTGCGGGTCAGGACGCTACGGGTTACAACTCCGCGTACTTTGATTTCGCGATCAGAGGCAACGATCAGTACTTCATGGGAGCAATCAACGCGTCGGCGCTGAAAGCCTACGAGCAGACTAGGATTCCCGAGGAGCGCGTGACCGTTCGCTACTACCCGATTGCAAAGAGCGATACTACTTATGTTGACATAGCCAAGCGTTATCAGAAGTATCTTCTGGACGAAGGTCTTATGTCGAAGAAAACCGACGCAGACAATACAGCGCTTTACGTCGACCTTTACGGCGGCGCGGTAAAGGAGCGCTCGATAATGGGTCTGCCGATCAAAATGCAGACCGCCGCGACTACCTACGAGCAGGCAAAGATCATTCTCGAGGAGTTGAAAAACCGCGGTATCGACGAAATGGTCGTCGGATATAACGATTTTAATACGGCGGGTCTTACCGACAAAATATCCAACTCGGTCGATTACGCCAATTCGCTTGGCGGAAAGAGCGCGTTTAAGGCGCTTTACGACTACTGTAAGTCGGCGGGTATAACGCTCGCTCCCAACGTGGACCTTACCGAATTTGAGCGCAGCGGCAACGGATACTCCAAGACCGGCGCTTCGGTAATCGGACTTTCCAAGTCCTACGCTACTCAGGGCGAATACGAGATAGCGTTCGGAACTCCTCACGACACAAGACCCAACTGGTTCATTCTCACGCCCGCTTACTACACCAAGGTTTACGGCGAAGTCGTTTCGAGCTACTCCTCGGAGGGCATAGGCGCGATTTCCGTCGGCAACGGCACAAGTATGCTGTACAGCGATTACAGCGGCAACAAGGATAAGAAAACATCCAGACAGCAGGCTGTCGAGAATTTGAAGAAGAGCTACGAGATCATCAACAACAGCGGCATCAAGTTTGAGGCGTCGGCGTGCAACGACTACGCGTTCAAGTACGTTGACAGCATTCGCGATGTTCCGCTTTACAGCAGCGCTTTCGACCTCACGGACTACGATATCCCGCTTTACGAAATGGTAATTCACGGATATATCCCGTACTCCTCAAAGGAAAAGAACGCAAGCGCAAGTGCAGACGAGATGTTGCTGCTCTCTTTCGTTACGGGCACCCCGCTCCACTACGGACTTATGTACGAGTCGCCCAACGAGCTTACGGACTGCAAGTACGAGACGCTGTTCTACACTCATTACTCGGGTTGGTTGGACGTTGCGGCTGAGGAATACAAGTTCTTCAAGCAAAATCTCGCGGGCGTTTCCAATTCGCCTATTACCGACCACAAGTACATTTCGTCAAGAGTAATCGAAACCACGTTCGAGGACGGTACGGTTCTTACAGCGGATCTTGACAACTACACGCTGAAAATCAACGGCACAGAGGTTCAGCTGCCGGAAAAAACTTGGAAAGGAGCGACGACTGACTGATGAGTAAAAAAGAAAAGCAGGCATCGGAAAACACCGCCAAGACCGAAAAAGCAGTTGAAAAGGCGGAGCAGACCGCACAAGCAGCTCCCGAAGCAGCACCCGCTCCCGCACCTGTAAAGAGATCGGCGCACAATACCGCAGCGGCAGCGGCGTTTAACGCCGCAGGCGAGGATGTCGACGTCCGCAGACAAAATGGCGAAAAACGCGAGCGCAAGATCAAGACCAACAAGATACCCTACGAGCGCAAAAAACACCTTTACGGTTACGGATTTATCGCGCTGTGGTTTATAGGAACGATCTGGCTGTTTGTAATACCCGTTATCAAATCGATCGAGTATTCGTTCAGCAACGCGATGATGCACGATAAGGCGGACGCTCTCGCAGCAGGCTACACCAGCGCGGGTATCCACACCGAGTGGAACAACTTCGCGAACTACATCAAAGCGTTCACAGGCGACCCGGACTTCCCGAGAGAGCTTGTGGCTTCAATAGGGCAGATCATACCGCAGGCGTTCGTTATCATGATCTTCTCGCTGTTCATCGCGATCATGCTTAATCAGAAGTTCAGAGGAAGAACGTTTGCGAGAGCGATATTTTTCTTGCCGGTACTTATCGCAACAGGTCCGATTATCACGGTTATCAACGGTGATATGGCGTCGCAGGGTATTTCGGGCGCAACGCAGTTCAGCGCACTGTTCAAGACCGACCTTGTTTCGGAGCTTATGGAGTTTGTGGGAATTTACAACATAAGTCCGGATTTCACGACATTCATTGAGGAGCTTACCTCCAATGTTCTGAACCTTGTATGGAACTCAGGTATCCAGATATTGATATTCCTCTCGGCGCTTCAGAATATTCCGCCGTCCGCAAAGGAAGCGGCAAATATGGAGGGCGCGACCGCATGGGAGTTCTTTTGGAAGATAACGTTCCCGATGATAAGCCCAATGATTTTGGCGAATCTGATATATACGATCATAGACGCATTTGTTGCAACCGACAACGAGGTCATGAACCTCATACTCAAACAGTCGAGACTGGGTGACTACGGATATTCGGCGGCGATGGCGTGGATATACTTCGCGATAATCGGCGCGATACTCGGAATTGTCGTTTTGATCGTAAACAGATTTGTTTATTACGAGAATGAATAAGGAGGTGCTTTTATGTCAGAAGAAAATATTAAAAAAGCCTCCGACGTCGAGAGTGCTGCGTCCGGCACGTCCGCGGGCAAGGCGCCGCGCGTGAACGAGGACGACCGCGACAAGAAGTATCAACGCGTTACAAACTGGAGCATTATCAAGAACTACCGCCACTATAACGCGAAGGAGCGCAAGCATTATACTTACATTTTCTGGAATAGAATTGCGAACCGCGTATGGCCGGTATTCAGATTCTTGCTGCTGTTCGGTCTCGGATTTGTAATCCTGTACCCGATAATGTACATGATAAGCGCGTCGCTCCGTCCGCAGATCGATATGAACGACCCGTCCATAATGTGGATACCCAAGAGCATTCGTCTCCAGAATTTCTCGGAGGTATGGGACGCGATCAAATATCCCGACGTTCTCTGGAACACTATCCAGCTTAACGTTGTGGCTTCGGTGCTTCAGGTTGGCGCGTGCGCGCTCACAGGCTACGGCTTTGCGCGTTTTCAGTTCAAGGGCAAAAAGGTGCTGTTTGCGCTGGTTCTGCTGCAAATTATAGTACCGCCGCAGGTCATCATACTTCCGCAGTATAATATATTCGCGAACTTTGACATCTTCGGTCTGCTGAACGCGCTTACGGGCAACTCCATTCGTCTTACAAACACGAACTTCTCAATGTACATTCCCGCGATATTCGGTAACGGTATCCGCGGCGGTCTGTTCATCTACCTGTTCAGACAGTTCTTCCGCGGTCTTCCCAAGGAGCTTGAGGACGCGGCGTACCTTGACGGCTGCGGTCCGTTCAAAACGTTTATAAGCGTAATGGTTCCGAACGCGGCAAGCTCGTTCCTTACGGTATTCATCTTCTCGATAGTATGGTATTGGAACGACTACTTTATCAGCTCAATGTTCTTCCTGAACTCGCAGACGATCTCTCTGCAGGTTGCGGGTCTCGCAAGTACAATGGCAATCTACCTTACGGGTGAACCCGGAATACCCGCGAACTTCATGGTATGGGTAGAAGCGGGCTGTCTCATGGCGATCACGCCTATTGTAATTATGTATATCTTCCTCCAGAAGTACTTCACGGAAGGTATTGAAAGAGCAGGTCTCGCAAACTGATTACCTTGGCTCATATCGGCAAAAAATATCCGCTCTTGAAAAAGGGCGGATTTTTTTCTTTTATGTTGCTGAAAAACATTTTTTAACATTTTGTTAAAACAAACGGCAGTTGCTTAATACGGATAGCTGCCTGGCAGAAGTGAATAGGTTTCTTCCCAATTATTGGGAATACAATCAAAAAAACCATACTTCCATAAGAAGAATATATTGTCTTTGTATTCAAAAGTAACATCAAGCTGTGTGCAATTTTTTGAAATATCTTTATAACGATTATACAAGCTAATTCCTCCTCATCAGATAACGACCTGTCACTTTCTCTATATCATGGGAAATTTCATACTGTAAATTAGTGAAATCACCAATGCCTCATTTCAGCAAAATACAAGGTAAAAAAGCACATTTTTATGGAAAAAAGGGGAGCGTCACGCTCCCCGAAAAATTAAAGCAACTCCTTTGCGAGCGCGTTAATCTGTGCCTCGCTTACGGAGTTAAGCGAGGACTTGAGCGTGACCGTAGTATCGGTGAACTTTATGTCCTTGCTCTTCTCAAACATACCCTTAATGACCTTAGCCGCTGTGGGCGCCCAACTTCCGTTCTCAATAATGCCTATCGTGCGCTTCTGATAGTTGCGCTCGGTGAGGTGCAGAATAAAATCGCGCATAAACGGGAAAACATCGGCGTTGTAGGTGGTCGTCGCCAGCACGAGCTTGCCGTAACGGAAAGCGTCTTCAACAGCCTCCGCCATATCGTCGCGCGCAAGATCGGTAACTGTCACTTTCGGGCAGCCGCCCTCCTCGAGCTTCTTCGCAAGCAGCTCAACCGCCTTTTTGGTGTTTCCGTAAACCGAGGTGTACGCAATTACCACGCCCTCGCTCTCAACGCCGTAGCTCGACCAGATGTTATACAGATTAAGATAATATCCGAGATTTTCCAGCAACATAGGACCGTGCAGCGGCAGAATTTTCTCGATATTCAGCCCCGCCGCTTTCTTGAGAACCGCCTGAACCTGCACTCCGTATTTGCCGACAATACCGAAATAGTAGCGGCGAGCCTCGCAAGCCCAGTCCTCGTCAGCGTCCAGCGCGCCGAATTTGCCGAAACCGTCCGCCGAGAACAGCGCCTTGTCAACATCATCGTATGTCATAATAACCTCGGGCCAGTGAACCATCGGCGCGGTAATAAACGTCAGCGTATGCTTGCCGAGAGCAAGCGTATCGTTCTCGCCGACAACAACCTGCCTGTCCGTAAAATTGTCGCCGAAAAACTGCTCCATCATCACGAACGCCTTAGCTGAGGCAACGAGCTTGGCAGAGGGGTATTTCTCGGCAAAAAACTTGATGTTTGCCGAGTGGTCGGGTTCCATGTGTTGAACCACCAGATAATCGGGGGCGCGTCCGCCCAGAACCTTTTCGAGATTACCGAGCCACTCCTCGCCAAAGCGCGCGTCAACGGTATCCATTACAGCAATCTTCTCGTCAAGGATAACATAAGAATTATACGCCATACCGTTGGGAACGTCGTACATTCCCTCAAAAAGGTCCACCTCGCGGTCGTTCACACCAACATATTTTATATCGTTAGAAATTTCCATAATTTACCTCCAAAAATAATTCTACACACAGATTATATCACACTTTAATATGCAAGTCAAGTATATTTGCCGGAAAATCTTTAATGAAAAAACGCCCCCGACTATTGCCGGGAGCGTGCATAAACGGAACTTGCCGTTTATATGCATTAGTCTCTCTTGCGGGAGATAACGATAGCCGCGCCCGAAAGCGCAATAGCACCCGCAAAAGCCGCAACGCCCTCAACACCCGTGTCGGGGTTTTCTTTGGCAGCCTCAGCCGCCTCGGGGGCGGGGGATATCTCCGAACTGTCTGTTGCCGCAAAACCGCATACCGACACCGCAGATACGGTTGCAGCCGCAACAAGAGCCGCGAGAACCGATTTTAACTTCATTCTCAAATCCTCCAAAATCCGTTTTGCAAAAGCATTTTTTGAACCGATCCGAAATTCCCCTACGAATCGTATTCTTTCCCCAAATAATATTTTACTATATTTCGACTTTTTTTTCAAGTGTCATTTTATATACAATTGCCGAAAGAAACTGAAAACTTTTAGACAATATTACCAAGAGGCGCTCCTGTATATTTATGTAAAGCGCTCTCCGCAAAAACGGAAAGCGCCCGAAAAAGATGCGGAATAAACCGTTACTTTCTCTTCTTGGCAGCAATAACTACCGCGCCCGCAATAAGTGCGGGAACAAACGTCATTGCAATACCCGTGCCGGGGTTATTGTTGCCGCTGCCGTTGGACGTGTTCGAGGAATCGTCCTCGACAAGACCGCCGCTGTTGCTGTCGGAACCGCTGTCGGAGGAGCTGTCGCTCTCGGAGGGCGTGCTGCTCTCGCTGTCACTGTCGGACGGGGTGCTGTCAGAGCTGTTGTCATCAGCATTCGAGTAAACCGAAACGGTTACGGTAGTAGCCTCGCCGCGGTTGGAGAAAATCTGCACATAATAGTTATCCCAATCAATGTCACTGCCCTTGATTGTTAAGGTATTAGAGGGCCAGTTTTCGTCATCGTCGTTGGTCTGGAAGTAGCCCTCCGCCTTTGTGTCGGTGAGTGTCGTGTTAAAGCCTACGCCTATCTCGTCGTCTGCGTCCGCGCCCTTGATAACGATAGCCTCAACATTTGCGGGCTTTACAGAGCCGATAAGGTCGCTCTGAGTGATGTTTATCGAAACCCAGCCCGAATCTTCGCTCTCGGAAGCGGGAACGTTCCAAGTGTAAACGTATGCGGGGGTATCGTCGTCAACAAGATCGCTGTCAACAGGGTCGCTTGTGCTCTCGCCGACAGAACCGTCGGGAGAAGTTCCGGCATCCGAACCGCTGTCGTCAGAAGTGGCAAATACGGATACCGCAGCGGCGGAAAGAGCGCAAGCGCCCGCGATCAACGCCGCGAGTATTTTTTCTAACTTCATAAAATATCTTCCTCCTATAATATTTTGTCGGGAAATTTCCCTTATCTCTGTTGTATAACAAAACGGCATAACTTGGCATGATGATACTGCCTGTATAGCCGATTGCTTCAAAAAATTGCGGCTGATAAGGACAAGCCGTCCGATACTGATTTGTTATACCTTCATCGCTGTTTTTTAATGCGCTCTCGGTTTGACCGAGAGCGCGGAAAAATCTGAAAGGTTCGTCCTTAGTCGTCTCTGCGAACCGCAGTAACCGTAACGCCAAGCGCTGCAATTACTGCTGCCACAGCCGCGAAACCGAACGAAACACCCGTCGTGGGGTTAGAGGGCTTGCTTGTGTTGTCTGTACCGCTTGTTCCCGAAGAGGTGCTGTCACCGCTCGTTTCGGAAGAAGTGCTGTCGCCGCTTGTCTCCGAAGAGGTATCACTGCTTGTCTCTGAAGACGTATCGCTACTTGTTTCCGAAGAGGTATCGCCGCTTGTCTCCGAAGATGTGCTGTCATTTGCGGAATTGTTGTCGCCGCCGGTAGTACTGTCATCGCTTGTAGTATTGTCACCTGCAGAGTCGCTGTCGTTTCCTGCTCTGCCCGTAATACCGTTCATAATATCGCGTCCGGCATTTGCCGCGCCGCCTACTATATCCTCACCGGCATTTATAGCGCCGTTGACTGCGCCGTTTACTGCCGAACCAACGCCGCTTGCCGAGGCCGCAGCCGTAAGAGCCGCAAAGCACGCCAATGCTGCCGCTGCCGAAGAAATTCTCTTTATCATAGCTGGTTCTCCTTTGTTCAATATTGCACGGAAAACTCCGCGCAAATATATTATTCGCAAAGGAAAATCGTTTATTAGAGGGGATTTTTGCCGTTTTTCTTCAATATTTTTTTCCGCTTATCCGTCAATTCGAAGCTCACGAGCGTCATACGTTCGATCTCCCCGTCGGGAACGTCGGAGTCGAGAAACACAGTATTCCAATGTACCTTATTCATATGGTACCCCGGAATAACGCCCTTAAAAACGCTCCTTAAAAAATCCGATTCCATCGGCTCACACTTTAAGTTTACCACGGTTTTCCCCTGATATTCCAAAATAGCTGCAAACCATTTTTTGGTATCGGAATGCCGCGCAATAGTCGTCTCGAAATCTTTGTCAAAAGGTTGGTCGACCTCAGCGCCTCCAATATTTTTACAAAAAGCTATAAATTGTTCTTTTGTCATTTTCGTCACCCGTAATTAAATCAAGCAGTCACTTTCCCGTTTCGCCAAGCATGGAATTTATTTCCTCTTCGGATTTTCCGTTGTCCGACAGATACTTTCTCACAAGACCGTCCACTTTTTTAAATGTACATCCGGAAATAATGCAAATTGCCCCGCCGAGCGCCGCAATGATCCCTCCGGATATCAGAAATAAGGCAATCAGCTCCGAGACGATAAATCCCGCGGCTATCATCAGCGCCGCAAGCACAAGCATTATGATCATCGCAATAAACATATCTTTTTTCCATTTTCTTGCGTTATTATACTGTTCAATAAGTTCTTCCATAATATTACACTCCATCAAAAAATCACTTTTTCCGCACGTATCTCATCAGGCGGATTTTCTTGCAGCCGGTTTCAACGACAATACTTGAATTAGTAAGCTCCCACTGCGGGTCGCGGTCAATGTCCTCGAAAAACACGTCGCCGCCCATATTTTCGTACAGACGGGTTATCAGAGCCTCGTCGCAGTAGGGCGCGAGCTGTCTGTACACCTCGCCGCCGCCGATAACGTAAACCTCCTTCTTTACCGTTTTAACGTAATCGAGCAAGCTCTCGAAATCGCCGAAAACGCGGGCGCCCTCAATATTCGCCGCGCTGCGTGAGAGCACAAGATTTTCGCGGTCGGGCAGCGGACGCTTCGGGAAACTCTCGTAGGTCTTTCTGCCCATAACGACGACCGCGCCCTGCGTCGTTTCACGGAAGTGCTTCATATCCGCAGGGAGACTGCACAGCAGTCCCCCGTTCCGTCCGATAGCGCAGTCGTTGTCCATAACCAGTATCAGCGTCATAATTCCTCCAAAAATAAAGCCGCAAACTTCAAGAGAAATCTGCGGCTGATGACCGATCCCGTACAAACGCTGTCCTGTGAAAGACTGTCATTCAAGAAACTCTTGTAGCGTCTGCACGGTCTTCATATTGCGCTCCCTATTGGGAACACTTTTCAATCAGAGAAGAACCGTAAGCGTACCGTTCTTGCCTCTTGATAATATTATCGGCAACCTTTTACCAAACTTTATCAAATTTCCCGCCAAATATTTCGACATAAAGACAGTCTGTTTTGTGAGAATTGTCAAATTTTTGTCATTTTAGCGTTGTTCTTCATAACCTTTTTCAGACCGCGCGTGTCGAATTCTATCGTAACCAACGCGTCATTGCCCATCTGCAAAACCGACTTGACTGTTCCCTCGCCGAAAAGATTATGCTTTACTCTGTCGCCGACAGCGAATGTCTCGTCGTTGGCACGCGGAACGGCGGCTTTCATTTTCGCGGTTTCCTCTTTGAGGAAGCTGTGGCGCTCGGGCTTGGAGTAGGTCGGCGCTTTGCGGCGCTCGCCGTGCTTCTCGCAAAGCTCCTCGGGAATTTCGCGGATAAAGGTCGACAACTTATTTGCGGAGGTCTTTCCGAACAGCATACGGTACTGCGAGTGCGTTACGATAAGCCGCTTTTTCGCTCGCGTTATCGCGACGTAGGCAAGTCGGCGCTCCTCCTCCATTTCGGTCGGGTTGAATTGGCACATCGCCGACGGGAAAACGTTGTCCTCCGCTGCCACTATGAATACCACGGGGAATTCCAGACCCTTTGCGGCGTGCATAGTCATAAGCGATACTCTGTCCGCTTCGGTATCGTAGTTGTCTATATCCGCGACGAGCGCGACCTGCTCCAGAAAATCGGGCAGCGCCGCATCGGGGTTTTCCTCCAACAGCAGCATTGCGTTGGATTTAAGCTCATTTATATTTTCGATACGAGCCTTGCCCTCGTCGCCTTGGGCGTTCAGCATCTGCATATAGCCCGTTTTCTCGGCAACCGTCTCGATAAGCTCATCAAGACGCGCGCTGTCCGCGACCTCGTCCAGCTCCTCAAAAAGGTTAGCAGCCGCTTTCAGAGAGTTCGCCTTTCTTTGCAGCGTTTCAAACTGTATTGCGTCGCGGCAGACCTCAACGGGACTTATCCCCAGTCCCTCGGCTATGCGCACTACCTCGTCGACCGTAGCGTCGCCGATACCGCGTTTCGGCTCGTTGATAACGCGGCGGAACCTCACCGCGTCAAACGGATTGTTGATAAGCGACAGATACGCCAGAATGTCGCGTATTTCCTTGCGGTCGTAGAAACGCAGACCGCCAACGATTTTGTACGGTATCCCGGACCTCGACAGCGCCGTCTCATAGCCGCGCGAAATAGCGTTATTGCGGTAGAGCAGCGCATAATCGGAATATTTTGCGCCGTTTTCCACACCCTCGGCGATGATGTCCGCAATGCCCTTGGCTTCCATTTGCTCGGACGGGAACAGGTCAACGTGAATTTTCTCGCCCTCGCCGAGATCGCTCCAGAGGTTCTTCTCCTTACGCTGTGTGTTGTTTTTGATAACGGCGTTCGCGGCGTTGAGAATGTTCTCGGTGGAGCGGTAGTTCTGTTCAAGGCGAATGACCTCGCAGTTTTTATACTGCTTCTCGAAGTTGAGGATATTCTCGATAGTCGCTCCGCGGAAACGGTATATCGACTGATCGTCGTCGCCGACAACACCAAGATTTCCCAAGTCGCCCGCCAGCAGCGAGATCAGCCTGTATTGCGCGATATTCGTGTCCTGATACTCGTCGACCATTATGTACTTGTACAGATTGCGGTAGTGGCGCAGCACGTCGGGAAAGTCCTCGAACAGCCGCACCGTTAGGAAAATAATATCGTCGAAGTCCACGGCGTTCGCGGTTTTCAGCGAATTCTGATACTCCAGATACACCTGCGAGGTCTTAATTTTGGTGATCTCCGCGCTCTCCTGCGCCATGGGCGCGTAGTCCTCGGCGGATATCAATTGATCCTTGAGCCGAGAGATGTTGTTCTTGAACATTTTCGCGCTCATCACCTTTTCGCTGATGTCGTGCCGCTTCATTATCTCCTTTATCAGCCGCTTGGAATCGTCGTCGTCGTAGATCGTAAAGCCGGGCTTATAGCCGAGGTGCTCTATCTCACGGCGCAGTATCCTCACGCACGCCGAGTGGAACGTCGCCGCGCATATCTTCTCCGCGTCCCCGCCTATCATGTCGATAAGTCGCTGACGCAGCTCGCCCGCCGCCTTGTTGGTGAACGTTATCGCCAGAATGTTCCACGGGTTCACGGGGTTCACGGCGATTATATCGGCGAGCCGCTGCGCAGTCTCGGGAGTTTTCTCCATTGCCGGAAATTCCGCGAGAAAACGCTCCTGCTCGGGATTAACCGCGCGGACTTCCTCGTCATGGTACGCGTTTCCGAACCTCATCATATTCGCGATCCTATTGACGAGCACTGTTGTTTTTCCGCTGCCCGCGCCTGCTATTATCAGCACAGCGCCGTTTATTTTGAAGATCGCCTTTTTCTGCATATCGTTTGCGCGTGAAAACCAGCTTTCCAGCGCCGTCCGTTTTAATTTAATGTAGTCCATTTATCTCCTTGATCATTGTCCGTTGCCGGAGGGTGTCGTGTTTGCGGGTGTGCTCGGATTTCCTGTATTTCCCGAGGCTGAGCCGCCGAGCGCGATAAACGGATTTACGTCCGTGCCTATCGCCTGCGGAAGAGTGCCATCCCAATTCATTATCTTCATATACTCGATATAGTTGGGGCTTTGGGTGAGCTGCTTCTGTACCGCCTCGATAGCGTATGCTTCAGCGTCCGCTTTTATTTTCTGAGAGTCCGCTTCCGCTTGAGCCGCTATGACCTTCTGTCTGGCTTCTTCTTCCTTTTCGGCGGTCTTGTTCTGCATTTTCAGAGCGTCCTGCGCCGCGATCACCTTAGCCTGAATGGACTGCTCGAAAGCGTCGTCAAACGAAAGGTTCTCGATAGCGAAAGCCGTAACGACAATGCCCTGCGGCTCCAGCGTCTCTTTCAGCGAATTGTAGATCGCGTTCTGCACCGAGGAACGGTTCTGTACAAGATCCTCCGCCTTTACCTTGCCGATCTCATCCTTGGATATTTTCGCGACGTTCGGTACAAGCAGCTTTGATTCGACGTTGTTAACGCCTATGGTGCGTATGATCTCCGGCAGCTTGGACGCGTCGTAGCAATAGTTAAGCTTCAGCATAAGCGTATCCACGGTCTGCGTATCTGAGGTATAAGCGTCGGTCGTCACAGGGTAAACCTGTTCGCGCGTGTCCACCTGTTGTATCTCCTCGATGAACGGGATATGGAAATTAAGTCCCGCCGAAAGGTTCTGCCCGACGATCTTGCCGAACTGATACTTCACGCCGATAAAGCCCTCGTTCACCACCGTAAAGCTGTTGAATACCACGATGATAACCGCGAGTATCACCAATACAACGATCGCGATAACTCCCCACTTGGGTTGTGATCCGCCCTCTTTGCTCTCTGTTGAAAATTTCTGCATAATGTTCTCCTTTATATTTGTCCGCAATAACGTTATTGCATATTAACAAGCTCCGAATACTTATCAGTTGCACCGATCTGCGGAACTGCCGATCTGCGGCTTATTCCCGCCCTCGCGAACGCTTGGGTAAGCATGAGCTTGATACGGTTTACCTGATTTACCTCGGAAGCACCCGGATCGAAATCTACCGCGACTATATTGCTTTCGGGGTGCTGGCGGCGAAGCTCGCCTATAACGCCCTTGCCTGTAACGTGATTGGGCAGGCACGCGAACGGCTGCATACATACGATGTTCGGCACGCCCTCGTGAATAAGCTCGAGCATTTCCGCCGACAAAAACCAACCCTCGCCCGCGATGTTGCCGGGGGAGACTATCGGACGGACGCTCTCGCGCATTTCAAAGATGTCGCCGGGGCAGCCGAATTTAGTGCCCGTGACCGCCTTGCGGTAGCTGCGCTCCATAAACTTGAACGCCTTTATCGCCGAGTTTTCGGCGAATTTCTTCAGCCGCGAGCAGTACAGCAGCTCGGATTTGGTCTTTCCGTGAGAGCAGATGTAGTAGAAGAACCCCATAAGGTCGGGTACTACCACCTCGCAGCCCTCGTTTTCGAGCAAGCCGATGATATCATTATTCGCAACGGGGTGGAATTTAACCAGAATTTCTCCGACAAGCCCGACCTTAGGCTTTGCTATGTCGTTCACGGGGAACTCCAGAAACTCCTTTACAATGTTGCGGACATTGTTGTTGAAACGAGGCAGACTGAGCGATTTCAGCTCGTCGCGCAGGAACAGCCGCCATTTTTCGTAAAGCGCGTCGGCGCTGCCCTTTACCTTTTCATACGGGCGAACCTTGTACAGGCAGCGCTGTAAAACGTCGCCGTAAACAATTCCCATAAACGCGCGAACCGCCATGCCCGCCGAGAGCTTGAAGCCGCTTTGCTTTTCAAGTCCGACGACATTCAGCGAAATGAGCGGTATCTTCTCGAAGCCCGCGTCCTTGAGCGCTTTTTTCAGCATACCGACGTAGTTTGTCGCGCGGCACGCTCCGCCCGTCTGTGTTATCATCAGGGAGGTGTTTCCGAGGTCGTATTTGCCGCTTTGCAGCGCGTGGATAAGCTGTCCGACGATCAATATCGACGGGTAGCAAGCGTCGTTGTTGACGTACTTCAAGCCCGTGTCCACAACGTCCTTTGAGCAGTCCTTGAGGATTATCACGTTGTAGCCGCTGTGCATAAACGCCGCTTCGAGCATATCGAAGTGTATCGGCGCCATCTGCGGACAGAGTATCGTGTGGTTCTTGCGCATTTCCTTGGTGAACTCCGGCTGGCGTATGTAACCGACGTGACCGCGCACGGGCTTGTATTTATGCCGCGCACGCTCGTCCACTACCGAGATGAGGGAGCGCAGACGTATTCTCGCCGCGCCGAGATTGTTGACCTCGTCGATTTTCAGACAGGTGTAGAGCTTGCCGAAGCTGCGCAGTATCTCCTGAACCTCGTCGGTGGTTATGGCGTCAAGTCCGCAGCCGAACGAGTTGAGCTGAACGAGCTCCAGACACTCGTTTGCACCGACAACATGAGCCGCCGCGTACAGCCGCGTGTGGTAAGTCCACTGGTCGACAACGCGTATCGGGCGGACTACCTCGCCGAGATGCGCCACGCTGTCCTCGGTGAGCACCGCGAAGCCGTAGCCCGATATCATCTCGGGGAGACCGTGGTTTATCTCGGGATCGACGTGGTAGGGTCTGCCCGCAAGGACAATTCCGCGCTTGCCGTTCTCCTTGAGGAAGTTCAGCGTTTCCTCACCCTTTTTGCGCATATCCTCCTTGAACGCCGCGTCCTCGGCGTATGCCTTTTCGAGCGCGGTCTCAATCTCGCGCTTGGTTATGTTCATTTCGGGGAGCGCAGCGGTAAATTCCTCGTAAAGACGCTCCGCCATACGCTTTTCGTTGAATATCGGCAGGAAAGGGTTCATAAACTTTACCGTCTCGCGAAGCTCGGGAACGGAGTTTTTGATGACCTCACTGTATGTTGCGACCACGGGGCAGTTGTAGTGGTTGTCGCCACCGTTGTTGTCCGCCATTTCGTAGGGCATGGACGGGTAGAAGATCAGCTTTACGCCGTCGTCGATAAGCGCCTGAATGTGTCCGTGCGCGAGCTTTGCGGGATAGCATACGCTCTCGCTCGGCATGGTCTCGATGCCCATATCGTAGATATCGCGCGAGGATTTCGGCGATAATTTCACGGAAAATCCAAGCTCGGTGAACAGCTTGTGCCAGAACGGGAAATTCTCGTACATTCCGAGAACGCGCGGAAGTCCGATAACGCCGCGCTTTGCGGTGTCTTCATTCAGACTTTCTCGGTCGAAAAGCAGATGATATTTGTAATCGTAGAGGTTCGGGAGCTTTTCGCCCGCCGAAACGTTTCCCGCACCGCGCTCGCAGCGGTTGTTGCTGATGTAGCGTTTGCTGCCACCCGGGCTCCGGGCGTCGGGGAATTTGCTGATCGTGAGCAAGCAGTTGTTGGAGCATTTTCCGCACCGCGCAGTTGTTTTCTCGACCTTGAAGCCGTTGAGCTTATCAAGCGCCGCAATAGTGCTCGGCTTGCCGTCGTCGCGTTCAATCGCGATGAGTGCCGAGCCGTATGCGCCCATTAAGCCCGCCTTGTCGGGGCGGATAACGTCCTTGCCGACTATCAGCTCAAACGCGCGCAAAACGCTGTCGTTCATAAACGTGCCGCCCTGAACGATGATTTTTTCGCCCATTGAGGCGGTGTCGCGCAGCTTTATTACTTTAAAGAGCGCGTTCTTGACTACCGAATAGGACAGACCCGCCGAAATATCCGCGACGGTCGCGCCCTCTTTCTGCGCCTGTTTAACGCGCGAGTTCATGAATACCGTGCAGCGAGAGCCGAGGTCGACGGGATTTTGCGCCGACAGTCCGAGCACGGCAAATTCGGCGCTTGTCATGCCGAGCGCATTCGCGAAATTCTCGATAAACGAGCCGCAGCCCGACGAGCAAGCCTCGTTGAGCAGAATGCTCTCAATCTCGCCGTTATTGACGCGCATACACTTCATATCCTGCCCGCCGATGTCGAGAATAAACTCCGCGCCGGGGAGGAATTTATCGGCAGCCTTGTAGTGCGCCATGGTCTCGATCTCACCGAAATCGGCGCCGAGCGCCGCTTTTATCAGATGCTCGCCGTAACCCGTGGTACAGGTTTTCGCTATGTATGCATTTTCCGGCAGCTGAGCGTAAATTTCCTTGAGAATGCCGATGACCGATTTCAGCGGATCGCCCTGATTGCCAGCGTAATGCGAGTACATTATCTCCGCTTTTTTATTAAGCAGCACCGCCTTTGTGGTAGTCGAGCCCGCGTCTATACCGAGATAGCACGCGCCCGAATGGGAATTTATGTCGGCGGTGGGAATTATTGACTTTGCGTGACGGGCACGGAAGTTCGCAAGCTCGTCCTCGTTTTTGAAAAGCGGTGCTAATCGCTCGACCTCGCGGAGCTGATTATCGCCGAGCACGGAAACGTTCTGTACAAGCTCGTCGATGTCAAGCTCGCAGGTCTCCTCGGACAGTGCGCAGCCGATCGCGACGAACAGATTCGCGTTTTCGGGAAAGATGATGTTTTCGGGCTGCAAATTCAGCGTTTCGATGAAGCGCCGACGCAGCTCCGACAGATGGTGGAGCGGTCCGCCGAGAAATGCGACGTTTCCGCGGATAGGCTTGCCGCACGCAAGTCCGCTTATCGTCTGATTTACCACCGACTGGAAAACCGACGCGGCTACGTCGCTCTTTTTCGCGCCCTCGTTGATGAGCGGTTGAATGTCGCTCTTGGCAAAAACGCCGCAGCGCGAGGCTATCGGGTAGATCGTGGTGTGCTTTTTCGCAAGCTCGTTAAGCCCCGAAGCGTCGGTGTTCAGCAACGCAGCCATCTGGTCGATGAACGCGCCTGTGCCGCCAGCGCAGCTTCCGTTCATACGCTGCTCAAGACCGCCCGTGAGGTATGTAATTTTCGCGTCCTCGCCGCCGAGCTCGATAGCTACGTCGGTCTGCGGTGCGAAAGCCTTTATCGCGTCCGTACCCGCGGCGACCTCCTGAACGAACGGTATTCCCAGCCATTTGGAAACGGAAATTCCGCCCGAACCGGTGACCGCGATCATCACGCGTTCGCCCTTTATCTCGTTCCCGACCTCGGCGATGATATCCGCGACCGTTTTGCGGATATCGGAGTAATGCCGCTGATACCGCCCGAAGAGCAGCTCGTTGTTCTTTCCGACTATCGCCGCCTTGACGGTCGTTGAACCTATGTCCAGTCCTACACGTTTCATTCTATCGATCCCCTTTCGGATTTGGCGTTTTTTACATTGTCTCTCTATTAAAAATATGTCTCATAATATTAAAAATTATAGCACATTTTGAGTTAAAAGTCAACCGTTAAATTATACTAAAGCTGTATAAAAAACGGCATGCCGGAAGTTTTTGATAATAAATATCGTGTTTGAAACGCATTTGTGTTGGCGATGCCATAGCATATTTATTAAGATATGTTTTATTATTAAATGTTGTTTCACTATTGCGAAAGTGTACTCGTGCTCTGCTTATTGTTTTTTGTCTTAAATAAATCACAAATTACCGTATTGACAAACTTATCCGGATATGATATAATTAAGCAAGTGATATCAAAATGATATCACCTGCTTAAAAAATTTTCAAATTCCCCTTGACAAAGTCGGAAAAATAATGTATACTGTTTATGTGATATATAAACAGTATCAACAGATAATATTAAAAAGGAGCGTTGGTAAAAATGGGATTATCGGTCAGCAATATCGTTAAGAAATACGGTAATTACACCGCTGTTGACGACCTTACGTTCGAGATGACCTCCCCGGGAGTGTTCGCGCTGCTTGGCACGAACGGCGCGGGGAAAACCACTTCGATACGTATTATACTCGGAATGCTCGCTGCCGAAAGCGGCGAAGTAAAGTGGGACGGCAAGCCGTTTCTCGCCTCCGAAAAGCCGATCGGCTACCTCGCCGAGGAGCGCGGATTGTACCCGAAAATAAAGATAATGGATCAGCTTGTATATTTCTGCACGCTGAAAGGAATGCGTCGCCAGGACGCTTTGAAAGCGCTTGAATATTGGTTTGAGCGCCTGTCCGTTATTGAGCACAAAAACAAGCGCGCGGAGCAGCTTTCCAAGGGCAATCAGCAGAAAATACAGCTTATCGCGGCACTTGCGCCGAACCCCGAGCTTATTATTCTCGATGAGCCGCTGTCGGGTCTCGACCCCGTAAACGCGGAGCTTTTCAAAAGTGTTATCCGCGAGGAAATGAAGAAGAACAAGTACATCATTATGTCCTCACATCAGATGACGACGATCGAGGAATTCTGCCGCGATATCGTCATAATGAACAAGGGCAGGACCGTATTGCAGGGTAATCTCAACGAGATAAAAAAGGGTTACGGGCGCGTAAAGCTCACCGTCAAGGCGGAGGGGAACATCTCGCCGCTTGCTGCCGAGTGCGGACTTGCCGCGACAGAGGAAACCCCGAACGGCTCGAGCTATAACGTTCAGAGCGAGGAACAGGCGCACAGGCTGCTCAATATGATAATAGAGCGGAAGATACCGCTTATACGCTACGAGCTTCGCGAGCCTACGCTCAACGAATTATTCATAGAAAAGGTTGGTGAGTCAAGTGAAAACTAACGGTTGGCAGAAAGTATTCAAATTTACGCTTATTCAGCATATCAAAACGAAATCGTTCATCGTAGGCAACATAATCACCTGTTTTGTCGTGGCGCTGATCTGCGTGCTGACGAATGTTCTTCCCGCAGTGCTCGGCGACGACAACGGTATTGACAGCATTATCGGCGATAACAATGAAAACCCGCTTGCCGAATTTGACGCGGTTTACGTTTATGACGATTCCGAGATTTTAGCAGAGGACGATATTGCGCAGCTTGAAGCGCTTATGCACGTCAGCGTTCCCGAGAAAAGCGTTGACGAGCTTGTAAAGGAACTTGAGACCTCCGAGGAAACAAGCGCGGCGGTACAGATAACCGCAGCGCTCGGCGAAGACGACACGGTCATCGGCTACGACATTAAGACCTACTATACTTCAACGGCTGACGGCGGCGAGATTGATACGCTCAACGGGCTGTTAAGCGAGCTCATCAACCGCAGAGTGCTGCTGAACGCCGGCGTTTCCCCCGAGAAATACGAGTCCACACAAATTTCAATAACCACCTCGCGCGTTGAGGCGGGCGCTAAGGAGTGGAATTTCATCCAGAGCGCTATGAACTATTTTGTTCCCATTGTAGTATCGTTGGTGCTGTTTTTACTGATATTCAGCTACGGAAACGCTGTCGCACAATCGATCGCGACCGAAAAAACAAGCCGCGTTATGGAGCTGCTGCTCACATCGGTGAGACCGCTCGCCGTAGTCATCGGAAAGGTCATGGCAATGTGTATCGTGAGCTTCGGGCAGTTTATCCTCATAGGAGTGGTGGGTTTCGCGAGCTTCCTGATCTCCGCGCCGTTCGGCTGGATGGGAGAAGCAATGAAGATCGCGAACGATCCCGAAATTCAACAGGCGCTGCAAAACGCCGCTCAGGGGCTCGGCGGAGTTCAGACCTCCGAAATGCAGATCGCCGAGGCAATGAACGACCTCGCGGCAGGTTTCAGCCCGCTGAATATTATACTGATAATCATTATCTTCCTGCTCGGTTTTATGTTCTTCTCGCTGGTTGCGGCGCTGGTGGGCGCTTCCGTTTCGCGAATGGAGGACTTACAGCAGGCTATGGGTCCGTACTCGATACTCGGCGTTCTGGGAATGTACCTCGCTTATTTCCCCGTTATCTTCAACGTTGACTCGCTTGATACCGGCGCGGCGACTACGAACCCCGTACAGATATTCTCGTATTATTTTCCGGTAAGCTCGCCGTTCGCGCTGCCGAGTGCGATAATGCTCGGCACTCTCGACACGGCGCAGTCGATAATCGCGGTCGCGGTACTCGCGGCGGCGGTGGTGCTTGTCGCAGTGATCGTCAGCAAGGTCTATGAGGCGATCATTCTCCACAACGGAAACCGAATTAAATTCGGGGATATTCTTAAAATGGCAGCAAGAAAGTGATAGTTTAACGGCAGGCGTTTTTGCGTCTGCCGTTAATTTTGTGTTGACGCAAGGTTGCGAGAGGGCACTAGCTCTCTCCGGGTTTGATGCTTGCGTCAATTGTCGTCCGACAATCGGCGGCTGTTTTATGCTTAAAACGGCTCTGTTAAGCCAAACACAGAAAGTAAAACCAAAAATGTTGGAATTTTTTCATCTTTGTGAATATTGCACAATTTCAACCATTTTTCAGAAAATGAGAAATGTGTGCAACCCCCTTTTAGAGTTCGCAGATTTTTTTATATGATTTTTTCGGAAAAATGTGTTAGAATTAGAACATAACAAAAAGCGAAACGAAAGGAATGAACATGATGTTTGTACATAAGCCTGACGACGGTGCGCCGATAAAGATATGGCAGTCGGATATGGGAGCAATAGAGGAAAGCTGCTTAAAGCAGGCGGAAAATCTCTCACGCTTGCCGTTCGTATATAAATGGGTGTCGCTTATGCCCGACACGCACACGGGCAAGGGTATGCCGATAGGCGGCGTTATCGCGTGCGACGGCGTGGTGATACCGAACGCGGTCGGCGTGGATATCGGCTGCGGAATGGCGTTTGTGCAGACGAACGTTCCCGCGGCGCTGCTCCGCGAGACCGTGACGGGCAGCGGTAATCTCGTACAGGCGATCTGCGGCGATATTCTCCGCAATATCCCAACGGGATTTAACCACTACAAAAAAACACAGCCCTCCGCAGTCCTCGACAAGGCGAAAGAACAGGGCGAAAAATACGAGTTTGACAAGGAATTATTACCGCAGATAGACGAGGGCTATTTTCAGGTCGGCACACTCGGCGGCGGTAATCACTTTATCGAGCTTCAGGAGGACGAAAACGGAATGTGCTGCATAATGCTGCATTCGGGAAGCCGTCACTTCGGAAACGTCGTCGGGCAGTACTTCAATAAGATTGCCCGCGCGATCAACGACAAATGGCACTCAAAAGTGCCGTCGGAGTGGAATTTGCCGTTCCTGCCCGTCGATACCGATGAAGGGCGGCGCTATCTCGAGTGGATGCAGCTTTCAATGGATTTCGCCTACGAGAACCGTGCGGTAATGCTCGCGAAGATCAAGGAAACATTCACGAGATACGCGCTGAAATACCTCAATATCGAGCCGGAGTATTCCTGCGAGATCAACTGTCACCACAACTACGCGGCTATCGAGAACCACTACGGCAAGAACGTTTACGTTCACCGCAAGGGCGCTATACGGGCGCGCGAGGGCGAGCTTGCCATTATCCCGGGCGCTATGGGGTCGTTCAGCTACATAGTTCGCGGAAAGGGCGAGCAGATGAGCTTTATGTCCAGCTCGCACGGCGCGGGGAGAGCGTACTCGCGGACGGCGGCAGTCGCCAACTTCTCCGTGGAGAGCGTTATGTGCGACCTCAAGGAGCAGAACGTCGTGTTGGCGAAGCACAACAAGGCCGACGTTGCCGAGGAATCGCGGTTCGCCTACAAGGACATAGATCAGGTAATGGCAAGTCAGACCGACCTCACCGAACCCGTGAAAAAGCTGTTTACTATAGGAGTGGTCAAGGGATAAACGGAAAGGCTCTGATTTGATACGGCTCGAACAGCAAAAAATCCTCCATTATTGGGAAACGGCGGAACGCCCCGACGAGCCGTGAAAGGAAAAACAAATGGAAAACATACGG
This sequence comes from uncultured Oscillospiraceae bacterium, assembly GCA_910579125.1. Taxonomy (GTDB): domain Bacteria; phylum Bacillota; class Clostridia; order Oscillospirales; family Ruminococcaceae; genus CAG-115. The sequence continues at coordinate 5,757 of CAJTTH010000006.1, read as the reverse complement.
CTTACCTCGCACAGGCAGTACTTGGCATTGCTTGACGTTCTCGAAAAAAGAACGCGGACGATTGAGATAGTGCAGATATGCGGCGAGGATTTAGACGAACCGCTCATCAAAGCGGCAATGCCGTTCCTTATAAAAAGGGAAACCGCCAACAAATGGCATGGCACAAAACAGGGCGGGCGCGGCTCTCCGAAATTCACGATACGCGCGGACAAGGCGTTTTTCAGGCTTCTGCGGAAATACGAATGCTTCTTTTTCGCCGAAACGGACGAAAACGGTTCCGAGGGCGTCCGCGAAACGGACTTCGGACTTGACGATATCGCGTTTCTCGACAGCGGCAGAGCGGCGCTTTTCTACACTACCACGCACGAGGGTTACGCATACATAGCTCCCGAGCTTTTAAGGGAGCTTAACGGATAACGGAATTACGGCTCGTACAGCAGCAATATTTATTTCCTGCCAAGAAATATCGGTGAGTCGTGTACAGAATGACAAAAGCAAAAACGGTGCATACAGCATTTAAAGAACCCCAAATAGTTCCGAAACGGAACGCTTTCGGGAATACCGGAAGGCTATTTGCGGACACCGTGCATTTTATTAAGGCGCGTACAGCAGCGAGTTAAAGTTTCATAACCATAATGATTTAAAAGTGCCTTGTACAAAGTTTTTTCTGCGAACGATCGTTCGGCTCGTGCAGCATTATTTTGACGCGGAGTGCTCGTCGGCTTTAGCCGTCGGGTTCCGTATGAAAACCGAGCCGAGTAACGGTCTGAATTTTAATCGTGAACGGCGCATACAGCAAATATTTATGAGTGTCGCGGGTTCGATTCCCGCCGGACGTTCGTTCCGTAGCTCAGTCGGCAGAGCATCGCCAAATGCGCCGTGGTACGATTTAACGAACAATATTTCGGCGTTGACCGCATGATTTCAGGGGAACGGAGATGGGGCTTCGGCTTACCGCCGTTAAAAAACAGCGCCGAGTTTATAAGACAGCAACAGCAATAATAAGATTGGTTACTGCGGGTTCAAATCCCGCCGCTTCGGAGCGATCCGTTGAGGAAAACGCTGTCTTGTACTTTTGAATATTCAAGTAAGACAGCAACAGCAATCAGATGACGGCTTATGCCGGTTCGAATCCGCGCCTTGTACGAGTTAAATCGTGCTTGCAAAAAACGCTGTCTTGAAAGGAGAATTGAAATGCTAAATTTTATTAACAGCGAAATGAATAAGACTTATACGCTCAACGGCGCGGTGACTAACCGCACGAGCGGCTCGTTCTGTCTTGATCTGTTCTTCCGCGCGGGCGCAATGCGCTCGGCTTCGGAGGAGGAGATCGCGGCGGCGGTCAGCCGCGCCTACGCGGAAGACCCCGTTAAGACCATGAAGATCGTTTTCTTCGCGCGCGACGCGAGGGGCGGTCTCGGCGAGCGCCGTTTCTTCCGCGCGGCGGTAAAGGCGCTTGCGTCGTTTGCGCCCGCTGCCGTTGAAAGAAATATCCCCCTGTTCGCGGAGTACGGCAGATACGACGACCTCTGCGCGCTGCTCGGCACTCAGTGCGAGAGCAAGGCGGTCGAGGTTATCCGCGAGCGGCTGAACGAGGACGTCAGGGCAATGGAGAACGGCGGTCAGGTGTCCCTGTTGGCGAAGTGGCTGCCCTCTGTGAATACATCCTCCGCTGCCGCGAGAGCAAACGCGAGAACGCTCGCAAAGCGTCTCGGCTACACAGAAAGGGCGTACCGTAAGACCTTGTCCGGGCTGCGCAAGTACTCGGACATTCTCGAGAACCGTCTGCGCGAGCGCGACTACACGTTCGACTACGAAAAGCAGCCCTCATGCGCGATGTTCAAGTACAGAAAGGCGTTTATGCGCAACGACAACGAGCGCTACACCGAGTTCCTGAACGCCGTGAACAGCGGCGAAGCGACGCTCCACGCGGGCGCGCTGTTCCCCTATGACATAGTACGCGCCTGCCTTGGCGCGGAGATATCCGAGCAGGAAAAGACCGCGCTCGATACCACTTGGAGAAATCTTCCCGTTTACGGCGAGGGCGGCAATGCTATCGCGGTGATCGACGGCTCGGGTTCGATGACATACGCACCCCGTCAGAGCGTGAGACCCATTGACGCGGCGCTGTCGCTTGGCATATATTTCGCGGAGCACAATACGGGAGCGTTCGCGAACCACTTCATCACGTTCTCGGCGACTCCCCGTCTGGTGGAGATCAAGGGTGCGGACATTGTTGAAAAAACTCGTTTCTGCGCAACGTTCAACGAGATAGCAAACACCAACCTTGAGGCGACCTTCCGTCTGATACTCTCGGCGGCGGTCAACAACAACGTAAAGCAAAGCGAAATGCCCGAATGTATGTACATCATCTCCGATATGGAGTTCGATTACTGCGTAACAGGCGGCAATGACGGTACGCTTTTCGACACGATGAAGGCGCTTTACGCCGAGCACGGCTACAAGCTGCCCGAGGTGGTTTTCTGGAACGTAAACAGCATTCAGGAGAACTTCCCCGTGAAGATGTCGGATACGGGCGCGGCACTGGTTTCGGGCTTCTCACCCGCGATATTCGATATGGTCATCGGCGGCGAGATTTCCCCCGAGATCATAATGAACAAGGTTATCGAGAGTGAGCGTTACAAGGCGGTAAGCTGAACAAGAGCCGAAAAAATAATAACCTCCCGCAGTCGGTGCGGGAGGTTTTGTGTTTATTGCAACTGATCGGTAACGTCGGATTGCGTCCGCTCGGTTTCCGCCGCGGCAAGATCCTTTGCCCAAAGCTCTTCGAAGTCTTTCATGGGCATGGGTTTCGCGAAGTAGTAGCCCTGAACCATGTGACAGTCAATGTCCTGTAAAAAATCCACCTGCTCGACGGTCTCAACGCCCTCGGATATGACCTGCATATCGAGGTTCTTCGCCAGATCGACTACCGTCGAAATTACCGCCCGTCCTTTCTGCGAATTGACCGTGCCGTTAAAGAACTCGCGGTCTATCTTTACTACGTCGGCGGGAATGTCTTTCAGCATATTGAGCGAGGAGTATCCCGAGCCGAAATCGTCGATCGACAGCTTAAAGCCGATCTCGTGGAGCTTCTGCATTACTTTAAGCATAAGGTCGGCGTTTTCGGTGAACACGCTTTCCGTAAGCTCCAGCTCTATGTACTCGTAGGGTATCTCGTATTTGTCGACTATCTCGCGCAGACGCCAGATGTAGTCGTCGTTGTTCAGGTGAAGCCTCGACTGGTTGACGGAAATTACCACGGGAGTAAGCCCCTTGTTCAGCCAGCGGCGCATTGCCTTGCAAACCTCCTCGAGAATAAAGAAGTCCAGCTCCACAACAAATCCGTTCTTCTCGGAGATCGGTATAAACTGGTCGGGGAACACAAACCCGAAATCCTTGCTGTCCCAGCGGATAAGCGCCTCCGCGCCCTCTATATGCCGCGACTTGGTGCCGTATTTCGGCTGAATGTAGCACATAAATTCGTGCTCCTTGAGCGCGGCGGGCATTATGTTTTCAAAGTCCTTTTCGCGCAGAGCGTTCTCGCGTATCTTGCCGTCGTAAAACGCTATCGCGTTGCTGTGTCTGCCCTTTATCGTCTTTTTGGCGATATTGCAGCGGTCTATCGCTACATTGAAATCCACCGCGCCGTATCTGTCAACGCACTGTCCGAGCCTGCAAACTCCCGCGCTGAACAGTACGGGATAGGACACAAACAGAGAATTACGACGCTCAAATTCCGCGAACACATTGTTTATGCGGTTTTCAAGCTCGTTGTCCGAGGCGTTCTTGACCGTGCACGCAAAGTTGTCGTTTGAAATGCGCGCGTATATCTCATACGGCTCCAAGTGATCGCCTATGGTTTTGTACAGGCGCTCCAGCATTCGGTTGCCCTCTTCGTAGCCGAGACGGTCGTTGATGAATTTAAACTTGTCGATATCGAAAACCACGACAGCCCAACTCTCGGGGTTGGATTTTCTTACGATCTTTTCGGAATCGGAGAAAAATCTGTGTTTAGTGCGTCCGCCGGTCAGCGCGTCGATCTCCGCGAGCCGCCGCGTCTTGATGTTGTTCAGCACGATAAATATCGTAAGCGCCGCCGCAAGTATCACAAACCCGCCGATTATCAGCCATATATGCCGATCGTCGTTTTCGGCGGCTATCTCCTGCGAGTTGATTATATTGTAGATGTCGGCAATGGACTCGTTTCCGTTTATCTGCGCTATCGCCTTTCCCAGAATGCTTTTCAAATCCGCCGAGCGGCGCGTCACGGCAAAGCATTCCGCGCGGTATATCGGCAGAACGTCCAGTATTCTCAGGTCGGCGTACAGCGTGCTTTTCAGATAATACGCGTCGTGACAATCCATGCACGCCGCGCCCTCTTTGCCGGACATCACCATTTCGCCTGCGATGACGTCTGTCGAATAGCGCGAAACGACCGCTTTCGGACGGAAACGCTCCAGATACTTGATAGTATCACTGTGACCCGCCGCGACCGCAATACCGGTAGTTTCGGAAAGCTCGCTGTCGTTTCTTCCGACAATGGCTATCGGCGAACGCATTACGGGCGCGGAAACGTAGTATCCCGAATAGCCCGACACCCCGCCCTCGGGAATGCCGCCGTAAATAACATCAACCTGTTCCGAGGCAAGCGCGTCCATACATTCGGCGAGCGAGTTGTAAGGTATAATTTTAAAATCAAGCCCCGACGACACGGAAATCCGATCGATTATAGAGCCGATTATTCCGCCGAGCTCCTTCTTCGACGGATCAAACGACTGCATTGTATCGTTGGCGATATTGAATCCCATTTTTATTTCTTGGTGCGTTGCGAGATAATTGCGCTCCGAAACGGAATAAGCGTATCTTTGCGAACCGTAGCAGGCAATGTTTTTCTGGTATGTATCTCCCGGAAACGACGGATAACTGATAAAAAGCTTTGACATTCCGTCCGCTATCTGCGCGGGGAACTCGGTGTCCGTGTTCCTTACCGCGAAATAGCACGAGTCCGTTCCAAACTGATAAACGATAGTTTCGTTATCCCACGGGTGAAAGCAGTTCTTCGCGACCGCGTCCAGCTTTCCCGAAACAAAGTCGTCGCGCATTGTGGTCTCGGTGCTGTATTTAACGAACTCCGCGTTCTCCAGCTCACTGCGGACAAATCGTCCGTTTTCAAAAAACGTCGCTTCGTCTTCGGGGAGATATCCTATCTTCATACGCTTAATAGCGTCAACATCCTTAAAGTTTACGTCCTTATTTTTTCCGAGGTTATAAACGTATATCGCGTTGAACTTGGTTATCATCGAAAAGCCCGCGGTCTTAAGTTCCCCGCCGCCGTACAGCTCAAGCTCTTTTTCGGTAACGCACGGTATAGCGTCGATGCTCCCGTTCCGCAGCATATCAAACAATTCCTTGGGAGAACCTTTCTTATATGTGAAACGGTCGGACGTAAATTTGGAAATATGCTCCAGGTAATCGTATGCAAGCCCCGAGATGCCGGAATTGGTTTCCGTAATTCCGAACTTCTCATTCGCACCGATAACAAACGTATGCGCTTGCTCTGCCCTTGCAAATATGAGCGGAAATGCCGTTGCCAGCATGATCAGCGCCAATATCAGCGCCGCTGTTCTCTTTAAATTTCGCAGCCCGTTCATAAACGATCCCCCCAAAAGACACTCCGGATAGAAAAAATAAAACCTAAGGTAACACTGTCCAACGGAGGCTGCTGCCTTACAATTCGCTTTTAACTGTCTGTAA